>WYAU01000076.1 GCA_011525665.1 Candidatus Brocadia sp.
CCACCCCACGCCTTGTTCTCCGCATTCCCGAAAACAATGTATCAACTCGTTCTTTTAACTCTTTCTTCCCCCATGAGTGTTTCAGGAAGAGGCTTGTTTTGTACTGCAACGTCTTTGTAATAATTCAGTGTCTTTAGCCTTTCATGTTTTAATATCTCACCCCCCTCAAGCCTCTCAATTGCCTTTCGGTTCATGTACGCTATTTCATATAAGGGGTCGATTTCCAAGGCCTTATCAATGGCGGATAACGCAAGTTCTTTCTTTCCTAAATGCGCATAGCACAAACCTATATTCCCCCACGACTGTGCATGCCCGGCGACCATTTCCGTACATTTTTTAAAACCGCACAGGGCGTCTTCCCATTGAGCATTATCCATATGGGAAAATGCCTCATGAAATTTCCTTTCTCCTTCGAGGTATTTATTTAAACCGACTCCATGATGTTTCATTATATGTTCCTCGCTTTCAAGAAGCATATGCCTTGCCGCCTTCACAAACTCACTATCCTCTTCACCGATAATCACTATTCTTTTCAATGTTCTCAAATAGTTTACCATGTCAGATATTTTCAGCATCGCTACCGCCTTGTTATAATGCGCCTGGACAAAATATGGAAAAATTTCAATTGCCTTATCAAAGTGTAGTATTGCCTCATCATACATACCCTTAAATGCATAGACAACGCCCATGCCATATTGCACAACATGATTTTCCGGGTGCATGCGCAATAATTCATCCATCTTTGCTTTTGCCGCATCAATATCGCCCTTCTCCTGCAATAGTAAGGCATTGTCAACCTCCCGTTCAATTCCTTTGTCACTGCTGTATTTCTCTGCGGTATGACATCGGGCGGCGTGATATCTTTCCGCATATTCATAATAATTGCAGCCTTCGCACATTTGAGTACGAATAGAAGCGCAACATTTCAGACAAATCAATGCATCATGGCGCTCCTTACAACTTCTTTTTGCCTTTGTCGCATTACACAGGACACACCTTGTTTTTTTCATATTTTCATAACCTCGCTTTAAAACTGCTATGAGAGAAACAACTTCATCATTATTTAATCATCGGTAAAAATCCCTGTATTCCTGTTTAGAGCCGGTGACCGTGGCAAATTGCGATGGCAAGGGCGTCAGATGCGTCCTCCGGCTGCGGAATTTCCGGCAAACCAAGTATGGCTTTTACCATTTCCTGCACCTTGCCTTTATGGGCATTTCCGTTTCCGGCAACCGCTTTCTTCACCACTCTGGCAGCATATTCAGCAATAGGAATATTTGCCATCGCAGCGCACAGAAAGATAATGCCCCTGCCTTCCCCTATTTTAATGGCTGCTTTAAAATTTTTGCCAAAAAAAACCTCTTCTACCGCCATGTGATCAGGCTTATATATTGTTATTAACTCTGTTACCCCTGTGTATATTGTTTTGAGGCGTTCCGGGAAATTCTGGTTCTTGCCGGTTTTTATAGAACCATACGCGACCGCTTTTATTTCCGCACCGGATTTTTCTATTACGCCATATCCGGCAATCAGCGTTCCTGGGTCAATTCCGAGAATTTTCATAGTCCAGTATTGATAATTATTTTAATGTTTAGACATTTTCAATTGGCCATTGGTAAGTTTGTGATGAATTTCTTAATCTGTGCAATCTGTGGTTCCCTTTCGAATCTCGTATTTTTTATTTCTAGATTGTTTGGTTCTGGCTATGCCAGCTTAGGAATTTCAATAATTTTTAGTTAAGCATATCCCCGTTTTTCAACCGTAAGTTTTTGTTTGACAATTTAGCCCTTCAAGCATACCCTTACTATTGTTCACAGACTTAAAACAAATCGCTTTTTTATACATAGTACCATGAAAAAATTATTATTAAATACGAATAAAATAGTAAATAATCTGATAGACATTGTCAAGCTGCTTAACTTCAGGGACGCAAAGTCTCAAAGCAGTGCGAGTACAATAAATATGTCTTTGCGCCTGGTATGCAAACATATCATGGTAAACAGATTCTTCGGCGGCATTGCCCTGGTCTTTTCACTGGGAATATTTTTGCTGATGATAGGAGCATTTACTGCTGCTGCACTTTTGCGTTTCCCCGGAGGCCTTGGAGCATTTTATATGCTTTGCCTTGGTTTACTATTGGTCGTGTTTTTTAAAATACTACTGATACCGTTGCTGTCCATAAATAAAGAAAAGATAGCGCTGCTGATAGAACAAAAATATCCTTCTTTGAATAATGTGCTTATCAGCTCTTTGCAACTGACAAAGAAACAACGAAACACACAGAAGATAAAATATTCCGGGCAGATGGTCTCTATGCTTGTTGATGAAGCCGCAAGGAAACTGAAACAATTAGACCTTCAATCAGTAGTTAATAAAAAACCTCTCATCCTCGGCAATACACTCCTTATTTTCTCCGTGCTTCTTTTCGGAACGGTGTATGCATTTCATCGTTCTTCTCTGGACAAAAACATACCGCTTTTATTTGGCTATCTTAGCGACAGCAGCAGTATAGGCGGAGAGCCATTTGCAGTTTCAGGCGTCCCTGTTATTGGCGATATTACCGTATGCTACCGATATCCTCTTTATTCCGGGCTGGAGACAAAGACGATATACAACACAAGCGGCAATATTAAAGCCTTGAAAGGGAGTGAGGCGCAAATCAGCGCCGTAAGCGGTCGCCCCGTAACATCAGCAAAAATCATTTATAACGAGTCTGCAATAATTCCACTTGCAGTTGAAAACAACAAGGCCATGAGCGGCGTATTGCAGGTGCTGGAGAATGGCTCTTATTGTTTTGAGATAAAGGATTTGAATGGGCGTATTACCAGAGATCCTGCATTATATACAGTTGAAGTTATTCCAGACCTGCCGCCTGAAACGTCTGTTATTGCTCCGGCAAAGGATTTGGTGGTAAATGAAAAAGATGTTGTAAACCTTCAATACAATGCAAAAGATGATTATGGGTTGGCGGAGATTTCTCTTGCATATGAAGTTGGAAATGAAAAAAACACAAGGCATTTGTCCCGTTTTGATAAAAGGCAATTATTTTACAACGGAACGTACAAATGGTCTTTGAGCGAATTGCGCCTGCAGCCCGACGACAAGGTGGCGTACTATATTGAAGCAAAAGACAACGATACGATATCAGGGCCAAAAACCGGCAAATCTAAAACTTATTATCTGGAGATTTATAGTTCCAGAAAAAAACACCAGGAATTGATTAAACTACAGGAATTGCTCGTGAAAGAAGCGCTGTGGTTGTTGTCGGACGACCTTGTGAACAGGATTGATGATGAAAAATGTGCCTCAAAAGAGTACCTGCTTATGAGGCAGGATATTATCAATGAACGGGTGAGCGTTATCAACCGCCTTTTTACGGATATTCTGGTTGGTATGCAGGAAGATGTCAGGGCAAATTACAGTGTTTACTACGCACTGGAAAATTTGAGAAAAAAGTTTCGCGATGTGACGGAACAAAAACAAACGGCCATACAAAAAGCGATGCTCGCCATAGTGGGCAATGATGTGCCCTTGGCAATGTTATTGGAACTGCAGGTAATACAGGATAGGGAAGTGACGGAAGTGGAAGATATGATACTATTCCTTAATGAAATGATACAAAAACAAAAATTGGATGATGTAATAGATACGGGGAATAATCTGATCCAATCGCAGAACACTCTTGAAAAATTACTGAATCAGATGCGTGAAACCGGGGACATGGAACTGAACGAAAAGGCGCTTGCTGAATTAAACAACATTGAAAATGCTATCCGGCAAATGATGATGAAGCTTATGCAAATGGCGCAGAGTGAGCATATGGATGAATTCTTAAACGCAGATGCAATGAAGGGGATTGAACAGGATGACATTATGGGCGATTTAAACGAGATGAAGAATGCGCTCAAAAATGGCGATAGTGAAACCGCT
Source organism: Candidatus Brocadia sp. (assembly GCA_011525665.1). Taxonomy (GTDB): domain Bacteria; phylum Planctomycetota; class Brocadiia; order Brocadiales; family Brocadiaceae; genus Brocadia. The sequence continues at coordinate 3,931 of WYAU01000076.1, forward strand.
ATAGAGGCGGCCAAAAGGATGCTTTCTTCCTTGCAGAAGATGATGGATCAGATGAATTCCGCCTCACAGGGACTGACGGATTCATTTTACTCCGATACCATGGAAAAGATGGATACGATGCTGGATAATTTGTCGGAACTGGAAAATAAGCAAAGAACGCTGGCAGAGAAAACGGAAGATTTAAGGCAAGAGGTTCAAAAACGTGTCTCAGAATCAACCAATGAAACGCTAAAATCCTTTTTTGAAAAACAGGAAAAAAGGATTGAAGGGTTAAAACAGGATATTGCCGGGACAAAAAAATATTTGGCAAAGAATGAATTGCTGCAGGAATATCTTCAAACAAAACAGCAGTTGCAACAGTTTTCCGGACAAAGAGAAATCCCCGCGAGCTGGTTTAGCGATTTGTTTGAAAACGATAATAAATCCGGCATGTCTAAACAGGAATCGGCGAAGTTCTCCGGGCTGACAAGGAAAAATGCGGAGTTGAACCGTGAAATTAACAGGGACCCTCTGCAAAGAGATTTCCTTTCTATTGATAAGGAATTACCTCAGACGGAGGAAACGCTTCAACATCTGGAAGAAATGCTGAAAGGCAGAGAGATAGCGGAATCATTAACCTTAGCACGGGAAATTGCAAGGGATACAAATCACTGGAATAACCGTATGCAAGACTCTATTGAAATGAGAAAAGATGCGGGGAAAGAACTGTTGTCGGAAGAAGAGCTTAAAACAACAAAACAGATCGACGATGCGGCAAAACAAAGTCAAAAAATAGTCCAGGATCTTGAATCTATAATTAAATTCCTCGATGAACACCAAATCGCCGGCATGACCCTGGAGGATCAGGAGACATTGAAAAAGTATGCGGGGAAACAGGAAGAGTATAAAAATGAAACAGAGGAACTTATGGAAATGTTAGAGCAGCTTGCAAGCCAGGCTCCGTTCATGGACGAAGAGGCAAACAGGCAACTGGAGATGGCTTCAAACTCCATGTCCGGTGCAAAGCAACGGCTGGAAGGGCAGGATATTTCAGGCGCGGTCATTGAGGAAAGGGAGTCGTTGTATCGTCTGTCTGAAGCAAAAGAAGGGGTGCAGAGGGCAAAAGAACACATAAAGCAGGGAATGATTGGTGAAGGGATGCCTATGCCGTTTCGCGGCAGTATGATGGAAGGTCAGGTTACTTCTACTTCAGAGAAGGTGGAAATACCTTCCGAGGATGCATATAAAGCGCCTAAAAAGTTCAGACAAGAAATTCTTGACGCACTGAAAGACGGATTACCGGAGAAATACAGGGATTTAAATAAGGATTATTATCAGAGATTGATTGATTGATTGAGATATATGATGAAAAGAAAAGCGGTCATACTATTATTGCTGTTGTTCGTGGTACTTCTATCACGGGAAAAAGAGGCGAAGTCACGGACGAATGAATTTTTCGATATTCCGGGAGAAATTGCCTATGGTGAAGAATGCCTGAATGCATGGCAGGTTGAAGAGGCAAAAAAGGTTGCTGAAAAGGTGCGATTGTTGGCGCCGGAAGACCCTCATGTATGTTTTTTCGTGGGAAAGGTGCGATTTTATGAGGGAAGGTATGAGGAATCGCTTGATTTCCTGAAAAAAGCGCAAAAAACCCCAGGGGTCATGCAGCAGGCAGAGGAATTTTTCCATTTCGTTCAAACAATATACCAGACAGCAAGCAATTTTAAGGAAATTGAGTCAGAACATTTTCTCTTCCGTTTTGTGGAAGAAAAAGACGCCATACTGGCAGAATACGCCCTCGACACACTTGAGAGCGCTTATAAGGTAATTGGAGGCGATCTGGGCTATTTCCCGCGTGAGAAAATACTCGTGGAGGTCTATCCGGACGCTGAGAGTTTTTGCACTATTTCCACTTTAACACAGAAAGAAATTGAAACCTCCGGTGCTGTCGCAATTTGTTTGTTCAACCGGCTAATCATTACAAGCCCGAGGTTGCAGCCACGGGGATATGAATGGCTTGATACGCTTGCTCATGAGTATGTGCATTATGTGATAATGAAAAAGACATACAATCGTGTGCCGGTTTGGCTTCATGAGGGGCTTGCCAAATATGAGGAAAATAGATGGATAGATGATAATTCACCGACATTGCCTGTTTCACTGGAAAGTCTTCTGGCAGAGGCAGTGGAAAAGAACTACTTTATCACCTTTGAGCAAATGCATCCCTCCCTGGCAAAATTAGAAAAAAGAGAAGACACCGCCCTTGCATTTGCGCAGGTATTTACGTCAATAGAATATTTATATCATCTTGGCGGCTATCCTTTGATCACTGCAATCCTTGATGAAATAAAGAATGGAATGGATGCAAAAGAAGCGCTATCCTCCGCCACCGGGGTACCATTTAATACGTTCGAAGAGAATTATCTGCAATATTTGAAACAGAAAAACCTGAGAAGGGTTCATGGCATCAAAATACTTCCGACAATATTAAAGGAATCGTCCACTATTGTGGACGATCTTGAAAGTGTCGCGGAAATAGAGGTAAAAGAAGCGAAAAAATTCGCTATACTGGGAGACCTTTTACGACGCGAAGGGTTGTACAGCGCAGCGATTATAGAATATGAAAAGGCCTTCATAAGGGCAAAAAATATTTCACCGCAGATCCAGAACAAACTGGCAATGGCATATATCCAGGATACTCAGTATTCAAAGGCAGAAGAAGTATTAAAAACCGCTCTCGAATATTATCCCGAATACACAGCCACATATATTTCACTGGGCGAGCTGTACCAAAGAACAGGAGCATATCAAACGGCAATAAATTTTCTTTCACGAGCAAACCGGGGAAATCCATTTAACCCTGTTGTTTACCGCAATCTCATTCAACTATATACAAAAGTGGAAGATAAGGAAAACGCGGCGAATGAGATGAGAAGGTTAAAAATGGTCACACGGTTCCATAATCCCACTACCCCGGAGATGCCGGAAAAATGATTCAATTGCTTTCTTAAATTAAATCAGGCCGGGCTTTAAAAAGACAAAAACCCAACGCATTTTATACACGCCTTAATCCCATAAATGCTAAGTTATTTCTGATATTTTTTACACGGAGTCAAATATCTAAAGCCGGCAATCGGCAATTTACAGTCGGCAAATTGCAGACTGTGGACTGTAGACTGCTTTCGCGCTTATTTGGTTCCGGCTTGTCCGGATTTTGGTAATTATCAAAGAGGAATTGCATGAATAATTTTTGGAAATGCAGAAATTATCCGGGAATAGTCATAGTAGTAATCATTTTTTTATTGGTAAATACAGGATGCAAAAAGATACCCAAGGGTAACCTGATAGAGCAGAATTTTAAGGTTCTTTTGGAAATAAGCGCATTTAAGAAAAAGCAGATAATTAAATATTTTGCGGACGTAGAAAAGAGAGCGGCTGGTATTGCTGCAGACGAAAGCATGCTTGATTGTTTTCATCAGATAAAGAAATGTTATCAGGTTGAGGCATCAGGAATCGATGCTATGAATATTCAGAAGAAGGAGTATGAAGCGGATGTAAATTTTGTTACTACGTATAAAGATTTCTACGATATTCTTTTTGTCGATAGCAGAGGTTTTGTTTTTCACAGCATAAAACAGGCAGATGATTATCATACAAATCTTTTTACCGGAAGGTATTCGGATACTTCCCTGTCCATACATCTTCGGGAAGCGCCTGAAAGGGAATTTGTCAACTATGAATTTTATGCCCCGTCAGACAAACCTGCCGCTTTTTTTGTTGTGCCTGTATATGAAAAGAAAGACCTTGCCGGCTGGTTTGTTTTACAATTTCCTATAAACAAAATTAATGCAATATTATCCGACCATGAACACCTTGGAAGAACCGGAGAGGTGTATCTTGTAAATGAAAACAAGTTAATGCTGACGGATTCCAGGTTTATCGAAGATAGCACCATTTTGAAACGTAAAGTGGATACTGAGGCAGTGAAACTTGCGCTGCAACAGAAAGCGGGGAGCAAGATTATTGAGGACTACAGGGGCATACATGTGTTAAGCGCTTTTGAACAATTTGAAGTGTTTGGCCATTCATGGATAATTATTGTTGAAATGGATGAGGACGAGGTTATTTCAAATATTTATAAGGAGTATGAAAAATATTTTCTTTCAAAAATTATGGATTACCTGCCGAAAGTAAATGCCGGATATGCTGTTCAGGACAGGGAATCGTTGTCTCCCCAAAATAGCAAAAAAGTGGATATTAACGAGTATGCAATGACAAAATCGGGAGAATTATTAGAAACAAAAGGGGTTGGACCATGCACTGCAATCATTTTGTCCTTTCCCCAAAGCTTTGGATATCTTGCGCATATCAGTCCCGTAGATGAAATTTATCATAAGAATCCTCTTACCAAATATTTCCTGGGAGGTCGAAAGACAAGTTGCCTCCAGAAAATACTGCAAAATATAAGGCGCTACGATTTGTATCCTTACCAATTGAATAAGCTTCGCTGTGTAATCATTGCCACTCACATGAAAAGTCTGGAAACAATAGTTGATCAACTATTAAGAGAGGGCATAGAATTGTCACAAATTGGGTTTTTATTTAATCCCTCTGCGGATTATGCCAATATAATATTTGATCAGTTAAACGACCGCATAAGAATAGAGTGGAAATCTCATAATTATAATACCGTTTTTTATGCTGCACATATTCCTGACGTTAAAACATTAGGGTATGTTGTAAAAGAAATGATTGTGCAATAAAATTGCGGGTCATCGTGTAATCGCGTGGGTAAAAGAGAGTGCAAATCAGTATAAAATGGTATTAGATAATAGTAAGGAGATGAGAAAATGAGACTTAAGATACTAACGGTATTGAGAGTATCGATGGTGGCGAGCGTTGTATGTGGTCTTATGTTTTTTACCCAATACACGGCCGGCAGCTATGATGGGTATGCAATTGGTTCGACTACAGGTTCCTTGCCAGACGACGGCGGCAGCACCCCTACCGCAACAACAGGTTCAGCAACGTGTGTTAGCTTGAGTTCCGTATTACTGAATGGGTGGGTGAATGGCAACGGGTTGGCAACTACTGCGTGGTTTGATTATGGCACGAGTACAGGAATGTATTTCGATGCCACAACAACTATTCCATGTGGAACCGGCTCAACGTACGTAAATGCGACTTTAGGTGATTTAACGCCATGGACGACATACTATTGCAGGATAGCCTCTCAAAACATTGGAGGCATATCCTACGGAAGCGAAACCACCTTTATACCTCGGTCACAGATATCGGCAGGAGCATATCATACGCTAACACTGAAGCCAGATGGCGCCGTGTGGACATGGGGGGCAAACTGGAACGGTCAACTGGGAGACGAGTCAACGACAAACCGCTCAACGCCGGTGCAGGTAAGCGGCCTAACCGATGTAATTGCCATTGCTGGAGGGGCTTATCACACAATCGCCCTGAAATCAGACGGCACGGTATGGGCGTGGGGGAATAATGAAGGCGGTCAACTGGGAGACGGGTCAACGACTGACCGTTCAACGCCGGTGCAGGTAAGCGGCCTAACCGATGTAATTGCCATTGCTGGAGGATATGCGCACACAATAGCTTTGAAATCAGACGGCACGGTGTGGGCGTGGGGGGATAATGAATGGGGTCGACTGGGAGACGGGTCAACGACAAACCGTTCAATACCGGTGAAGGTAGGCGGTCTAAGCGATGTAATTGCTATTGCGGGAGGGAATGCGCACACAATAGCTTTAAAATCAGACGGCACGGTGTGGGCGTGGGGGGATAATGAAGGGGGTCAACTGGGAGACGGGTCAACGACAAACCGTTCAACACCGGTGCAGGTAAGCGGTCTAGCCGATGTGATTGCCATTGCAGGAGGGGTGTATCACACAATAGCCGTGAAATCAGACGGCACGATGTGGGCGTGGGGATATAATTGGTATGGTCAACTGGGAGACGGGACAACTATAAACAGTTCAACGCCAGTGCAGGTGAACGGCCTGACTGATGTAATTGCCATTGCCGGAGGATATTATCACACAATAGCCATGAAATCAGACGGCGCTGTGTGGACGTGGGGATTTAATTATTATGGTCAACTGGGAGACGGGTCTATAACAAACCGTTCAACACCGGCACAAAGATCGCTTTCCGGTATGAAATCCGTTGCTACCCCTACCGTGACGACAGGTTCAGCAACGTGTGTTAGTTTGAGTTCCGCATTACTGAACGGGTGGGTGAATGGCAACGGAGTGGCAACTACTGCGTGGTTTGATTATGGCACTAGCACGGGAATGTATTTCGACGCCACAAAAACTATTTCATGCGGAACCGGCTCAACGTACGTAGGTGCGACTTTAGGTGATTTAACGCCATGGACGACATACTATTGCAGGATAGCCTCTCAAAACATTGGAGGCATATACTATGGAAGCGAAACCACCTTTATGCCTCGGACTCAGATATCGGCAGGTGCATATCATACGCTAACACTGAAGCCAGATGGCACCGTGTGGGCATATGGGGCAAATTGGAATAGTCAACTGGGAGACGGGTCAACTACAGACAGTTCAACGCCAGTGCAGGTGAGCGGTCTAACCGATGCAATTGCCATTGCAGGAGGGGTGTATCATACAATAGCCCTGAAATCAGATGGCACGGTGTGGACTTGGGGGTGGAATAATTCTGGTCAACTGGGAGATGGGACAACTATAAACCGTTCAACGCCAGTGCAGGTAATCGGTCTGACTGATGTAATTGCCATTGCAGGAGGAGATTATCACACAATCGCCTTGAAATCAGACGGCACAGTGTGGACGTGGGGGTTTAATTATTATGGTCAACTGGGAGGTGGCGCAACGACAAACCGTTCAACGCCTGTGCAGGTAAAAGGTCTAGCCGATATAATTGCCATTGCAGGAGGGTATGTTCACTCAATAGCCCTGAAATCAGACGGCACGGTGTGGGCTTGGGGGTATAATGGATATGGTCAACTGGGAGACGGGTCAACTACAGACCACTTAACGCCGGTACAGGTAAGCGGTCTAACAGATATAATTGCCATTGCAGGGGGGTATATTCACACAATTGCCTTGAAATCAGACGGCACGGTGTGGGCATGGGGGCATAATGAAGGGGGTCAACTGGGAGATGGGACAACGACCAACAGTTCAACACCAGTGCAGGTAAGCGGCCTAACAGATGTAATTGCCGTTACCGCAAGGCTTTATCATACAATAGCCTTGAAATCAGACGGCACAGTGTGGACGTGGGGGAGGAATATTTATGGACAACTGGGAGACGGGTCAACCACAGAACGCTCATTGCCAGTACAGGTAATCGGTCTGACCGATGTAATTGCCATTGCAGGAGGGTATTATCACACAATTGCCTTGAAATCAGACGGCGCGGTGTGGGCTTGGGGGTATAATGGAAATAATCAACTGGGAAACTGGTCAACGAAGAACAGTTCAACGCCTGTACGGAGTTTGAGATACGACATGAATTCCGTTACTACCCCTGCCGTGATAACAGGTTCAACAACGTGCGTTAGCTTGAGTTCCGTATTACTGAATGGGTGGGTGGACGGCAACAGGGCCGCAACTACTGCGTGGTTTGATTATGGCACGAGCAGTGGAGTGTATTTCGATACCACAGCAACTATTCCATGCGGAACCAGCTCTGCGTACATAAGTGCTACTTTAGGATCTTTAACGCCATGGACGACATACTATTACAGGATAGCTGCTCAAAACAGCAGAGGTATATCCTACGGAAGTGAAACCATATTTTTGCCGCGATCACAGATATCAGCAGGTGCATATCATACGCTAACTCTGAAGCCAGATGGCACCGTGTGGGCATGTGGGGCAAATTGGAATGGTCAACTGGGAGATGGGACAACTATAAACCGTTCAACGCCAGTGCAGGTGAGCGGTCTAACTGATGTAATTGCCATTGCAGGAGGAGATTATCACACAATAGCCTTGAAATCGGATAATACGGTGTGGGCGTGGGGGTCTAATTCTTATGGTCAGTTGGGAGACGGGACAATTACAAACCGTTCAATACCGACGCCGGTGACTTATCTAACTAACATAATTGCCATTGCAGGAGGGTATGTTCACACAATCGCCCTGAAATCAGACGGCACGGTGTGGGCATGGGGATATAATGGATATGGTCAACTGGGAGACGGCTCAACTACCAACCGTTCAACACCAGTGCAGGTAAGCGGTCTAACCGATGTAATTGCCATTGCAGGGGAGTATGTTCACACAGTCGCCCTGAAATCAGACGGCACGGTGTGGGCATGGGGATATAATGGATATGGCCAACTGGGAGACGGCTCAACTACCAACCGTTCAACACCAGTGCAGGTAAGCGGTCTAACCGATGTAATTGCCATTGCAGGGGGATATGTTCACACAATCGCCTTGAAATCAGATGGCACGGTGTGGACGTGGGGGTGGAATAATTCTGGTCAACTGGGAGATGGGACAACTATAAACCGTTTAACGCCAGTGCAGGTAAGCGGTCTAACCGATGCAATTGCCATTGCAGGAGGGGATTATCACACAATAGCCTTGAAATCGGATAATACGGTGTGGGCGTGGGGGTCTAATTCTTATGGTCAGTTGGGAGATGGGACAACTATAAACCGTTTAACGCCAGTGCAGGTAAGCGGTCTAACCGATGCAATTGCCATTGCAGGAGGGGATTATCACACGATAGCTTTGAAATCGGATAATACGGTGTGGGCGTGGGGGTCTAATTCTTATGGTCAGTTGGGAGACGTGTCAACTGCAAATAGCTTAACACCGGCGCAGTGCTTGTTATCTCCTATTGTATCAACAGGCACGGCAATAAACATTGGAACAACCATGGTACGGTCAACACCAACGGCACGTCTACCATGACGTGGTTCCGGCACGGCACGGTTAGCGGGTCATATACCGGCACATCTACGACACAATTGGAATCCGGAATTTATTTGTCATTTGTTCTGATAATAGAAGGCGGAATCGAAAGTATAAAACGTTTGGTTCAGGTTACAAACCTGA
>WYAU01000077.1 GCA_011525665.1 Candidatus Brocadia sp.
CTAAGGAATATCAAGCATGACCTTGTGTTTACCAGCAGCGTTGGTACTAAGATTGACAGCGATAATCTCAGAAGGGCCCGTTTGAGAAGGTCTTACAGAAGGCTGATATCCAGGATTTCCATTTCCACGATTTGAGGCATACCTTTGCAACACGGTTAGCACAAAGGGGAATTGATATTTATAAAATATAAAAACCGAACTATTGGGTCACAAAGATATTAGAATGACGCAAAGGTACGCTCATCATTGCCCGGAAAGTTTGCGTGATGGCGTTCAAATTTTAGAGGTCGGTCACAATTTGGTCACAGTAGGGGAAAACAGAAATGTATCGAATGTCTGAAACCCTTGAATTTACTGGTGGAGCTGAGGGGATTCGAACCCCTGACCTTTTGAATGCCATTTAAAGAAATGAAGGATAGAAATACAGGGAGTTGGTGGCCGCTGCATCACTGGACAGATTCAAAAATCAGAGTACATGGATTTCATTGCACGATTGCACTTCTGATAAGGGCTTTAACTTTTCGCAGAGTACGAGAGGCTGGCATTAGCCTTTCGATTCATAACTAGGAAACTCGGGCTGGAGAATGGTAAACCCATTTGTCGATATTTCAAGGAACTGCCAACGCTTGCATTTTCTGGAAATGAAGTAATGATCAATGAGGCATTGTGTCGTGAACAACAGAAAAAGGAAGAAATATCAGTACAAGTAACAACACAGCAAGAAATCTCTGAAATGCCTGGTCATGGGTATGAAACCATGAAAAAGGAACCTGATTTCAAGGCAAAGACCAAAAATAAAGTGCAACTTAGATTCCAAGTGCCAAAAGGCAAAATATCCAATATTATGGGAGTAATAAACCTGCTCCAGAATAAATTTGAAACCTTGCAGATTGAACTTATTGCCTGCAATGGGAATATTTCAGAACAGGACTATGAAGATAAAATTAAAGAGACATTCAGGCAGATGGGAATTGAATTGGATGAGGCATAGAACGTTATCGCCTTATTTTGCACGATAGTGAAAAATCTGGTTTTTTGTGATAATGTTTGAGATAATTAAAAAAATTACAAAATTCAAAACAACAGAGTTATGTTTACTGACAATAAAATTTCACGCAGGGCCTTTCTCAAGACCGGTATTGCTGTAGGCGCTGGTATTTATGGTTTGTCCTATCTGGGTACCATCAAGAGAAGTCCGGCCATTAAAAAACCTAAGGAACACCGTTTAAAATCCGGACTGGTTGTGGTACATGGAAACACCGCCGACCCTGCCGATGAACCTGTTACCATAAAAGAAATGGTACGACGAGCTATGAACGCCCTGGGCGGTATGGATAAACTTGTTTCCAAAGGTGACAGGGTTATTATTAAACCCAATATTGCCTGGAATCAAAGACCGGAATTTGCCGCCAATACCAATCCTCATGTAGTAGCAGCCCTGGTAGAATTGTGCCGGGAGGCGGGGGCGGGTCGGGTAAAGGTCATGGACCACACCTGTTCGGCTAACCCGGAGACATCGTATACTACGAGTGGGATTGCTACAATTGCCCGTGAATCAGGCGCTGAAGTCGTTTATGTTAATAAAAATCGTTTCACAGACTTTACCATTCCTGAGAGTAAGATTTTAAAATCTTGGCCTTTTTACGAAGAAATGGTCTATGCTGATGAAGTGGATGTGCTTATCAATGTGCCCATTGCAAAACAACACGGTACATCAAGGCTTTCTATGGGACTCAAAAACGTCTTTGGTATGATTGGCGGTGACCGGGGCAGTCTCCATACCGATATACACCCCAAGATTGCCGACCTCAATAAATTCCTAAAAATAGATCTGACCGTACTCGATGCCTTCCGGATACTAAAAGATCATGGGCCTACCGGTGGACGGCTGGATGACGTTGATAATTCTGCAGAACGTGCAAGGCGCATCATTGTGAGTACAGACCCGGTCGCTGCGGATGCCTACGGTGCCACCCTCTTTAGTATGCAACCTATGGACGTGGGCTACATCAGGGAATCCCATGAGCAGGGACTGGGAGAGATTAATTTTCGTCTCAAAGGTTTTGAAGAAATACACGTATAATTTGTTATGGAAGAGGAGATTTCATTTTATTTAAGCGGATTTTAGGCTGGCGCGGACAAACTGTGTTTGTCCGCGCCTATCGCAAAATTCCTTATACTCAGGATACCGGAGTACTTTTTAAAATCCCGATCTCATTTTGAGCCAGCTCTTCTGCAGAGTCGTTGATCCTGTAAAATTCCTTGTAATGCATAAGCATTTCGTTGGAGTTTTTGTAACCGAGGCGGCGACCGTAATTGACGATGCACATAGTCCTTGCCTCCACAAAAGAGAAACCCTTGAATTGCAATGCCTCCACGATGCATTTCTTCATGTGATTCAGGTGATAAGCCGTGGTGCGAGCAAAATAACCATTATAGTGTTTAAAGAGAAACTGTACATCGGCGGGGTAATCCGGATTACCATTGGGTGTGGTCAGGGTCTTTGTACTGTGGGGGGTAGTGGGGGAGACCTGTCCGCCTGTCATACCGTAAATCTCATTTGCGTAACAGATAACGGTAATGTTTGTGTTTCGCCGTATAGCATGCAGCAGGTGGTTGCCACCGATACCGAGCAGGTCGCCGTCTCCGCTTACCACCACAACATTAAGGGCATCGTTGGCATGCTTAATGCCTTCGGCGACAGGGATAGCCCTTCCATGTGCTGTATGAACAGAATCCAGGTTGAAGAAACCTGCGCTCCTGCCGGCACAGCCAATCCCTGAAACTACCACGGTGCCGTTCTTGGGCAGATTAAGTTCGTCAAATGCCTGACATATAGTTTTTAGCACGATTCCATTCCCGCAGCCAGGGCACCATGGTGTTGGCAGTAAATCAAGTTTCAAATAACGTTTAAAATGGCTATCTTTGTTCATAGATTTTCTGCTTTATTTCCTTCAGGTCAATACGGCCGCCCAGTACCGGTATGAAGTCCACCTCACGATGCAATATTCGCTCGATTTCATGGGCATATTGCCCCGTATTCATTTCCATGATGATGATTCGTTTGTATGCGGATGCGATAACCTTGATATCCTCAACGAGGGGGAACAGTCGTATGGGCCGGTATAGCGCAAAATCATCTTTAAAAGAGTAGGCGATCCGGGAAAGCGCCCCGTATGATATAAGGAGTGTGTCGGTCTCCCGCCTGCATTCAAGAAATTCATAGTGGTTGTATCGTTGGGCAGTCAGGTGTTGTTTTCCATGGAAACGGGTGATGAGCCGCCTGTAGTTGTCCGTGTCCGATGTTTTTGGTACAGACCCCTCGTGAGACAGTCCCGTAAAATGCCGGTTGCCCGTGCCCAGGGGCGGGCGGCTACGTTTCTTGATCTCAAAATCCCTGTGGGGAACGATTGTTTCATAAAGGTGACTGATATATCCGTCACTCAGGAGAATGACCGGGCTTAAAGATTCTTCGGCGGCATTCAATGCCGTAATGGTGTATTTGTAGAGTTCCAGAACGGAATTAGGATAGAATACGATAGGGAAGTAGTCTCCATGGCTGCCATGTATGCACTGGATAACATCGCCCTGGGCTGGCAAAGTGGGCATGCCGGTGCTGGGACCTACCCTCTGGACGTTGACGATAACGAGCGGCACTTCCATCATATGGGCAAGTCCGATGCTTTCCTGCATCAGGGAAAAGCCGGGTCCGGATGTGGCTGTCATTGCCTTGAGACCGGCCAATGACGCGCCAATAATGGCATTGATGGAGGCGATCTCGTCCTCCATTTGAAGCACCTTAATGTGCTTCTTGTTGACCATTTCATGAATAATCTCAGAAGCGGGTGTGATGGGATACCCTGCAAAGAATTTTAATCCGGCGACCTCAGCCGCCATTGCGATGGCCTGATTTCCCTGTAATAACTGTTTCGGCATCTATCTCCTCAATTTCAATAGCCATGTCAGGACAGTATCGCTGGCACATCCTGCATGCGATACATCGCTCTAATTCCGTCAACTTCTGCTCCCGGATCTCCAGATTCTTCACAGGGCAGAAGTTGACACAGATACCGCAACGCTTACAGTATTCATGATGAATATGTACGATCCCTTTTCGTTTTTGAGTTTTTTCTTCAGTCAACGGTTTTTCTCGATCTTCCTGATAAAACGGCAAAATGATTATCTGATCGGAAATTATTTTTTAGTTTAACAGTATTTTTTGTCAAATTCTAGAAATATTTAAAGGGTCTCTCAAGAGACAATTATTTGTTATGGGGATGTCGTCAGTCTTTAGTGTCCCCCTGCTGAAATGCCGGGGGATGTCCGAAGATATGATAATGCCGAAAACTCCATACCACTTCTGCCACGGTTACTTTCAAAATACTGAAAAGCAGCAGGGATAGGAACATCCCTATGACGCCCATCATATAACCTCCAGTGAGAACAACGACGACCACAAGGAGGGGATGCAGATGGATGTTCTTGAAGACCACCATATGTGAGATGACGAGATAGTCGAAAAGCTGTATGCCCATAAAGCAAAAGGTTATAACGATAACCTGCACAAAAGAACCTGTATCCATCAGGACGACAAATATGGCAGGGACAGCCCCAAAGATCGGTCCGAAGTGCGGAATGATATTGGCGCAGCCCGCGAGAATGCCGATGTGAAAGGCATAACGAACATGTAACAGGTGCAGGGTAATGCAGGAGAGAATGCCGACAATGAGCGCATCAAGGAGTTGTCCGCGAATGTAAGATCCCAATTGCTGGCTGATCTTGTGAACCAGATTCAGCGTCATCTCGAAACAGCGGTTTGGCACAAATGTGATAAGGGTTTTCTTGATTTGGCGTCCGTCTTTAAGGAGAAAAAAAGTAAATACAGGGACAATAAAGATTATAGAAACAACATGGACAAATTCAAAAAGGACATCAATGCTTTCCTTAATCAGGTCATCCAGGGCATGCTGGAGATATACTGCCAGTTCGTGGGACAATCCATGCCGTTTCATGAGCGGAAATTTGTTATCGATCGCCGCCTCGAGTTCGGTGGTAAGAACGGACGGAGGCTTCAGTTGCAGATACGCGGATATGGACTGAAATTCGGCCGATATGCCCGGTAAGAGAAAGATAATTCCAAACGCAGTAATTGCTGCAACCAAAGCGAAGACAATGCCAACGGAGGGGGTGCGTTTGATACCGCGATTTTCGATCGCCGCAACGGCCGGCTCCAGCAGAAATGCCAGAAAAAGTGCGATGATACATGCGATCAATAAATGCTTCATGAAAATGAGAAATGCTACAGCGGACCCAAGTGCCAGAAAAACAAGAAACCACTTGATGAACTGGAGGAGAAAACTCCGGTCTATCTGGATGGTAATTGTGCGGCGAGGGGGTTCCATAATGCACTCCGGATAAAAATTATTTTTGATTTTCTTTCAGTTCCTGGGTGGCCGGTTGTAAAATCTCACCGGGAACTTTCCCGGATAAATTCCCTGTTTTATGTAATCGAGTAATGAATGACTGCAATTCATCGCTGGTAGAGCGAAGCCGCTTGCCAATAATCTGGGCGAGTTTTATTGCTACTTTGAGGCCGAGCCGCGGCTTCCGTTCAAGAACACCAAAAAATTCCGGTCTGAAAAACCCCAGAATATGAGATGCCTCCATGGCAATTGCAGAGGCGCTGCGCGGTGATTCGTCCAGTAACGCAAGTTCGCCAAAGAAGTCGCCGTCCTTCAGGATCGCAATGTCCTCATTCTTCCCGCCTGCCGATGTCTTGTAGATTTTCACCATTCCCTTCTTGATGATATACATGCCAACACCCGGTTCGCCTTCCCAAAAAATATGCTCGTTTGGTTCAAAATACCGGTGATGCGCGATGCGTTCAAATTCTTTCAGTTCTTGTCGGGAAAGGTTATCTAAAATCGGGATACCCTTGAGCAAATCGAGGACGTTATTTTTGCTATCTTTCGTCTTCGTAAAGATATTTTCCCAAAAGCTGTTAACCATACTACGTGTCTTTGGATAGATTAGAATTTGTAAAACAGAGAAAAATAAAGAATTGCAGAATTTGTAACACTTTAGCCTTTTGAAAAAGTGCCTTTACACAAACCACCGCTGCTTGTTCCCAAGCCATGTGCTGAACTTGTTGAAGCATCTGTTTGGGAACACCACTGCAAAGAAACTGAGATTCTCATCCATCTCGCTGCCAAACAGGAGTTTCGGTGAAGGCAGTTGAAAGATATCTTTCCAAAAAACTTAATTTTTACATCAAAAACAAATCTTTCCTTCTGGGTTCAGCAGCGATCAAGGATACCTAACAGTTGAGCAAATATAATGCCAATACAGTTTGTCGTTGTTTGACGTTTTCGTGCTACAACGTGTCTTTTCCGGAAGATGTTCACAAAATATTTTAGTCCACAAGAAAAATCTATCATTTATCGGTAATCACTTTATCGACCTTCTTGCTTCAGTGTCATTTATTTTTTTTGTGGTAAAAGTGTGCCATGTCACACAAGTGTGACGTCACAGAAGTGTATCATGGCGCACTTTTGTTATCACGGCTCAGAAGTCTTTATTAATTTATCTTCGGTCTTTTGCGTGCATCCTTAGTTACAATCTTAATCATGGAAAAGCCTTATGACGGAGAATTTATTAAAACCTTTTTGTATCAATGTTTTTGGTATTTTTCTTGCTCCTATATTTAGATATCTTATAGAATACATTGCGATAAAGGTAAACCCAGAGTGATCTGGGGACGCAAAGTAAAGGGTCTTTTTGAACATACAGGGACGTAGTTACAAAAGACGGCCTTACTGCACACGATACAAAAGACAGCCTTACTGCCGAAGATGTGTTACATAAATATCTTTGCAGTAAGGCTTTTTTATTTTCAATAAAGAGGTACAAACGGCAAAAGAGAAACAATCTGGCATAGAAACTCAGAACAGATTCCCTTCAATGATGGGGAAATATTCTCTTCTTATTGCCCTGACATTAATCATAGGATATCTCTTATAAGTAGGAATACTGCCTTGTCCTATCATGGGCAGAGACGACGAAAAAGTTCGGGAACATTGCCCTTGAGTCGATAAAACCGATGACTACCGTATTCGGTCCCTGGAGAGCAGCGCTTCTTGATGTATTTAAACTTCTCCGTAGCGGTTTGTAAAGGTGGAATTAATACGTCGTGTCTCTTTTTACATAAAATTGTTTGAAACACATTACGGGAACGTGATCTATGAAGAAGCCGAAAATCCTGATCGTGGAAAGGAATAATGCCTTCCGTCAAAATTTAGGAAAGATGTTGCTTGTCAATGGATTTGAGGTCGTTGAAACGTCAGACAAAATAGATGCCGTCCGATTCTTTCAAAATAACAGACCGGATCTCGTTATTGTAGGGTCTTCGCGGGATGATACCCGGGATGGACTGGAGGTCGCGCAGCAGATACGCCGATTGGACAGAATTGTCCCCATTATCCTGATTGCAGCGAAAAGCACAGAGGATCTCGCCATCAACGCATTAAGGATAGGAATCAACGATTATTTTAAACAACCCTTTTCGTCCGAGGAGCTAACGGTGGGCGTCAACCGTTGCCTCTCAGACTTCTTCCGTCGGGAGTCGGCCGGAGAATACGGAACAACACCTCCCTGCCCCATCGATAGCCAAAGGATGATAGGTGAGAATGTGCAGATGCGCGAGATTAAGAGATACATCGGGAAGGCTGCCTCGACCGATAGCAACGTCCTTATTACCGGAGAGACGGGCACCGGCAAGGAGTTAGCGGCTGAACTGATCCACAGGAACAGCCCGAGGAGTAAAAAGCCTTTTGTTTGTGTTAACTGTACAGCCATACCTGACAGCCTTTTAGAAAGTGAGCTGTTTGGTTATGAAAGAGGCGCCTTCACGGGGGCGGATTCCTTAAAGGAGGGTAAGCTGAAACATGGCGAGGGCGGAACCGTCTTTTTCGATGAGATTGGTGATATGAGTCTATACCACCAGGCAAAGATCCTGAGAGCTATTGAAAGCAAGGAGGTTCAGCGTGTGGGGGGCAGGGGAAGTATCCCGCTGGACATCAGGATCGTCGCTGCTACCAATCAGGACCTGGATCAATTGGTGGAGGAAGGTAAGTTTAGAAAAGATCTTTACTTTCGGCTTAATGTAGCCAGAATCCACCTGCCTCCGTTAAGAGAGCGCAAGGAGGACATTCCTTTCCTGCTCGGTTTTTACATCAGGGAATTAAACCGGAGATTCGGACGGGAGGTTGAATGCCTCGCAAAAGACGTCCTGGAATATTTGCTCTGCTACGATTGGCCAGGTAACGTTCGGGAACTGAAGAATCTTTTGGAGGCAACCTATGTCAACCTCTCGTCACGGCGGATATCTCTTTCGGATCTGCCTGAGCAGTTCCGCAGACGGATCGGGGAAGCTACAGATACTCCCCGAAGCGAGCCGGCCCTCTTGCTTTCCACCCTCATGTCTACCAACTGGAATAAAAGCAAGGCAGCCCGAAAACT
Organism: Candidatus Brocadia sp.; assembly: GCA_011525665.1. Classification (GTDB taxonomy): domain Bacteria; phylum Planctomycetota; class Brocadiia; order Brocadiales; family Brocadiaceae; genus Brocadia. Next base: position 8,518 of record WYAU01000077.1, read on the forward strand.
CCACTGGTCCAGGATGACCCTCTACCGGAAGATGGCAAAGTACCGCATTTTTAGTCTCTAACAGCATTATCAGGGGGGGAATGGGCAGGATTATATAAGCATTCGGCGGGCATTACGGCGAGCAGCAGCGCTTTATTTAAAGACAATTTTCAGACAGCTGAAATGTTACGATTTTTGAGGCTGAGTTGTTTGATTTCGTTCTCGCGAAACCTGATGTGATGAAAAGGCAGTATGCACTACACATTTTTATCACACTCTAACCTCTTCTTCAGTTCGTTAAGCTTATTAAGGGCATCGAGGGGTGACATCCTGGATATATCGAGCTTCTTGATCTCCCCGATTACCATGTCTTCTTTTGATGCAAAGAGCTTTAACTGTTTCGGTTGTTTTTTATCCTGCTCCGTTTTCAGGGGCGCAAATTTTGGTTTGCCGTTTACATCCAGTGTCGCATCTTCGAGGTTATTGAGGATAACACGGGCCCTCTGGATGACTTCCTTCGGGATACCTGCAAGACGCGCAACGTGTATCCCGTAACTTTTATCCGTTCCGCCCTCCACAATTTTTCGCAGAAAAATAATTTCGTCACCCCATTCCCTGACAGCGATGTTAAAGTTCTTGATTCCCGGAAAGAGCAGGGCCAGCTCGGTGAGTTCATGATAGTGGGTAGCGAAAAGCGTTCGGGCGCGGATGTGCTGGTAGATATATTCGGTAATCGCCCATGCGATACTAACGCCGTCAAAGGTGCTCGTACCCCGCCCCACTTCATCCAGGATGATAAGACTGCGTTCCGTTGCATTGTTAAGGATGTTCGCTGTCTCGTTCATTTCTACCATAAAGGTGCTTTGTCCCCGTGAAAGTTCGTCCGATGCACCCACCCGTGTGAAGATTCTGTCAGCCGTTCCAATGACCGCCTCTTTTGCAGGGATAAAACTCCCCATCTGCGCCATAAGAACCAGGAGCGCCACCTGGCGGATATAGGTGCTTTTCCCCGCCATATTTGGCCCGGTAATTACCATGACCGTGTCCTTATCTCCATCCAGATGGATATCATTGGGGACAAAACTCTCACCCCCGAGTTTCCGGTCCAGCACGGGGTGACGGCCGTCGGTTATTTTTAATTCCAGATCATCCGTAATCTCCGGCATGATGTATCGGTTTTCTGCGGCAAGATTGGCAAGGGTTGACAATACGTCGCTCACTGCAATAGCTTCGGATGTCCTTTGAAGCCGCGCTGTATACGCGCTGACCTGGTCTCGTACCCGGATAAACAGTTCGTACTCTAAATCCCGTGCACGTTCATCGGCTGTCAGCACCTTTGTCTCATAATCCTTGAGTTCCGGTGTAATAAAGCGTTCTGCATTTTTGAGGGTTTGCTTCCGGATATAGGAGTGCGGAATATTATCCTTGTGGACGTTGGTAACCTCAATGTAATATCCAAAAACCTTATTGTATCCTACTTTAAGGGAATTAATTCCGGTCCGTGCTATCTCTTCTGCCTGAAAATTGGCAATCCAGCTCTTTCCGTTTTTACTCACATACCTCAATTCGTCGAGTGATGCGTCATAACCCTCTCTGATAAGTCCGCCGTCTTTGATCGTGGGAGGCGGATCGGCTACGATAGCTGTACCGATCATGACCCGCACTTCCTCGAGAACGTCCAATTGCTGTTCCAGGGATACCAAAATATCCGTAATGCAAAATGCCAGTTTCTCTTTCAGTGCAGGCAGTTTTGAAAGGGACTGCTTCAAGCTGATAAGGTCACGGGCATTTGCACGACCGCAACTCACCTTGGCCGAAATCCGTTCAATATCGTAGATATTGCCTAAGATATCGCGGATTTCCCGCCTTAATGCTGAATTTTCACATAATTCCTTCACACCAAGCTGGCGATATTTGATGTCTGCAGACGTCCGCAGCGGACTAATGACCCATTCCCTGAGTAATCGGGCACCCATTGGTGTCTTTGTCTGATCTATTACGCCCAGCAACGAGCCCTCCCGATCACGGGTCCTTATCGTTTGCGTCAGTTCCAGACTCTGCTGCGTGGACTTATCCATAAGCACCCTGTTATTCAGGTGGTATTTTTGTATTCTCATAATATGCGTGAGCGAGGTCTTCTGCGTCTCTTTGAGATACTGGATCACGGCACCCGCAGCCCCAAGTGACGGTCCGGCATTCTCACAGCCAAACCCCTCCAGGGATGTCGTTCCAAAGTGTTCCGTCAAAGTTCGATACGCGGTGTCTCCTGAAAATTCCCAGTCGGGTCTGGAGGTGATCATTCCTTCACATTCAGCACGGATCATCTCCATAAAGGCGGTGTTATTCCTTACGGTCTCTTCCGGCAACAGCAATTCCGATGGGTTCAGTCTCGCAAATTCATCAAAAAGCCTTTCTTTCCGGATATCTTCGATCTCAAACCGGCCGGTTGACAGGTCAACCCACGACAATCCCAGAATGTCCTTTGCCTCCAGTACCGCCATTAAGTAATTATTGCTTTTATCCTCCAGCAGAGAATCCTCGGTAACGGTTCCGGGGGTTATGATCCTGGTAACACCACGATCAACAATTCCCTTCGCCTCATCGGGATCTTGCAACTGATCGCAGATGGCTACCTTGTGCCCCGCCTTAATCAATCTTCGGATATACGACTCGGCCGCATGGTGCGGCACTCCTGCCATAGGTATGGCGCTCTCGCCTTTGGAACGGGAGGTGAGGGTAATCCCCAATACCTTTGATGCAAGTTTTGCGTCCTCAAAAAACAATTCGTAAAAATCCCCCATACGGAAAAAGAGCAGTGCATCCTTATGCCGCCTTTTTATCTCGTTGTATTGACGCATCATGGGCGTTTCGGTAATCATGCGGAAATAACCTCCGGGCTTATCCGATCAATTTCAGGAAAAAAATACTTTTGCACGTCAATAGTTTTACTTAAATATTCAGGTGTTTTTACATATTTTTTTGTTTTTATTGCTTTTGATTCTATCAGTATTTTCAAGGCTTTCAAGACAATTTATCTCGTGTATCTTTTTATCACGAAGAACACGAAAGGAACAAAGAAAAACTTACAAAAAAGATGTTTTTATTGTGTGCTATGATAAGGGTGGCTCGGACAAGCTCAGCTTGTCCGTGATTCTGCAATATTGCTTATGGTTTTATCCTTGTAAGAGATACCCTTGTATTGTATATCCACATTTCAAAAATGGATACAGAATAAACAACGTTGTGCAAATTCAACACGGACAAACGAAGTTTGTCCGTGCCACCCTCTATAGCTGTTAGTGAGCTTCTTGGGAGGTATAATTTTTCTGAAAGAGTCCTTATAAACACTGGATTTTGTATTGATTTGTTCCTGTGAACTGCTATGATAAACAGCCATTTACCATGAAAATGGGATTTCATGTTTTTCTTGCAAGCCGACGAATCACAAGTTCACAATTATTGCAGTGAACAGATATAGATATAAAGAACACATAATATTTATGCCCTTAAAAGATAAAACATATCGTTTATTTGAATATATAAGTCATGTTTACTCCATTGATCTTCCGGTTGACCGTGACGTGACAAGTTATGGTGCGGAGCTCTGGTGGCAAGCGGATATTACACCGTCCTCCCAATGTAAAATCAAAGAATTCAATTCAGAAAGCAATGCTGCAGACCAAAACGATCAGAAAGAGACGGCGGAAGAAGATAGTTGGCTTTCTGTAATCAAACGTAATTGTGATACCCCGCCTGATTTACCTTTTATTTTGAAAGATTGGATTGAGCTTTCTCCAAATCCTACGATAACACCTACACCAAAACCTTCGATTATAAAAAGCGTGAGTTTTGAAAATGACAAAAAACGTGTAGCTGCATTTAAAAACTACGTCGAGTTAATGAAACAGTTTCTTTCTGATATTCCATTTGCTGAAATAACATTTACACTAAAAAATAGCCTTTATGATATAATACAGATTATTCCTGGAATGAACAGGACACTCCTAACAGAACATTTCCGATGTGTTCCTGAAATTATTGAATTTAATAACCATTTATGTCCCAGCTATGGAGGCAGGCTTGAGCCCTTACGCCAACCAAATCCGCAGGAAACACTCGAACCATCAATCAAGACAATATTTCTAAAAAATGGTTTTAAAAACGATAACGATATCAACGAACCAGAGGCAGAGCTATTGGTTGAAATGCTGGTTAAATGCTGTCAAGATGAAAAATATTCAAGTGGCGGCAAAAACAACCGTAAACGTACGATGGGGGTAATATCACTCCTTGGTGAAAAACAGGCAAAATATATTTCTGGGTTAATAGCACAGAGAATTGACGAAACCGAGAGGGAAGAACGACGGATTATATGCGGCGATGCCTATGCCTTTCAAGGTGACGAAAGGGATATTATGTTCCTTTCTTTAGTGATAGCTCAAAACGCCCCGTTTGCAACATTTGTTAAAGAATCAGACCGTCAGCGATTTAATGTTGCCATAAGCCGCGCCAGGGATCAGGTATTTTTATTTCACTCTGTAAGGTTAGAAGATATTAAAAATCCAGAATGCATGAGATACAAACTCCTCAGTTGGTATTTAAATCCACCAATTGCAGAAATGGAAGCTGGTATTGAACTTCTAAAGCAAAAGGCCGAAAGTGAATTTGAGATTGAAGTTGGAGAAAGAATTATTAAGAAAGGATTTAAAGTAATACCTCAGTATTGTCTCTTTCCAAGTGACTTCAATTACAGGATTGATCTTGTTATACAAGGAGATAAAAACCGTGTTGCAGTAGAATGTGACGGAGACCGCTGGCATGGTATTGAAAAATGGGAATATGATCAGAGACGCGAAGCACAATTACGCCGTGCTGGCTGGAAATTCTGGCGTATTAGCGGCAGCGCATTTTACAGGAATAAGGAGAAAGCGCTGGAAGACCTCTGGAAATTTCTCGATGCCGAAGGAATTAAGAGATTACTATGATTGAGAATCAAATAAAAGCAAAAACCGTAAATATACATTACAATAACATAAAAATGAACAAGAAAGAAAAATCCCTGAGAAATTCCAATAATAACGATGTTTGATGTACAGTTGTGTGGGTGCGGAATTGGACGTAGGGAATTAAGATTGTTAGAATATTATGTAAAAGATTATTAAGGAGAATTGTATGGCTATACATCACAAAGGTCTCATTGTATGCGACCCCAAAATTCTTAATGGCAAGCCTCACTAGTGTCCGGTTATAAGTTGAACAAAGGCAATTGCTTATAAGGAAAGCATGGTTCGCTTTTGTAATCAGAATTTGTAAGTACTTGTAAAATAGGGACTTTCTCAAATAGGGTAATACTCAAAA
>WYAU01000009.1 GCA_011525665.1 Candidatus Brocadia sp.
CCTGATAAAGTTTATAATCTTGGCAAATTGCGTTTAATACACGACAATGATATCACATAACTTATTGATAATCAAGATGATATACTGTATTTTGGTGTACTTTTCTTAACTTAATGACATTGGTTTGTAACCTGAACCCTTAAATTTGGCCGAACAATAGCCCATATGCTGTCAAGGAAGCTTTTGAAGGTATGAATATTTCAGGTTCAAGTTACAAACCTGAACCCGCGAAGACGACTAAATGCTTATTTATTACACGTATATTTTTATTCTGGAGTCCATTCATGATCGTTGATATGCCATTCCCTTTCTCAGGAAAGGGACAAGTTATAAGTAATCAGCAAGATGAAGGTGCTGGCGAAGAGAAGGAAAAACGTTACGGAGGTGATCTGATTACAAGATTATTAAAGACGCGCACTGTTATGGTTTCGGATGAGGTGAGTAAAAAAATGGCACAACAGATCATGACCCAGCTCATACTTCTTGAAGGAGAGAGCAATGATGATATTAAAATGTTCATTAATTCCCCCGGCGGAGATGCGGACGCCGGTTTTGCAATTTACGATATGATGCGATTTGTAAAGCCAAAAATAAAAGCCATCTGCGCCGGGGTTGCGGCAAGCGCGGCCGTGATCATTTTGCTTGGTGCAAAAAGGGAGAACCGGTTTAGTTTGCCCAATGCCCGCGTTCTTATCCATCAGCCTTCAACGGGTATCCATGGAACTGCAGCCGATATTCAAATTGAAGCCAGCGAAATACTCAAATGCCGGGAAAAGATCAACCGGTTGATTTCCGTAGAAACCGGACAAACAATGGAAAAAGTGGAATCGGATACCAAAAGGAATTTCTGGATGTCTGCCGAAGAAGCACTGAATTATGGATTGATCTGTAAAATCATACAGACAAGTGATGATCTAAAAACGTAGTTTTATGGTAATTATCCTATATAAATTGGAAAATTTTTTGCTTGTATAACCACCTTTTTGTCTCTTATTACCGGGAAGATAAACAGGTGGTTTTTCATTTAGAGGTATGCAGATTAATTGGTATTTATATGCGAAAGGATAGTAAAGAATGGCGCTAACCGGACTTGACATTTATAAATTGCTCCCCAAGACAAACTGTAAAAAATGCGGAAGGCCTACATGCCTGGCATTTGCTATGCAACTGGCACAGAAAAAGGCAAATTTATCGGATTGCCCTGACGTGAGTGAAGAGGCAAAGAAGGTTTTGGGGGCAGCTGCGGCGCCTCCCATTAAACTGGTAACTGTCGGTACGGGCGCCAGGCAGGTTCAGGTTGGTGAAGAAAATGTTTTATTCAGACACGAGGAGAAATTTTATCATCCAACGGGTGTGGCGGTGACTATCCATGATGACCTGAGCGAAGCCGTCTTTAATGATCGTTTAAAAAAGATTAACAGTTTGAAAATTGCACGTGTTGGCACGGAGATAGAAATTGATCTGGTCGCTCTTATTAACAAGAGTAATAATGCGGAAAAATTTGCAGAGGCGGCAAAAAAAGTTAGCGGCGGTTCCCATCTGAACATTATTTTAAGCAGCGCATCCGCCGAAAACATGAAGGCGGCTTTGGCAACATGCGCTGAAAAAAGGCCTTTAATCCATGGCGCACATACCGGAAACTGTGAGTCCATGGCGGCAGTGGCTAAGGAAAAGAACTGCCCGATGACTGTGACGGCTTCAACGTTGGAGGAACTCGCAGACCTGGCTGAACGCGCAAAGAAGGCAGGCGTCGAAGAAATTATCCTGGATGTAAGCGGGGACAACCCGAAAGAGGTGCTTCAGAAACTGACTAAGGTGAGACGGGCAGCATTGAAGAAAAACTTCCGTGCACTCGGATTCCCCATGATTGTCTTTGTTTGTGATGAAGACCCGTTCCAGGAAGTTTCACTGGCAAGCACGTATTTGCTCAAATATGCCGGCATTGTTGCGGTCAATGCCTGTGAATCCTGGGCAATTATGCCATTGCTTACCGCCAGGACAAATATCTTTACCGATCCACAAAAGCCCATCCAGGTTGAGCCGAAATTATATGCCGTGGGAGATGCCAAAGAAGATTCCCCGGTGCTATTCACGACAAATTTTTCGCTTACCTACTATACCGTTGAGGGTGAAGTTGAGGCGAGCCGTATACCCGCCTTTATATTATCGGTGGATACCGGCGGGACTTCCGTGCTTACGGCGTATTCCGGAGATAAACTCAATGATAAGGTTGTAGCTAAGGCTATGGCCGATGCACAGGTGGAAACGAAAGTAAAGCACAAGAAGTTGATTATTCCGGGGCTTGTTGCCGTGATGTCCGGGAAGCTACAGGAGACCCTTGGCTGGGAGATACTGGTTGGCCCCAGGGAAGCATCGGGGCTTCCTTCGTACCTGAAAACCGTATGGCGCGCATAAAGTGGATTATTTGCCGCTACGACAAAAAGGTTAGGAATATAAATTTAAGATATTTGGATCATAATTTTGGAAAATTCTCGCTATAAAGTACACTTCCTTCCCGGGGATGTAACCGTTGAAATTGAAAAGGGAAAGACCGTCTTAGACGCATCATATAAGGGTGACTTATTTATTAATGCCTTGTGTGGCGGAGACGGTACCTGCGGAAAATGTAAGGTAATCCTGAGTACCGGAAAAGTGGATAGTATGCCCACGACCCACATTTCTGAGACGGAGGCGAAACAAGGATACGTTCTTGCCTGCAGGACAAAGGTGATGAGTGACCTGGAAGTTTTAATACCCGAAGAATCAAAGCTTGATAAGAGTCAAATCCTTATCAGTGATTACCCGCAATTTTCCGGATCACTCGCAGCGGCGACGTTGGGGTTGGAACAATTTGAAAGAAAACCGCTGGTAAGAAAGATATATCTCGAATTATCACCACCGAGTTTGGACGACTGTATGGCTGATTACGAAAGACTCTGTCAGGGTGTTATGGTTCAAGCCAATGTCCCGTGGGAAGCCTTGACTACAAATTTTACCGTTTTAAAACGCTTACCCGCACTCTTGAGAGACGCTCGCTGGAAGGTTACGGTAACCCTGGGATACCGGGGTTCCTCGGTAGAAATCATGGAAGTGCAGGCAGGGGATGTTAGTGCACAGAATTTCGGGATTGCTGTGGATGTGGGTACAACCACCGTAGTTGCGCATCTCCTGAACCTTTCTAACGCTGAGACCATAGATGCTGAAGCCACTTATAATTCCCAGATAAAATACGGAGACGATTATATCCAGCGGATTATTTATGCCGTGCAAAATAATGCAAGGGAAATTATGCAGGAGATATTGATCGAAGATGTGAATCATCTGATTTCAACCCTTGTAAAAAGGAACAAGCTCAGTATCCACGATATTAGCGCCGTTGTTTGTGCGGGAAATACCGTGATGACACATTTTTTACTCGGGCTTGATCCCACAAATATCCGAAGAGAACCGTATCTTCCTTCTGCTAGTTTTGTGCCCCCTATTAAGGCTGATGCGGTCGGGATAAAAATCAATAGCAATGGTTTGTTATACACGTTACCATGCGTAGGAGCATACGTTGGGGGGGATATTTCGTCGGGCGTGCTTGCCATTCGATTGGATAAGGCAGATGCATTATCACTCCTTATCGATATTGGCACGAACGGTGAGATCGTGCTTGGTAATAAGGACTGGATGGTATGTTGTTCTGCATCGGCAGGTCCCGCATTCGAGGGCAGTGGCATTTCCTGCGGGATGCGTGCAGCAAAGGGAGCGATTGAAAAGGTATCTATCACAAAAAATTTTAATGTTGTTTGTAAAACAATTGGTAATGTCCCGCCGAGCGGGATCTGTGGTTCCGGGTTATTGGATTGTCTGGCTAATCTGGTGAGAAGCGGGGTTATTGACAGGACAGGAAATTTTCAGAAAGGGATAGATACGGAACGTTTAAGGAAAACCGACGATGGGTATGAATTCATTCTGGCGGACAAGGATGAAACTTCCACGAAAAAGGATATCGTAATTACACAGGCCGACATCCAAAACCTGATCCGTTCAAAGGCGGCTATATATTCGGCAATTTCTACCTTGATTGAATCCATGGGCATGAGCGTCAACGATATCGAGCAGGTATACCTTGCGGGTGGTTTTGGCAATTATCTGGATATACGGAGCGCCATTACGATTGGAATGCTTCCTGATATCTCTATCTCAAAGGTGCAATTTGTAGGGAACACATCCGTAATCGGAGCAAAGATGTCCCTGTTTTACAAAGATGCCTATGACGTGGCAAGGACAATTGCATCAAAGATGACCTATTTCGACCTTATGAGCAACAATAAGTATATGGAAGAATATATGTCGGCAAATTTTTTACCTCATACCGACATTGAAAAATTTCCTTCAGTTGCTGAGGAACTGATGGTTTCATAAAAAGGAATTTTTTATGGCTTTTAATATTGCAGTAGCTGGAAAGGGTGGCACGGGAAAATCAACCCTTTCTGCACTTATTATCCGATATATTACCGAAGAGATTGGGAAACCGGTATCGGCAGTAGATGCCGATCCCAACGCCTCTTTAGGTGCATTGCTCGGATTGCATGTACAAAGCACCATTGCTGATATACGTGAGGATATAGTTGAAAAGAAGGTAGATTTTTCCGGGATGTCAAAAGACAGGTATATTGAGTACGCCATCGAGGAATCTATCATCGAAAAAGAGAAATTCGACCTTTTAACGATGGGCAGGCCAGAAGGGCCAAAGTGCTATTGCTATGTAAATAATCTTCTCCGCAAATACCTGGATAAAGTAGGGACAACCTACCCGTTTGTTGTTACAGACAATGAGGCGGGAATGGAACACCTCTCCCGCAGAACGACCAATAATGTGGACCTCCTGATGATCGTCAGTGAACCGACGATTGTAGGCGCATTGACATTGCAACGGATCCTTGCATTAGCCGATTCACTCCCAATCACTATTAAGCAAAAATTCTGTGTATTAAACCGTGTGCCCGGGAACGGTATCCATGAGAATCTCCAGCAGAAGTTAGATAGTTTTGGAATAGAAATATCTGCAATATTCCCTTTTGATCAGGAGGTATATGATACGGCAGCATGCGGGGCGTCAATATTTGAAATCTCTCGGGAAAATACGTTATATCAAAAACTAGGGAAGTTTTTGCAAAAGCGGTTGCCGGCGGGTGTGCTCGAAAAGAGTGCGGCTGGCCATGAGTAGCATGATAAAAAGATCACGTTTTCTGGCTTTTCATGAAATGGAATACGAAAGTTTTTTGGCTGACAGTAGGAGATAAATGAATGGAAATACCAAATGTGGCAGACAAGTGGTCAGGCAGTGTTAGTGAAATTACCCTCGGTGCAACAAGAGACAGCGGGGGTAGCCGGCAGAGGACAATTACGATTGGCGGCGCAAAAAGCGTCCCTTTTATGAATTTTGAAGGGAACCCCGGCCATAAACCTGTAGTTGCTATGGATGTCTATGATATACCACCGGAGGACTGGCCGGAGACCCTGGCCAAACCTTTTGCAGATGTTCTCAATGACCCGGCACAGTGGGCAAAAAAATGCGTGGAACAGTATGGAGCGGATTTGATTTGCCTGAAGCTGGAAGGCATTCACCCCGATAAAGGCGATAAAGGTGCCGATCACGCGGTGAAGGTGGTAAAATCCATACTCGCTGCGGTGGGTGTGCCTTTACTTATTTGGGGATGCGAACATGATGAAAAAGATAATGAGGTGATGCCCAAGGTAAGCCAGGCAGCGAAGGGAGAAAATTGTTTAATGGGAGTTGTTACGCAGGATAATTATAAGACCCTTACAGCCACGTGCCTTGCAGATGGACACAGTCTTATTACCCTCGCACCTGTAGATATTAACATTGCAAAGCAGGTCAATATCCTTGTTTCCGAAATGGACTTTCCGCTCAATCGAATCGTTATGTTCCAGTCGACCGGGGCACTGGGTTATGGGATGGAGTATACCTATTCTATCCAGGAGCGTGAACGGTTGGCGGCACTTACCGGCGATAAGATGATGTCTATGCCGGTAATCTGTGATGTCGGGCATGAGGCATGGCGAACGAAAGAGGCCAAATCGGACGATAGCGAAGTTCCTCAATGGGGTCCGAGTGAAGAAAGAGGCCCGATCTGGGAGACCATCACGGCTGTCAGCCTTTTGCAATCGGGTGTCGATATTATCCGTATGAATCATCCCAGGGCCGTTGCAACAGTAAAAAAGTGCATTGATCGTTTATATTAAAAAACGTAATATCCACCACAAAGTCACAAAGGACACGAAGGAAAAACTACATAAATAAAAAATCCAAAGAGTTTGGGGTTTCAGATTTTGTATTGAAAGCTGAAGACAGAATCACAAAACCAGAAATGCAAATTTATTAAACAATTCGGTCTTTAAAACTTTGTGCTCTTTGCGCCTTGGTGGTAAACTAGATTGCTTATAATTTTTAAAGAGAAAGGGTAAACATACGATGATTTCCATAGCTGAACGCATCAACGGTATGTTTAAAGATGTACGGGAAGCGATAAAGAATAAAGATCCGAAGGCTGTAAAAGAGCTTGCGATAAAACAGACGGAGGCTGGTGCAAGTTTTCTGGATGTGAATGTGGGTACGGCTGCGGCTGACCCTGCCGAGGCAATGAAATGGCTGATTGAAGTTATTCAGGACACGGTAAAGACACCGATTGCTATTGATAGCCAGAAATTTGATGTGGTGAAGGCAGGTCTGTCGGTTATTAAAAATGAAGTCCTGATTAATTCCTCTAAGGGAGACCCTGAGGAATTGGATCGGTACATGTCTCTGGCAAAGGATTACAATGCATCGTTGATATGTCTTACCATGGATAAGACGGGGATTCCCCAGGATGTTGAGCGGCGCATGGAGATAGCCATGAAGATTGTGGAAAAGGCGGTAGAGCATGAGTTTGAATTGTCGAAGATATATATTGATCCTGTACTCTTCCCTATCAACGTTGACCAGAAGCAACCAGCACTCATGTTTGACATCTTCAATCAGATTAAAATGATCTCCGATCCGCCACCGCACAGAAATGTCGGGCTGAGCAATTTTTCACAGGGAACGAAGGAAAAAAGGCTTCTGGCCAGGACATTCCTGACCATGGGGATTTCATACGGATTGGATGCCGCAGTGATGGATGTGCTTGATAAGGACTTAATGGACGCTGCGATAACCGCAGAGATCATCATGAACCAGCACGTTTACAGCGATTCCTATCTCACGGCATGCAGGAAGTAATTTGTATATCATTTTATTGAGCATTTCTCGGTGTTCTTTGCGACTTTAGTGGTGATTTTTACAAGGCACGATGATAAATCGTGCCTTTTTCATCTATAGGTGTCTCCACTATCCCAAGTTATATGTTCTTAGTTAACCCATTTATTTCTTTAAAACTTTAATTCTATGTATTATGCATAGTGGTCAGATTGAGGCGATAATTATACCATCTTTGACCTAAGGTCTCCAATGAATTAAGCCTTCTTGATTAGGATAGTGAGATTCCTCCTTATATTTAAAACGTACCCTGATTTCAACATGTAGTCTTTGTGCAATTAATAACGAGTTCCTCAAAGAATTATCTGCATTCATGCCTTGAATTGAAATATTTGTATCTTTTACTGGATGATAACCTTCTAACGAGTAATTACCTTTCTTGATGTTTGTTGAAACAAGTTTTTGTAAGTCATCCAATGATATTCCTTTTTTAATAGCCGCTCTGATAGCTGAATCCAGAAGAGGATTCCACCCATTTATGCTTTCATGGCCAAAATTTCCTTCGATAACTTTTGTAAATTTCACACTTTCAGGGTTTTGAGGGTTAAGTTTTCGAACTTTATCAATTGAAGAGTTGGACCAATTATTTACTTCGATATTTTGAAGGTCGTTAACTGTGGATGTTTTTTTATCGCCAGCTTCATTAATAAATGTAATGGCTTTTTCTCTTGAAATTCCAAAACCTTTTTCATTTACAAGCGAAAGGTACTGTCAAGTTTTTTGTGTAAATTCTTTTTCTGTTATTTGTCTGAAGAAGGGTAGATTTGCATTCACCTTTCCAATTGGGGCTGTTCTCCATGCTAATTCCATCTTTAATGAGATAAAGGCTA
>WYAU01000078.1 GCA_011525665.1 Candidatus Brocadia sp.
TGAGAATGGCCTGATCGCAGGGGACAGATGACAGTAAGCGTCCAGGTAATTGGCTTCCGGCTTCTGGAATCTGGTATCTGGCAACTGGCACCTGAGAACGGCTTGATGAATAAGGGATTGATCACAGTGAGCAGTGACCAGTGACCAGATGACAGGGGGAAGATAACAGATGGATGATAAAAGCAATAGCAATACTCCACGACATTTTACTGATTTAAAAGTCTGGAAGGATGCGCATGATTTATATTTGTTGACTTTGAAGGATGTTGAGAATTTCCCCAATAGTAAAGGCGCTTATAATTTAATAGATCAACTCTTAAGGTCGGTTGGTTCAATAAGCGCAAACATAGCAGAAGGGTTTAACAGAAGGAGTACAAAACATTACATAAGCTATTTGGACAATTCAGTAGGTTCTACAAATGAAGCAGAAAACTGGTATTACAAAATAGAAGGAATGAATTGGCAGAAAAAAGATATGGTTGCCGAAAGAGTAAAAAAGCTAGAAGAGATAAGAAAAATGTTGTTTGGTCTAATAAGGAAGTTAAGCGCTTGATTTACTGATATCTGACAACTGGAAACTGGTCACCGAGAACGGTTTGATGAATAAGGGATTGATCACAGTGGCCAGTGGTCAGAGGCCAGATGATAGTTGGAATTTAGACAATTGGTTTTCTGAAATCTGGAACCTGGCAACTGGCGCCTGCGAATGGCCTGATGAGACAGTGACCAGGGGCCAGAGACCAGTGGCCAGATGTCAGGGGAATGATAAGGGATTGAAACGAGACGGGAAGAAGGATGAGGGAACGCGGGCAGAGAGACGAAGGGACGAGGGAGGTAAAATCGTGAGAGACGTGTCCGTGAAAAGATACAAAATTATCTCGTACACGGACAACAATCACGATTCAAAATAAACCGGCAGGACATCGTGATTATGAAGAATAGCATTGGAAAGACAAAAGGAGTTGTATCAATGGTTGTTGTCTCAGATGAAGTAGTAGGAAAGGTTAGAAGGTTTATCGACATGGTTTCCGCCAGTGGACTGCATCTGGAGAGGGTTATATTGTTTGGTTCCCACGCAAAAGGGAACTGCGAACACATGGAGAAGCGACTGAATCCTTTTATCATAAAAACAATGATTTTGCCACAGAGGTCACAGAGAATAAATTATGGATTCTTTAACGGAACAGATTATAGCGGCGGCAATAGATGTTCATCGTATCCTGTGACCAGGCTTATTGGAATCCATTTACAAAGAAGCCCTATGCCATGAATTCTCACCCAGAGAAATTCCCTTTGAACGGCAAAATGAGCTTGATGTAATCTATAAGGATAAAGTCATCAAAGGGCATTGTTAATAAATTTTGGTGAGTCAAGACTCGTTGATGGAATCAAACGTATTTCATTGTAATTGTAATTTTAGCCACAGAGGTCACAGAGAGTTATAAAGATATTTTATAATACAAGCGCTAACACAATGAGTAAAACTATCGGATCGAATTAAAAACAAGTATTTTTAGGAATTATCTATTCTCTGTGTCCTCTGTGTCCTCTGTGGCAGAAGGGTTACCTATGGCGAATCTTTACCTGACCGAGCAAAATTCCGTTTTACGCAAGAGCGGCGACCGGCTGATTGTCCAGATGGATGATAAAAGCAATAGCAATCCTCCACCCGACGACGGATAACGGACATGATTCACGACGTCTTTTTCATTTTTCCCGCAAGATAGATCATAAGGATGGAGATGTCGGCAGGGGAGACCCCTGAAATACGGGAGGCCTGCGCCAGGGAAACCGGGCGGATCTGCAAGAGCTTCTGGCGCGCCTCTTTCCGGAGTTCGGAAATATTCTGGTAGTCAACGCCGGGGGGAATTTTATAATCCTCCATCTTCTTGAACTTTTCTATCTGGCTGTGCTGGCGTTCTATGTATCCTTTATATTTTACCTCAATTTCGACTTGCTCTTTGGCCTCTTTCGGGAGACGCTTTTGACTTAACCAGCTATCCACAGCACGCAAATGATCAAAGGTCCGGTCCGGACGGCTTAATATCTTCGTCAGGCTGTCGGGCCCTATCATTTTTTTATCCATATATGCGAGGGTCTCTGCAATGGCCTCTTCCTTTTCCTGTAGCGTACGCCACTGTTGTTCTGAAATGAGTCCGTAACGGTATCCGTATTTCATCAATCTTCGGTCGGCATTGTCATGCCTCAGGAGGAGACGATATTCGGCCCGAGAGGTGAACATCCGGTAAGGTTCCTCTGCGCCTTTTGTGACAAGGTCGTCGATCAGCACGCCAATATACGCCTCGGAGCGACCCAGGATGAAAGGTTCTTTTCCCTGTATCTTCAGCGCCGCATTAATGCCCGCCATGATGCCCTGCGCAGCAGCCTCTTCGTAACCGGAGGTTCCGTTGATTTGTCCCGCATGAAAAAGGTTTTCTACGGGCTTTGTCTCCAGAGAGGGCCGGAGCTGAACCGGCGGAACAAAATCGTATTCAATGGCGTAGCCGTATCGCACAATTTCCGCTGATTCCAGGCCTGCGATGGAATGAACGATCTCTTCCTGTACGTCATGGGGCATGCTGGTTGAAATCCCGTTGCAATACACTTCGAGGGTATTTAACCCTTCCGGTTCCAGAAATACCTGGTGCTGATCCTTTCCTGAAAAGCGCACGATCTTGTCTTCCAGAGACGGACAGTACCTCGGCCCTACAGACCGGATCTGTCCCGTATAAAGTGGCGCGCGGTTCACATTGGACATCACAATCCTGTGTGTCGCGGGATTGGTGTGTGTAATATAACAGGGCACCTGAGAACGTTCTATCTTTTCCGTTGCAAATGAAAAAGGCCGGGGGTCTTCGTCGCCGTACTGAGGCGTGAGTATCGTATAGTCAATCGTGCGTCCGTTAAGCCGCGGCGGGGTGCCCGTCTTGAGGCGCCCTACCTCAAACCCGGCCATGCGTAAGGAGTCCGACAACTTTTCGGATGAAAGTTCTCCGATCCTGCCGCCGGAGGTTATAAACCCGCCGATGTGAATAAGACCTTTTAAGAATGTTCCCGTGGTAAGGATGACGGCCCTTGCTTTATATTTCAGGCCGCTTTGACCGATAATCCCGGCGACCTTTTTGTTGTTGTCAATAATGAGGTCATCGGCGACTTCCTGCCTCAAAAAAAGGTTCTTTTGGCCCTCCACCCTTTGTTTCATGGACAGCTGGTAGGCTTTTTTATCGGCCTGTGCACGCGGAGAATGGACGGCAGGGCCTTTTTTGGTATTAAGCATACGGAACTGTATGCCCGTCTCGTCTGTCACCTTCGCCATCTCGCCACCGAGGGCGTCGATTTCCCGAACCAACTGACCTTTTGCCAGGCCGCCGATGGCAGGGTTGCATGACATCTGGGCAATCGTGTCCAGATTTATCGTGAGCAGCGCCGTACTCATGCCCATGCGTGCGGATGCGAGGGCTGCTTCGCAGCCCGCATGCCCGGCGCCCACCACGATGACGTCAAATTCCGTATGCATATACTACTTCGCACGTTCAACAAAACGTGTTTCCCGGATTACGGTAACAACGACCTCTCCCGGATATTCCAACTGGCCTTCAATTTCCCTGGCAATATCGTAACACAACTTCGCCGCTGCCTTGTCATTTGTCTTATCAGGGCATACCATTACGCGCACTTCCCTTCCCGCCTGAATGGCATAGGCGCTTTCTACGCCGCTGAAAGACGTGGCGATGCTTTCCAGTTTCTCAAGCCGTTTAATATACTTCTCTAACGTCTCTCTTCTTGCGCCCGGCCTGCCCGCAGAAATTGCATCGGCTGCGCTCGCCAATACCGTATAAACAGATTCCACAGGCGCTTCTTCATGATGGCCGGCGATCGCATTTACGACTTCCGGCCTTTCGTCATAACGCTTTGCAAGGTCGGCGCCTGCAACGGCATGGGTGCCTTCCATTTCCGGGCCGATGGCTTTGCCAATATCATGCAGGAGTCCGCATCGTTTTGCCAGCGGGACATCCAGTTTCAATTCGCCTGCTATGATGCCCATGAGGTTGGCAACTTCGATAGAATGCTGGAGTTGATTTTGCCCATAACTCGTCCTGTACCTGAGTCTTCCAATAAGTTTTATCAATTCCGGATGAATGGTGTGAATGCCTAATTCAAAGCACGTCTGTTTTCCGGTTTCCTGGATGATTTGCTCGATCTCTTTTTCGGTCTCCCTGACAATTTCCTCAATGTGGGCAGGATGGATCCGTCCGTCAAGGATCAGTTTTTCCATCGATTGCCTTGCTATTTCACGACGAACGCTGTCGAACCCGGAAAGCACTATTACGCCGGGGGTATCATCCACAATAACGTCAATCCCCGTTGCCTTTTCAAAGGCGCGGATATTCCTTCCCTCGCGCCCGATGATGCGCCCTTTCATTTCATTATTGGGCAGTTCGATTGAACTGACAATATTTTCGGCAGTATGGGCTGCAGCGCACCTTTGAATGGCCGTGCTGATTAACGATACGGCAGACTGTTCCGCGTTTTCTCTTGCTTCCGATATTTTTTTCGAAATCAATTCGGCGCATTTGACGTCAAGTTCTTTTTCCAGCCGGCCGAGTAAAAGTTTTTCCGCTTCTTCCCGTGACAAATTCGAGATTTTCAGGAGGGCCTTATTTTCTTCTTCTATTAACTTTTCAAGCTCCGATTTCTTTTCATCCAGTTTCTTTTCCTTTAAGGAGAAATTGGCGGAAAGCGTATCGATGTATCTTTCCTTTTTTGTTAACAACTCCATCTTTCGTTCCAGGTTATCCTCTCTCTTGCTTAGCCTCTTTTCATGCAACCGCAATTCCATCTTGGTTTCCTGGGTTTCTTTTTCAAATGCCTCCCTGCGCTGGTAGAGTTCGGCTTTTGCGGCCAGTTCCGCTTCCTTTTTAATCTTTTCCGCCTCTCTCTGCGATTCTTCAAGGAGATGCTTTATCTTTTTTTCGCTGGCGGCTTGCTTCTTCTTGTATACAAGGATACAGATACAGTATCCAACGGCAATGCATACGGGAAGAAGGATGTACGCCAGTAGTTGAAATATGTGCATTTTCTGCTATAAGCCGATTTAGGGGCTCATCCTCCAAAAATAAAAACAATCATACCTGCCATAGGAATAAAAGGAAGGCCGGGAAAATGACGCCGTGGAAAGGAATACCGCCAATTACGAAATGCCGGTTTGCACAGAAACAGACCGGGAAATGAAGGATAGGATCTTTTTAGAAAGACTTCTTACATATTCGACGTTTTCGTGTAAAATACGATATTATCATTACGATAATTCCGTGAAATATCGCATTGTTCGCAATAATACCGCCATCTCCGAGCAATGCCTGCCGGATAATACAAAGCGGATGTATGAAATATTTTTCTTCGAGATCCATACTGATTATCGTTGCCAACAATCACACAGCAGAAAAACAGCGCATTTTTAAAAATAAGACCGATTGTTCGTGTCAAAAAGAACGTCCCCCGGCTGTATTGATGCGCTGTTTTTGTTCATTTCCCATTCGTTTCTCATAAAGGCATTCATAAAATATTGGCGACCACGTTAGACCAAAATTTCCCGGTCTCTTCTTTCTCTGTCTATGTCAAAAATACATAACGCTAACAATTTAAATAACGCAATGCAGGAAAATTCTCGATAAAACACAACTCATTCCCGGAGAAATGTGTTTGTCTGTTTTTTATTCAAAACGAATTTTAAACTATCTTGTAAATCAAGTCAAGTGATTTTATATCTCTATTGTGAAAAGAGTTAAGAAATTGTGAATCCCAAGCAACCCGATTTATTACCTTGACGCTTGACAAGGAAAATACCGCTAAGTATAATCTTTTACCTTGGGCTGGTGGTGTTTCTGTACAGGCCGGATTTTTTGGTAAAAGCATTGCTTTGATAATTTAAGGAGAATCTATATGAGAGTCGAAGTAGAATTACCCGAAGTGGAAGGAAATAACGGAGATGAAGCGACCGTCTCCTTTTGGTATGTTGAAGAAGACGAAGAGGTTGAAGAGGGTGAGGACCTCGTTGAGATGATCACGGAAAAAACTACTTTTAACGTTACGGCCCCGGTATCCGGCAGGTTATTGGAAATACTTGCCCAGGAAGGTGACGTTGTAAAAGTGGGTGACATCATGGCAATACTCGAAACCGAAGAAGATGAGGAGGATGAAGAGGAAGAGGATGAAGAGGAAGAGGATGAAGAGGAAGTAGACGACGAAGATGAAGATTAGGCTCTTAGGGGGCGAATGATGACAGTGAAAATCACGCCTCCTGTTATCCTTCTCCATAACACGCACGGTTACAACACTTACCCCTCTTCATCTACCTCCTGCAGGTGGATGAAAGGGGGTAAAAAAGCTTCTCTCAAAAAACTTCCCGGGCATCAACAGCATCATAAAGCTATTTTAGACGATCCTACGCATGTCTTTTAAAAATATCTCCTGCCAGACACGTATTGTGCAGTTGTTTCAGAATGCCATTCGCAACAACCGTTTGGCGCACGCTTACATCTTTGCCGGTCAGGAAGGCATCGGTAAGATGTTATTTTCCCGGGAATTGGCAAAGACAATTTTTTGTCAGCACCCCGGCATTGATGCATGCGATAGCTGCAATACCTGCCAAAGAATCTCCCACGATAATTTTTCCGATCTGTTTTTCATACTCCCCGAGAAAAACAGCCGGGTGATTAAAATAGATCAGCTAAAAGAACTCCAGGACGTCCTGAGTGTCAAACCTCTGGAATCAAAGTATAAAGTAGTAATTATACAATCAGCGGACAGGATGAACGAAGAGGCATCGAACTGTTTATTGAAAACGTTAGAAGAGCCGCCTTCCTATGCAATTATTATATTAATCGCAACCTCTTTAGAATCGGTCAGGGAAACGGTCCGGTCGAGATGTCAGATAGTCCGGTTTTCGCCGTTATCACCGACCGTGGTAAGAGACATCCTCATCAATCGCTTTCACCTGGATAATAAACGGGCAGAGCAATTGGCAGCCGTATCCAATGGCAGCATCGAGAGGGCCGCGTTGCTTTCCGGCGCAGATGCCCTGGAAAAGAAGAACTGGCTTATCGGCCGGCTCCTGAAATTGGAAATACATGACAATCTGACGTTCTCAAAAGAATTATTTGATGAATGGCGCATCCAGGATCTGGATGCGCTGGAGGAAAAACGACTGCAGGTAAAGGAACTTATCCTTTCGGTTCTTTTGTATTACCGGGATTTGCTTGTTTGCAAGACCCTGGAGGGTGAGTTGCCTGTTCATTATCCGGATTGGAAAGATTCATTACTATCGAAAAGCACGTCATTATCCGAGGATGCGCTCTTCAACATTATACACGTAATCAGGACATCCCTGGAATATCTTGACCATAATGCCAATATAAATTTGTTACTGGAAAATATGATAACGAAGATACTCCACCTTCAATTTGGCTACAGAATACCGTCTTTACACGAACATTTTTCTCTCAGGTGAATAATTCTTATAGAACGATAATTCCCTCTTTCTTTGCGGCCCGATTCAGTTTGAGGTCATTACTTGAAAAGCACACATCTGACCTGATTTTGTTTTTTAAATTAGTGGAAATAACTGTTGCATTCTGAATTATATCTTTTATCCCCTCAGAACCAGTCTCCTCCGCATATAATTTAACCAGGTCGCTCGTATCAATGTAGACAATCATCTTCTGTCTTCAATGACTATCTCAGAGACAGTCTTTCCTTTGATTTTTACAGGGTGTCTGCTTCCCACAGGTTTACCACCTTTCCATGCGGCAAAACCCTCTTTCACAAGTGAAAGAAGTTTGGAGTCCACATCTACCCTCTCTACCGGAATAATGGTAGCGATCACCTTCTCCCTTTCGGTAATTGCAATCTTTTCACCCTTTTTTATCTCGCGAAGATAATAACTCAATCTATTTTTTAATTCTTTAATGCCCACGGTAATCATGGCTACATTGTAATTTTCAATTGTAATTTTCAGTAGCTACCTATGTCAATAACATTTCACAGTTGCGGTTGTAGCACGAACTTCAGTTCGCCAGAGCTGTTTCAATCGTGGACGATTGAACCAAGAAGTGTTTCTAAGGGAATTTTTTTACAGTTATCCTTTTATCGTTTCCAGGTATGGATTGCATTACTCTCTTCTCACCTTCACGGTTACTGTTGCCTTCAAGCCACCGGCAGTCTCAAATTTTACCCTTGCGTTACCAGTCTTTTTCGTAGCCATAATCTTAAATATAGCATTACCGTTGGCATCTGTACTTTGGCTTAATGGTGTAACCGATATACGCTTCTTACCAGACTTGATCTTAGCCGTTACCGTTTCACCCGCAACCGGGCAACCTTCGCTGCCTGCCACCGTAACCGTTACGACACCGCTCTCTTCCCTCCGGAGTTTCAGCATTTTGGGAGATGCCTCTATGGATTCAGCTTCGCATAGGGGTGAAGGTGTTACTGCGGGCGTTGCCGACAATGTTATAAAAAACTTTTCATCTCCGTACGTATTATGATGTTTGTACTGCCCAACTATCCTATAGTAATAAGTTGTTACAGGTGATAATCCACTTATGTCGGCGCTTACCATGTCGTATGTCTCTGATTCACCTGAACCGTATGTTGCTACGGTACGGTCTAATGCCCCGCTGACCGTACCGTATTCGAACCACTTTGCCCCTATCGTTACATACTTCAGGATTCTTCCATGTAAAGTTGCCGAACTGGATGTTACATTTGTTGCATCATCTGTAATTACATCTGGTGTCTCCGTTGGTGATACTAATGGCGTTGGTGTTGCTGATATGAGGCGTAATTCAAAATTTAATGTTCCCTCAACATAGGGTTCTATTTCAATAGATTGTGATTGAGATACGTAGCCATCGGCTGATGCAGTGAAGGTATAAATATCCCCACAACACAAAATCTCTTCTGGATCAGACCAACTATAAGAACCGTTTGCATCTGTAAAGGATATTCCCAGACCACCTATAACAAGTGCATTTTCAATACCGTTTTTAGTCATTGAGTCTGTTACTTTACCAGATGCAGAATGACAACCGGAAGTAAAAGATGGTGTTGGTATAGCTATTGTTGTTGGTGTTGCCATTACTGATAATGTAGTAAAGGACTTTTCAAGTCCGTACAAGGATAATTCGCTATTCTGCGCTAGAATTCTGTAATAATACGGTGTATTAGGGGATAGTCCACTTATACCGATGCTTACTATCGTGATCTCGTTTCCGCTCACGGTTTGCGTTGAAGATGTACTACGGTAAAAACCACTGGCTGTTCCATATTGAAACCATGCCGTCATTGGAGATTCAGAGAAATAATTATAAACTTTCCCATTTAATGTCGCCGAGGTTGATGTCACATCCGTTGCTTCGCATGTTGCCGCATCATACGGTGGTGGCGCTGCAAATGCAAAATTTGAACATAAACCGAAGATACCACAAACAATGAAAAACCAATAGGTAATACTAAAAGATCACTAGTGTCCGGTTATAAGTTGAACAAAGGCAATTGCTTATAAGGAAAGCATGGTTCGCTTTTGTAATCAGAATTTGTAAGTACTTGTAAAATAGGGACTTTCTCAAATAGGGTAATACTCAA
>WYAU01000079.1 GCA_011525665.1 Candidatus Brocadia sp.
CTTCTCTTCTCGGCAAAGCCCTTGATCTTGTGAGCAAGGTTATGATTCACAAAGTCGTACAGGACAATAACAAAATCCATGGTCTCCGGAATTCCGTCACGGATCTTCTGTCCGCTCCTGCCCGTTACATGCCGGATCTCCGTTACCCCGATTTTATCCAGTTCCTTTGGTATGCTCCCCAAATGATCGCCTCCTATAATAAGCACGGACATTTTCCAACCCCCTTTTTTTACAAAACAACGTTGTTTGTGAGACTCAATCTCAAGTAAGTATCCACTATATAGTTTTTGTATTAAATGTCAACACAAAATTAAATTTTTGGATTAAGGTCTGAAACGGATATCCTGATAGTTACCGCTGGGGTTAGATGTAGTTCTCAAAAAGCAATCCCCCTTATCCCCCATTAGGAAAGGGGATGAAGGGGGATTTTCGCTCCACTCAACTCATACTAACCACTATCTCTCAGTGTTATTCTCTTTACGGATACCATCTAGAATTCATTCGATATTTTTTCTATCTCAAGCAGCAGGGTGGATGATGAAATGGCTTCAGACTTTCTTTCTCCTATTGCATGAGTATCTTCCGGGGAAAGCAGGTTGTAGTCTTCTATCTCACCAAAGGAAGTAGAAATATCGCCAAAGACCGGCGGTGGGTATCCGTAAGAGACCCATGCCCTTGCCCAGAAAGGACCTTCAATCGTGTATTCAGGCACGGTAAATTTATCCGTAAATCTTTTAACGCAATTTTCCTTGACTTTATCTTTATACGAATCAACGACCATTTCCCCTGCGTCATCCCAGTCACCATCATGATTCCAGTCAATGAATAACCGGAAATGTACACCCCGTGGATAAAAATCCTTCTTTTCGATTGTCGTGAGGTACCAGGTAACCGTAACCTTTTTTCCCTGTTTCCAACCTGAGGGATGGGGACGGAATGAGACACCATCGTTGGAATGACTGTCCTGTCCCAGGAATTCATACTGATGATTGAAGGCGGCAGCACGCGGGTAGGGGGCGGGGGCAGAACCTGAATCCGGCATTTCAGCTTTTATCTGCAGCCCGAAAACTGATACTACAAAAAACACTGAACTAGCTGATACAATAAATATCCTCTTTATCACAACAGTCCTCCTTTTTCAAAGAATTATTTGCCAGTAACACAATCTACATATTGATTGTTGTTTTCAGCCTCATTAGCCATAGAGATGACCCACTCGGCCAGTGACGTTGGATTCGAGAGCAGGAAATTTGCTCTCGTATACATACCCGCGTCCAGGAAATCTTTCGTCCCCAATTTATTGCAAACGGGTGGGTCCCATTCCTGAGCATGTGCATTGCTCCAGCTGGCAATACGGACTTCAACCCATATGACTTTATGTCCCTCATTGACCGCAACGGTGATTTTATCTCTGATATCCTGAACGGCTGCAATTCTTTTATCGCACCAGTCCTCACGAATCGTCCCGTACTGTACATCAAAGAACCCTCCCGCACCCTTGACGTCGCTCGCATATTTTGCTAGTACAGTATCTCGATAGTCCTGGTCGACGGCATCGTCACCGTCACCGTGTCCGACGAGCAGTACAACTTCATTAGACGGATCGGTACTGAACTCTAGTGCCCGTTCCAGGAGAACCGTGGAAATGTCGGGATGATAATCTATCGCATCCGTTGCTATGTGCGCCATATTACTGAAACTATGAAACCTCCGGTGTACAGCCATCATATGCAAACACAAATCATTCTGCGGGTCGTGTTCACCCGGACAATCGATAATTTCACCCAGGTAGTCAGACTTATCCGGTTTCCCCTCAACTTTGCAACCTATGCTCCATTTGATAACCTGAACCGTGCTGGAATTCGTATTCAAGTACAGTGGCACCACAATGACCTTTTCTGCACCTTTAGCCTCCAGTCGCCGGATGGCCTCGTCCTCAGTTTGCATCATTAAGCCGGTATTCATATCCATTACCATATGTAAACCTTGATCCACATGATAATCCGGCATGCGTCTCTGTACCTCATCTACCAGAGCAAAAAATTTGGGATTTTGACTAAAATAACCATGTCCAACAACCAGGATTCCAACCTTCGAATAACCTTCTGCCTTTCCTGTGTGCGCGCAAGGAATGCCGATACTTACGATTACTGCCCATAAAAAGGCCCACGAAACGTAACACATTTTTACCCTCATATAACCTCCTTTTTTAACAACACGTCGAATTTTATTACACTCTGTTAAAGGACATCTTATTACCTCCTGGGTTTATACCACCTCCTTTCATTATTCCCTTATCTTCCTCGCGGAAGTTGGCAGATATACTATATCTCGCCACCTTGTCCGACAATTACACCTCACTTCAAAAAAGTTGTAATCCTGCTTCTCGCAAATGTTGCCGACACTCCTTCATCTCGACAGAGAGCCGCTAATAAGACTCAGTTTCATTAAGTGTCAGTATAAAATCAAATTCACTGCGGGACAGAGAATCTTTAGGTAGCTGAAAAGTAGAAGTTTTTTCATAGCTGCGACCATAGTATCTTCGTGCGTTAATGCACAATGACCACTTTATTTTATATTTCCGAGCGTTTGAGTTAATTTAACCATCGGCATATAAAGGGAGATGATGACGGTCCCTACGATGCCGGCAAGGATTATAATGATAAAGGGTTCCAGCAAACTCTCGAGTCGTTTATATAAGACATCCAGTTCTTCATCGTACACGTCCGATGTCTCTTCCAGCATTTCATGTAACATACCGGATGTTTCCCCTACCTCGACCATGTGTATAGCAAAGGAGTCAAATAGCCAGCCACGCTTCATCATCTCGTTCATCGTCTTTCCCTCATAGACCCCCCGGGAGACTAATTCAATCTCTTTATTGATGACAACATTCCTTATAACGGAAGCGGACATTCTCAATGAATCCAGGATCATAACTCCGCTTTGAAGAAGGGTCGCGTTGGTCCTGTAAAATAATGATAAATTAGATTTACGGATAATGAGGCCAATAAGAGGGACAATGAGTACACTGTAATCAGTCATGTATCTTCCATACCTGCTCAACCGTATCATCTTTAATGTAACAAAGATTGCCATGGGGATAAGGACCATTACATACCAGTGTGCACTGAGCCACGTGCTTACAGAAAGGACAATAGTTGTTATTTGTGGCAGCTCGATTTGTAACGATTGATACGCCTTTTTAAACTTAGGGATGATAAAAATATTCAACAGCGATATGATCCCGAACGTCATTATAATAACAATACTGGGATAGAGAGATGCAGAAATGAGTTTCGACTTTCTTTTCAGAGTAGTTTCGAGGTAGTTTTCCAACCGTGTTAAAACTTCGCTGAGATTTCCACTTGCCTCACCGGCATGGATTAACCCGATATAAAGCTTGTGAAAATATTTTGGATACCTCGTAAGAGATTCCGCAAGACTTTTACCGGATGCAACATTTTCGGCGAGATAGTGAATAAGCTTTACAAAACGTCTCTTTTTTGTTTGTGTCTGCAGGATATTGAGAGACTGATAAACAGGGATGTTGGCCTGAATGAAGATACGGAGTTTCCGGGTAAAACTTACAATGTCTTTTTTACTTATGCCCTGGAAATAGGTAAGTAACAAAAAAAACTTTTTTCCCAGGGTGCTTTCCTCACGCCTTGATTTTGAGGACGAGGACTCTTCGGCAGCATCCATAGTGGACAGGCCGAGGGGGAAAAAACCACTCAATTTAACCTTGTTCACTGCCTCTTCGGCATTCCTGGCCTTGATACGTTTTAAGACAAATTCACCATAAGAATTTACTGCCTTTATCTCAAAATGTGACATGCGTATTCTCCATAACTTCGGCATGGGTGGTTATACCTTCAAGCATCTTCTTTACCGCATACTCCCGGAGACTCACCATGCCTTTCCCCCTTGCATTTTTATATAAGGATTCTGTATCCCCCATATTGCCAATGAGATGCTTTTCATCATCGGTAATACTCATAATTTCAAAAAGCCCTATCCTTCCCCGATAGCCTGTAAAGTTACAGTACTGACATCCCTTTCCCCGGTAAAAGACCGGTGGGCTCACAAGCTTGACATCAAGCGAGAGAATTTCTTTCTCATCGGGAATATAGGGTTCCCTGCACGTTTTACATATCATCCTCACTAACCTTTGAGCCACTATAAGATTGATCGTATCGGCCAGGAGGTATGATTCTACCCCCATGTCAACGAGTCTTGATATGGTACCTGCCGTACTTCGTGTATGCACGGTGCTCAGTACCAGGTGTCCGGTGAGTGACGCCTCAATAGCTATCTTTGCCGTTTCAGCATCCCGTATCTCACCAATGAGAATAATATCCGGATCCTGCCGCAATATACTTCTCAGGGACGAAGCAAATGTTAAGCCTATCTCTGGTTTGATCTCAACCTGCATAATGCCATTTATCTCATATTCTACCGGGTCTTCCGTTGTAACAATCTTCGTATCCGTTTGATTCAATTCGTTCAGGATAGCGTAGAGGGTCGTTGTCTTTCCTGAACCCGTCGGGCCGGTAACAAGGATAATGCCACTCGATCTTTTCATATCCTCCCGCATAATTTGTAAGCCCCTATCGTCTACACCTATACTTGATAAGTCCAATTTAACCGATGATTTGTCGAGTATCCTTATGACAATCCCTTCACCAAAAATCATTGGTATAACGGATACCCTCAATTCAATAATCCGTTGATCCACATTGATGGTAAATCGCCCGTCCTGGGGCAATACCTTTTCTGATATATTTAATCTTGCCAAAACTTTAATCCTGCTCACAAGACCAATGCCCAGCCGGAAAGGTACCGGGAGCATCTGATGAAGCAGGCCATCGATCCTGAATCTGACTTCATAGTGGCCATGATAAGCCTCAAAATGGATATCGCTGGAGTTGAGTCTGATCGCCTCCAGAAGGATAAAGTTAAGCCCTCTGATTATTTCAGGTTGTGTGGTGAGTACCCGCAAATCGTTCTCTGCCAACTGCTCCTGAATCTGCTTTTCGAGGTCATAAAAGTGTTCTTTGCTAATTTTAAGTGGATTGCCTTCCATCATATTACTCGTAATACCTCACTTATCGACGTTATCCCCTTCATGACCTTCAACATGCCATCGGTCCTTATATCACGCATACCATGCTCTAATGCCACTTTCCTGATCGCCACGGACGATGCCCTGTTCATGGTCAAACGCTTTATCTCCTCGTCCAGGAGCATAACTTCGAATAAGGCAGTCCGCCCTTTATAGCCACTATAATTACATTCCTTGCAACCTTTGGGACCAAACGCTGATATTTCATTCTCAAAATTGAAATCCCCGCGCAATTCTTCTTTCTGTCCCTTTTTCAGCCAGGAGAGAATTTCTGTATTGGTAAGCCTGAGGGGGATCTTACACTTTTGACAGAGCGTCCTCACCAATCGTTGATAGACAACTGCCTGAACCGCAGCATTGATCATAAACGGCGGAAGCCCCATGTTTATTAACCTCGTAATGACAGACGGGGCGTCATTGGTATGGAGTGTGCTTAAAACTTTATGGCCTGTTAATGCGGAACGCATGGCAATTTCAACAGATTCTAAATCACGCATCTCTCCCACCATAATAACATTGGGATCGTGTCTCAAAACATGCCGGAGGATACGGCCATAATTCCGGCCTTGCTCAACATTCACCTGGATTTGATTTACTCCATCCAGCATATATTCGACAGGGTCCTCAATCGTAATAATTTTTACCTGAGGCCTCATAAGTTCATGGAGTATGGCATATAATGTGGTTGTCTTTCCGCTGCCTGTCGGCCCTGAAACAATCATCATCCCGTCGGGCATTTCAACGAGGGAACTCAGTATAGTATAGTCCTCCTCAAGTAACCCGAGCATTTTTAATCCCCTTCGTACATGTGATTTATCCAATATACGCAGTACTATACTCTCACCGTGAACAACCGGTAAGGTAGAAACCCGTATATTGATATCCATCCCGGATTGTTGTATTTTAATCCGACCATCCTGGGGTAATCTCTTTTCAGCAAGATCAATACCAGCCATGACCTTAATACGTGATGCAATGGTGGAGTGCAACCTCTTTTCAAAAGAATTGACCTCGTAACAAAAGTCATCAATCCGGTACCGTATTCTAAGCCGTGTCTCCAAAGGTTCGAAATGCACATCACTGGCATTCATAGAAATGGCATCCGATACGATCGTATTAACCAGTCCCACAATTGCGTCGTCATTGTAAGTAAGGTCAGACCCAGCAGATGATATTTCTTGCGGCCTTGTGGTGACGAAATCCATAGTGTTCGGGTAGTATTTTTGTATCAACCCTTTTATACTATTTTCCTCCGCCACAATGAATTTCACCTTTTTTCCTATAAAAAATCTTATATCATCGAGAATTGCCAAATCCATTGGATTTGACAGGGCTATAGTCAGTGTACTCTCTTCATCACGGAGAGGAACAACGCAGTGTTTTCTCACGATATCTTCAGGAACAGATCGGAGTAATTCAGGGGTCAAGCTTACATTTGTTAAATCGCTAGAAGGATGTCCTGTTTGTAAATCATGTACCTTTGTTGTCTCACCATGGGTAGTATGATTAAGACCATCAATGATAATATCTCTATCCTCCCCGCTGTTACTCTCCCCAAATCTTAAAGACAAATCCGCTGTTTCCCGGTACATAATTGCTCCTCTCTCCAATAACTTTTTCCTTTAATCTGGTATCTTTGATTTTAATTAGGCTGCCTTTGGCAGCGACTTTCAGATACACGGCAAATGCTGGTTAAAAACAACCCCCTCGCCCCCTTTATTAAGGGGGATTTTTTAGGGGGTTGTCTGGTGTGCGATGATGTATAGGCACGGACAAACTTGTTTGTCCGTGCCACCCTCAAACAAGCTTAAATAATACATGAAATTTAAATGCTCAGCATATTAGGGCCCATTACAGCGTATCAATTGTAATACCAAATGACAGATAAGAAGGCTCACCCCTGGTTCTGGACAGTTGATCTGCCTGCCATCTCAGGTCGACCTTGATTCCCGGGGGGAGATAAGCCGACCGGAAAAGCACCGTGTTTGTACCTGACACGGGCTCCTGGCCCTTTAAATCAAGGAGCAGCTTCCCCCCGCGCTTATCTATGACCGTATAGAGGTCAGGTTGTACCACAAAACCGGTTGCATTCTTATTCCATTGCTGCACAAAAACCTGGTCTCCCATCCTGAGATTTATGAAACCATCTTTTACCGGGGAACATGAAAGCAACCCGTCCTCATCAAACCTGCCAGCCGGAATGAATTGAACAGCCGTGTCTGTTCCAGGCGGGGATGGGATTCCGCTAAAAAGTACCTTTTTCTGCACATTATCTACCGCAAAAATAGGATACATGGTAAACATAACCCCCTTGCCCCAGAGAAATATATAATCCCCTGCTGATACAATACTTGATGTTTGTGCACCTTCATCGACAAAAAGTTCTGTTGACATATCACCAAAAGAGAACCATGCCGGCGTCTCAGTACCAAACCTTCCAACCAGACCGACATCGGGAGGATACGAAAATCTTTTGACGGTAGATTTTGGCTCTCTATACTGCTTTGTGTACCTGTCATAGTAAAAGATATTAAACGCGGTTACCGAGGTAGATAAAATCTCTACCCTTGTTACCGGTATTATATCTATTTGCCCGTTTCCCTCAGTCCCATTTGGATTCATAACCGTGTGAAAATTATCCCCGTTCGGGTCCGGATTCGTTATCGGATTGAACCCTGGTTCCTGGCTGTCAGGAACACCATCAACACCAAAATCTCCCTCTTCATCTTCCATGACCGTTACAATCCTTTGCAGTTCAAAGGTATAAGCCCTGTCGACAAGACCATTCCCATTTCGGTCCCGTTCAGAGAGTTGGGGACCCGGTCCGTCCGGGTCCGGATCAAAAAAAGCATTCCCTTCCGTAGCAGTAACGTGAAAGACCGGATCAAAATTATCCTGTGCCGGATCAGGATTTGCCACCGGGTGGAATCCCGGCTCTCCTTCATCAGCATTTCCATCAACACCGGTATCTTCTTCAGTGCGGGAAATCTTTTTCCTGAACAAACGGTAGCATATATTTGCTGGCACCCTTTTATCACCCTTTGTAACACTCCCCCGGAAATAAAGAGCATCCGCGTCTCCGCTGTTCGTTATGCCAAAGACATAATCGTAGGTTATTCCATAGGGAAGATTTTCATAATTAAGGCGGGACTCCTGAAAAAGGGTAGAAGCATCGTCCTGAGGCGGATAAAAATCCTCTCTGAGAGGAAATGTTGATGGGTCATCTACCGGTATCAGCATATCCTCTTTCTCTGTAGTGCTGGTACCAGGCTTACGAAGGCTGTTAAAATAATCGTCACCATTCAGATTGTTAAAATATTC
This sequence comes from Candidatus Brocadia sp., assembly GCA_011525665.1. Classification (GTDB taxonomy): domain Bacteria; phylum Planctomycetota; class Brocadiia; order Brocadiales; family Brocadiaceae; genus Brocadia. The sequence continues at coordinate 8,447 of WYAU01000079.1, forward strand.
CATATCTGTTACACCCTTGATGGTTGCCAGGTCAGATCGTATCATACCCATGATGCGACTGGCCTCTTTATAGATCTGCGAGCGTTCATTGAATAGAGCATCACGATTTATCCCTATTCTTAAAAAGAAGAGTAGCCCGGAAGTAATGATGCCTGTTAAAGCTACAGCAATCAATGTCTCTACTAAGGTAATTCCGTATCTATTTTTCATGAGTCAAAATGTAAGCTGAAACCGTTCAACAAAATCCGGCTTAACCAGGCCGTCATCAACAACGGCATCATTATCATCGTCGACACCGTTCAGGGTAATCTCAGGGAGTGCAGCGCCATGTGTAAGGATCCTGTCAATCTTGTTATTCGCGTCGGTAACTACTGTTTCATCTATTACTCCGTCACCATCGTCATCCACCATGTTCCCGGTATTTATCTCGGGCAGCGCCGCTGCATCCAGGATACCCTGACGGGCAGACTGGAGCGCCGGCCTGACTTTAAAAAAATCCTTATAGACGGCAATTTCAAAGGTAAAGATATTCCCTCCGGAATTACTATCCTGGTCGATTAAACTCTGATGAAATACGCGGATGGTATAACCATAGTTTGTAATACGCAAGGAGGGGTTTTGAAAATAGGTTTTTACCGACAATGGTAAACCATTTGTCCCCGCCTTCATATCCGGAACATCCAGATATCCGTTCTCATTATGGTCTGTCTCTCCATCAAATCTTCCGTCTCCGTCTTCATCAATAAATGACTCTCCAGGATCCCTTATACCATTCCCGTTAGAATCTGAGAACGGTTCCTGGGCATCGAATCGTCCGTTCCGCTCCGTCCCGTTTGGATTTCTCACAGGATCGAAATTGTCCCCTGAAGGGTCAGGATTATGAACAGGATCATAACCCGGTTCCCGTTCATCCCTTAAACCATCAATACCCACATCTTCAAAGGTATCAAAAAGGCCATTCCTGTTAACATCTTCACCACCGTCCATTGCTCCATTGAGATTAAAATCTTCTTCCAAAGGCGGCCCGATAAAGTTATCAGAGACCGGATTCCCATTTTCGTCAGTAAGAAACCTTACTTCAGTCGATCCGGTATCAAACCGATAGAGATGCATAACCTGACCCCGGTAAAGAAGTCCGGCAGGATAGAGACCCGTAGTAATACTCTCTGGTTTCCCTTCACTTCTGAATGTATCATCCCTGTCACCGGGAAAGTTCGTCACTTTACCAATGGGTGGAAGATTAACCGGGACAGCAACCCCCTCGTAGCTATAAAAAAAGGAATTATCCTGTGCATGAAAATTCTCTCTTGCCCCTGTAGTGATAGCCCCCTTTATCGATTGGGCTACCAGAGAGATTTCGATCCCTGCCGTTTCCTTCTCCATAACCTTAATGTCCAGTGGATATAAGGTCGCTATACTACCGGCAATAACGGCAAGAATGGCAATTCCCACAATGACCTCAAGGAGTGTGAAACCACGTGTATCAGGTTTATTCATAATTATTTATTTTTCAACAATTGAAAGAATTTCAGGTGTCTTTTTTATGGCCGTTACCGTTACATCATCGATTACCGGCGATTCAGTTTGTGTCCCTGCGGCAAAAAGATTTGCCCGATATTCCAGAACGGCATTTTCCTGTACCGGAAGGTCTATCCTGCTTCCTGCGCTTGTCCCATTTCCTCCAAACCACCGCCACAGGGCCTTGTCATCCAAGGCTTTCACGGTTAATTCAAAGGAGACATCTGTGTTATCCGGCAAATACTCCGTCCATGCAACCGTGCCTATTCTGGTTCCCCCCGGCAAGACCTTCTCAAATTTGCGGATGATGTAACCACTGTCATCAAGCCGAAGGTCCCGGTTGGCATCGTTTGCGCTTGTAACAAGGGTTCCCCGCTCGTGACTTCCATTCATATTCATATCCAGGTAAAGTTCTCCTGCATCCCATTTTCCATTCCGGTTATAATCAATATACCGCTCACCTGATTCATATTCATTTGCAAACGTGCTTGTCCCTGCATCGGTAAATCGTTCCCCATAGAAAGAGTAAAACTCTCCGCCACTGTCATAGGGATGTCCGGCAGCCGTTGCGCTACCCATATTGAATGCCTCACCTACATCGAATAGTCCGTTGAGATTTATGTCTTCAAATGTATGGCCTGATGCATCCCTTTGAAAATTGAGATTATAGTCCTGGAATGGTTCGCCCTTGTCAGGGGCGGTGGTTCCAAAAGAAGAAGCAAACCTTTTGGGGTCTCCGCTAGCACTCGTTGTTCCATTGTAGATAACAAGGTCATCGATGGTTGCCATAAAGGATGTCTCAGTTCCGCTCTCAAATATCTTTGTGCCAATATGGAAAACGGGTGATGAAATACCGGAATTTAAGTCGCCCAATCTTGCAGAAACAGTTCCCAACAAGAAAGATGTATCCGTACCCAGGTTAATAGAATTACCGCCAATTATTGCACTAGCAAGCATTCCATCAACCAGCAAGTCTTGTTTTACATCTTCTGTATTTGAGCTTGTCGTTTCTGTCTCAACCCACCACCGGTGAACAATATTTCGCCACGTACCCGGTTTTAGAGCAAACGTTGTAGTTCCTGCCATATTGCAGGTAGCAGAACCCGGATATACCGGTTTATTATTAAAAGGAATTCCATTGAAATATGTGCCTGTTACTGTTATTGTGCCCGGGAATGAAAATCTCTCTAATTCAAGTGTTGCATTATCTATAAGACTGTCGGTATCGATATCTCCAAAATCCTTCAGAGAAAGCTTGAAAAATACTGTGTACGTCCCGGTCAGGTCGTCAAAAGTAAAAGAGGTTATGGCTGTAGATGTGCCCATGATCATCCTCAATTGATCCTCCCGTGAGGGTATGCCATTATTTTTTGTTACAAAAATTTCATTTTCTATTGGAACCTCATAGAACATCCTCGCAAGAATTATCTCATCAGGCCTGTTGGCGGCACTTATCCCAATGCCAATGGTATCATCGACATACCCATCTCCGTCATCATCGATACCGTTCCCGGCATTTATTTCAGGATTTGCCGCAGGATGTGCCCCGATATCATCAACAATACCATCACCGTCATTGTCCTTGCCATCCCCTGTTATCATTTCGGGCACCGCCCACGGATTGGTTATCCGGGGAAATTTTATCCAGAACTCCATTGCGCCGCATCTGATACTGCGGCCATCAACAGGATCGGCAGTAATTGCTTCTCTGCCAAATAATGCATCAGGTTCATAGGATACAACACTTCCACTCACTATTCCTGAAGCCGATAACGTCCGGGTAATAACCCCATCCGGCGCAAGCCTGACTGTTACTGTCCCGGCATCTGGCACAAATAAGCTGTCACCCGTGTTGGCCGTTTGTGTCACTCCATTCACAATGAGAAGTGGCGTACCTGTCCCAACCAGTATCGGTGTCCCGGTTCCGGACTGGTTCGCTGTGTTGGTACCCATGAGGTTATAATCACCCTGAAAGTTTGAGGAATAGAGCGTTTGAGTGATGGTACCAATTGGAACGGCACGGTGACTGATCTGTATCAGCCCATCCGCCCATGTCTGTTTCCTTGTTTCTGGCACATCAACACGATATTCAAACACCATTAACCCGGGTGTGCCGGTGCCTGCAATGTATACCCTGTCTCTTCGGGAATCGATCCCAATAACCACAGCATGGTTGGTTTCCACCCCTATTTCCGATGCGGGCAAGATCTGTAACCTTTCGTTCCCTGCATGTATTGCCGTTACCGCACCCACCGCACCTTCGCTTAAAACGAAGATTAAGTCATCTTCCTCATCAATAACCATCTGGGTTGCATTTGTTGTCACACTATTGAGAGGCAACCGGTCTGTTTCATAAAATGGAGCAGGTGTGCCCGTGGTAGAAAGTTTAATCAGCTCATCGCTAGAGTCATTCCCCAGGACGTAGAGAGAGCCGTCATCTGTATCGATGTTCATTGCTTTGATAAGAAAAGACGAGGATAGGGTTATCGATGATTCCATCCCGAGGGTATGCGTGAGTACACGATCCTTATAACTCGCTACGGTGTTTGTACCTGCAATGAAAAATTGCTCCAGTTTATCATCAAAGACGATATCCACGGGAGGGCTGGAAAACCCCGTACTGATACTGAACGGTGTTTTTGAAAGGCCGGCCGGATGCTTTGGCTGTGTCGGTTTTGGCCTCACGGCATCATCGACCTCTCCGTCTCCGTCACTATCATCGTTATCAATCAGGGTCTCTGGCCTTCCCCTTCTGGATGTCCCGGTATCATCAGGAGAACCGTCATTATCATCATCAAGACCATTATTACTTTCGTCTGTTAAAGGGGTATAGAAATCATCTATTTCCGGAATTGCAGCGGCATCTGCCGGTGGGTAACGCCACTCAAGTACATTTGTTGAATTCGATGTTATAGCCGCTATTACCTTGCGTCCTGCATCAAGTGCAACCTTTTTGGGTATCACCCCCAAAACCCCTTCTACGTCTTTTCTTTGTCCTGGGATTATCCTGGCAGGGGTTGTTGTACCGGTAATATCAAATACCTTGATCGTATTACTGTTTGATATTCCTGCATACATCCTCCCAAAGTCTGCTGAGGTAAAGAGCGGGTCTATTGATAGAAATGTTATGTAGGTACCTGAAGCTAAGCCTGTTATTGTTGCAGTACCTATTTGAGAGAGTGCAGGTACTTCGGTTTTATTATATTCCCATATCCCTACATGATTGACCCCTGCGAGATTGGTGTTTCCACCCACATATACATTTCCGGTAACTTCATCCACCGCTATCGCCGTTGGGATGTAATTTAGCGTGACACTGGTAGACGAACCCATTCCTATCTCTGCATCCCGCATATTTTCAGGATGCGAGTTTACTTCAAAAAGGGATTTTGTATGAAACGACTTCGATACCGTGCCAGTCCCATGGTGTTCAAAATCCTTTTGGCTTGTATGCCTGAGGATGTCCATTGTCTTGACAACGGCACGTATCCTTTTCCTTTCCAATTCTCCGCCAGTTGTAGTATCACCGGATGTGCCCGAGTACAAGATGGAGAGTAATTCATCATCTATACCTTTCAATACCGCACTTGTTATAATTCCCAGGGAATCTATCTCATAATATCCGGAATGACCGAGGCTTAATTCAGTTGTAGGCGTATCAATGTGGGTCTTATCAAGCGAACGGAGAAGTATGCTGTTCGGATTAAACCTCTGCAACAGGGTGTTTGGCTCCAACTGGGTAACCAGACTTTTTTTCCTTTCAAAAAGACGGACATCGGTTGCGGAGAAGGATTTTGGAGTGTCTGTACCTATGGTATTGTCCATAAATACCTCGAATTCATTCCAACTCGTAAAGGGCTTTTGCAGCCTGTAGACGATCATTGCGTTTGCAAGCCCGTCTGCGGCATGAAAGGTCGTTGCATCCATAATCTTCATTCCGTTGGCTATTACGGCATGTAATACCTCTTTCGGCGCAGTGTTCAGATTGACCGGATATCTGGGCTCCATTACAAGACCCGTTGAACCGGAAGGGGCTGGTTTTACCGTTGTTGTGTCTTCCCATCCCTCTACCGTAACAAAATCTTTCAACCGCTCAAACTCATCTGCATTATCAAAATAAATTGCCTGATCCTCTGTCTGTGAAGGGTCTCTGTTAATGTTCTCTCTGTCGAATATGCGGCCAGCCTTCCGGGCTAGTAATGGCCGCTGGTCCGGTGGTACACAAGCTGGTGGAATCGATGTACCGGGTCGGACTACCTCCAGAAGCTGGTCTATTGACTGAAAACGTTTCCCGGGCAGGGAATTCCTGTATTTGATGATGAGTACGGCATCAGCATCATCGGCCCTTGCGGCAGGTATCCCGACATTATTTTTTTGATTCACAAAAGGATCGTTCATAATGGTAGCAGAGAGTTCACAATCGTATTCTATCCCACGGGAATTAAAGCCAAGGAAAGTGCCATCGTCTGCAATACTATCACCATCACTATCTTTACCGTCCCCGCGTTCGTCGACATAAGCAGTCATTGGATCGTCCTGCTCGGGCAGGCTCTCATCAACAGGGGTCAGCGGTGTATTGAATGCACCGGAAACAAGTTGTACGGTTTTTAAAAGATAGTTCAGGAGCAGTGCAGTAAGTACATCAGGGCCATTCAGGTTTATTTTGCCATTTGCATCAATTACCCTGACATGAATATTCCCAAAAAAACCTTTCGCTTTGGCTCCTGAACCCGTTGCAGAAGTTCCCATGGAAATACGGTTAAAATACCTCATCCATTTCTGCAAACCATCCTCGACGGTGTCAAATTTGCCATTGTTATTAAAGTCAGGTTCGCCCGGATCACGTTTCCCGTTCCCTTCGGTCCCCGTTGGATTAAATATGGGATGATAATCATCTCCATTTGGATCAGGGTTATCAACAGCATCGTAACCAATCTCATAAAGAGCGTAGAGTGGATGGCCAGACGGCACATTATAGGAATAATTAGGAACACCATCGCTGCCAATATCTTCATTAACAATTTGACCGTAGCTATCTGTCAGGATAATGCCAAAGGCGTCTTCAAGTATTCCATCAGGGGCATCCTGCCGTCTGTTGCCATTGATATCTTCCGAGGTAGGCGCAATCTCAGGGTCTCCGGATACACCGGGGAGGTCATCAATGACCCCATCCCCATCATCATCTACCCCATTGCGGCCAGGAAGTGATATATTCTTCCCCACGGTACTGACATCAAATTTTCCATCCCGGTTGCTATCTATCTCTCCGTCCCTGGCAATGATGCCGTCTCCGTTGATATCAATATCCTGAAAAAACGTTGCCCACATCGGATCGCTGAAGGTTTCACTCCCTATCTTATTCTGTACCCCCTCGGTTGCCATTGTTAAACCCATTCTTGCGGCTGACCTCGATAACTCGCTCGTTTTACCATCCAATATCTTTCGGTCTAAAAAGCTCAAACCAGACCCTGCTAAAACCAGGACAAACACAATGGCAATAATTACTACGGTTAATCCAAAGGCCTCTTCCTTCTTAATATTCATGGATATGAAAATGTTATGTCAAGAATTTAAACGCAAAGGCACCAAGAATATAGGGCTGAAAAATAAGGAACCATCACGAAAATTTCAGTTTGGCGGATTCGCTTTTCTTAATCCACCCTACTCCAGGCGATGGCAACCGCTGAGCGGGTTCAAGTTTGCAACTTGAACCCCATGTTTATATCACCATTTAACTATTACTTCACCTTGGGTCAGGAGAAAACACACAACACCAAGACCTTTATCTGTTCTTTTTCATACCCAGATTAGGGATATTTTTCATAGCATACTATGAGGGCAAAATGAAGGGTTCAGGTTACAAACCTGAACCCGCTTAAGAAATCAATATATGCATGGCTTTTTCAAAAAATTAAATTGCTGCCGGATACCTAATATAACTCCTTCCTCTCGAGGATTATTGTAGCAATGAAGAGGACTACTCCTATATACATCATGCCGTAAAACGTGGTAATGGCCATGTATCCGTTTGTAACAGGGGTACCAACGGCAAGGGCAGAACTTACATTGAAATCCTCCAGGTTCGGGAGAATGGAGTATATGATATTCCCCATGAACTGAGCCACACCACCTTTTTCAATTAACCTGCCGCATACATAGGGTGAGAGATGTCCGGCGGCGTAAACAAAAAAACAGACAACGGCATTATATGCCATGGGTAAGAAAATTGAGAGTGTAAGCGAGATGGCTGTAATTATGGCCACCAGTTCATAGGAGAGGATAATAGTTTTTATGATATTTCCATATTGAAGCACGTCACCCTTCCACCAGAGGGTAAGGCCAAAGGTAAGGGTAAGAAAGAAAAAGGCACAAAGGATGGTAAGCATGATACCGATATATTTCCCCAGGATAAATTCCCTTTTGCTTACCGGTTTTGCAAAAACAACGAGGATCGTCCTGTTCCTGATGTCTTCCGATATAATACCGGGGGAAGCCAGGATTGAAATGAGGAGACCACACAACGTAATAGAGCTTATACCCATCTCCCGGATCATATTAATCTCAAAACCAAATCCAAATGTTGTGATGATCCTTGTGGTCAGTATCAGGAGCGAAAAAAAGATAATGAGAAAATAAGAGACTGGCTGGCGGATGGAATCTTTTAAAATGCCAATGGTAATGATTAGTGTCTTGCTCACATTCGTACTCCTTTTTTTCTTAAGTAAGTATTTTCAGTTTATATTCAAAAGAGGGCTTTTTTAGTAGAGACGACCCGCCGGATCGTCTCTACCAGTCCCTATTCACTTAATTGTATGCCTCTTCGGTGTTGTAGTGTAATCCTGTATCATTCCTTTTCTGTTCGCGATCCTGGCAGAATTCCTGTCAACAGAAAGAATTTTTATCTCATCCAGCTCGTCACCTTCCGAAAGTATTCTATATTGTCCCGATTTGGAACCCTTTAACACAACGCTCAATGCAGCCCCCTCCTCTCTGAGATTCATAATACCAACAAACAGGAATTCTTCTTTCTCAATCACCACATCATTCACCTTCTTCCCCGGCGATGTTTTCGGAGGATTAAAATCCTCCGGAAAGAATGGATTCCGGCTCAGGCTCAGGAAAGTACTTTCTTTCTTATTTGATTGGTCATCCCTCAGAATAATAGTTTGTGGTTCTGTTAACACAATATCACTAATCTTCTGTTTGGGTATCTGAATCTCTCCGGGTAAGCACAGGTAGTCCTTTATTCTCTCCATATAGCTTTGCTTTGCCTTGCTTCCCTCTGAAGCAAAAGTATCATGCACCGATTTTTCTCTTAAGGAAAGCATGGTCAAACAAAATATCACAATAGATGCCGCGAGTAATAGCTTCTCTGCATTAAGCTCATTTAGCCATTTTTTTAAAATTGACGCAAAATGGATATCTTTTCTCTTAGCCATCTGAATTCAACCGCCATGACGGAGTTATCGGAGAATACGCAGGGGAATCCTTCAGGGTAAGCTCAAGGCACAATAGCTTACATCGGATATCCAGTTTACCGTCCTGTGTGAGCTGATATCCTTCAGGAGCCTGGATTTGAATATCTTCGACAAAGAAATATCCATTGGGATTTCTGAATATGCGAAAAACCTTTAATAACTCATCCACGGTAAGTTTGAACCGGACCTCAATCATGGCAATATCGCCATACGCAAAGACAGCCAGGTCGTGTAATGAGACAGATATACCGGAATCACCTATGGCAATATTAGCAAAATGACTGCTGTCGTACCCGCATCCCTGCATCCGTTCAATAAATACCTTCAAAAACCACATCCTTTTCAGTTGCTTATTGAGCTCTGTTACGGTACTCCTGATCGGGTCTGTCTCAAGAAACTTTCCATGTACGTTCACTCCGGGCAACCTTTCAGAAATAGTGTTTTTAAACTGGTCCATATACTGGCTGAATTTGATATGAGCGAACCGCTCATCTGATTGTATAAAGTACTCACTTTTTGGAAACGAAATCGTATCCAGGATCTTCTTTGCCTCAGTGGTGTAATACTCGTTAAAATGTTGAGCCCGGGTAATTAACTCATCATACGTTGGGGAGCCGCGGACGGAATATCGTTTGAGGTCTTTACAAGCCACAGCAAATTTAACGTACTGTTTCTCCGAAGATAGTATAAAATGCCGTTTCGCATACAATCTGGCTGCTATGATAATTGCAATCCCTGCGGCCAGGAAAAAAACAGCCCTTTTATTGATGCCTAAATTATTATAAATTCGATTAAATTTTAATTTCATCTCAATCAAATAATTAACGTGCCGTGAATTCTACCCGAAAGTTTACAGACCGGTCGCCAAGTTCCTTTATTTCCCTGAATTGAACCCTTTCAAATCCATCCACGCCTTCAAGGTTTGTTACGTAGTTTCTGAGTATTTCCAGCGGGTTTCCACTCTTTTCCGCTCCTTTAACCTCCCCTTCCAGCCTGATCCATCTCGATGAATCAAATGACTGGAATCCCCCTACGGTCATAATATGAACATTTTTAAGGATAATATTTCCGGGGATTTTTACTGCCAGGAGTTTAACTAATGTACGCCGGGAAAAGTCTCTGTCGCAAACATTCTTTAACTTTTTCAGTCCCTCTCCGAGTTTCTTTTGTCCTTCCGCAATACCAAGAAGTTTGCTTTCATTATTGATATAAAGTGATAAAGTATTCTCGGCCTTTACTACGTTCTTTTTACAGACATCCATCATACGGTAACTGTAGTATAAGATTACAAATGCCGTAGCCAAAACAAAGAACATGGCAACCTTAAGGTATTTTAAATTCTTTTTATTCCTTTTTTTGATCTCGGTAATCCTTGGTGTAAGTCGTATATAAACCGGCAGTCTGACAAGCATTCCAAGGGCCAGTCCAATTGCTGTAGCCATACTTTGCGGGTTACAGACCATCCCCTTATGTCTTTTTTTGTCAAGGATTCTCATACCAATCGCCGCCATCGGATCCAGGAGTCTGACATCCCTGCCCAGGCGTTCACTCAAATACCTTGCTAATCCTTCGCCACTCCGTTCACCCGTAATCCAGAATTGATCAATGTCAAATACAGACAGTTGTAATTCCCGGCGGCATGCTGTTATCGTTGGCTGAATCTCTTCGTAGATAACCCGATACATGACGCTCTCATGGTCGCCTTCCGTAAGTTTCAGGTGAACACTTCTGAAAAAAGCAAGTTTACTCATAGGCCTGCCAACATTCGTTTTTGCTATAACCGCCATATCGAGGCCATCGGTATTCACATCAACACAAAAATGCAAGCTGTCCTCTGATCCTTCTTTCATAAAGGCAACGAGATTATACAAGGCAAGGGGTCTTGGAACTGAGTGATTAATAACCTCTCCCAGGCCCTCATGAAATCTATGGACATACTCCAGTGTCTCATTCCTTGTCAATGCTACCATTACCAGCTCGTTCTTCTCCAGCCGGGAGACTTCCTGTATCCTGGAAAATCCAAATTCAATATCACCCGTACTATGAGAGGTAAGTATTAAACGAAGAAGCGGTAGTATTCTCTTTTTTACACTTTTCGGAATGAAGAAATATTTAAAGAGTATATCCTCGGTTGATGTGGCAATAGCGGGCTTTCGCACGATGAGTCTGGACCTGCGCAGTTCGGTCTTAACTATGCGGGACAAGATTTCCGGCGGTTGCTGAGCCAGTTTATTCCCTTTGAGATGCTCCTTAACCGATATGGTAGCACAGTTCGATATGGCAAATGACTTACCGTCCCTGATAATTTGCACAAATTTTATGGTATCACTTCCAATATCTATCCCGGTAGCAATTCTCTTTTTTCTTCTCATTGATAGTTCTCTTCCCTGTTAGTCTACATACCCCTGTCCGGTAGGACTCAGGATATGAGCTGTTACAAAAATCAACAGATTTCTTTTTTCGTTTCTCGTTGTCTTTCTTTTAAAAAGATTCCCCAGAACGGGTATGTCACCGAGGAACGGGGTTTGTTGTCTTGTAAATGAATTCCTCGCCGTAATTTGACCTCCCAGCACGACCGTATTGCCATCCTCAATTGTCAGTTGTGTATTGACAATCCGCGATTCGATAATTGGCCGGACGATAGTTGGTACCGTAACACCTTCTATGAGCGCAGCATTCTGAATGACTTCTTCATCAATGACGCTTCTTACAACCGGCTGGATAACCAGGCTGATGGTTTTCGCATCGGCACCCACACTGGGTGTTACGTTCAGGGCGATCCCCTCGAAGTTCTGGTCATTAATCGTTGCCTTTAAAGCGGGCTGACTGACAATCACATTTCCGGCCGCTGAAGGGCTAACATCGCTTACTCCTGAAGTGATGACCTCATAGTCCTCCACAAAAGGGACATTCGTTGCCACTGCAATCGTAGCCTGACTGTTATTCGTGGTAGTAACCTTGGGAGAGGAAATGGTTGTTACGTTCTCTGACCGGTCTAAAAGAAATAAAACCGCCTGAAAATCAAATTGGTCCAGGACGCCGCTCAGGACTATACTGGAACCTCCTGTCGTTAAAGGTGGCGCACTGAACGGGATACCAAAAAATGTTCCGGAGGTCTCATGTACCGTAAAATTGAAGCCAAAATCAAAATCCTCAATATGAGAAACCTCAAGGAATCGGGACTCGATGACGATTTGAACGGGGTCCTTATCCAGCTCTTTTATAAGGGCGGCTATCTCCCGGTGAATCTTTGCTGTTGTTCGGATAAAAACAACATTCTTCTTCCTGTCCAAAAGCACCTTGCCTTCCTTCGGCCAATCTACCAATTCATCAATATTTTCAAGAATAACCTCAATCGATGCCTTTTTCCCGAGTTCACCACTTACCTCGCTTATTTTGTTTCCAGCCCCGCCCATCCCTGAGCCACCGAACATTCCCATACCGGCATCCATACCCATGCCCATTCCCATTCCCCCTCCCATACCCATGCCCATACCACCTCCGGCGCCAGCACCACCTCCGCCATTTACCATGCTTAGGCTCTGGACATAGCTGAGATCTGAAAGGGCGACAAAATCTCTTACCAGCCTGGATTCATTAAGCCCTTTATTCAACCGATAGACCCTTGTCTCTAACTCTACGACCTCTTTTTGTGTCGTTAAGTAAATGGTATGTCCCTTTACACGGTACTCCAGGTTATACTGATCGGAAAGGTAGTTGAGGATATCTTCTATCGTTTCATCCCTGACCCGTATGGTTATCTTCTTCCCCTGGAGAAGCGCGGTATCAGCCAGTATATTGACGCCGGTGCTCTTGAATATTTCAAAAAGGAGGAAATCCAGATCGGCATCGATCAGATTAATTGTCCCGACCTTTTGCAGTAATTTTTTCTTAATCTCCGGAGGCATTTCGGTATATTCAGCCGATATAGATTCACCCAAACCGGGTATCTCCTCAATCTCTTCACGCGACCTCCTGGGCTTTTCTTTCGGTAATTGCTCTGCCTTCCCGACATCCAGCAACATCTTCTCCCTGCTGAGTTCGCCCTGCCTCTCAGCAAGGGCTCTTTCCTCTAAAAGTTGAGCACGCCTTGCAGTAAAAAGATAAAAATTAGCCTTCCTTCGCACTTCCGGATTTTTGCTCCTCTTCAGTTTATCTGCCTTCACTATTACTTCATTATAGAAACCTTCCTGATACAATTTCTTTAATTCAGCTATTCCTCTCTCATTCTCTACTTTGTCTTTATTATCTCCCTTTGTATCTGTCTTTTTTGCCTGATGTGCACAGCCGGCAAAAAATAGTACGGCACTGAAACAAATGACAATTATTGTATACTTCTTTATAAAAGATTCTGATAACATGGTTTTTAAATTAGGCTGCCTGTGGCAGCGACTTTTAAGCTCCCCTCTAAAAAGAGGGGATCAAGGGGTGTGTAAAGGCGTGCTTACACACCTCTTAATCCCCTGGTTGTTCTAAGGGAATCATAACGATTGAAATTCCGTTACAATTTAGTTTTTTGAAAAATTCCAGTAATAACTTGGTTATCATTCACTGTAGTGGCAATTCATGAATTGCCACTACATACCGTCACGAAGGCATTTTTCAACTATTGATGTTTTCAAAAACTAAATTATTACAAAATTCCTTAAGTTAAATTAGGCATTCGGCTGCTTTCTCAGTATAGAGCGAAGAGGCTCGTTGCTCTACAACCGCAGCGTTGAAATTTTCCTTGTATAATAAGTGCTACATCAGCATATCCAATATCGTATCGAACAATACCTCGTTATCGTTACCTAATATCTTTGTATATGCCACCTTAACATGGGTTGAATGACTCACGGTGTTATACTCGACTCCTAAAATCCTGCCAGTAGCCCTCACAAAATCACTCCGAAAGGGTACCTGGAGTTTTAATGAGATATTTTTCCCGGCCACAAAGAGAAGGTTTGATGGCGGTGATAGTGATTTTGTTTCTGCCTTGTCAGGGATATTCTTTTGAGATTCGGGGAGGATGGTATCAGCGCCCACTTCAAACAAAAGCTCGCTTTTTGTGATATAAACAACCCTCGCCCGTACAGCCATAGAATCCTTAAGAGGGTCCTGGAGATAATAAAGGTAATAGTCTTCAAGTTCCACACCCGGGTATTGATGCCGGCTGCCGGAAATATCCGTCTTCGTATCCTGATCTGCTGCGCCCGGATCGGTTGTGTGAAACGAGCTTTTGCCTGATTTCTTTAACGTTATCCGTCCCCACAATGCATCCAAGCTGGTTGTGTGAAACGAGCTTTTGCCTGATTTCTTTAACCGATGTATTATTGAAATGATACTCATACTTCCAATTAACCCTTCTCATCTATTTGAGCCAATCGCGTCTTTTCCAACTGGGCTTTTAGTTCGGTTAACTCCTTTAGCCTCGCTTCTATTCCATTTTCAAATTGTTCAAAGTCGGAGTGTTGCGGGACGTTTTTCCCGGCGGTCTGTAATGCATCAATGGAATCACAGACCGACATGAATGCATCAGAAATGTTCCCTTCGGATTCTTCAAGTAATGCCCTTTCCCTGAGCATAAAAGAATACCAGTAGTTATAGAAATAATAATCGGGAGAGGCAAGTCCGGCCGCCTTTCCGATATAACGGCAGGCTTTCTTTACAGGATGCTCGCCTTCCTTCAGGAACCGTTCGTGATGGTACTGATTTTTGCCCTTGTCATAATAAACCCAGCCCAGATAAAAATGAAGCTCCGGACTCTTTGGATTCCGGCTTATCCCCTCGTTCAAATAATCAATCCCTTCCTTTATCCATTTCCATGATAGTTCATCGAGTTCTTTATGCGTATGGTCTACCGATATGTTGTAAATCATGTTCCAGGCATTAATGATCCATATATTGCTGAGCCTCGGTTGCAATTTCGATATGAGCCGGTACAGGGTTAGCGCCTCATACCACACCTTTTTTTCCCATGCATCCACGGCCCGTATCCAGAGGAAATTTATTGCAGCAGCCCTGAATCCACCCAATGCCACCGTTCCAATAAACTCGCCTGGAAGAAGCTCATTGTATGTGGATCCTTCTGAGAGACCACTGGATAATTTATATCGGTCAATCTCCCTGAGAAGGAAATGAAAGCTCGTAAATGTTATGATGAGTACCCCAATTATTATTCCTGCTTTTTTTACCTGTGTCATTTCTTCTTTATCCTGTCCATTCCTCGTTTAATTATGCCGCCTTCGGCAGCGATTTTTTCGATACACGGCAAATGCCGCTGAAAAACAACCCCCTTGCCCCCTTTATTAAGGGGGATTTATTGGTAGAGACGACCCGCCGGGTCGTCTCTACCAGTCCCCCTTAGAAAAGGGGGATTCAGGGGATTGTCTGGTATGCGATGATACAAACTTTGAAATTCCTTATCATTTAAATTAGGCCCCTCGGCAACTTTATTTGCGGTCACACGCAGGGGCGAAGCATTTGCTGATATCAAGTTTGAATGCAGTCTTATATTCCGGACAGCAAATGCTTCGCCCCCACGACAAACATTGAATTTCCGAAACGTTAAATCAAAAGCATCTTAATCCTGTTCATCTCGTCAGCTTCCAGAGCGAGGCCACACTCATTAATTTGACCGCAAGATTATCTTCTTCGCTATTAAACAGAAGTCCTTCAAGAGACCTGATACCTTTCGCATCACCAAGTCTTCCTATTGCTAACGCGGCAGAGGCCCTCACAGAGGTTTCTTTGTCCCTGGTTAACTTCTCCAAATCTGATAGCGTATTTTTATTCCCGAGCTTGCCCATAAACAAGGCCACAACACCACGAACAACAGGGTCTTTGTCGTCTGCTAACTCCCTTATCGCCTCAAGGCTCTCTTTATCTTCTAATTTTCCAAGGACAACTACAGCCAGCGCCCGCACCATAGGCTCATCGTCCTTAAGGCCTTCCCGGAGCTTTACCAGAGCCTGTTTATTTATTTTTCCTATCTTTCCGAAGGCAAGCACTGCCACAATACGGGCGTACACATCTGCTTTGTCCTTTAATTTCCGCTCATAATCCAGCATATCCTCCTCGCTCAGATCACTCATATCATCCAGGAGATAAGCAACAACACGCGGATCAGCCTCTTTTCTTTCGATAGCTTCTCTGAGGCCTGGCACCTCCCCTTTGTAGTCCATAGCGCCAAGGGCAAGGGCTGCAGATTCCCGGATACGTCCGTCATCATGCACAAGTAACCTGACCAGTTCGGGAATAACGCTTTTGTCATTCAGATCGCTGATCGCAGTCGCAGCCGCAAGCCGTACCCACATTTCTTTGTCCTGAAGTGCAGATAGTAAATCCGGGACAACTGTTTTGTCTCCCAGAGCGCCAAGTGCGGAGACTACTACGGCCCGCACCTCCATGTTGTCATCCTTAAGCGCGTTACTCAATATGGCAGAGAGCATCTCATGTTCGTGCTTCTTTGTACTCTTTGCAACGTTCACATACTGTTCAATTGCTTCCATGGTCTCTGCACTACTTTTCGCTTGCCCTGCCGTGTTGATTGTCCTTGTATCAGCCGGTGGCGCTTGCAGTGCTACTTCGGAATATGCCCCATGCACATGTTCCCCAATACTGATTTCAGCCAATATCGCTCCTATGAATAGTACACAACCCAAATATGTTTTATATTTTCCCATTTCAATAGGTCTCCTTTTTAAAATACTTTATATGCGATGTGTATTTGTGGTGTCAGAGTTAACTCCTTTTTTGTGGTGTCAGGAGTTAACTCCTGACACCACAAAAAATTCCCCTCCCTTCGACGGGAGGGGGTAGGGGAGGGTGATTGCTCTTCCCTCACCCCACCTAACCTCCCCCCATCGTTCGACTGAGCGTTCGTCTGAGCCCGCGGCGTGAGCTCGGTCGAACGCTCACGCCGAAGACTCACGACGAAGTCAAGGGGGAGGAACACCTGGTTTGAATTTCATTAACATTAAATTAGGCATTCGGCGACTTTCTCAATGTAGAGCGACGAGGCTCGTCGCTTTACATCCACAGTGTAGAAATTCCTTGCGGCAATTTTTTCAATGTTGCACGAACTTTGGTTCGCATGGGATGTAAGCGAACTGAAGTTCGCGCTACAACCGCAGCTTTGCTTGGAATCTTGCGTTCTCCCCCTCGCTCATCTGCCTACCAGTTCCCGTTTCCAGAAACAAAGCCATGCAAGCGACAGAAAAATACTGCCATAGAACAACATATAAGCAACCATTTGCAAAAAGATTATATTGTCTATGTAAGTGCCTTGAAGAAAGTATCCCGTCGGGTCAAATCTTTTAAAATTGGGGAATATGCTGCTGAAACAGATAATGAACTTCTTCACGACCGTAATATGGAACCCCTCGGTAAGATACGCGGGCAGCTTTGAGTACGTCTCGGTCTGATGAAGATGTCCATGCCCCGGGATAAAGGATTGCATTTCAGCAACGCTCTTCATCCCGATGAGACTTCCAAAGCTCTTTAAATAAGGAAGTGTATTCCCTGTAATATAGGCAAAGAAGGAAACCACCAGCGCCATCTTTTGTCCAAAAAAGGCTGCAGCCGATAATGTAATTACGCAGAGCAGGGAGACCATGAAGTATACAAACCCAAAGGCCCGGAAGTAATTGCTGTAAAAACTACAATGGTTCCGCAGGAGAAATGCCGTGTCATTTTTCTGCGGTGCAATATAAAAGTTCTTCCCCGAAGGAAAGACCTTTACTTTTACTTCCTCGTTTTGCGCGACAATACTCCTGTCTACCGCCACGCATGCCTCCGGGTTCATGCTCCCTACATAGGTATATTGTGTTGTCTGGAGTTGTTTATCATCTTTATCCAGAATATCTATACCTACAAAAGCCGTCCCTGCATTTGAACTTGCGTTTACACCGCCCATCTTTAAACTAATCTGCACCTTATCCTCTTTGAAGGGAATCCTGTTCAGTCCGTGAAATGTCCAAACGGCGCTGCTCCCGTCTCCGATAAGATCAACGCCTGTTGAGGCGAGCTCAAGATGGGCCATATCTCCTATAATTATCGGTCCGTGACCTTTAATGTATTTTACCGGCTTGTATATCCTGGTCTCCAGCAGACCTTTCCCATGGACAACCATGAGATAGCCCAGGGTAACACCGGACAGTACGAATACCATAATAAATGCAATGGAAAAGAATCCGATTGCCTTCCCGGAAATATACATGAAACGGCTGGCAGGCCGGGAAAATACCGTAAAGATCGTCTTTTCCTCAATATCCCTGTTGATGGATGTGGCTATAAAGTATATGATTAGCAGCGTACTAAACAGCCCTATCATGGTAAATGTTACTCTGAGAATGAGTTTTATCTTATCTTCGGGGGATATTGCCGGAAGTAATGAAGAGGTTGCCCCGATAGCAAGACCAAAGATGATCAGGAACAGAAAAATCCTGTTTCTGATAAACTCGGTGAGTGTTCCATAAGCAATCACCAGTATTTTTTTTACCATGAAATTGATCCTTCTCTATTGAATGTTGTTATTTCCCGCATTCTTTATACTCTTTACAAAAAATTCTTCCAGGGTAATCGCAGATGTGCCCATTGATGTTATCTTTATGCCATTTTGTTCGGTAAAGTTACGAATTTGTTCCCTGGTACTCCCGGTGTCATCCTGAACCTCAAACCTGAAATAACCTTTCTTTGACAATATCTCCCGGGTCGGCCCTTCAACAATCAATTTTCCCTGATGGAGCAGGATGACCCGGTCGCAGACGCCTTGCACATCTGCCAGGAGATGAGAGGACATAAGGATGGTCTTGCCAGATTGTTTGAGATTAATAATAAGCTCTTTCACTTCCTGTGTTCCTATAGGATCCAATCCGCTGGTAGGTTCATCGAGTATGATAAATTCCGGATCATTGATAAGCGCCTGCGCAATCCCAATGCGCCGCAGCATTCCTTTCGAGTATTCCCTGAGCCGTCTTTTTCGTGCCTCTTTCAACCCAACCATCTCTATCAGTTCATCAATGCGTCGCCTTTTTACCTTTGATTCCATTTTAAAAAGGCTGCCATAGTAATCCAGGATTTCATCGGCATTAAAAAATTTGTAAAAGTAAGACTCTTCCGGCAAGAAACCGATCCGTTCTTTCACACCGACATGGGATGGCTTCTGGCCTAAAACGGATATTGTCCCTGATGTAGGTTTCAGGAACCCTAAAAGGAGCATGACGGTAGTTGTCTTTCCCGCGCCATTAGGCCCGAGGAATCCGCATACTTCTCCCCGTCTGATATAAAAACTGAGATTATCTACCGCTTTAACCTCACAGCTTGAGAATAAATTCCTGTATACCTTCGTCAAATTATTTATCTCAACGACATATTTCTGTGCTATCATAGGTATTCCTTGTATATATCTCCTAAAGAGTACGTTTTGAATATTCGTCACCTTCCTTCGGCAGGACAGGTTGTCTGTGCATACCCCACACAAAGAGTACAAGCACTGCAATCGTCCCTGAAATAAATATCCCTCCGGAAGGAATGGCCAGCCATGCTAATGATTCTTTTGCAAGAGATGAACTTCCAAGCCCAGGCGCCTTCATCCCTGCCAGCATCCAGAATACTGAATAACCCATCGCGCCGGCGCCCAGTCCTGTGGCCGTTATCATACCCGTCACGGTGCTTCGCTGCTTTATAAGTGACAGGAATATGATCATCACCAGAGATGAGGCACCCATCCCGTTGGCATGGAGATGTGCCCGCTTGAAATATGACCATGCCTTGTCAGTAACCTTTGACATCTCGGTCTTGTCACTGTTATACACAGCTTCATTTCTCTGTGCCAATGCCTTTAGAGACCCCTTGATTCCGTCTTCAGCAATTCCAAATGCGGCGCCCAGGCCAAACCCGTAAAAGAGTGTTAAGAGTGACAATACTGTTCCAACCCAGAGCGGCTTCATATGACAAAAATAATTGTGTATCATTACCTTTCCCTTCTGAAATTTACACACCCCTGCCCATGGTAGGCCAGGCGTCTCGCCTGGCATTATGATGACAAGCGGAGACGCTTGTCCTACCAAAGAGAGGAACTTGGAAAGTCCCCTCCGGGGAGGGGATTCAGGGGTGGGTTTATTTATTGCTTAACTAAAAAAGATTGAAATTCCTCAACTTCGGATTCGGAATTCGGCAATTTCCCGTCCACCCTTGCTCAATATCACAAAGAACTTCGCTTCTTGATACCTCTGTTGTAATCCCTCTTGGCAGCATATTGCCAGCGCCCGTTGCGGGCGCTGGCAGATATACCAATAACGACGAAAACTATTCACTCTGTGCCAGTACGGTAGCAATAAGCGGGAAGGGGACCCGTTTCGGAATGGTCGGACCATCCCTGCTTTCCAATAACTCCTGTTCTGTCACACCGCCCCGGGCATTCACGGTCTCTGTGTCTGAATTAAGGATATTCGAACCAAGCAGGAAGCCCCTGTTATTCTCCGCCATAAAGCCTCCTGCGAGTGCCGCTCCGATGTCTGCCCCTATAATGGTGTTCGCTTCACCCGCATCCGCAATGCCATTTCCATTTAAATCGCAGACCCACTCATTGCTGTCATAAATGGGGCCACCGAGAGCCACCACCCCATCCCCGTTTTCATCATTATCCCGTCCAAACCCATTCCACAACCTGTTCGACGGCCTTCCTGTGGTTGGATGGACATATACCGCCTCACGGATGAAGAACTCTACGTGACCATCGGCAAAGCATACGTTAGCGCCACCATCATGCCGGTTGCTTACAACGCCGCGGGCCGCCTGTAAATGACGGCTACTTCCTCCGGCAGCACCGCAAATATCATCCGGTGGATCGAAGGTTGCATCTGACGTATCACCCGTCAAATTGCGGGATGGCAGGAACGTCGGATCGATCTGATAGCCCTCATTTCCAAGGGTCGTCAACCGGTTGCTCAGAATACCGCCAGTAAGAGCGTCACTACCATATGAGGCCGTGCTAAAGGTTATTGCCCCACCGGTACTTTCAGCATTAAACATATCTGTCGGCGCCCTGTACTGATCAAGATGTCCCGTACCATCGGTATCCGCGATGGCAATGGTCCTTGTTGGGTCCTTCAGGTCAGCAGGAGTTACCGGGAAATTCACAAAACCGTTCTTCTTTTTTCCTGCCGTAGCATGGCTTGCTGCCCTTGCATTCCCGAGATACTGGTGGTTGTACCCGTAACAATTATTCCTGCCGATCTTCCACTCACCCTCGACCTCCGGGCATATGAAGGCACGAGTAAAGACCGACTGGTCCAGATCACCGAGGTTATTAGTGACATTTGTAGCGCCCTGGGCATTGGTACGAGCACGCTCATCTGCGCCCATATAGGGGGAGAGGATATTGTACCATCGCTGACGCACTTCCCCGCCGACATTCGATACTTGTGTGGCCGAAGGCGGATATGCCCCGGTATCAGTCACATACTGCACCAGTGCGGTACCCCATTGCCTCATGTTTTCTGCGCACTTGGCCTGCCTTGATTTTGCCAGTGAATTGATGGCGGCCGGAGTAACGATACCTCCGAGTATGCCAGCCACACCGATTGCGGCCAGCATCTCAATGAGCGTAAAACCGGAAACGGCCTTACGCCCCTTCTTCATCTTTTCTTTTATATTTTTCAGTACCTTTTTCATAGTGTTTTATCTGCTCCCTTTCTTACGATTGAGATTATTGAAATATTTCTTCACGTGTTGCCATGCGGGTTTAACCCGCCGAAACTGACCATACGGGCCTGTGCCGGCTTACCTCTTCCTGAGCCGGAGGCCCATAATCTTTCTAAACAGTTGTCACCTCCTACCACCTCCTTTTGAATGCTGGCGGTACCGGCAGAAAACCACCAATGTCCCTGAAAATAGTACATCCCATTCTGTTTTCTGCACCTTTGCAAATCACCTCCTCCCCCGATATACCAGGCATACCGTTAAACTCGTAAGCCCGGTAAAACAAAAAAGGCCCGGCAAGAAGGGCTGATGATATGCCCTCCTTACCTTGTCCCGAAGTTTGTCGGCTATACTTATTAGCCGGTCTGCCGACAACTTCCAAAAATTCATTACTACAAAAGCAAAAAGCCTTACCCCAAAGATACTTGTCGAAAAACATCTTTGGCAGTAAGGCTATCCTGCTTTTAAACGACTTAAACTGTTTAAAACGTTCAAGCCGTTTCTTAGGACCCTTTCCTTTGCGTCCCCCTATCACTAAGGGTTTGCCTTTATCATGATGCTCTTTGTCTTATTAAGGATACGTTTTGCGTACCTTAAGTTAATTGTACAGGAAATTCCATTTTATTTAATTGTGTTTTCAGGGTGACACGGACAAACAAAGTTTGTCCGTGTTTAACTTTAATGTTAAGGAATTTCAATCTTTGTAAAGGCAATTCATGAATTGCCTCTACATACCAATGAAAAGTCGCCGAAGGCCTAATTCAAATCCCCTTTTATCTCACGCCTGATACGCTGTCAAAACAAATAAATTTTCTGTTTCATGCATACTGCACCAATAAAAAAAGCCCAACGAAAGAGAAATCGTCATCCCTGCCACTGTCCCAATGGACTTAACAGCTGCACATCTAGCCGGTCTGCTGTTAACCATTAATTGAAATTGAGTCTCAATTGCGTAACAAATATATCAAAATCGAATTCTTTGTCAACAAAAAAATCAAAATAATTCAAAAAACGCCATTTCACAAGGGAAATTCTTACCGTTGCGATTCCATACCTTCGTCACAGCGTGCTGCGGATTTCATTGACATTGCTAACTAAAACATTTATAATTTTGACAAGGCCTAGCAAAGAGGGAAAACCTCCTTGCCCTGGTCCCGGGGGTTAATAACTGTACTTTAGCCGGTCGGTTATTAATCCCTTTTTTTTAACTCTTCTCCTCATCTTTATCGTTCGTTTAGTCCTCACCCGTGTCTCACCTCAAACAAACTTGCAATCCGACTTTTCGCAATTCCTGCTGACACTCCTTCATTTTTTGATAAATAGACGACCACGACCTTTTCGCATAAACGACAGGAATCCTTCTCTTCTCGGCAAAGCCCTTGATCTTGTGAGCAAGGTTATGATTCA
>WYAU01000010.1 GCA_011525665.1 Candidatus Brocadia sp.
GTGACAATGTGAAGATAAATGTGGAGTTGTTGACGCCGATAGCAATGGATGAGGGGCTGAGGTTCGCTATCCGGGAAGGCGGAAAGACCGTCGGCGCCGGTGTCGTTACAAAAATTATTGAATAAAAACTCAGGAATGTGCAATGCGTGAATATCTGACTATGGTGTGCAAGGAGTGTTCTAATAGGAATTACAGAACACCGAAAAAGACTCAACAAACGGAAAAGCTGGAGTTGAAGAAGTTTTGTAAGCACTGCAGGAAGCACACGGATCACAAAGAATACAAAAAGTAGGTAGTGCTGTGTGGGTTCGTAGATTTATTTTTGTGTGAAAACAAAGGTCTGTAGCTCTAATTGGTAGAGCACCGGACTCCAAATCCGGCCGTTGGGGGTTCGAGTCCCTCCAGACCTGCCATATATAAAAAGAGATTTGAAATGTCATTTTTTGGTGTTTATCGAAAAGGTTTGGGTGTCTATAGCAGGATTGCGGTAGGAATTGCGCTGGGCATTCTTGCGCTCTTTGCTTCTCTCTCGCTCTATAATGTTTTGATTGATTTGCCGAATATTGCCGGGAGCGCAAGGGTTCCGCTGGTTGACGTAAGCTTGTCGTGGGGAGTGGTGTGTGCGTTTTTGCTTTTTATTTTTTTGGGTTTTTTGATCGGTATTTTTGTTGCAGGCTTTGAAACGGGGATTAGGCCGTTAGATAATAGCGGCAAGAAGACGGTTGAGTTTCTTATCGACACCCAGGGTGAACTTCAAAAGGTTTCTTGGCCGACAAAATATGAACTGGTCGGCTCCACGGCGGTTGTGATCGTGTCGGTTGTCGTAATAGGGGTATTTATATTGGGTGTTGATTGGTTTGTTTCTTTAATTATGGAGTACATCGGCGTGCTGTAAGGTTTGTTTGTTGGTTTGGATGAAAGGATGGGTATTGCGCCCCACTGTGGCATTGCAGTTGAGTTAAAGGGGCTCCTCGGAACTGTCAACTCTTTTAATTCCTTCCTCTCCGTGATTGATAAGGCGATTTGATATTTTAGTATCGCTGCGTTTACAGGGTGTTTTTGGCGGGTTTTTTTCAATAGGTTGAAACTTAAAATGCCTAAGCAATGGTTTGTTTTGCGTGTTCAGAGCAACAAAGAGGATAAGGTAAAGGATAGTTTGTTAGAACTTATCAAGGTGCGTGGTTTGGAAAAGTTGATCACGAATGTTTTGGTGCCCAGTGAGAAGGTGTCAGAAATAAAAGGTGGGAAGAAAAAGATAACAGAACGCAAAATATATCCCGGCTATATAATGGCGGAGGTTGATGTTGACGAAAAAGGGCAGATACCAAGGGAAGTGTGGTTTTTAATCCGTGAGACGCCTGGCGCCGGAGATTTTATTGGTGGGCAAAACAAGCCGGTGCCTATGGCGAGCTATGAAGTGGAAAAACTGTTGTCAGAGGTAGAGCATAAGGAAGAAAAACCCCGCGCGAAGATTGAGTTCCGAGAGGGTGAAAAGGTGAGGGTGAAGGAAGGACCTTTTGAAAATTACGACGGGATTGTCGAAGAGCTATTGCCGGCCAGCGGTCGCGTGAAAGTAATGCTTACAGTGTTTGGCAGGGCAACCCCTGTTGAACTGGAATATTGGCAGGTTGAGGCAATTTGATAGTAGGAGTATGCGATGGCGAAAGAGATATTGACAAAGATTAAATTACAGTGTCCGGCGGGACAGGCGACGCCTGCGCCACCGGTTGGTCCGGCCTTGGGTCAGCATGGAGTAAATATTGGCCAATTTGTGAAACAATTTAACGATAAAACGAAAGATATGCAGGGTGTTTTGACGCCGGTTGAAATTACCGTTTATAAAGACAAAACGTTTACTTTTATTTTAAAATCTCCCCCTGCGTCAGTGTTGTTAAAACAACTGGCTGGTATCGCAAAGGGTTCTCCCGAGCCAAACAGGCAAAAGGTAGGACAGGTTACCAGGCAGCAAGTAAGGGAAATTGCAGGAAAAAAACTGGCCGATTTAAATGCCGATAATTTGGATGCCGCTGTCAAAGTTGTGGAAGGAACCGCACGTAATATGGGGATTAAGGTGGTGGATTAGTTTCCGCGCAGGAGCGGATGTCGGGTTGCTGAAAGGAAAATCTCAGATGGCAAAAAGAAGTAAGAGATATTTGGAGTCCAGGAAAGTCGTTGATCCGGGGAAAAAGTACGAATTAAAAGAGGCAATTAAATTGCTTAAATCTTTTAGACCGGCGAAATTTGACGAAAGTGTTGAAGTTTCAATGAAGCTGGGCATTGATCCAAAGCAATCGGATCAGCTTGTCAGGGGTTCGGTTTCTCTGCCCCGGGGGATTGGTAAAAGCCTTAAAGTAATTGTTTTTGCTGCCGGAGAGAAGGCTTCGCTGGCAAAAAAGGCAGGCGCTGATGATGTCGGTGCTGAAGAATTGGTAAAAAAGGTCGAGGGTGGGTGGACTGATTTTGATGTTGCAATTGCTGCGTCTGATATGATGAAGCTGGTCGGCAAATTGGGTAGAGTACTCGGCCCTCAGGGTAAAATGCCCTCACCTAAATCGGGAACGGTGACTGACGACATTGAGACTGCGGTAACAGAATTTAAGGCGGGTAAGATCGAATATCGGACCGATGCGGGTGGGAACGTACATACCATTGTCGGGAAGGTGTCGTTTTCAGAAAAAGATTTAGAAGATAATATAAGTACGTTTGTTAAGCATATCGTTAACTCACGTCCGGCTTCAGCAAAAGGAGTGTTCTTGGAAAAGGTTTCGGTGTCTTCGACGATGAGCCCTGGAATAATAGTACAGATTTAGGATTAGAAATCACTGCGAAGGGAATGAAATAAAGCAATGGCAAATGAATTGAAAAAAGTAGTTATACAAGAATTGGTCTCCAACTACCGCAAAACAGGTAATTTTTTGGTGGTTGGCTATCAGGGAATAAAGGCCATGGAATTCGACCAGTTACGAAAAGATTTGCGGAAAAAGAAAATTTACATGGAGATCGTCAAAAATTCGCTTGCAGCGATTGCATTTAAAGAACTGGGGGTGGTGGGGAGTGCAAGTCTTTTTGCCGGTCCTTCTGCCATAATAACCGGTGGAGACGATCCGGTCGTTATGACTAAAGAGACTATCGAATGGTCAAAAAAGATTCCATTTCTGAGTGTGCGCGGTGGTTTTGTTGACGGGGCTATGGTTTCCGTTTCTGATATAAATGACTTGGCCAAGCTTCCGTCTCTACCGGTGCTCCGCGCGCAAATTATAACGGGTATCAATGCGCCCATCGCAGGGGTTGCTGGTGCATTTAATGCTGTTTTGCGCAGCCTGGCTACGGCATTCCAGGCTTTTAAAGATAAGAAAGAACACAGTGGTGAATAGTTTTTATTATGGGATTCCTGAAAGGTAGGAGGATAAAATGACTCAGGTTAGTGAAGAAAAGACAGTTGAGCCTTCTGGCAAAATCGCACAAGTGCTGGATTTGGTTGCGGGGATGACTTTGCTGGAAGCTTCACAGCTCGTTAAGGCATTTGAACAAAAATTTGGTGTTTCTGCGGCGGCGGTTGCGGCCATGCCGGTAGGCGCCGCATCTGCGGCAAGCGAAGGTAAGGCTGCCGTTGCGGAAGAAAAGACTATCTTTGATGTAATTTTGAAGGACGGGGGCGCAAATAAGATCCAGGTGATTAAGGCTGTCCGCGCTGAAACAAATCTGGGATTGAAAGAGGCAAAGGACCTTGTTGAAGGTGCGCCAAAAACAGTTAAGGAAGGAGTTTCGAAAGAGGAAGCAGAAAAGATCAAGAAATCGCTTGAGGCTGCTGGCGCAAAGGTAGAAGTTAAATAACAGGTTCTTTCTTTTCATGTAAAAACCGGAGATATTATGGAAATCCGTAATTATGGCAAAATAGAGGAGGTAATGGAAGTCCAGAACCTTGTACAGATTCAGACAAGGGCGTATCAGGATTTTTTGCAAGCAAATGTACCTGCTTCTAAAAGGAAGAATCAAGGGATTGAGGCAATATTGAGGGAGATATTTCCCATCAGCAACTATGATGGGACGATGTCCCTGGACTATATTAGATATGAACTGGGGAAACCGCGATACACGCAGGATGAATGCAGACAATTACGGTTAACTTACGGTTGCCCGTTTCGGATTTGGTTGAGATTGAATAAGGTTGAACCTATCGAGGAAGAGGTATACCTCGGTGAAATACCGGTGATGATTGGGGGCGGTGAATTTATTATTAACGGAACGGAAAGGGTGATAGTAACCCAGTTGCACCGTTCTCCCGGAATTGATTTCATTGAGGAATTCCATGCAGAGAAGCGGTTACATTCGTGCAGGATAATTCCTGAAAGAGGAAGCTGGATAGAGCTGGAAGTGGGGAAAAAAGATAGCCTTACGGTAAAAATTGATCAAAGTGGAAAGCTGCCGGCTACCTGTTTCCTCAGGGCGCTGTCGGAAGAGTATACGAATGATGAAGATATTATCAGACTTTTTTATGAAACGGAAGTGGTAAAGATTGCCGATTTCGCTTCAGCAACGAAATTAAGGGGCAGGTATACGGTTGATAAAATTGTTAATCCTCAAACAGGTGAAATCATCCTGGAGGCGGGTCGTCAGATATCTGACACATTGATAAAGACGATTGTTGATTTTGAAATCAAGAAGATCGAAATAATCAAAAAAATGGAAGACCCGTTGATATTGAATTCTCTGGAGTCGGATTTTACAAAATCCCATGAAGACGCCCTGTTAAAAATTTATGCGCGTTTTCGCCCCGGAAATCCTCAGCAGGTAGAGAAGGCCAGGCAACTGTTCTATGATAAATTCTTCGATGTGAAGCGGTATAGGCTGGGATCGGTAGGAAGGTTCCGGTTGAACAGAAAGCTGGGGCATAACATTAACGAAGCCGAGATGACGCTGCAAAAGGAAGATTACGTAGAGGCCATACGGTATATGATGAAGCTGCGCAGGGGCGAAGCCGGCGTGTCCGTTGATGATATTGATAATTTAGGAAACCGGAGGTTGCGAACGATTGATGAGTTGGCGGGAGAAGAGTTGAGAAAAGGTTTTCTGAAATTGAGGAGAACGGTGCAGGAAAGATTAAGTGTAAAGGATACAGATCAATTAACGCCGCGCTCCCTTGTGAATTCTAAGGCTATTTTTTCAGCGATAGATTATTTTTTTAGCCGGAGTGAACTGTCTCAGGTTTTGGATCAGACGAATCCTTTGGCGCAGTTGACTCATGAGAGAAGATTGAGTGCGCTCGGTCCCGGTGGATTAAACAGAAAGAGGGCGGGCTTCGAAGTCCGGGACGTTCATGTGTCTCACTACGGCAGAGTCTGCCCGATTGAGACCCCTGAAGGAACGAATATAGGCTTAATAGCATCCTTAAGCATTTATGCGACGACGGATGAGTATGGTTTTCTGATTACTCCCTATCGTATTATTGATAAAGGAAAAATTACTGATAAAATAACATACCTTCGCGCAGATGAAGAAGAAAATAAATTGATAGCGCCCGCAGACGTTTTGATAAAGGGAAACGAAAAGCTCGAGAAAGAGAGCGTGTTGTGCAGATATAACGGTGATTTCCATCAGACGAATTTTAAGGATGTAAATTATATGGATGTATCTCCCAAGCAATTGGTGGGAGTGTCGGCAAGCCTCATACCGTTTCTCGAACATAGTGACGCAAATAGGGCTCTGATGGGTTCTAATATGCAAAGGCAGGCCGTTCCGTTGCTGAAAACAGAGCCGCCGATAATAGTGACTGGTATGGAAAGATTTGTTGCTCAGAATTCGAGTATGACCGTTCAGGCTCTAAACGCCGGGATGGTGACTAAGGTAACAGCCGATGAGATAATCATCGACGAGAGAGATGTCTACAAACTGCGAAAATTTGTAGGACTCAATGAAGGTACCTGTTTGAATCAAAAGCCCATAGTTGTTGAGGGGCAAAAAGTAAAAAAGGGAGAGGTTGTTGCTGACGGAGCGGCCACGTGCAGGGGCGAACTGAGTTTAGGCAAGAATGTATTGGTGGCCTTCATGACATGGGACGGATACAATTTTGAAGACGCTATCGTGATCAGCGAGGCATTGCTAAAGGATGACCGTTTTACGTCCATACACAGAGATGAGTTTGAGGTGGAAATTCGGGAGACGAAGCTGGGAAGGGAGGAGTTTACCCGTGATATTCCCAATGTTTCCGAAAAGGCATTGAGTAATCTGGACGAGAACGGCGTAATACGAATTGGAACAAAGGTAAAACCCGGCGATATACTGGTAGGCAAGATCGCTCCGAAAAGCAGGAGCGAATTATCTCCCGAAGAAAAGTTGTTGCATGCTATTTTTGGACGCGCTGGTGAAGATGTTAAGAACGAATCCCTTGAAGTTCCTTCTGGAATGGAAGGGATTGTAATAAATACCCAGGTATTTTCCAGGAAGTCATATCTCTCTGACGATAAACGGCAAAAAATTTTACAGGAAATAAACGAGATTGAGACAAAATACGATGAAAGTATTTCAAAAGAATTTGTAAAAATGCTGAAGGCAATTGACGAAGAGACAAAAGAACCTTTGGTAGACATTCAAACAGGACAGGCATATGTGATTGAACGTGGCATGCCTGCAAAGTCTATCATTATGCTGGAGGAACGTTTCGATATTGAAAACATAGAATTCAGCAACAAAAAGAAAAAAGAAAAGGTTCTGGAGATCAGTAAGGATTATTCCGAAAAAATAGAACTATTGAAGGACGAGAGGGACAGAAAGATCAACCATCTGAAGCGGGGCGATGAATTGCCTACCGGGGTGTTGGAACTAGCAAAGATCTCGATTGCAACAAAGAGAAAGCTGTCTGTTGGTGATAAGATGGCGGGAAGGCACGGAAACAAGGGAGTTATATCCAAGATTCTTCCGGAAGAAGAGATGCCCTTCCTGGCGGACGGGACGCGGGTGGAGATGTTGTTGAATCCTTTGGGTGTGCCTTCGAGGATGAACGTGGGCCAAATACTTGAGACACATTTGGGATGGGCAGCAAAAAAGTTAGGATTTCGGGCAGTTACGCCGATTTTCGAGGGTGCAAGCGAAGAGGAAATTAGGGTTACCCTGAGGGATGCCGGCTTTCCTGAGGACGGAAAGGCTGTTTTGTATGACGGGCGAACCGGTGAACCCTTTGAGCAAAAAGTTACCGTAGGTTATATGTATATGCTAAAACTCCATCACCTCGTAGATGAAAAAGTACACGCCAGGGCGACGGGTCCCTACTCATTGATTACTCAGCAACCGTTAGGGGGCAAGGCAAGATTCGGCGGGCAGAGATTTGGTGAAATGGAGGTTTGGGCGCTTGAGGCATATGGCGCAGCTCATAATTTGCAGGAACTGCTTACGGTTAAAAGCGATGATGTTGAGGGAAGGACAAAGATTTACGAATCAATGGTAAAAGGTGAAAATACACTGGAGGCGGGAACACCCGCATCTTTTGAGGTGCTGGCGAATGAAATTGCGGGACTGGGACTAAGTTTAAAACTGGAAAAGAAAAAAATGGACGTCTTGAAAGAGGTCTAAATACGGTCATTTTTCTTCTGGGTCACGCGGGTATTTAATGAGTTCTAAAAAGAAGGTTCTACAAAAAGGTTTTTAAAATGGCAGATATAGTGTACGACAAAATTAACGAATATAGTTCGGTAAAAATATCTCTTGCTTCGCCTGAGGATATTCGAAGCTGGTCTTATGGTGAAGTGAAAAAACCCGAAACGATTAATTATCGTACTTACAGAGCGGAAAAGGATGGTTTGTTCTGCGAGCGTATTTTTGGTCCTGAACGGAATTGGGAATGTTTTTGCGGGAAATATAAAGGGATAAAACATAAGGGGATTATTTGCGATCGTTGCGGTGTAAAGATAACGCATTCTCGTGTGAGAAGAAAACGTATGGGACACATCAATTTGGCGGCGCCCATCGTTCATATCTGGTTTTTTAAGGCGATGCCCTCCCGGTTGGGAACACTCTTGGGGATGAAGACCACATCCCTGGAGAGAATTATCTATTTTCAGGATTATGTTGTAATCGATCCGGGAAGTACTCCCTTAAAAGAATATCATATACTCAGCGAAGAGGAATATAAAGCAGATAAAGAAAAATTTGGAGAGCAGTCTTTTCGGGCTGGAATGGGTGCAGAGGCGATACGGACGCTGCTTCAAAAGCTTGATTTAGTAACGTTGTCAAAGGAATTGCGTGAAGAGCTTAACCAAACGAAGTCAAAACAACGCGCAAAAGAGATAATTAAAAGATTGGAAATTGTCGAGGCGTTCAGAGATTCCGGAAATAAGCCCGAATGGATGGTGCTTAGCGTTGTTCCGGTCATTCCTCCCGATCTGCGGCCTTTGGTGCTTCTGGAAAGTGGAAACTTTGCTACGTCAGATCTTAATGATCTTTACCGGAGGATTATCAATAGAAATAATCGGCTAAAAAAACTGATCGACCTAAACGCACCGGAAGTAATTATCAGAAACGAAAAGAGGATGCTACAGCAGGCGGTAGACGCCCTCTTTGATAATACGCGGGGGAAACGCCCGGTATTGGGGAGTAATAATAGGCCCTTGAAATCGTTAACTGATATGATAAAAGGCAAACAAGGACGTTTTAGGGAAAATTTGCTGGGAAAAAGGGTCGATTATTCCGCACGTTCCGTGATTGTAGTGGGGCCCGATCTGAAATTACACCAGTGTGGCTTGCCAAAAAAAATTGCGCTCGAATTATTTCAGCCGTTTATAATTCGAAGGTTAAAAGAGCTGGGGCTTGCAGATACGATTAAGAGCGCAAAGAAAATGTTGGGGCGCAAAGATAAAGAGGTATGGGATATTCTTGAAGAGGTAGTCAAGAGACATCCGGTATTGCTCAATAGGGCGCCCACGTTACACCGGATGGGCATTCAGGCCTTTGAACCCATCCTTGTTGAGGGAAATGCCATCAAATTGCATCCGTTGGTATGTCGTGGCTTCAACGCCGATTTTGATGGTGATCAGATGGCTGTTCACCTTCCCCTTTCTATAGAAGCTCAGGTTGAGGCTGTTACATTGATGCTTTCTACAAATAACATCTTTTCTCCGGCTTCGGGTGAACCGATTATAACTCCCACACAGGATATTGTGTTAGGCTGTTCATTTCTTACGACGAGTTTACAGGATGGTCCCGAAGAAAAGCACAAAAAATTTAGTGGACCGGAAGAAGTTCTTTATGCGCTTGCAGTGGGAAAAGTGCATTTGCATACGAAGATTGAGGTAAGGATAAAGCAAACAAGAATTATTAAAGACAGATTTGGAGCCGAAGAGCCCAGGAATAATTTATGCAAAACAACTGTTGGCCGGGTTGTCTTCAACAATATATTACCCGACGGAATGCCATTTTACAATTATACATTGGATTTAAAAGGTATCAGTAGAATAATTCAAGACTGTTACAAGCTTCTCGGCAGGGGAAAAACAATCGATCTGTTAGACAATATCAAAGAAATAGGTTTTAAAGAATGTACAAAAGCAGGACTTTCCTTTGCCATAACAGATGTGAAGATGCCAGCGAAGAAACAGGATATTATCGATAAGACCCAAGGGGAGATCGAAAAAATACAAAAGCTCTACCGAAAAGGTATAATAACGGAAGGGGAAAGGTACAACCAGATTATAGATACCTGGACCTATGCGGGCGAAAGAGTCGCAGAGGAGATGTTGAACGAGTTGAAAAACGATGTGAGGGACAGCAAGCGGTATTTGAATCCCGTCTATCTGATGTCTTCATCAGGCGCTAGGGGCAGTTCCCAGCAGTTAAGACAGCTCGCTGGTATGCGTGGCCTGATGGCGAAGCCTTCCGGCAAAATTATCGAGGCCCCGATAAAAGCCAACTTCCGGGAAGGGTTGGGAGTACTTGAGTATTTCAGTTCCACACATGGCGCAAGAAAAGGATTAGCCGATACAGCATTAAAAACGGCGGATTCCGGCTACCTGACGAGAAAATTGGCCGATGTTGCTCAGAACGTGGTTATAACAGCTCTAGATTGCGGCACTACTAATGGTATTACCAAGAGCGTTGTTTATCGTGGTGAAAAAGTGGAAGTGCCATTGAGTAGGGTAATCAACGGGCGGGTTGCAAGGAACAATATTGTCGATTTGGTAAAAGACGAAGTGATTGTGCGGGAAAATGAACTGATCACAGAAGAGAAAGCGAAGAGAATAGAGGCTTTGGGATATGAAAAAATCAAGGTGCGATCTCCTCTGACCTGTGAAATGTCTTTAGGTCTTTGTGTGAAATGTTACGGAATGGATTTGTCAAGGGGACAATTTGTAGAAGAAGGTATGGCGGTCGGGATTATTGCGGCGCAATCGATTGGTGAACCTGGTACACAGCTTACCATGAAAACGTTTCATATCGGAGGCACAGCGACTCGTTCCGTGGAAGAGTCCGAGATAAAAGCAAAGCGGGCGGGAACGATAAAATATAACAACTTGAATGTGGTAACAAATCCTCAGGGAAAAAATGTTGCCATCACTGCAAATGGTGAGATATTGCTTATTGATTCGAAGGGACGGCAGATTGATAAACATGCCGTGGTGCTGGGCGCCGAGGTGCTGGTCAAGGAGAATGATAGCGTTGTTGCGCACCAGGTGTTATCCCGCTGGGACCCCCACATGATTCCTATATTAACAGAAATGTCAGGAAAAATTCGTTTTGAGGACATTGTTATTGGCAAGACCATGAGACAGGAGTCTGATGTTTCTACAGGCGTTAAACGAAAAGTGATTATGGAGCATAAGGGAGACTTGCATCCTCAAATCATCATCGAGGATGAGACAGGCAAGATATTGGGACTGTATCCAATTCCAGAGAAGGCGCATCTTGAAGTGGAGGAGGGCGAATTTGTTACCGCTGGAACATTGCTTGCCAAAACACCCAGAGAAATTTCAAGAACGGAGGATATTACCGGCGGGTTGCCAAGGGTCGCAGAGATTTTTGAGGCGAGAAAGCCTAAAGATCCCGCTGTAATGAGCGAAATTGATGGTGTGGTGGAGGTAGGCGAAAAGCGCAGAGGGAAGCGCACGATATTGGTTAAGAGTGAAACAGGGATGGAAATCGAACACTTGGTTCCCAGGGGTAAACATTTAAAGGTACATAGAGGGGACCATATTAAGGCGGGTAGTCCTTTGGTGGAAGGGCCACTCATACTGCAGGATATTTTAAGGATAAGCGGCGAGGAAGAGTTGCAAACGTACATGCAGAAAGAAGTTCAAAATGTTTATCGCTCTCAAAATGTGCCTATAGATGACAAACATATTGAGATTATTATTGGTCAGATGCTCAGAAAAGTGAAAGTGGATGATGTTGGTGACACAAGTTTTCTGCCGGGTCAAGTGGTTGATAAATTTAGATTCAAGGATGAAAATAAGAAAATAATTGACAAAGGTGGGAAACCGGCAACGGCAAAACCGCTCTTAATGGGCATAACGAAAGCATCGTTGCAATCTGACAGTTTTATATCAGCAGCATCATTCCAGGAAACTACCAAAGTTTTAACCAGAGCGGCGCTTGAGGGTAAAGTTGACGGATTGGTCGGGCTGAAGGAAAATGTTATTCTTGGACACCTGGTACCGGCCGGAACCGGTTATAAGACGTATTGTTCTCTTTCGGCTGTACCGGCGGATTTGGTAGCCTCAAAAGTAATGGAAAACCGTGAAGATAAAGAACTTGTTACATTAACTGAATAATAGGGATGAAGAAAATATGCCTACAATAAATCAACTAATCAGGAAGGGCAGGAAGGGTGTTAAAAACAAAAGCAAAAGCCCTGACTTGGAAAAATGTTCCCACAAGAAGGGTGTCTGTCTTCAAGTTATGACCAGGACCCCGAAAAAACCCAATTCTGCTTTGAGAAAAGTGGCGAGGGTCCGTTTGTCAAATGGAAGGGAAATTACGGCCTATATCCCCGGTGAGGGTCATAATTTGCAGGAACACTCGATTGTTTTGGTAAGAGGTGGCCGTGTACGAGACCTGCCGGGTATTAAATATCATATCATCCGCGGAACGTTAGATTGTGCAGGTGTTGATGGGAGAAGGCGTTCCCGTTCTAAATACGGGACAAAAACACCTAAATAAGTTTTCTTGAAGGAGAATGTGGTTTATGGCACTTGCGTATAGTAGCACAGAGGTATATCTGCAGCCGGATATGAAATACAAGAGTAAACTGGTTTCAAAGTTTATTAACAACCTTATGCGAAAGGGCAAAAAAAGCGTCGCCGAGAAGGTATTTTACGATGCAATGGGAATTATAGGAAAAAAGATAACGGATATCGAACCGCTGGAGATATTTGAAACCGCTGTTAATAACGTAAAACCGCTCGTCGAGGTCAGGTCAAAAAGAGTAGGGGGCGCAACATATCAGGTGCCTGTCGAGGTACCTAAGCAAAGGCAAACCTCGTTGGCAATCCGATGGATAATAGACGCTGCAAAAGGGAAAAAGGGGCGTCCTATGTCCCAACGACTGGCAGATGAACTGGCGGACGCATACAAAAAACAAGGAGTAGCTATAACTCAGCGAGAGAATACGCATAAGATGGCTGAGGCAAATAAGGCTTTTGCACATTTTGCATGGTCAAAATTTTAGTACAGGAAGTTTGATAAAATTATGAATATCGAAAAAATGAGAAACTTTGGTATCGCGGCGCATATCGATGCCGGTAAAACGACCACTTCAGAGCGCATTCTTTACTATACGGGAAAATCATATAAAATGGGCGAAGTCCACGATGGAACCGCGATAATGGACTGGATGGAAGAGGAACAAAAACGCGGGATAACCATTACGGCGGCTGCAACAACATGCGCCTGGAATGACTATCAGATCAATCTGATCGATACGCCTGGCCATGTGGATTTTACTGTAGAAGTGGAGCGATCGCTCCGCGTCCTTGATGGAGCTGTTTGTGTGTTTTGCGGTGTGGGTGGTGTAGAAGCGCAGTCGGAAACGGTTTGGCGTCAGGCCGACAGGTATCATGTGCCGAGAATATGCTTCGTAAATAAGATGGATCGTATAGGCGCGGATTTTCTGAAAGTAGTTGGTGAAATTAATGATCGGCTGGGGATGAAGGCGGTTCCCATTCAACTACCCTTGGGCAAAGAGCAAGGATTTAAGGGTGTTATTGACCTCGTGGCGATGAAGGCCATAGTTTATTCGGATGATGTCGATAAATTGGGGGTCAATTTTTCTATAGAGGAAATTCCGCCCGAATATAAAAAAGAAGCTGAGCTTCAGCGTGAGAAAATGGTTGAGGCTCTTGCGGAACAAGTTGATTATCTGACGGAAAAATTTTTAAATGGTGAAACCATAACAAATGATGAATTAAAAAAGGCAATCAGGGAAGGAACGATCAATTTAAAACTCGTGCCTGTGATGTGCGGCTCGGCATTCAAGAAAAAAGGGATACAACCTCTCCTTGATGCCGTATGCGATTACTTACCGTCTCCGATTGATAGGAAATCGATTACCGGTACGAATCCCTATACAGACGAAGAAATAGCAAGAAAACCGTTACCCACGGAACCTTTCAGCGCTCTTGCCTTTAAAATTGCGTCTGATAAGCATGGGGATCTGACCTTTATCAGGGTTTATTCCGGGAAGGTAACTTCAGGCGCCAGGGTAATAAACTCCGGGAAAGATAAAAAAGAATTAATCAGTCGTATCTATAAAATGCACGCCAATACCAGAGAACAAGTCGAGGAACTTTCAGCAGGTGACATAGGCGCAGTTATTGGTTTGAAGTATACGGTTACGGGGGACACACTGTGTAATCCCGACAATCCCATAGTGCTTGAGAAGATGGAGTTCCCGGATACGGTGATATCGATGGCAATAGAGCCGAAGACGGATGCGGAAAAAGAGAAACTGGGGGTGGCGTTGTCGAAGTTGGCAAAAGAGGATCCTACGTTTAAAGTCCGTATGGACCAGGAAACAGGCCAAATGATTATTTCTGGTATGGGTGAATTGCATCTGGAAGTAATTAAAAACAGAATGCTGAGCGAATATAAAGTGGAAGCTAACGTAGGGGCCCCAAAGGTGTCTTATCGGGAAACGATAGGCAAAAAGGTTGAGGTTGAAGGCAAGTTTATCCAGCAGACAGGCGGCCACGGTCAATATGGACATGTGTGGATTATACTGGAACCGTTTAAGGATGAGGAACCGGTGACTTTTGTTGATGCAATTGTCGGGGGAAAGATTCCGAAACAATATGTTCGATCCGTAGAAAAAGGGATCAGGGAAACCGCAGCGACCGGTGTTGCCGGAGGATATCCTCTCATCGATATAAAGGTTACGCTAACCGATGGTTCGACGCATCCTGTGGATTCGTCTGATCTGGCTTTTTATACTGCAGCGAGCATTGCGTTGAGAAAAGGCGTGGAAATGGCAAAGGCAATTTTGCTCGAACCGATAATGTCTCTGGAGATTGTAGTTCCCGAGCAGTATATGGGAGATGTGATTAGCGAAATTCATAGCCGCAGGGCGAATATCCTTGAAATGGGCACAAGGGGTGGTCTCAGAATTATTAAGGGGGATGTGCCGCTTGCAGAGATGTTTGGGTACTCAACGGTATTGCGGTCAATTACCCAGGGTAGGGGAACATTTACCATGGAACCATTAGAGTACAGACCTGCGCCGTCTAAGGCGTTCAGTAGCGTCGCATAATGAAAATTCAAAATAATCGGAGGTTTGAACGATGGGTAAAGAGGTATTTAAGCGGACGAAGCCGCATGTGAATGTTGGGACGATAGGGCACGTGGATCACGGGAAGACGACGTTGACGTCAGTGATAACGCATGTGTTGGCGAAGCAGGGTTTGGCGA
>WYAU01000080.1 GCA_011525665.1 Candidatus Brocadia sp.
AGTTGCTGCGTGGACTGACCGACGCAATCAGGCCAAATCAACAATAGATTGGAAGTTTACACGACAAGATGCTGATCAAAAGCTGTCAAGGCACTATGTTTCGTAATTAATTTGTTACAATACTAGTACCCTGAAATAACTTGGAACCTTATTGTATAGCAATCTAAAACGACAAAATCCCGTTGAATCAATTGGAGCTTGATATACTATTTTTTGGTGTTATCGTCAAATAAGTATGCTTCAGCATACCCTGTTGCATACTCGTCAGCTACAGTTCCTTGTAATGTCAAATCCCAATTATTGGTATTGTAAACTTCATCAATACCAGCAATTGTGTCCTCGTTTAATTCTCTAAAAATATTATTTCCTACCCCATCGGTAAGATTGCAACCTAATCGATGATAATTAAAAGAATAAGAATTACCACTATTTGTAGGCCCAAATAAATCCTCTGTTTTATGACTAAAAAATAAACAATGTATGAATTCGTATCGACATGCAAAGATATCCCATTTTTAGACGATCCTGTGTTGCCTACAACAATCTTATAACCAAACTCATCATATCCAAGACCCCACCATGCTGCACCACCACCATCGCCACTGTTTTGCCTGTATATTTGTATAACACTTTTTCCATCATTTATCTTATAAGGAGAAGAACTTGTCCCGTATGTATATCCGCTATAGGTAAACGAATACCCAGGGATTTTATTATTAAACTCGTTCATTGCAGGTACGATAATATCGTTAATAAAATCTGTTTTTGTGTTATATGTTTTCGTGCTACCATCGGAGTTTATCCAAGAAGCTACCTCCCCGTTAGTATTTTCATACCATGCAACATCGTATGTATATGCTTTTTGGTCTAGTTTTCCAAAAACCATTCTCGTAAAGAAGATTAGCAGCATCAAGTGCTTTGGTTGCAAGTTCAACTTTCTTATGAATATTTATTCTTTTGTTTTTTTCTATCACAGTGGTATCCCCTCTATTTCAGTATCAAGGGCAATACGTCTTTCCCTCTCCTTAAGCCTATCAAACTCGACCTTCGAAAATACAATAACGGATATTGGTTGGAGATATTTGAGTTCTATTTCAGCTACCGTATCAAGGATTCGGTTCTTGAGTGCCCATGTGAGTCCAGTGATAATGATCGCAATATCGATGTCGGACTCGTCTTCATAATCTCCTCTTGCCCTTGATCCAAAAAGGATCATTCTCTCTAAGCGATTGCCTAAAAATTCTTTCAGGGTATCTTTCAGTTCGATTAGCATCTTATTCCTTTGAACGGACAAGGCGTTATTATTCATTCTTTCGCAGCAGTGAACGCGCAGTAACGAGAAAAAGGTTTATTAAGAGCCTTGGGTGCATACTCTTGAAAAAGATGTCCTTGTAAGAGGCATTTCCAGTTACTGCATTCCATAATACCTGGTTCATCTGCCTGGTTTCCCAGGTATCCGGATGTTCAGACATGTATTTTATGTGACTCGATACGAGGTGTTTCTCTCCGGATATGATATCATTCGCGGTGAGGATTACACTTCCATAGACGTTGTCCCTGCCCAAAAGTATTTTTGCAGGATTGAAATATCCTTTTTCAAAATCCTTCTCTGTCACACCCCTTTCAAATGCGGTCTTTGCAGCCAGTTGTGCCGTCGTAAGTGCAGAATCTATACCGTTTTTATAGGTACGGGATATCCCGGCATCCCCGATAATAACAAACCTGTTTGTGTATGGATGTCTGGCATGATTAACGGGTATCTTCGGGAAACAGATGCATCGCTTCTTTACGTCATCCCAGCCGTTCGGGAGCATCTCCTGTATTTCCGGTTGGTTTAAAAACTCATTGAGCAGGGTCTTATTCATCTCTCTGGTTCCTACAAGGCATATGGTCAGAAAATCTCCTTTGGGGATAAATGAGGCAAATCGTATAAATTTTAGGCCCAGGGAAAACACATGGATATTATTCCCGTAGAGTGCGTTATTTACTGTCCTTGTCGGGTAAATATCCATGATGCAGGTTTGAACGGTTTTGGGAGGGATGTAGCCAAAACCTAATTTCTGTACCTCATAAGGGGTGTCTGAGTTGACCCCAAAGGCGCCTGCGACAAGGTCGGCTGTATACTCGGTTTTTGAAGTTTCTTTTCCATAGGTAAGTTTTATCGGGTCTTTTGGATTTTTGGCTATCTGAATAGTTGTCACGGGATCGAGAATAACCTGGGCTCCCATTTGTTTAGCGTGTTCTAAGAGAGAATGGTCAAAACTTTCACTGACGTCACAATTCGCAAACCTGGGTCCGCTACCGCGAAATACCGTAACAATCCAGGTCTTATGCGGGGAATGGGGATAGTGTAAGGGTATGCCATATTCAGGCACCGTGAGGAAATACCCTTCTATTTCTTGCTGGATACATGAGGGGGGAAGATGGATGTTGTATTCAGAAAGTTTCCTGAGGAGTGACTCGGAAAGTACACCCGCACCCATGTTACAGCCGGGGGCACCTTTTCTGGCAAAATCTTTTTTCTCAAAGATGGTTACCGAAACGCTGACGCCTCGCTGTTCTGCATATGTTAAGGCGAAATGTGCAAAAAAACTTCCGGCAGGACCGCCGCCGATGATTGCTATTTTTGCCCCATTTTTTAGCTGCGTGTGTACATGAAATCCTCATCCCAAATATTTTCGTGAGGCATTTGCATACGGTCATTTATGTTCTTCCAGATATTTTCTAACGGCCAATTGTGCAATAGCAAATTCCTCAAT
Organism: Candidatus Brocadia sp.; assembly: GCA_011525665.1. GTDB lineage: Bacteria > Planctomycetota > Brocadiia > Brocadiales > Brocadiaceae > Brocadia. The sequence goes on from WYAU01000080.1 coordinate 2,760, forward strand.
CTTTCGTACCCGTTGTAAGACATGATGCCAGTCTTCCGGCGTACCACAGGGTCCGTCTTCCTTAATTTTTTTTTCCAGTTTTTTCAGGTCCAATTCCAGTAAGTCAAGTCTGTTATTAAGATCTTTCATGGTGTTCTCCGGTATTTTCGTATCCAGTTTACCGCAAAGAGCGCAAAGTTTTAAATCAGTTGTAAATTGATATACTCAAGATGCTCACAAAATGTGAATTTTACACAGGGTGGCACGGACAAACTATGTTTGTCCGTGCTGAACTTATACATCGTTGTCTATGAGTTATCTATTTTGAGCATAATTAAAAGCTCAGCTTAAATCTTACAACCCACAACTTTCAAATTCTTTGCGTTTTTGCGGTGAGCTATCTATTCTTGTATTTTATGGAATTTTCTTGGTTGGTTTATCATCCGCATGATACAGTGAAAACTCATCTCTGGCTTTATCCGTCCAGCCCTTTGCGGTATAAGCAATACCAAGCTTTTGATGGATTTCCCTGTCCCTGGGTTTGTAGGCCAGTGCCCTGGTGAATTCACCTATCGCATCATCAATCAGCCCGCTGGAAAAGTATGAAAATCCCAGGTTGTAATGAACAGAGGCCTTTTGCTTCCCTTTGTTTTCGGAGAGGAGATCCAGAGACCTTCGATATTCAGGGATGGCCTCATTATGTAACCCCTTGCATCGATAGGCATAGCCGAGATTGTAGTGGGCCTCTGCTGATTTCGGATTCTGAGTAATGGCCGTTTGAAAGGCACAGATGGCCTCGTCCAGCAAACCCATGTCCCGGTATAACAAACCTTGATAATAGTAAACGTCGGGATAATTTTTATCTTTTTCCACTATCGTATTAAATGCTGCAAGGGCCTCGGAATAGCTTCCTTGATTTCCGCACGTCAGCGCAAATTGGAAGAGGTCATCGTTGCTCATGGATTTTATTTTATCAGCGATCTGCTGGGCACCGATTTTCTGAGAGCCCGGTGTGTTGCCGGGTGTTTCTCCCGTGGTATTTTTGGAATTATAAAGAATACCGACGTTTGAATACCCAGGATCGCCCTTCTTGCAACTTGGCATGGAAACCGCAAGAAAGAAACTCAGGAAAATTATTATATGCCTTTTCATAAAAAATACCTTTCTCAAAAGATATGCAAGTAATTTCTCTTAACTGTATTACCTTAAAGGAAACATGCAACATTTGCAAGAAAAATAAGGGCAAAATGTGTGTGTGCAGCATAGCGCGGTACGAATGGGTTATTTGAGCATTGCAATTGTGTGCTTTTTATTGAGCCAGCTATAAATACCCACAACGACAAAACTGCGCTTTTCAGGAACAAAAATTTCCGAAATGGCTTTGTGCACGTCTTCCAACTTGATGTCATGGATTTTCTGCGCCTGTTTTTCCGGCGTATCAGGTGCTTCCGGGGCAATCAGAAGTTCCTCGATACCAAACCAATTGGCCATGGCGAGCGGGCTGTCCATGATGAGTTGTGTCTGGTTAAATACCCGCTCTTCTGTCCGGTTAAGTTCCTGCTCTGTAATCCCTTCGTGAAAAAGCTTGTGTACCTCATCCATAACGGCCTTCGTTGTTTTTTCAAAATTTTCCTTTTTTGTTGATGTATAGATGTCAATGGAACCCACATCGGAAAACATGGTTGGGTAGGACGAGATATCATAGACTAACCCCAATTTTTCACGTACATTCAATGACAATCTGGAACTGATTCCCCCTCCCAGGACATCTGCGAGGAGGAGCATAAGAAGTGCTTTCTCGTGTTTATACGGATATGCCTTGTGGCAGAGTTTAAAACTGGTGGTTTGAGAGGGGGATTTTTTAAATAGGTGTCTCGGTTCTGTCTGTGTGTTTTTTAAAGGTGGTTTCTGTCCGGTAAACTTACCTTGTATATTTCCGAATATTTCATTTACGTGGCGGGTGACCATACCCTTCTGAAAATTTCCGCTGATGCAGAGAACAATGTTCTCAGGGACAAAGAATTTTTTGTGGTGGGCATGAAGGTCATCTGCACGTAAGTTTGCAATGGTTTTTTCATCGCCGAATAAAGGGGTGTCTGCCGCACTATCCTTCCACATCAGGGAAAAGGACATATCGTCAATGCCCACATAATCTCCTTTTACATCAACGAATTGTTTCATCTCTTCCTGAATTATGCGCCTTTCTATTTCGATATCGTCTGATCTGAAATTTCCTCCAAAGAGGATGTCTCCGAGGATACGCATACCCTTTTCACTATGCTTGTTGTGCACCTGAATAATTGCTGCGGAGTATTCCGGCGATGTGTAGGCATCTATATCTCCGCCGATATTATCTATGGCCTCGAATAATTCGAAGGAATTTTTGAAACGCTTTGTTCCGCGAAAAAGCATATGTTCAAGGAAATGTGAGACGCCAAACTTCTTCTCTTCTTCGTACCGGGAACCTACGCCAATATAGGCAGATATAACCACGGAGTGGATATGAGGGATTTCCAGATAAATTACGCGCAATCCGTTTGGCAATATTTCTTTACTGTACGTGTACATTGATTAGTTAAAAAAAAGATTACAAAAATATTTATACTGTAAAATTTATCATCCATGAATTTCCATGGGATAGCTTATTACGACTGTAATAAGTTCTCATTGTAGGATATTTTTATAAGGAAAATCAATAAGTGAATACAAATTTAAGTACCGATAATAGAGCAAATTGTAAAATAAATTTCATATATGCAATATATTCTATCCATAAATTAGCAATATTAATACCATAATGCCGTTTTAAAAATAATTCTTATTATCGCCAACTACCTGTTATCAGAGCAATAAAATCGTATTGCAGGATTATGCATTTTTTTTGGAATAGAATTTGTTATTACATAGATTACAAACAGAGGCGATTTGTGCTGGAAGTCGTTTTTTTTACCGTATCGTGTAAAAATAGGATTAAAGGGAGGTTGTAAAAAACGTGAGCGGAAAAAAGTCATTTTTACGGTGTAATGCAATAAATCAAGGGGGAATGAAATGGACTTTAATCTTATTGTAGACAATTTGTTGTTTCCCCCTGTGCTCTTCTTCTTCCTCGGAATGATTGCATCATTCTGCAAGTCGGATCTTAAAATTCCCGATCCTCTCCCCAAACTCTTCTCCCTCTACCTGCTTCTTGCCATAGGGTTCCACGGAGGCGTAGAGCTTCGTAAGACAGGAATTAATCAGGAGGTGGTCCTCGCCATGTCCATGGCGGTTGTCATGTCTCTTGTTGTGCCGGTATATACATTTTTCATTTTGAAAATGAAACTGGCTGTTTATAATGCTGCGGCAATCGCCGCAACGTACGGTTCGGTTAGTGCGGTGACATTTATAACTGCCGTTACATTTCTCCAGAATATGGGGCTTGAACCGGGCGGATATATGGTGGCCGGATTGGCGATTATGGAATCACCGGCAATTGTGGTGGGGATCCTTCTGGCAAGAATCTTTGCATCAGACAATAATAAGAAGGAAAAAGGTTCCGCTGAAAATGAAGAGCATGCCTTTTCATGGTCTGCGGTCTTCCATGAGGCCTTATTGAATGGCTCCGTATTGCTTATCAGCGGCAGCCTGATAATAGGATTGGTTACCGGAGAGGATGGATGGGATATTTTAAAGCCATTTACAAAGGACATATTTAAAGGCATGCTCAGTTTCTTTCTCCTTGATATGGGATTGCTGGCAGCAAAGAAGATCGGAGATTTAAAAAGTGTTGGATTTTTTTTACCGCCTTTTGCTATACTGGTGCCGGTTGTGAATGCATGTATGGGTATTGTTCTTGCGAGATTTATTGGTTTGAAGCCAGAAAACGCCCTTATGTTTTCGGTGCTCTGCGCGAGTGCGTCTTATATTGCCGTACCTGCTGCAATGAGATTGTCATTACCAGATGCAAATCCAAGCTTATACGTTCCTATGGCACTTGCTATAACGTTCCCGTTTAATATAACTATTGGCATACCGTTATATTATTATTTAATTTCGCAGGCGAATGTGTTTATTCCGGTACTTTGGAAATAGAAGATTATGAAACCCGTATCAAAAGTAGAAATAATAATAGATTCTCTTGAAGTTGAAAGTGTGGTTAAACTCCTTGATGAGGTGGGAGTTTCCGGTTATAGTATTATTAATAATGTGAATGGAAAGGGGAGCAGAGGAGTAAGGACCGGCGATGTTTTTACAGACCTGTTTCAGAGCAGTTATATATTGGTAGTATGCGAGGAAAAGATGATGCACAAAATAGTTGAGGCAATAAGACCGATTATTAAGAAATTTGGCGGCATTTGCATCGTTTCCGACGTTATTATGAGAATTCATAGAAAATAAGAAACTCTGAACAGAAGCGGTCATTATTGATATCCATGAGAAGATACCATTATCGTATCGCCTTTCTTGCATGAACATTCCTTGTCTTTCTGACAAAGACCTTAAAAACTAATGATTCCCTGACCTTCTTCGGTATGGTAACTTTATCCTTTCTGAGATATTGTTAATGTTTTCATTTTATTTCTTTTTCCTTACCGGATGCGTTTTGGAAAATTCCTGGGCAATTTTGGCCGCCTCCGGGGAGCATTGCGGATGACCCCAACCACTCGCGCTCATGCCATTGGTAATATCATAGACAATATTATCGTCTTTTGATGGGCTAATCCCCGCAGGAACGTAATCCAGCTGCAGTCTATGCCGGACCTTCCATGCGATATTGTGATCAGCGCAAGAGCTATCGCCGCTAACGCCTAACGCCCCCACAAGCCTTCCCTCACTATTATACAGTGCCAAACCTCCGCCAAATACATTAACCCCGCCTATTTTATGGCCAACCATAGGGTCTTTTTCCGTACCGTATTTTTCGGACGAGCCCTGATAAGCTGCCTCCGGAGAGACCGGATTACTCTCCTGTAATCCAAATAAGCTCCCACCCGGCTGCACCGCAGAAAAAAGATTTGCGGTCGACAACGCAAATTCCGGCAGACTGAATGCATTTGCGGTATTGGCCTTTTGCGCCGATATAACACGGCTGCCGGGCCATTGATCTCCCCTGTCTTTCCCGGAAAACACCACCGCCTTCACAAAACCGTCCCTGTCTACCACCGTTGCCCACATATGAAAACCAAATCCGCCATTATTCTCCTTCACTACGGCCCTGAGAGATTCCCGGATCTCAACGTGCGAAGGTAAACCGTTCGCGAAGGACAATTGAGAAAATACAGCGACAAAAAATAATGGTGCAAGAAAACTCTTAAAAATCACTTTCAGACGCTTCACGATATCAATCTCCTGTTCATTAAAATTTGTGAGAAAGTGCTGTCCTGCGAACTGAAGTTCGCGTTACGATGGTAATTCTTAAATCGTAATTATTGCTAAATACCTGCCTAAACGAATTGAAAAGGGAAAACGTTTATCCGGCCTCATACATTTATCTTCGATTCCATCACACTGACGATGGCTAACGCCTCCGCAATGGCTATTACTGCCCAGAATGTCAGTTCCAATCCTATCAGAAGAAACGGCTCGCCAAATTGGTTGAAAGGAGTAAAGAATTCCCAAAATACAAAAGAGAGAAAAAAGATAAGCGCAGCTAACCTGATCGCCCTCTTTACAATACCCGGAGGCCATGCCGGGGAAAGCCAACGATAGACAAGAGCGTGACCCATACCAAACAGCATGAGTCCTATAATGATGGGAGCCGGACGAGAAACCACCAGGGGTAGCGGTTCAATCTGCGTCCACACCGCAATAAGCTTTTGGCTTTGTACCGACGGATCAAGGAGTATTCCGCCCCCGTTCCAGCCAAATCCAATCAAACGAAACGTCAGTACCATGACAAGATTCAACACCGCACCGCCTGCCAACCCTGCAATAAGTGCTCTCGGAATCAGACTTTTCATTACTCTTTTCAGTACATTTTTTAAAAGATGCCATTCATCTGATCACCCACAAAGAACAAAATGGGGAGGGATTCTAAAAATTTCTACCCCTCTTTTATTCCCATTTGTAAGGTGGATAATGAAAAGGCATCTATCTCAACACCCATTGATCCCTACTCTCACAAGACAATGTCATTAAATTGAGGTAATGTGCCGCCCTTTCAGGGCTAAAAATATTATTCAATCTTTATCCCAGGGCTGTCGCCCTGGGCTATATTCTATCAGCCCTTCAGGCTTTTTCGAAATTTAAAATGTGGGTGGCACGGACAAACTTTGTTTGTCCGTGCTAAGTTTATGAAAGACTCGCACTCCGACGAAGCCTTGCTGAGGGCAACCCTAAAGGGTCGCCCTACGAGAAACATGTCAACGTATTTATGACGTTTACTATATTTCACTTCAATTCCCGGCAGAAGGCTTCTGCAAACTATTCCTTGACCTCTCTTACGATAAATGTACCTTCGGGTGGGTTCAGGAGGATCGTCTTGACACGTTCCTGCCACAAGTTGCCAAACTCCTTCGATTCATCATCAGATGCCTTGCCGGAGAGCACAAGGGGTGTCAGTTTATCCATGCGTTCGCTGCCTGGTACATGATCAACACAATACAGTACTTCTACTTTTTTCCCGTTGTCAATTCTTTGAAATGTTATGGCACAGGTTGCTATTGGATCAGGGGTATGGTCCTTATCAAAGGCCATCAAATTACGCCTTTCATATTTTCCAACCGGACCAAATCCCTTAAATCCACTCTCTGCAGCAGCCCCGGTTATCATGGTTACTATCTGTGAAATCGGCCCATTTACCTTATAATCAATATTCCCCCTGAAGGTAACCTTTATATTCCCCCTCACCGGAAATTCATCACCGTATAAAGCCTTTAATGCCATCTGCGTTGACTTATAGGCACCGGCAACGGCCGGACACGAGTGTCCGGCAAATTTCACTGCATCGGCATACGTATAAACAAACACCTCACCTTTATCCATTGCGCCGAGCATACTGGCTAAGGGGTCTCTCACCTTTATTGGCTCTGCCTTATCAAAAAAATCCTTGCTATATTTTGACTGCCCCTCTGCTGAAGCCTGTTTGTGCATCGTAACACCATACGTAATTACCGCAACAAGTGCACACGCAATGAGCCCTTTTGACATACAAATCTTGTAAAATCCATTATTCATACCTTTCGTTCCTTTCAATAGTAAGGTAATATTGTCAAAAACTTAACCACAAAGGACACAGAGAAATCTTTAATAATCTTCAAGTTTCTTATATTTCTCCTCTGTGATCTCTCAGAATATTAATAACCGTTTTATGCCATCTTTTAGTCTCCTCTATATTAAACAACGACAGTTATCGCAATTCTTTATTGAAGAATTAAGAAAAGTCATATACAATAAATGTTTAATTTTTACAATTTTCATAGTTTATAGAAGAAGTCTTATTTAGGCAAGAGTATTTAGACAGTATGACACAAAAACTCAGGCTTGGTGTTGTACCCTATATGAACGCCAAACCACTGATTTATGGATTAAACCAATACACAGATTCAATTGAGTTGTCATTTGAGGTTCCCTCTCTTCTGCCAGCCATGCTGAATAATGATCAAATTGATGTGGCCATCATCCCTTCCATAGAATATTTTAGAAGTGGCAGGTATGCCATCATCCCTGGTATTTCCATCTCTTCGTATGGGGCTGTTGAGAGTGTGAAGATATTTTCAAAGGTGCCTATACAAGATATACACTCTGTTGCCTTGGATAAAAGTTCCCTGACCTCCTGCGCACTTACCAGGATTCTTTTCAGGGAACATTATCATCTTTCTCCACATTACACGCAATGGAATAAACACTATGATATCTCAAATACTCAGGTTGATGCCGTTCTCCTCATCGGGGATAATGCCATGAAAATTACGGAGGGTGAGTACATCACCATGGATCTTGGCCAGGCATGGTTTGAATATACCCGTCTCCCCTTTGTTTACGCCGTTTGGGTTGTTCGGAAGGGCTGTCATATACCCGGCATAAACAAACTGTTAAAAACCGCAAAAGAGGCCGGCATTCGTTCCGTTAAGGAACTGGCAGTTACAGAATCGCACCGCCTCCAATTAACACAAGAGAGATGCCTGAACTATCTTACAAACTCAATTCGATACAATCTGGACACGGAAGAGATAGAGGGGCTTTGGGCATTTTATCAGCATGCCGTATCTTTAGGCCTTGCACCCGAAGGGGCGGAGATTGTTTTCAATGAAACCTAAAATGCCTGCTCCATCCACTGAGATTGAAGATATTCTCGAAAAATCAATCAATAACGGAAGACTGTCCCCGAAGGAAGGTTTAACGTTATTCTCTGCAACAGATCTCACCGTCCTCGGGATGGCGGCCGATGAGGTCTGTAAGAAAAAGCATCCGGAAAATTACCGGACTTATATCATTGACCGGAATATCAATTATACCAACATCTGCACGTCGGGTTGTAAATTCTGTGCCTTTTATAAAGATGCTAAACACAGCGATGGATATATCATTCCCCGTAGTTCTCTATTCAAAAAAATCGAAGAAACCCTGGCGCTGGGTGGCAAGCAAATCCTCATGCAGGGCGGTCTGCACCCGTCCCTGAAACTGGATTTTTATGTAGACCTCCTATACTCTATAAAGACAAGACACAACGTACATATCCATGCCTTCTCGCCTCCGGAAATTGTACATTTTTCAAAATTAAATGGCATCGCTGTCCGCAACGTCATACAAAAGCTCAAGGCTGCGGGGCTTGATTCGATCCCCGGCGGTGGCGCTGAAATTCTGGTGGACCGATGCCGCAGACTCTTGAGTCCAAATAAATGTACGGCACGGGAATGGCTCGATGTCATGCGTGAGGCGCATACGCTTGGCATGCGCACCACGGCAACCATGATGTTTGGCCATATTGAAACCCAGGAAGAACGTATCGAACACCTGGAAAAAATCCGCAAATTTCAGGACGAAACCGGCGGTTTCACCGCCTTTATCGCTTGGACGTTTCAACCGAAAAACACCCAATTAGATACCTCTTTCATCGGGAGTTATGATTATTTAAAAACCATGGCCATTGCACGGCTCTATTTAGACAATTTTCCAAACATCCAGGCATCGTGGGTCACACAAGGTGCCAAGATCGCCCAGCTTTCCTTGAAATTCGGCGCCAATGACATGGGAAGTACCATGATCGAGGAAAATGTAGTACGGGCGGCCGGGGTAAGCTACCGGATGGACAAAGATGAAATCGAAGCGCTTATCAACGACCTTGGATATGCTGCAAGGCAAAGAGATTTGTATTATCAGATGCTTTAAAACTACAGATATTTAGTCACGAATTAGCGCAAAATAAACACGATTTTCGCAGTGGGCTCAAATTATGAGTATGGCGAATCCCTTCGTGAGTACTCAGTCGAACGATTAAGGCATTGGTTTTTGTAACGAATTCATCTTCACGGTATCTCTCCTTGTTTGGTGCGCTCCGTTTAATCCACTTTACTCCTCCGGGAGTGCAATTCTAAAAGTAATATCTACCACTTTTCCCTGTTTTCATCGCTGCCACAGTTTGTAACGCCGCATCTTTTTCCAACAGCGAGTCCAAGTCTGCAACTTGCACCCACCATTTACGGCACCAACTCACCTTTGAATGTATTCTCAGGGTTTTCAGACGACCACGTTCAATCCTTCGCACGATTATGCCTGTCAAAAGGCAATACCTGTTCCTCGCGCAACCTTAAAAGTTTATTATCGCCAGCATTACGTTTTAAAAATATTGAAAATTATGTGACATATGTTACAGACGATACTGGTGATGCAGAGTATTATTATCGTGGAAAAATGAACGTGATGGACTCTGATAACCATGTAAACAAAAGACTTTTGCCACTGAGAAAAAAACTTAGCAATCAGGTAACTTTACCGGGATGTTCCCGGAAGTCTGATTACTTGTGCAATGCTGATAGAAGGAGGGAAGAAACATGTTGCGGAAATATAGTGCGAGTAGATTTCTTTTGACAGTCGGGGTTGTAAATGCTTTATTGATAAGCAGTGCTCTGGCATTTCAGCGAAGTTCTCCATCTGACAATAATGTTGTACACCAGGATGAACCCCGGATAAATCCCGTAAAAAATTCATGGTCGCGGGGAGGTATTCACCAGAGAGCCACGCACAATAAAGAGTCAGAGACTGTAAAGACAACAAAAAAAGGAACCTGGTTCCGGGGTGGTATCCGCCACGATGCCAAAGCAAAAAGCAGTGCGCTCGTGAATAAATAGGAGCGAAGAGATTGTTTTGCTAAAAACCTTTGTTAAAAGCCAGGGCATTATGTGTGCCATGACACACAAAGTCGTGATTACAAAGTGTGTCTTGGCACACAATTTCTGTTTGTCAGCAATTTTCTTACCGTCTTTTATCATTCTTCTGCTTCCGTAACACGCCAAACAGAAAATTGAACTTTGAAAAACTTTCATTTTGGGTAACAATAGGTGAAATTTACTGAAGTAACTTTGACCAATTCAAGAGGGGTTTTTCATGTTTTTGAACTCATACCTGAAAAAAATTCCGTTATTTAGCAGCTTCAGCGATGACCAGCTCGATCTGCTCTCCAAAGCAGGTATTATGAAAAACTATCCGAAGGGTAGTACCATCGTATCTCAGCATGATCCCGGTGATACTTTTTACAGTGTAGTTTCCGGGCGTGTAAAAGTATCTCTCCTGCATGAGGATGGCAATGAAGTTGTTCTTTGCATCTTGAAAGAGGGAGATTTTTTCGGAGAGTTATCTCTTTTGGACAAAGAACCCAGGTCAGCAAGTGTAATTAGTTTGACAGACACGTCGCTATTTTTAATTACGCAAGGGCGGTTTAAACATTTAATAACTTCTAATTCCGGGATATTGGAAAAAGTCCTTCAGGGAGTCTGTAAGAGACTGAGGGACGCTAATGAAACGATAAAGAATTTTGCCTGCCTCGATGCATACGAAAGAACCTTGCTCGTACTTCAGCAACTGTCTCTGACACAAGGAACGAGGAAGGGAAATTATATTGAGATTTTCCACTCACCCACACATGAAGAGCTGTCAAAGGCAGTCGGAGTATCACGAGAAACAATATCAAGGATTATTCAGGTATTGAAGAAGGACAAACAATTAATCTCATACACGAGGAGAAAGATTATTATGAAGGCATGAAATGGTGCCTTATAGTGTTGATAACGGGTAAACACTGCCCGGATAAGGCATAATATGCAACTAAAATCTTAACTAAGCAGGATGATGATTGTTTACTTTGTATTTAATAACTTCACCTGATTACGAGAAGGGAGGTGTTTCGTAAAATAACAAAAAATTTGTGTAAACATTGTTATAAGTTTTTTGTGTGAAAAGACGAATTTCTCGGAGGAAGGGAGGGGGAGATGAGAAAATTTTTGTATGTAAGTATGGTAATGATTGTGCTGGGTTTTGTTGTGGAAAAAGCCTTTGCACATAAAGATAAGCCTGGCGTACCAGTCGAACCTGAAGCCCAGTTAGATGAAGTCCTTGGGAAAAATGTATGTGTTGTAGACAATTTTGGGAGTCAATACAATTTGATTCTTGACGATGGAACAATTAGCGGTACTGTTGACACCTCAGATTGTGGACATTATTCTAATTTAACAGGTTCATATAGTGGGTTAAGCTTTACATTTCACACGGGAGACCCTGATGCTTGGTGGTTAAAGTGTAGAGGTTACCGAGTTGATGGGACGGTAGATATAAATACAAAAACCGCTAGTGGCAGATATGTTACGGATGGCGGTTTTGGTAGCGGGCCGATAACCTTTGCGATCTGTAATTAGTTTAATCGATTTTCCTGTAAAAAGAATGTTTGGCAAAATGCCCGGCAAACGTTTAAGGCTGCCAGCATTTCGTTGGCAGCCTTAAATTTTTTATGATTATTATTGAATTTATGGGCATCTCAAGCAACAGATTTCAGTGCAGCAGACAATTTGCCTTTATCAATAATGACCTCAATATACCATCCATCCCTGAACATGCCTGCGTTTAATATAACGGTATTGCCGATCTTGTCCTTTGACCGGGATTCATGAATATGACCTGATATACAGACATGGGGTTTGTGCTTTACAATAAAATCCCTGACCGTTTGACTCCCTACATGCATACCACTCCGAATGATATCGGTTGCCGTGTCCTTAGGTGGGGTGTGACAGACCATGATCTTCCACTTTGCGTCCATTACCTTATTATAACCGTTTGTCAGGAACCGTTCAATATCTCCCTCACTGATTTCTGACGGTGTGTGAAAAGGTGTCGGACTCGAACCACCGCAACCAAATATCCCCATATCTCCAAACATATAGCCATTCCCATGCAGGTTTATCCCCTCTTTGGTCAAATATCCGTCTACTTCCGGTTTGTCCATGTTCCCATACATCGCAAGGAGGTGTTCGTTATATTTTTTAACAGCATCCAATACTTTTTTTGTCTCGGTCTTTCCGTTGCAATTGGTCAAATCACCCGAAATCACAATCAAGTCAGCCGTTTCCAATTCGGATTTTATCTGTACAAGACGACTGGTATCTTCATGAATATCCCCAAAAGAAATAATCTTCATCTCTCCTCCGGAATTATATTTGTGTTTATCTGTGTCCAGAAATAGCTAAATTAGGTTGGGTTTAAAAGATAAAACCCAGCGACTTTTGACCCACCCCTTATATCCCCTCCCGGGAGGGACTTTTCGAATCCCCTCTCGAGAACTTCGCCGTGAGCTCAGTCGGACGAGGGGGTTGGGGTGTGTAAGGCGGTATCAGAAACTTTGAAATACCTAACCTTCTAATTAAGTGGTCCAATCTTGTTTTCTACCACAGCAAGAATTTTGCCCTCATGCACCAGTTTGTACATCATGTTTATGTCATCGGACAGGATGCGGTCTTGTTCCATGTGGGTAATATGCTTTCGAATAAAACGGTATGCCTCCATGGTTCCCGCACCTGCCTTGAGATTGGTAAACAAATCCATCGCCTGGGCCGCACACAGCAATTCTATGGAAATCACGTGTTCAGCATTTTTCAGCACCTCGCGACATTTCCTCGCGGCAACTGTCCCCATGCTCACATGGTCTTCCTTATTGGCCGACGTAGGAATAGAGTCAACACTTGCTGGATGGGCAAGCACCTTGTTCTCAGAAACGAGGGCCGCAGCCGTGTACTGCGCTATCATAAAACCCGAGTTGAGACCGGCGTCTTTTATAAGAAATGCCGGTAAACCGCTCAACTGAGGGTTTACCAGTCGTTCCGTGCGTCTTTCCGAGATATTGGCTATCTCTGACAGGCCAATGGCAAGAAAATCCAGCGCCAGCGCTACAGGCTGACCGTGAAAGTTCCCGCCTGATATAATTTGGTCAGTCTCAGGGAAGATCAAGGGGTTATCCGTCGCTGCGTTCATCTCAATTTCCAGCACCCTCCTTACATAATGGAGGACGTCAATTGATGCTCCATGCACTTGTGGACAGCATCTTATGGAATAGGCGTCCTGCACGCGGGAACAATCCTTATGAGACGAGACAATCTCGCTGTTCCGGATAATACGACGGAGATTGTCTGCGCTGATGATCTGACCCGGATGCGGTCTCACGTCGTGAATCTTTTTATCCAGTTCAACATTGGAAGCCAGTAAGACCTCCAAACTCATCCCGGCTGCAATATCGGCCATCTTGAGTATATTCGTGGCGTCACAGACTGTAATCGCTCCGATAGCCGTCATGACCTGTGTTCCATTTATAAGGGCCAATCCCTCCCCTGCATCAAGATCAACCAATGGAATGCCAGCCTCATCCATTGCAACCTTGCCGCTCAATACGCTGCCCTTAAAAAAAGCCTGCCCTTGCCCAACCAAAACCAGGGCCATATGGGCAAGGGGTGCAAGGTCACCGCTGGCACCCACAGACCCTTTTCCCGGCATGAGGGGATACACACCTTTATTAAACATTTCCACGAGAGTTTTTAATGTCTCCAGTTTAATCCCTGCATGACCCTTCGCAAAATCGTTCATCTTAAGAAGCAAGGTAGCCCTGGCAGTCTCCTCATCCAAATAATCCCCCACACCCGCTGCATGACTCATCAGGATATTCTTTTGCAGTTGTTTCGTTTGTTCTTTTGAAATAACCACATCGCTCAGGGCGCCAAAACCGGTAGTTAATCCGTAGATAACCCGTTTTGAGCTTAACGCACGGTGTATTGACTCACGCGCCTTAATCACCTTTACCCCGGCATCCTCGCTCAACATCACCTGGCACCCATTCCTCACCGCATTAATGAATTGATCGAAGGTAAGGTCATTCCCGCTGAGAACTATATATTCCACGCAAAGCTCCGTTTTTTTAAATAGTATGTTTCTTTCGTATGATCATTTGCATCATGTAACAACTTTTCCAGGTCATTTGGGTCAAATGATACGGTCCCAATCCATTTGCCAAACCACCATGATGATTCACTGCCCTGCACCCCCTTGCAATGCGCACGAGCGGGCTTCGCCATTCGTTCAGCGGACGGATGGCAGGTATTTCCGGAATGTCGTCTCTCGTAATCATCGATACGTTTTCTAACCACCAAAAGTAAAGTGCACAAAGAAAAGAACGGACACTTTTTTATACAAGGTTTTTGGAACAACCCCCTGGCCCATTTACTAAGGGGATTTTTGGGTGACCCACCCTGGCTTTTAAAAAGCAATCTCTCTGCGATACATTCTGGCGGAGCATAGCCGCAACCAAAGACAACCGCCCCTCTTTCCCCTCCTTCGCAAACTCAGGACAGGCTTAATCCATCCTACTCAACTAGTTTTTACCATGCTTGCCGGTTCCTATCTTTATATCCAGATGTTTGTGGCAGTCGGCGCACGTTTGTCGCAAGAGTCCAACTTGCCATAGTACATCTTCCAGCGTAATCACCTTATTCTTGTCTTTAAATACACCGTCTATATTTTCAGATGCCGTCAGCATCGCATGGTTAAGTTCCTGATATTTGTCGTCGTCTGGTCGGGCAAATTTCGTTGTAGCGGTCTTGCAGAGCGCCACGAGATTAGCGCCTGCATTGCTGTAAAAATTCTGTTCTTTTTCAATTTCTTCAAAAGTGAAGTAGGTGGAAAGCCGTTCCAAAACCTTATAGTTCTTATCTATTTCAATCATAAGTTCAGCCATTTCACTTTTTCCCTTTTCTTCACCTTTTGCCTGTCCCCCTCCTGCAAACCCATGGAAAACAGTGCAAAATAACAGAACGCTGCAAAGCCGCAACCAAATCCCCCATCCTCCCCCTTTATCCCCCTCTGGAGGGGGACAGGGGGAGGTAAGGGGTTGTGAAAAATATGTTATAAACGCCTTCCTCAAGAACATCATTTCCTCCGGCAAATCATCATGCTTTTACCATGTCTTTTATGCAATTTTCCACAATTGGACTTGCAATAACAGCCTCACAAAGTTTTTCAACAATTCCAATTGCCATTTCCGGCTTACATGCTAATTGTTTGATAACGATAAAATAGTGCGGCTCTGGATTGTAAAAGCTTTTTTCTGTAAAGTAGGAGACAGAACCAGATTTTATTGTAGATTTGATTTTATATCGGGCGGGACATCAATCAGGGATTTGCTCCCATTGGTTTTTAAGTGCCATTTGTTCTTTTACATAATGCAACATTTCTTCTTTATCGTCAGTATCCATAACAAATAAGTCCTTACCTTCTAACGGAATTAATTGTTTATTATATCAGTCTCAATGGTATCCAGAAAAGAGGTATTTTCGGCAATATCCTTTGTTTTAGAGCCTACCGGACCGTATCCCATTGCAACATATTCGTCATTGGCTACCGGTCGACCATATTTGCGCAAATAATACCTATCGGCAAAATAAATAAGCTTTATGGCCTTCATTTTATTTATCCTTCCGCCGGACTTTTTTGCAAGGCAGTTCAAAGACTGAGCAGCTTTTTTGAGATCAAAATTGAAATGGATGCACATATCGCAAATCTTGTCCTCATGTAAATGGGGATAGGATAAAATTATAATGGGATGCAGGGTTTGTTTCGATTAATTATAGGTCATTTTGGAAATTTATCAATCAGCTTATTTTTCATTGTAGTAAATCACTATCGTCTTTAGAAACAGATTCATTATAACGAAGATTTTACCCTGACAACCCCTCTCTATAATAATTATTGACAAGCAGTTTATATTCTGATAATTTAAGCCAAAGCGGGAAAATCCTATAATGTGCCTCTGGTGCTCCCTTCCATCGGTTGGCAATGAGCCAGAGGAAATAGGCATTATAGGGGCCGCTTTTTTTATTGTTCAACGTAAATACTCTGTTTCAAACCTGACCTTGTGCTGATAGACGTTGTACCATTCTGCGTCATTATTTTCGTACTTCCGAAAAATTCCCCAGCTAAATAAGTCAACTGCCTGTAACCCTGTGCTTTCCTGAGATGTAAGATGCGAAATGTTTAAATCGGTATTCAAGGGGAGTAAAGCTTCGAGCTGATTCACAAGATATTGATTGAAGTCCCTCACTTCCTTTTTATTTCCAGTGTGGTATTTATCCCTTTCAGTTCCGTTATTTGTCGTGAAATTTTCTTTTTCTGATTCAATTTGTTTTTGAGAGTACGCCTTACAGCCTTTGTAAACTCTTATCGGGCTGGATCCAAACAATCTTTCCGTCTTTCCATGATGCAATGGAATTATCTGCTATTTTATGCTTTAAGAGCGCTTCTTTTACAGCTCGTTGTAAAGTTTTGTCTATTTCACTGCCATCATGAAAATATTCATCAATATCCTTTTTTGTTTTACTCATAATATTTCTCTCATGGTATGCCACAAATCCACATTATAAAGTTTTTCTTCGTAACTATTCAGCGAAAACTGACAGAGAATATTTTCTCAGAATAGTTAAAAGCCAATAGGGAAAACGGACAGACGGGAAAATCCCGAAGGGATGATATGATTATAGAAAAAAAGCACACCGCAATATTTAGCCCCGTAGGGGTGAAATAGCGCGAAAATGAATGATACCATGTCACCCCTACGGAGTTAACCGTAATTGCATAACAATATGCTATAATCATGACATCCCCTCGGGATTACAGAATCAACATTTTGTTCACTCGTATTGATTGCTGTTAAAAGTACGATGAATAGTTGCGCAACCGGTTTAGCCATAACTAATCCACCTTAAATTTATTGAAGAGGCCGGAAAAAGGCAATTGAAATTTACCGATGAAAAGATCGAAAAACTCCTGTTTGTGTAACCTTAAAAACATAAAATGATCCTGATAATTGATAAATGAAGGTGTGACCCTTGCCCCTCAGTGACCCTTGCCCCTCAGTTCCAGTCATTTACTCAGACAGTCAGAGATTTTCATAGGTTTTGCTTGCAAATTGTCATATGTCAAAAGTATACTAGATTTTAGTTTTTTGACATAGCATTGTTAAACAATTGTTGCTTATTGTTAATGAGATATCATGAAAAATCCGCCACAACAAACAGGAGGTAATATATGGAACAAATTACTGTTGGGGAAGAAAAACTTTATAAACTAATTAAAAAAGCAGTGCGAGAGGTTTTTAAGGAAATTGAATACATGACAGAAGAAGACTTCCAGGCCAAAGAAAAGGCATTAAAAGAACTTAAAGACGGCAAGGCAACTGACTGGGAAATACTCAAGAGAGAACTTAAGTAATGTGGAAATTAAAGATCAGCCCAAATGTCAGAAAGTTCATTAAAAAAACCAGAAATGCGATGTTTTTGAAAAAACTTACAGAGTCATTCGATAAATTAATTGAAAATCCGTTCTATCATCCGGAATTAGACATCAAAAAACTTCGAGGTAGTCAAAACGATTATCGTCTAAGGGTTAACAATTACAGATTCTTATATACTATTTTTAAAGAAGAAATTCTTATTTATATTTACAAAGTTAACAAACGTGGAGATATTTACTGATGTCAGAAAATATTTCACCTTTATCATTTTTCATAACATACACTTCAGACCACACCTTTAACAATCTTAATTTCCTCTTTAGTTAGTCCATACAATCGGTAAATAATTTCATCTATCAACTCATCTGTCTTAAAAATACTGGCTTTTAATGGTTCGAGGATTGGCATGCTATGATCAAATTGCTTTTCCAGCATTTCCTGTCTCTTTCGGTCTGACGGGTTTAGGGCTACCTTGTTTCTATTCTTCTGAAGGACTTCGAGGAGTTGATTAAAGATTAAAGGTTGGGTGCAGCAAGGCGCACCCAACAAGATCATTGTGCCGATGGATTCACTTCGTTTAACCCATCTTACTCAACCCAAAAGAAAAATGGAAATCTCTAAATTAAGTATGGTGTCGCCAGAATTGCAGACGGATGGGTGACCCTGACAACCTTATCTATTTCACCCATAATCTCAGCCAGTTCGCTTTTTTCCTTCTCTTCCCCTTTTACCGGTTCCTCTCCTGCAAACCCATTGAAAACCGTGCAAAATAACATAACGCTGCAAAGCAGCAACCAAATCCCCTTAGGGGGCGAAGGGGGTTGTGAAAAATATGTTATAAACGCCTTCCTCAACAACATCATTTCTTCCAACAAGTAAACGAAACCCGATAAGTACGTTGTTGGGATTCACTTCATTCAATCCAACCTTACAATACTTATGAAAATATTCTTTGAAATCTTTTGATGCATTGCTCTAGCCAATTCTTATATACCTGTTCTGTAAATGGAACAAATAACTTTCGAAATTCAGCTTCGTTTTCTCCAGATATGCGCATAGTTATACCCCTATTCAGGTTTCTCTCGGGTAATTCTTTGACTGCAACATAATTCATCCCTTTCAGACCTATATGAAACCAGCAGCTATTTGATCCAACAAATTGTTGAGTGGCCATTGCTAACTGTTTTATTCGGGAAGGTGGTGCGAAGTGACTACAGAAATGAAAATCTTCTTTCTCAATAACAGCACTTAAGCTTATTAAAAGCAACCCATCGGGGAAAAAAGCTATTAAGCTTTTTCCACTTTTGATACCTGTCCAATCTTTTTCTGATATTGAGTCGTATCCTCCCTTCATAATGGCGAGACCTTCTTGACACATTTTCGTAAATATAGAATCAAGTTGATGTTCTACATAAACTATATCAACGTCTCTGGGCGGATTAAGCCAGATGCCAATAATAAGTTGTGGCCCGTTATTTACTGTATAATTCGAAACTATTGACAAAGATTGCTTTATTTTTCCTTTAAAGGCATCTTCGCTCACTGCATTTTGAAACTGGCCAAGAAGACGTAGACTCTTAATAATCTCTTCCTTTAATTCCTCAGGAGATGAGAATGTTCCACGAAACAATCCCTCTTGATATTCTTCTACTTCCTGACGAAACTTTCCCTGCTTATCCTCCATTTCGCATTTCTTTATAAATGCAAGAATTGGTTTACCCAAACCTTTTGCACCTCGGTACTCCGCCTGAGTAACCGAAATACCTTCGGGAGTCACAAAACCATATTTCTCCCCAAGGATTACAATATAAACATCGGATGTTTCAACCTCCGTTACGCAGGTTTTCCCCGGAGAATAAGGACGTGCACTGAAATCCTCAGTCATGATGGGCTTATCCCCCATAATCTCCACTGCCCTTTTAGCTGCCTGCCTATATTCTTCAAAATTGTTTATTACACATAAGTTGCGCGAAAAATAGAGCAAACACCAGCTAACCAGCACTCCGTAAGGGAAGTGAGGTTGGTGTGACCGGAATAGCCTGAAAAATAAGGGTTGAGAACAGCATACTATATGGTAT
>WYAU01000081.1 GCA_011525665.1 Candidatus Brocadia sp.
GTTCCATGGAAATAAAATCGTGAAAACCAAGATTTTGCAGGCTATTCCGGCTATACCAACCTCACTTCCCTTACGGAGGGCTGGTTAGCTGGTGTTTGCTCTATTTTTCACGCAACTTATGTGTATAGAATTTCAAACAAAAATTTCCTCCCCCTCAACCCCCCTCACTGAGAGGGACAAACAACTGTTCCCCGCTGGCGGGGGTGAAGGGGGTGGACTGGCATTGAGAAAATAGATATTTTAAGTCGCCGGAGGCCTAATTAAAGTCGTTCACTATACTTCACGATTTGCTTTAAGTTTGTGATGCTATAGTCCAAAAGACATTTCACGTATTTAATATTATGGACACCGTGACTGCCATCTTCCCTGATGAGATTGTAATTTGTCTCTGCCTCATGAACGAATCGGTTTTTTTTAACATCATGATGCTTTTTTGCCTTTGTCAGTAAATTACCCAGTAACCGCATCTGTGATGTAACAAAACGCATCTGCTCGGTCAATATTCTGTCAAATCCCTTCTCATGACAATTATTACAAACCCCCGGTTCAACGTTTGTATACCGTTGTTTTCCTTTATGGCATGCAGAACAATTCAGCGTTGCAATATACATGGGATCGGGTTCACCTTCGATACCCATTCCACCCGTTCCCTTCATAATCTGTTCCTGAACTTTATAATCCGCCGTAACGGTGAGCAGACCGGAATTGCCGTCATCAACCATATTTCCTTGGTTCTCCCAACCATGGGTAACAGATTCATGGCATAACGTACAAACAATTTTGTGCTTATCAATATGGATACGATGCATATCTGGTGCACTTTTGAAATTGTCTGCAATCTCTGAGTGACACTGATAACAACTCCTTTTATCTACCCTTCCATTCCCCCGAATAGTTTCAAAATGGCAATGAGAGCAACGTACTTTTTCATTCATTTCGTAGGCTTCGTGCCTGAAAGCCTTTCCATAAATATCTATGGTCTTCCCGATCTGACCATGGCACAGGGCGCAATCAGAAATAGGCTTATTATCATGGGTATAAAGAGGCTTCAGGGTATTGATAAAATGACAGGTATTACAGGTCTCCACATCCGTTTCAAAATGTCTTTCGCCACTAACATTCGCATGACACGATGTACATCTCAGATTCAGATTGCCGGTTAACTTACCAATATGTGTCTTATGACGGAATGGCCTGAGTTTTTTGTATTGTACCGTCTTAGCCGACAGTTTGCCTAACGGGTGACATGATTCTGCCGTACAATGTTCATCCCGTATTTCACCAGCCATCATAGACATACCTGTATTTTCATGGGTATGACACTCAATACAGGCAATATCTCCCGGCAACGATTTTTTACAGGCATTCGTGAATGAAGTATTCTTGTGACACTTGGCGCAAAATTGTGCATGTTTCGGCCTTGTTATCGTGACAAACAACATGACAACGAGCATTCCGGCGGCAACAGCGGCAGCAATTGCAAGCCTGCTCGCAATCCTTTTATTTAACTTCTTTACTTCAGCAAACATAGTATTTAAAGGTTGCGGGTCGTCTCTGCCAGTAAAACATTTCTGTCTTTATGAAAGGAGGTTCGTACCATTGTGGCCTTAATCACAAAAGAATTTTCACTCCGGCGAAAGCAAAAGGGAATACATTTTTTCCCCTTGTACGGTAAAGCCGTTTTCAATTCAACAAACAGGCTTTCCCGTATTAAATCTGCAATACGTCCTGCTTTATCCAGCAGCGCTACCGTTACCACAACCTCGCGGTATCCATAGTCCCCGGTGGGTATGCTGTGAGGAACGCCGGTATTTTCTAATTCCAATACACCTTCAATCTTTCCTTCCGAACGGGTTACCTGTATGAAAGATAATTTTAATAGATTCTCATTTCCATGAAACAAGGTTCCTGATGAGAAAAGATGCTGTTTCCCATCCCTTTTTGGATAAATTTTCTGCCAGGGGTCATCCTGAATAAGCTTTCGTTTTATTGCAGGCATATGGCAGTCCTGGCAGGTCTTTCTGCCCTCTGCTGCACCTGATTCCTGCCATGTCTTAAACGTACCAACATGGCATTTACCACATAACTCACTTGTCCTGTAAAAAAGGTTTTTCTCAGTAATGGGATGCGGCCCGTGTGCAGGTGTAGGGCCACTTAATTTACAATCATTCAGGTGACAACTACTGCAATTTACACCCTCCTCCCGATTCACTCCACGCGGCTCAATCTTTTCACTCGTAAAAATGGTTTCCGGGGCATGACATCCTATGCAAAAGGCAAACTGATATTCATTGGTCTCTTCCCGAAATGCACTATTGATAAAACTGCTGGCGTGGGGTGATTCCTTCCATTCGGCATAAATATCTCTATGACAATCCCCACACCGTTCTGATTTGGGGGATTTTAGCCCTTTTTCCACCAATTCAGGATAGACGACACAACTCACCTGAGAAAAACAGAGGATCAAAGCGAAAAGGGGGAGAAATATCTGGAGCACTTTTACGGGCTTATCAAACATAATGCAATTACAGAAACAATTGTAATAATAACGATCATAAAAGGAATGGGTCTTTGCCACAGATTGCGGCGATCTTTGGTATATCCGGCACACCTCCTATTTGCGCATTCTCCACTACTGAAAGAAGATACATTATATTTTCGTCCGCATATCAGGAACGGCCAGGAAATAAATAGAAGTGCACAAAGAACTAAAATGGGAATGAACACAACCTCATTTTGAATGAGTTTGTCCAACTTATAGATCGGCAGGAGAAACCAGGGGATGTAGTCTGGTTTATTGATTACTTTAAATGGGAGCGGAAATAAGCCAACGGCGGCCAGTTCGATAATAACAAGAAAACATGAAACAATGATATGCCTGAATAATTCATTTGGAAAAAACGGTTCGAGCATCTCCGGGCGTTTGCCCTTTGTATAATCTTTCATAGTTACAGGGGTTCGTAAATTCCGGTTTTTCTCACCATAAAGAAGTGCATACCCATAAACAGCGCCATGGCCAACGGAATACCCGCAATATGCAACGCATAGACGTATGTCATGTGCATGACGGAATACATGCCGCCGCCGTTGCGGACAGATAGCAAACTTCCTGTATAATACATGAGTAAGGTCAGGATGAGCAAACACGCCCCTGACACCCAATGTAATTCACGCGGATGTCTGTAAATGCCTTTAAAGAGGATGCGGAGCATGTGACTGAATACCATTCCAATCATAACGTGAGGGCCAACAGCATGGATGCGGTGGATAAGCCATCCATAGGGAACGCTATGACTCACACGCTGAATACTGGCGATCGCTTCTCCTGCACTTGGAATAAAATAAAACATGAGAAACACCCCCGTACCCAACTGGATCATGAAGGCGAGCAGTGACAATCCCCCCATGCATCCAAACCAACTCAGTCCCTTGGGAATCAACCGCCTGGTGATATTCGTTTCAATGAGTTCCCTTAAAAAATCTTTGTTTTCAGTTTCGTCAAGAATTACTTCAGATTTTTTACTGTTCATGGTTTCAACAAAACCCACATATGCCTTATATAATTTCTGTGCCAGATCGAACAAGCCGGAACATGTAGCGCGACATTTATGTCGTTGTCCTGCGAACCGCAGGGGCGGGGTTACCCCGCCCCTGCACAAGGGTCAGTGCACAATTGTTTTTTATAAAGAAACGTACAGTATATCGTCCAGTGTTTCTATCACCCGATCTATATCTTCACGTGTAATCACCAAAGGCGGCTGGAAAGTAAGTACATTCCGCGAGACACCTGTCTTTCCTGCTAAAATACCACGATCTTTTAAACCCTCCAGGATGTTATCTGTTTCCTCAGTGGCAGGGATTTTATCCTCTTTGACCAGTTCAACACCCAGCATAAGTCCCTTTCCCCGCACATCACCAATAAGCTTGTGTCTTTGTTGTAGTTCAATCAGTTTATCTTTAAAATAGTCGCCAAGGTCTTTTGCCTTTTGAGTGAGTTGGTATCTTTCAATAACATCAATTGTTGTCAATGCAGCCGTAGCTGATACGGGATTGCCACCCATCGTGGAAGCGCCGGGACGTGCGTAAGACGAGGCGATTGTGTCATTCGTTATAAAGGAGCCTATGGGAGTGCCATTGGCCAGGGCCTTTGCCATAGTCATAATATCAGGTACAACACCCCAATGCTCAATGGCAAACATCTCTCCCGTCCGGCCGAACCCCGTCTGCACCTCATCTGCAATGAAGAGCACATTATAGGCGTCAAGGATTTCCCGAACCAGTTGAAAATAACCGGAAGGTGGCGTGATAATACCGCCGTTACCCTGAATTGGCTCGGCAATAAAGGCTGCAAACCCGCCGTTCTTAACAACATCCTCAAGATACCTTGCGCATTGCAAATCACAGAGGGGATACGTAAGTTCATAAGCACATCGGTAGCAGTATGCCCCGGGAATATGAACAATATCGCCTGAAGGATTGGGGTCGGTTCTCCACATCGGAAGTCCGGTAAGATTCATAGTAAGTTTCGTACGACCATGAAGCCCCTGCTGGACGGCAACAAATTTGTATTTTTTGGTATGCAATTGGGCAAGAAGCGCAGCCCCTTCGCTGGCCTCGGACCCACTGGCACAGAAGAAAGACCGTTTGAGTGAGCCTGGAGTAATCTCCGAAAGTTTTTCTGCAAGATCTACCATGGGCTGGGTAAGATAAATGGCAGTGGTGTGTTGAAGCGTTCTGACCTGATCACAGATCTTTTCCACAACCTCCGGATTACAATGCCCTGCATTCATCACGGAGACCCCTCCATAAAAATCCAGATACTGCCTGCCCGTGTGGTCGTAAAGGTACTGCATCTCACCCCTGACGATCTGCATAGGCTTTTTATAAAAATGGTAAACACAGGGAATGAGATATTCCCGCTTCTTCTGAAGAATGGCATCAGGTCCGATATGGTTCATTGTCATGGTTGATTCAATATTCCTTGCGCATTTATCATAACTTTGGGAACAATTATGAGAAGGTTTTTGCCTCCTCCGTTTTATCTACAGGATGTATTGCATATTTATCATGAAAATAATCTTTTTCCCCGGAGATAAAATTAATCCGCAATATTTTAAAACTCTGGCGGAGATGTTTAAACAATGTTATTGAGATTGTCAGTAAAATAATGTTTAAAACGGAGGAAGCAAACAAATTGTTCGTTAACCAGGGATACATACTGGCTAATGCAAATCTTTCTATCCTGTCCTGGAGTTCTTCGTCTCTGTTCACTACGAGTATCTTTTCAGAAACACACTCCTTTGTCACTCCTAAGACCAACGCGTGATGGAAACTGCCAAATTTCTTTTTTTCAAGATGCGCACCCCCTCCTCCGGTCACTAAATATACCGTGTCTTTCCTGGTAATTCTTGCATATCCATGGTAATCACCTGCTATTACGTAGTCTGCATTCAGTTTTTCAATTAAAGGGACAATCTCATCAGAACCTTCAAATGCTCTGGCATCAAAGTCAGAAGATATGGGAGGCGGGATATGCATAAAAACAAATGTCTTCCTGTAACGGGATGAAGCCTTTTCTGAAATTAACTTCTCCAAAAACCGAAGGCTTTCCTTATTCGAATACGGGGCGTTCAGGATGCGGAGGACAACGAAGAGACATCCCTGATATTCAAAGGAAAAAATACTGGGGCCGTAGACCTCTTCGAATCTTGATATCGGGAAATTTTTGCCGTCAACGTCATGGTTTCCCACGACAAAAAACGATGGGAAAGGGAAGGAAAATTCGTTTATGTACTCAGCCTTAAAATAGTTATGTTCACCTTCAGTGCCCTTATGAACAAAATCGCCTAAAAAAACGATGAATGACAAGGGTTCACTGCGCAATTCTTTTGCAATCTTTTCAAATGTCCCGGTGCCCTTAGTGTCTCCCACAATTGCAACACTGAATTCATCCTTTTGTTTCTCCTGGCACAATCTTTCCCGATTCTGTGGAAAATTACCGGATAAGTGATTTAAATCTCTCTTGCCTTCAAAATGATGCACAAGCAAGACATAGAATTCAAAACTGAAAAAAGACGCGAAAAGCAGGAGGAGAAGGATTTTTTTCCTGGTAAAAAATAATGGGAAAATTGTTCTGTTATGGCTTAACATATACAGTATTTTTCCTCCAGATATTTTTCATTTGTTACTTTCTGATACTTTTCATTACCTCTGCTGTACTTTTTGAATGGGTCACATCCTGTACATAGCCGCCAAGGTTAAATTCCCTTGGGCTATTTTCCGTTAATACGTCCCATTCACTCTCTTGTATCGGTAATGAAATATTTGGATGTTCTGCACATACGCCTAAGTATTTGTGATACATGCGAACCAGGGTTTTTACCAATGAATCATCATAATACTGCGCCTCAATCCGTAATACTTTTACACCAGTCTGCACAAACGAATGAAGGTATGGCAATAGACAGATATCCCTTGCCAACAGGAGATGGGTCCTGCAGTATTGATCAAGTTCAATGGGACGTATTTCACCACGTTCATCCTTAAGGGCGTATCCCATGTATTGACACACCTGTCTGCAATGATCCTTTTTATGCGATTTAGAGGTCACCATGGCCGGGATACAGTGTTCGAGTATCATACCGGGAACGGGTCCGTGGACGACACACTCCACGGGCAATGGCGCTCTGTCAGATAATTGTTTCAGATGTTTATATGAACATTCCAGGGAGGCTGTGACTCCTGAGACTCCTGATTCTTCCAGAAGGTTTACGGCCTGTATATTGAGGACGTTTAATGAATAGTCTCCCAAAATTTTTAGTCCGAATTCCCTTGCCAAGCGTATGGCACCCAGATTATGCACAAGCACATAGTCGATATCTGATGATACAGCATGCTCAAATAACCAGGCCATATCTGCCATCTCGCGGGAATTAGCTATGCGGGGTGTGCCTATTCCAATGGTTTTACCGGCATCATGGACCCTCTTGCATGCCTCCCGATACGATGTCTTTGCCCAAAATTCTTTTTTCAATGGTGAGACTTCTCCACTAATATAGATACGATCTGCACCCTCATCCAACGCCGCCTTTAATGCATTCATCGAACTCACTTTTACAGAAAGCAAGGGATGGGGGAGATTTGAATCTCTTTGTACCTGTGAGGTGACGGATACTTCTTCAAAGGGATCATTATAAATATCCTCTTTTGTAAGGGACTTTTCTTTCGCTGCACGACTTAAGAAGAGGGGTTCACGGCTCCCTGAGATATCGACGAGAGAAGCGGATGCCGGTGTAAATGCCATTGATGTTGTAAATTCACGCACCCGATGGTTATAAAGTTGTTCATACTCTGTAAAATTCAGGTAATAAGCAGCAGGATTATCGAGATAGGTATCTATTGCCTCACGATAGATGCCGACGACTTCCTTAAGAAAATCGGCATGTCTCATGCGCCCCTCAATTTTAAAGGAGCATACTCCCGCATGGATAAGGTCGGGAATATGCCTCAGGAGGCACATATCCTTCATGGCCAGTAAGTGACCTGAAGGCAGGTCTCCTATGGGTTGTCCCGAAACACCTTCCACAAGTGTATAATACCAGCGGCACGGTTTCATACACTCGCCGCGATTTGCGCTCTTACCAAAAAGCACACCGCTGGCATAGCACTGCCCGCTCTGGCAGATACACATGTCCCCCTGCACAAAATACTCAACTTCAATTCCGGCCTTTTCCCGTATTTCCTTCACCTGGGCAAGGGAAATATCCCTCGATGTAACAATGCGGCTTACCCCCAATTCCTTCAGGGTTAATGCAGATTCAACATTGTGGATATTCATCATGGTACTGATATGGACAGGTGTGGAAATGCCCATCTTCCTGATCAGATGCAAAACACCCATATCCTGGACAATAATAGCATCCACCCGAATTTCGCTCAAAAAGTTAAGGAAACGTCCCACCTCGTTCATCTCGTCATTACAAAGCAGATTGTTTACCGTAATATACAGTTTTGCCTTTTTTGAATGGACATAGTGTACCGCCTCTGCGATTTGTTCATCGGTAAAATTAAAATCTGACCTGTGAAGCCGCATGTTAAAGTGTTTACCGCCAATATACACCGCATCGGCACCTGCATCTGTTACTGCAGTCAACGCCTCCCAGCGGCCTGCAGGTGCAAGAAGTTCAATTTTCGTTTCTGATAATTTCATAATATCCTTTTTCTGAAAAAATGTATTCATTATACCGCTTAAATAAAATGAAAATTCCAATACAACTAAATAATGGCAAAATATTTTTTGCAAGGTACTACGCCTTTCCCAAAACTGCGTTTAGGAAAGGTGGCCCTAAAGGGCAGGTATAACTACAACAACCTTGAACAGGTAAACCAAACCCGAAATGCTGGCTGCATTACAACCCCCATGCCCCCTTTACTAAGCTTAATAAAGGGGGATTCAGGGGATTGTCTATACCACAAAACCTCCTCTATGAACTGAACTATATGACAAAACATCGACAAAATTTTGTAGATTGTTAGGCGCTTAGCGCCTAATACACCCCTACCTTCGCATTTGCTTCTAATCCGTTTAACAGCGATGGATTTCTGACACCGTCCTGATAGACACCGAGGGACTGTGCATTTTTGGTGGGTGCAATCCGTATGGCCTCATCCCTTTCAAACATATTGGGGATGAAAAAGGATTCGTCAAGCCGATGACAGACCACCTGACCCTTTTCACCATAGTCAACTGTATGGGCGAGACGATTCCGGTCAGGATGAATACCGTTTTTTGTTGAAACGATCTGTAACACCATGCGAGGTCCGGGAGGATAATAGTCCAGATCGCCATTCAAAGATCCTTCAATTTCCATACACAGGCCAAACAGGGTATTTCCATACCCGGCAATATGGACAGCGTATGGAAAGAGTTCACTTCGGAATCTTTTGAGTTGCTCTTGTTCAATGGCAACACCACCATAATGAATACCGCGAATCTGCATTCTTTGCGCGAAATTCATCTCCTCAGCCAATCTGAGCAACAGGGGCGGGGTCGAATAAATCACTTCGATGCGCTGTCGTTTCACGATATCCAGCGCCTGCTCAAGAATGTGGTTAAGATACCTCTTATATCCCAGGGAATCGGGCTTTAGTTTCTTTACCCATCGTGGATCCATATCAATGGAAAATGGATCCATGCTCCCCATACTCTGTGCTACAGGACCAACGGCCTTGCCAATAATGTGTGGGCCACCGGGGCCTACCCATAGCCAGTTAGCCCCCGTGGGAAATCCCCTGTATTCAGCGATATACCGGAACCATTCCACGAATGTGACGAAGAATTCTTTCTTCAGGTAGGCCGTTACCTTCGGAAGGCCGGTTGTCCCTGCCGTTTCACCCAATATGAATCTTTCCTTACTTTCAAGGTGAACTTTTGGAATGAAATATTCTATCGGGTAACGCCGGAGGTCTTCTTCCTCCATCGGACCCAATATCTGAAGATCCTCCAGAGAAGAGATGTCCTTTTT
Source organism: Candidatus Brocadia sp. (assembly GCA_011525665.1). GTDB lineage: Bacteria > Planctomycetota > Brocadiia > Brocadiales > Brocadiaceae > Brocadia. Next base: position 9,525 of record WYAU01000081.1, read on the forward strand.
CGCATTGATACCTAACTCCTTTTCCTTCCGGAGCCAATAGAGCGAGCCCATGTCAGGGTCAAAATGAATTGATATTACCCGTCTCATCCACTCATCTGCCGACATACCAAACCACTCTGCATTCTGGAGGGCTGTTCGTCCCGAACGTTGCGCTGTGCCTGTATGTTCGTACATTGTCGAAAGACCCGAATTTATCGCAGTATTATTGCTTTCGGTTCTTATTTCAGGATGTATCATCGGAAATACCCTTTTTAAAATTTGGTAAATATCAAACCTGTCCTGCGTCTCAGTTAAAACCTTGGTTTAAACAGCATCAGGCAGCTGGGAGAAACAAACAAGTCGGATATGATAGCATTTAACATGGTCACACTCGTGAGTACGCCAAAATACTGGACGGGTTTAAAACTGGAAAATGAAAAAACCATAAATCCAAAGGCCGCGGATAAAGAAGTAAACAAGGCCGTTTTTCCAACCCCTTGTAATGTCTGACAAACCGCCGTTGAATAATCTCCGGAAACAGACACTTCTTTTTTAAAGCGATAGAAGATGTGGATCGTGTTATCGACGGAAATCCCCAGTGCAATACTGGCAATCATGACCGTTGCCGCATCAAGTTTCATTCCTGCAAGTCCCATCAAACCCAGCGTTATGGTGCTGGGCAACAAATTCGGGATAACGCTGATAAGCCCGATTTTTACGGATTTCAGGACAACTGCAGTTGAAATAAAGGTCAGCAAAAAGGCCAGGGAAAAGGACTGTATCTCACTCCGGAGGATGTTGTCCTGAACATTGATCAAAAGGGGAACTATCCCGGTAATATGCCATGACAGCGCAGTTGTATCAAGATGTCTGAGGATGTATTCTTTTATCGATTGTATAACTGCCTGATACCGGTTCGAGCCAACCTGCTTCATCCGGACCGATATCCTGGCATCAGTATGCCCTTTTGTATACAGGCTATTGACATATTTGTCACCATATGTTGAAGCCAGTTTTACGTAGTCCATAGATTTTTTTTCCGTATCCGGGATAGAGTAATACTGTGGCCTATCACCATTCACAAATTGATGCGTTTTCTGGATATAATTTGCCACAGAAAGCGAACCTGTCACTTCAGGTATTCCGTGAAGGTATTTCTGAAGGTCTACAAGGTTATTCAATATGCCGGGCTGAAGTATGCTGATACCATTCGTTGCTTCAGCAACGATTTCTACAGGCAGCAAGCCCATGAGATGACTTTCGATATGGGCATTATCCCTCGCAATCTGACTGTTTTTTGGGAAGGAGGCCATAAGGTCAGATTCTACCTGAAGTTTTGAGATGCCCCACACAAAGAACAAACCCACAACAAGACCACAGAGAAGGACATATCCCCTGTAATTTACGATAAAACGACCTAATCCTGATAGAAGCAGTCCAAAGCCTCGTTCTCTGTCATGCCTCTCTGCCAAAGAATTTTCAGATGATAATATATTTCCGGCATCAATAGACCTATGCGATGGGACAAAGGAAAGGAGTATAGGTATAAGCGTCATGCCGATAATAAAGGTAAGCGCTGCACAACCTCCCATGAACAAACCTGTGATGAAAACGGGAGGGATACTGCTGGTTGTCAGCGAAAGGAACCCGATGGCCGTTGTGATGCTGGTCATAAGAATGGGGATACCGACATGTTGTAAGGTATTATAAATAGCATCCTCTTTACGGACGAAAAATTTACTTTCGTGGTAATAATGACTGATCAGGTGGATCGAGGCAGAAAGGGCGATAATAAAGGCCAGGGGGAGGAGCATATTTGAAACCATATTCATTGTCTGACCGGAGATCACAAAACATCCGGTAATCCATATAATGCAGACCCCGACGGTCAGCATGGGAATTAGTACCCCTGATATTTTTCTGAACAGGCATCCTAACACAATAATCGACATCGCAAACATAAACGGTGTAAATTTTGTCATGTCCTGCTTTGACATACGGTCAAGTTCTGCATTCACAACGGAGGGTCCTGCCACGCGATACTTCTGTTTTCTGTTCACCGTATCCGGCGAGCTAACAGCCGTTTCATAAAGTATTTTTTTGACGTCAGACACCAATTTTTTTCTCGATTCAGGTCCCGCGCATTTTACAGTAGCAATAATAGCCGTGGTCTTGCCGTTTTGAGAAATAATCGTGTTTCGATACCCTGCATCTGCGAGTAATTGTTGCTTGAAGATGTTCATTACCGAGCGATTATGCTGAGCCTGGATTTTCTCCCTGAAAACAGGAGAGGTAATCTTGTCTTTGAATACATCTGCCAGAGAAATTACCCCGGTAACACCTTCCAGCTTTTTCAGCTTTTCTGCGATAGTGTTTATATACTGGATAGAGTCTTTCGTGAAAATATTTGGGGCGCTGAATGCCACGACAAAGAACTCCTCGTCTCCGAAATCCCTTAAAAAGGTCTTATAGTATTCCAGATCCTTGTCATTTTTCGAAAGCCATATCTCGATGGAATTGTCGGTCCTCATTTCCCTGGCATAGTAGCCAAAAAAAGCTGTTATAACCAAAACAGTAACAAGAATCGCTATTCTATATTTGAGGAGAATCAGGATGTATCTTTTCAAGATTCATATCCTTATTTTTCCGTGACCGGCTTTACGAGCAAGAATCAATAAATTCGCTTGTCCCAGAAATTTATTCAACGGCAGTTTTTAAGGAATTGATCCCTTTGCCGGTTGCCGTGATCAGGAGTCTTTTCTTTTTATAAATTAACATAATATTGCGGGTATAAATAAAAATCCCTGAGCATTGTCCAATGATAAATACCGGGTCTCTCCTGTAAATTGCATAGGCGAATAATATGACGCTGCCAGCCATACTTAAATACCAGAATACCTCTGGAATAATGCTTTCGCCACGCTTTTCCGAAACAACCCATTGTATAAAAAATCTGGAGCCAAACAGAAGTTGTCCAATAAGTCCAAACACAACCCAGAAATTAATATGTGTTATAAGATTTCCCATTTTCTGCCTCATAATGAAGTTTCCTTTTTTTCATCCACCGAACAGCTAACAAATCCAGGAATGCCCTGAACGCCCTGTTAGAGATCCCGTACTTGGATTTCCCAAATTTCCGGGGATAGTGGTTTACAACGATTTCGGTAACGGTAAACCCTTCCATCTTAAATAGCGTGGGTAAAAACCGATGCATACCGTTAAACAATTTGATCTGATCCAGACATTCCTTCCGATAGGCTTTCAATGAACATCCTGTATCTTTAATATTTTCCCATGAGAGTTTGTTTCTGATAAAATTTGCCACCGTTGAAGAAATCCGCTTTATCCACGGATCATTTCTCCTCTGCCTCCATCCACATACCATATCGTACGTGTTGAGTTTTTCAAGTAATCTTGGGATATCCCCAGGATCATTTTGCATATCGGCGTCCATAGAAACAATATATTTCCCCATAGCTGATTTGAAGCCGGCATCCATTGCTGCCGTTTGTCCAGAATTCCTCTTGAAATGAAGGGTACGGAAGTTTTCATGTTTAGCACACCATTCCTTCAGCTTTTCGGTACTACCGTCTGTACTGCCATCATCCACGATGATTACCTCGCAATTTTGTCCCTCCATGGCACGGAGAACAGAATGCCCAAGAGGTTCAATGTTATCAACCTCGTTGTATAAGGGGATAACAATAGAAATATCAGGAGTTTTCATCGTTAGTCAATCTTTTGTTGGTTTCTTTTGAAGACAAGTGTTACCTGGCGTTTTTTGGTACAAACATCTAACGTATTCAGTGTATCATCAAGCACATGATCTTTTATTTTTTCAAATATTTTCTTTTCAATGATACAGAGTGGTTTGTGGTCAGGGGTATCTATAAAGGTCTTTAATTCCTGTATGCTTTTGATCATCGGAACGTGCATCTTCAGGTTTAAATTAACGATATCCCATAAAGCCCCCCCTAGCTCATATCCGCATATTTGGTATGTATTCAGATCTCCTAAGTCTTTTTCTATCGTATAAGCCAGCTTTGTTCCAAAGGTTTCATTCTGTGAATGAATAGTAAGGCAATGCACATATATTCCCCAACCCATGACGGTTGTGAGTATAAAAATCGTAAAATACACATTGACTGGTCTCTTCTTGTGGTGGAAAGATAAAAACACTTTCACTATTATGAGGAGTATCACTATGGAGATAGCTATTCCAACCCAGGAATAGTTGAAAAAGTAAGCTGATCCAACAACAAGGGGGACTGCTATCATTCCAGCCGTTGAGTAAATAATCCAGCGTACAGATACGCTTAACCACGAAGGCTGAGTGACTGACCCTTGCAAGGTGTCATGAATGAGAGCCGCCATTAAGATCGACAATGCAGGATAAAGGGGGAGCATGTACCTCGGGTGTTTTGCCTTGGCCACGCAGAGAAACGTAAAAACGAGTACAGCCCAGCAGAAAATAAATGTAATGTGCTCATCTCCCGCACGCCATTTTTTATAGCCATACATGGCGGCGAATGGAATGAATAACGACCAGGGGAGGAAATCAGCCCAAATATTAACGAAATAATAGTGAAAAGGCTCACTGTTATTTACCGGTTTATTTATCCGAGTCAGAAATTCTCTCTTCACAGTGGTTATAAAGGGTTCAAATCCTATTTTTAAACAATAGGCGATACAAATGCCGACCATTATCATCATAAGGATACTACCCCATTGCCATTTCAATTCTTTAATAGCCTTAAAATCCCTTTGGAAAGTCAAAAAAACCACAATAGTGCCTAGGATAAAGATAATTCCCAACGGCCCTTTTGTAAAGGTGGCAGAGAACATGGAAAAGTGCATACCGATATAAAATTCCTTGTTTTGTTTGTATCCAAGGTAAAAGAAGAAAATTGCCAGCGCGATAAAGAGGGTGAAGAGCATATCGGGAAAGGCAGACCGACCGTACCAGAAATATCTGTGAGAAGTAGCAAGGATGAAAGCGGCGATGAAGGCAGTTCGTTGATTAAAAAACCGCTGGGTAAAGTAATAAACCATAAGGATACTTGAAAAACCTGCAATGGCGCTCGGTAACCTGGCTGTTAGGGGGGTTACTTTGTGTCCGGTGGAAGAAAAAAGGGCAATCAACCACATCAACATGGGGGGTTTATTCAAATAGATTTCTCCGTGCTTATGGAGTACTAACCAGTTTCCATCTTGCATCATCTCCTGCGTAATTTCTGCAAACCGACGAGCGTCCTTAATCTCAAAACTCCTGCTGCCTAGCTCAAAAAAGAAGAGAAAAATACTTATACCCATAAGGATGCAGAACAAATAATTTTGTTTTACGAAAACACGCAATTGATTCGTTTCCATCAATACAATTTCATCCCTTTTTATCTGAGATAATTTTTATTTCTTTGCGAAATTCCTGATAACGGGCACGAGAACGCCAATCTCATCAGCACTCATTTTGTCTTTAAACGGCATCATCTTCTCAGTCGTGCCGTCTGTTATTTGTTTTATGATCTTTTCATCGGTTGTATTTGCCTGCCAGTTCTTGTCAGTGAAGTCGGTCGTTGCCAGTTCCTTGCCAAAATTGGTCGGTTTCCCATTTTTATCGTGACAGGCATTACAATGTTTATTATATAATTTCATGGCATTGATCTTGGCTGCCTTTGCCGTGGATATATATGAAAGAGATGAAATCGCGTTTACCGCAATTACCAGTGATATTACAACAAACAATCTTTTCTTGTTCATGCAGGCTCCTTTCATATGCAAACCATTTGACTTTTTCATCGATTTCTTTGATGTTCAGGAATTGTAAATTTTGTAATTCACCCTCAAAAAAGAGGGAACACACCACATCCCTCTCAAGGTTTACCGTTGGACAAAAATTGGCTGGACAAAATAACAGTAAACTGATTATGTAACGTGCAGAACAACCTCCTGAATCCCCCTTAGAAAAGGGGCAAGGGGGTTGTATTTTACACCCATTTCAATATAGGTTGAACTGTATATTATGACAAGGCGTATTTTGTGAAGTATACACCAAAACCCTTGAATAATTGGGTATTTCCTGCCATAAACTTGTCCAGCAAAAAATTGTCCAACAGTAAGCTCTCAAAGGGGAAATTTGAGTGGTCCGTTACGGTGCATATGACGTTTCTGCCGTAGCAGTGTAGATATAATCGTTTGTAGCATTACCGTCGCCGTTTGCCTCGCATCCGGCTGCATAAAATGTTATCGGATCAGTGACGTCACCGGGAGCCTTCCACCTAAGTTTCCAACTCTTCCTTTTAACGCCTTTGAAGGTATGCTCTATATATTTACCCTTGTCCGCCTGTTCCAGCCCCCGGTAGTCGTTCGGCGGAATAATCTGGGTAGTATTCCCTATTTTTTTGAACGTTCCAACCCTGATGCCGTTAGCATCCACCGCTGTCATCTCAAAACCATGCCTTTTTCCGCTGGAATTACTGAAGGAAACCGTCAATTTTACCGTCTTGCCAGGAGTATAAACGGTGGGGGCAGCTATTGAAAATATTGCATTTCCCGAATCAAGGCTAAAGGAGTTGTGGCAGCCATCCGCATTACAGGTACCGTTGTCATTTGGAGACCCTGTACAGTAAGCGATCGGACCGCCTGCTGATGCGAATAAGACCTCCGGAAGAGGGTTGTATAGGGCAACACTTACTCCGATACAGAGTGCAGTTTTTTGTAAACATTTCATAGGACTATTCCTTTCCAAAAATTGTAAAATTAAACCCGTCTCCTTTTAGTGGCAGAAATTGCAACTTTCAGAACGTATGACCATTTTCTTTGCAATCAACTGACCGTCCTTTGCGATAACGTCTACAGTTACACTGACACCTGGACGCATACTATCATACGGAATCGTTCTTCCGCCCATGATAACATACGGCAAATTGCCAGCATCTACGGTTTGCCCCATAATGATAAAGGTATCTTTAGAGGTGTTCACTTTCTCTGTTTTCCCTGTAATTTTTCCATCATATTTTTTATTTAATTTTACAGGGTCTTTGATACTCATTGCCTCAATAATGCCGGAGTCTTCTGCACTACCCTTAATCTTGATAATGTCGCCTTCCTGAATATCTGAAAGGTTTGCGTTATCCACTCCATTTACCTTTATCTTTGCAGTACCGGCATCCACCCTGACCAGACCGTCTATTATTGTGAGCGATCCCGTGCTTTCATCCATACTGTTTACCGTACCCACAATTTTGCCTTTTGCGGATGCCGCTGCCGGGAGGATAGCCCACGCTGTAAATATACCCATAATGAAAGCCCCGGAAACGAAACCCTTTCTTGTCTGTGCAAACATACAACCTCCCTTTAAAATTAAAATGTACGATACATCTTTTCAAACATCCTTACGCTCATATTTATTTTCTCTGCGTAATACACATCACAGATAATTAACCAGTATATTCATCCTTAGCGCCAAGAGCATATCACCTTTTATCTCCACCTTCCCTTTGAAAAATGCCATTTGCGGTGTTATTTCACGCCTGAGAATAGAGAGAAACGTCATGCTGCCCAGCGTAAAGGTACACGTGGGCTTTACAAGCGCCTCCTTCATTACTTCCTTTACGAAACCGTCTTCTATCACAATGTTCCAAATACCGTTTCCATTATCCGTTATCTCGAACTGGATAACGGCGTTAAGACCCGATATTTTTGGAATTGGGGAATTATTTACCCTGTCTTTTAACAATCGATTGAAATACTCATTATGAGTAATATTTCCAGGTATTTCCGGTCTTTCGTTCATGGACGCATATTAGCATGTGTATGTTCGAGAAACTGTCACACAACATTGATACTGTCAACTTGTTCGTGTAACCATTCCTTTTCCTCAATGTGTTTCTTCTTACCCCAATTTGTATCACTAGCATACTGAACGAAACGGTTGATAAGTTCCTGTGTAATCAATGGGCACTCAATTGCCGTACCGCTCAACATGTTCCTTGTGTTCGTGGAATCAAAATAAGGTTCTCCGAATAGATACGGCTGGAATGCCTCAGTACTCAGCAAAAAATATTTTTCCTGAATGGTCGGCGGCCGAATATGGAATTCATAGGCGGACACTATCTTTAGCCGGTGGAAACCCGTTGCGCTTGCCATCCACTCCGCAAGCTCACCCAGCGTGGGCGGTGATGGATTTACAATATGAAACGTCCTGTTTATGCTCTCTTCCTGTCCTGAGATTGCAATGATTGCCTGCGTCACGTAATCCACCGGAGCCAGGTTTATTGTGGCGTGTTTGTCACCGGGAATTCTCAAGGATGGAGGATAGCCGATACTATTTCCGCCGTTTCCTGCCCTGTCTCCGCGGTTATTCCCCATTTCATAATTTTTCAGCCTGTCCAACCCCCTGCCAAATACATAAATGTTATCATAGTTACGGGTAAAACCCGTACCGGAATCACCTGCAATAATACTCGGCCGATAGATTGTTGTGGGGATGTTATAGTGACTGACAAATTTCCGCAACAATCTCTCGGCGTCAAATTTTGATTTTTCATAATTATTTTTGAATGTCTGTCTTTCCTCCAGTTCATGCTCAAAGACTGTGTCACGTCTTATCCCTGCAACATAGGCTGTACTTATGTAATGAAGCCTTTTCGGTTTGTTTGTGAGGCAAAACTGTGCTACGTGTTCAGTACCATACACATTGGTATGTACGAGCGAATTAGCCGATTCATTGTAAAACTGTGTTTCTGCAGCACAGTGAAATATCTCATCAACGACATTTGATAATCTTGAATAATCCTGTGCAGTGACTCCAAGGAACTCCAGAGAAATGTCTCCATGAATTATTTCAAGACGGTCAGATAGTGCGTCACGAACGCATCCTGTTGTCCCAACCGGTGGAAAAACATCAGAAATTCTTTCTTTTGCATCTCCGTTAGCCGTATTTCTGATAAGAAGTTTGAGGTGAAAACCCGCCTCAAAAAGTTCTCTTGTAATATAACTGCCTAAAAATCCCGTTGCACCTGTTATGAGTATCGTCTTGTGTTTCATCAATCTGCAATCCAAACTGTTATGTAATCAATAAATATTTCCATCCCTTTGATGGCAAAAAGCTAAATCGGATACCAGACGTAGTGCAATGGAAATACCACGTATTGTGGAAAAAAACGAAATAAAGGCAGGTGTATGCTGTAAGTGTTCGAAATGTAGCGAGGTTAAGGGTTAAATAGATTTTTTTGTTTCTTGTGAGGGAAGACAGACTGCGAATAGAAAATCATGTAATATTTACATTGAGTAATTGTAATTATTACAAAAATACCAAGTCGAGAAATGGTACCCGATTCATAAACCGGTCAGCGCATAAAGCAACAACCCTTCCCGTGTGCTATCCGTATAGGGATTTCCTTCAAACTTTGTTAGCAGCGAAGGTATTACACCGGATCGATTGATTTCTTCTGATGTGTGAACAAGAAGAATATTTTGAGGTTTGCCTAATGAAGATTTCATGTCAATATTGAGGTCTGCCATATTCTCTGCCGTCCTGACGTCCCAGTGCGGAGCATAATAATCAAAAAATCTTTTCTCATTGCAGCAGTAGATCCTCGTAGAAATATTATTAAATCGCCGTTCTATAAATTGGATTACTTGTATTGGCGCCGGGATATTATTATGATATTTGGCAACTAATTTGAACGACGTTACTGACACGCTGGCAATCAATACCATCGTTAAAAACAGAGAAACACCCTTGTACCCGTCTTCCCGGACTTTGTATAATCCGTATGCAATCACTATCAGTATCATGGGTACGAGTGGCATTATATGCCTCGGATTAGCCACGTTTTGCCCGAGAATCACCCAAAACAAATAAGGGATCACATATAATCCCGGGAACAGCCATCGACGGCCAAACTGGCAATGTTTGAGAAAACAAAGAAAGGAGATTATCATAATCAAGGAATGAATCAATCGCATAAACGAAGTATCGTACCACCAACCACCCAGTCCACATACCCATGCTGACTTTATGAGACAGACAATCCTTTCCACCCCACCAAAAGTCATTACGGAGCCGCCCCAATCGGTAAAATGTCCATGAGAAAATGAAAGGCCGTTCTGTAAAAATGGGCGCCAGCCGACGTATCCGATTTGTGGGAAAAACCAGAAAAAAATACCAGCGGATAATCCCATGAATCCGTACAATATTTTATGTGGCTTACAGGACTTTCTTTTCGTAGCCAAAGAGAATACGATACCTATCCATAAAGCAATAAAGGGAAAATAGGAGAGCCGCACACCTAATCCAAAACCTAAGGTCAGACTACCCAAAAAGAGACAGTTTCTGTTAAATACACGATACAAAAAACCTGTCGGGAGGAAACTCCCGACAGCACAAACCTGAACATTCGGGTTAAATACTCGATACAAAAAACAGGCAGATAACATGACAAAGAACGTTCCCATAACGTCGGAGATGGGCCTTTCGGCCTGCAACCAACACAGTGGATTGATGAGATAGAGAATTGCCGTTAGTATTGCAACCCTTTCAGAAAATAACCGTCTGGCGAGAAAAGAGAGAGGATAAACGGTAAGACTGCCAAAAAACACGCCGGGCAGTACCAATGCCCATACCGCATCATGGAACAATGTGAAAAATAACCAGGAAATGCCTATGTAAACAGGATAACCGGGAAAGTGTGGTTGCATGAGAGACAGATCATAATCTCTTAGTCCGAGGGCGAAGTCTACGCTGTCACAACAGTCAAGATATGTGCCCATGAAACACAGGCGTGTTAAAAAACAAACAAAAAAAAGAAAAGTTACCTTATGACGGAAATCCACGGAACTCACCTTTGTGATAATTCTGGTTAGTCGGTACCGCAAAATCAATAACTACCTTAGATACCGCCTTTGAACTGATCCGTTTCTGAAATGGTTAATGGTATGATAATTACCTGTCCGACCGGAAGGTCGTTAATATCTTTTATTTCACGCTTGTTAGCATCAAAGATAACCGTCCATCTCTTACCATCCTGAAACACCCTGGAGGCAATTTCGTAAAGGTTATCACCCCATTTTACACGATAGACTGTTTTCTTATATTTATTTCTGTCTATCTGATAAATTTCTTCTATGTCATTAAGGATTGGCATATCGGGAATGACCAGTTCCTGTCCTGCTTTCAGGGTATCGTCCGATACATCGTTATTTGCTTTACGGAGTTCTTCCGCTTTCGATGCGTCATCATAAAATTTTTCAGAAATGCCCGGTAAAGTATCACCATTTTGTACCCTATAGTAAACCTCCGTTGAAGTCCCATCTGATTTAACAGTGATTGCCGTAGCGTTGATAGGGGAATGAAAATCTTTGCCCGGAATGGTGGCAAGGAATTTTTTTACGAGCCGGTCTGCAGTGTCTGCAATTACCTTTTCTCTCACATTGATCGAACTTTCTATCACCGCTTCCGGAATGCTGAAGGGCGATACCGGTATGGCATCGCTGTGAGTCTTTTCTGTATGAACTGCCTGCCAGATGACACGGGAAGACCTCGCATCCACCATCTTCATCTCTGCGCCGAGTACCACTTGGGAATATACGCCGTAAAATCTCTTGCAACACTTTGTAACCGTACCGTAAATGAGGGCATCTGCCTTCACAATCCGTCCCACCTTATATACGTCCTCTTTTTCGAGATTAGAGGCATTGATTGCTGCAAGATTTAAACGTTCATCGATTTCTTCAAGCCTGAGCACATCATAACCTTTTATGCTGAGGTTGGTAAAAAAACACTTACGCAATACCTCTTCAGACCCTTTTTTCTCGCTTTTGTTCTTAAACGGCAAGATTGCAACCGTGGAGATTTTGTTTCTATCTGCCGTCCGGCGGGTACTAATGTGGGGGGTAGATTGTTCCTGTAAATAATTACAGGATGCAATGGTAAAGAGTATAACGGAAACGAAAAGGTATTTTATCACTTAATTAGTTGATTACGTCGCGACCAGTATGTAGTGGCAATTCATGAATTGCCACTACATTGCGTGACAATCATATTATTTACCAGTTTTTTCAGGGGAACCGAACTGTTAATGAAATTTTAAGAGATTTTCCGATTTACAGACAAAATTATTGCGTCCGGTAACGAAATCATTCTGTAACAATCTTTTGTAATCCGAAGCCCTCACCTGCAGACGTGGCCGGCACTCTCTTCTTTTTATAGATCAGCATAATGTTTCGCACGTAAATAAAGAGCCCCGAACATTGTCCCATGATAAAAACAGGATCGCGTCGATAAATTGCATACGTTAATAGTATCGCACTTCCTGCCATGCTCAGGTACCAGAACACCTCGGGGATGATACTTTCACCACGCCTTTCCGAAACAATCCATTGTACGAAAAACCTTGATCCAAACAAAAATTGTCCAATAAAACCCAGGATAACCCATGCGTTAATATGTGTTGCAAGATTAGTCATTATCTACCTCATAATTAAGTTTACGTTTTTTCATCCATCGTACAACCAACAGATCTATGAATGCCCTGAATGCCCTGTTCGATATGCCATACTTCGATTTTCCGAACTTCCTCGGATAGTGATTTACAATAATTTCGGCAACCGTAAAACCTTCCATCCTGAAGAGGGTTGGTAAAAAACGATGCATGCCGTTATATAATTTGATCCGGCAAAGACATTCCCTCCGAAATGCCTTCAGGGAACATCCCGTATCTTTAATATCTTCCTGTGACAGTTTATTCCTGATAAAATTCGCCACTTTAGACGAGATGCGTTTGATCCACGGGTCGTTCCTCTTCTGCCTCCACCCGCATACCATATCATACGTATTGAGTTTTTCAAGCAATTTCGGAATATCCGCAGGGTCGTTCTGCATATCCGCGTCCATGGAAACCACATACTTCCCTGCTGCCTGTTTAAAGCCGGCGTCCATGGCTGCTGTTTGACCGGCATTCGTCTTAAAATGAATTGTGCGGAAATTTGTATATCCGGCGCACCACTCATCCAATCTTTGGTCACTGCCATCCGTACTCCCATCATCGACAAATATTACTTCATAGTTCCGGCCTTGCATGGCGTTAATGACAGAATGACAAAGAGGTTCGATACTGTCAACCTCGTTATATACAGGAATAACAATGGAAATTTCAGGATTCACCGATCGCCTTTTATGTAATCTAATTCACCGTTTAATGAATATCGATTTTGATTTTATAGTAAAGTCTATCCGATTATCAAAAAAAATTTATTACAGATCGATGTGGAAAACCTTTAATTTGTTGTATAACGTTTTCAGAGATATGCCAAGGGCTTCTGCGGCAAGTGTTTTGTTTCCCTGTTTCTCATGCAATACACTGAGTATATGTTTCTTCTCCACCTCAGAGAGAGTTCCTTCCCCGCTTTGGGCTGAGTCCGGGAAGGAGGACGCCCCGCGAATGTTTTCCGGTAAATCCTCAATACAGATGTTTTCACCTTCTGTCAGCACCACGAGACGCTCGATCGTATTTTCCAATTCACGTACGTTACCCGGCCAGGCATAATGGGTCAGCACGGCTATGGCCTCCGGAAGTATTTTCTTTTTTGGCATATCCTGACAGAAGCCCCGGAGAAAATGGTCGATGAAAAGCGGAATATCCTCTTTTCGTTCCCGCAAGGGGGGAAGCGATATGGTAATAACATTTAAGCGGAAAAACAGATCCTCCCTGAATCTCCCCTTCTTTACCTCCAAAGCGAGGTTTTTATGGGTGGCGGCAACTATACGGGTATCTACGGTAATTACCCGGTTATCTCCAATGCGCCTGACTTCTCCCGATTGAACGACGCGAAGGAGTTTCGCCTGTGTGCTAATAGTCAGTTCGCCAATCTCGTCCAGAAAGAGCGTGCCGCCGTCTGCCGCTTCACATAAGCCTATCCTCAGTTCTGTGGCGCCGGTAAATGCCCCTTTTGTATGTCCGAAAAGCTCGCTTTCTAATAAAGTTTCCTGCAGGGTGGCGCAGTTAACCACCACAAAGGGTTTATTTGCCCGCTCACTGCGCAGATGGAGTGTTTGGGCAATGAGTTCCTTTCCTGTACCACTCTCTCCCTGGATCAGAACAATGGAATCTGATGGAGCCGCCTTGTCGATCATCTTATAAACAGAGTTCATGGCACTGCTTTTTCCGGTCATTACGGGGGTCTCCCGGATGCCTTTCACCAGCCTTCTGAGATGAGCATTTTCCCTGCTTAACTGCCTTTTTTCCAGTGCTTTTTGCAATAATACGTCAAGTTCACTCAAACGGCATGGTTTCGTGAGGTAATCATACGCGCCTGATTTTATCGCATGAACGGCATTCTCAATAGAACCTTGCCCCGTCAGGACAATCACCTCGGTTGTCGGCTCCATATCCTTCACCTTTTCCAAGGTCTCTATTCCGTTCATCAGGGGCATGTTCATATCCAGTATGACCACGTCAAAATCACGTTCCTGCATGCTCTTGACAGTCTCCGGCCCATTAGCACAACAGGTCACATTATATCCCATACGGGTGAGTTCCTTTGCCATAACGCTCCGGAACGTGTCTTCATCGTCTGTGAACAGGATGTTCGGTTTTTTCTTCATATTGTTTTTGTGTTCAGAATTGAATAAAATTTTATATTACAATGATATCAATGCGGAATTTCAAAGTTTACCCCGCTTCGTCCCGAACTCAGTTTGATGGATGTCTGCTTAACTGTCAGAAACTTTATCGATTGATTTTTCGAAACAGCGTTTCTTACCCATTGCGTTTTCAAACGGAATTTGGGAACAAGCAGCCAAAAAATACCTTTGCGCACTTTGCGGTGAACTAGTACTCTGCAGGGAATTTACCTAGGATGCTAAAGGCAAGGTTATCGTAAAGCTCGCCCCCCTGCCAGGCCCCTCGCTAAAGGCCTCAATCCTTCCACTATGGACATCGATAATTCCATAACAGATAGCCAGCCCCAGACCGGTGCCTTTCCCTGTTGGCTTTGTGGTAAAGAAAGGGTCAAATATCTTATCAATGTGTTCCGGCTCTATCCCTATGCCGGAATCGGCAACAAGGATTTGCACGACCGATTGCTTTCTATACGTCTCCAGAAAAATATCGCCTCCGCCTTCAGTGGCATGCAGCGCATTAATGATTAAATTGAAAAAAACCTGCTTCAACTGTTGCGGATCTCCAATTACATCACACGATTCCTTCGTAAGGTTAAGTCTGATATTTTGATTTCGTGACTGAGACTGATGCTGGACAACAGAAAGCGTATCATGAATAATGCGGTTTACCTCAACCCGCTCAAACTTTGGTTCCGTCTGTCTTGAAAAGTTAAGGAGGTTCGAGATAATGGATTTACATCGATAGGTTTCATTGCAGATAATCTTCAGATATTCAGCAAATATATCCAGTTCCATTGAAGGAGCCGGGGAGAGGACGTCAGGGGTCAGGGGTTGGGGGTCAGGAACAGGAAGATGCGCTTCCGTCCTCTGATCCCTCATCCCTGATCCCTGCCCCCCCTTTTGCGCCCCGTGAGAGTTATGACGGCATTGTTTTTTGCGACCAAATAAGGCGTTAAGCCGTTCAGTCAGGCCTTCGGCACAACTGGCTACAGAAGCCAGCGGATTATTAATCTCATGGGCAAGCCCCGTAACCAAAGTTCCAATACTTGCCAGTTTTTCCGATTGTATCAACTTACGCTGGGTGTGCTGTAATTTTTTATATGCTTCCCGGATTTCCCGGGTCCTTTCCTCGACTTTGACTTCTAAGGTATCGCGGGCATCAATCAACTGTTTCGCCCTTATATCGATAATCCTCGCTGCCTTCAGGACTATGAGGAAGAGGGCGAAAAACAAAATCCCCATTGCCGAACCCGTCATAACAATTGCCTTCTCCCGCGCCTTTGCTATCTGCCTCTTTAGTCCGGACATATCCTGGTATATCTCCAATACCCCTACCTGCTTTTTTTTGGTTCCGTCCTTTTCCATTTCATAAAAGGGGTAATAACTTTCGAGCAAGGTTTCAACTACGGAGGATCCTTTCGAATCAGTTGTGCCTGCCAGCCTCAATGCAGACGCAGATTTACCGTGAATGGCGGAATCCAGTTTTTTATTTACGCCACGATCGAGGGTGAACCCGATATGCTCCGGCACCGTGCTGTAAATGATGCGCCCTTCCAGGTCGTATAAATACAGTCTCTTTATTTTTAACCCGTACAAATTCTCCCGGACGGTCTTATCCAGTCTCCTGAGTTGCCGGCGGTTGTTTTCCAGATCGATTTGTTTATCTTTCTGAAGGGTGGGAAGCAGAAAATCTTTATAGATTTCATAATTCAGGTGCATGATAAAATAGCGTGCATATTCTTCGCTTCGTTTAATTAACTCCTGACTCTCCATTCGCGGAAATATCCACCCCACTGCCAGACTCAGGATGGCGGTGACTGCAAAACTGGTGATGGTATAATACAGTATTAAATTGAATCTTTCGGGGTGGAGGATTTTCTGGAGTTTTGGCATGGGATTAAGATGGTGGCGACAGTAACGATGAGGTGGATTGCACCATATGCGCTTACTTAAACGGCAGCACAATTTAACCGTGTGTTGAATAACGGGATTTTATATTATTCAATTTCATTTTGCAGGGTATATAAAGCACCGGAGAAATTATATGTCAGATACTATACGTAACATATAATCATAGGTGAACGCGGCGTGGTTGTCAAATGTTGTTTAAACATGGGTATTCATGTCGGACCTGTAGAAGTGGTAGGTATTCTTGCTCTTTTCCTTGGACAGGTACATGGCAATATCGGCCTTTTTGACAAGGCTTTCCGTGTCGTCCGCGTCCAGGGGATAGAAACTGATGCCGATGCTGGTGGTAATGTTGACTTCACGGCCTTCGAGATGAAAAGGTTGGCATAATGCATCAAGAAACTTCCGTGCGACAGTAGCAGCGTCATCTACATGAACAAGATCATGGAGGATAACCGTAAATTCGTCTCCTCCCGTGCGGGCAACCGTATCACCCTCGCGAACACATCGTTTCAGCCGTTCGGCGACAGCCTTAAGCAGGAGATCCCCTACGTGGTGCCCCATCATGTCATTGACTGTCTTGAAGTTATCCAGGTCAAGAACCATGACTGCCGCCATACATTTATTCCGTTTTGCATGAACTACAGCCACCTGAAGGCGATCTTTCAAGAGATTACGATTGGGCAAACCGGTGAGGGTATCATGGTAGGCCATGAAGGTAATAAGGGCCTCCGACCGTTTACGCGCAATTGCGCTTCCCAGGATCTCTGCCATGATCCGGAGCAGGGTTATCTCTTCCTCATGCCACGGCCCGGCCGTTGTCACGTTGTCAAAACCAAGAAATCCAACCAGGCTTGCCTCAGCGTATACGGGCAGGACCAAGAGTGATTTGATGCCCTGCTTTTCCAGAAATGATTTGTCAAAATCACGATCAGGAGGCATTTTTGAAACATCAGGGATGTGAATTACGTTACCCGCACGCAGATTCTCCATCAGCCAGGGAAACAGCGCCGTGGGAAGATCCTGGAGGTTCTTGATTTCCGGCCTGACTCCCTCATCGCACCACTCATGGGTGTTATCCATGATAGCGCCATTCTCGCGGAATTGAAAGAGATAGGCCCTCCCTGCCTTGCTCAAACGGCCCGCATCGGCCAAAGATTTGTAAATAGTATTATTAAAATCCGACAGAATTACAAATCTTGTGGAAATGCCGGCAATCGTCATTTCAAGATCTATTCTCCGCTTAAGAGCATCCTCAATCCATTTTCGTTCAGTGATGTCCTGCACTGTTCCGTTCATCCGGATCACCCTTCCGGCATTGTCAACCATGACTTCGCCGTGTTCATGGACAATGCGCACCGTGCCATCCGGCAAGACGATGCGATGATCAATGCTGTAAGGCTTCCCAGCGCATAAAGCATTGTGAATCGTTTTTTTTACAAATTCTCTGTCGTCGGGATGCACGTAATTCAAAAATGTCTCACATGTTGGTGCAAGGGTCCGCGGGGCTAACGTAAAGATGCGGTAGACTTCATCTGACCAGTATACCTCATTTTTCCTGGCATCCCACTCCCAGTTTCCCAGACGGGCAATTTGTTGTGCCTTGGCAAGACTGGCCTCACTTTTTCTGAGAGCTTCTTCCATCCGCTTGCGTTCGGTGATGTCTATGAGAGAAACAAGCACCCTTGCCCATGTCTGCTCAAATCCCGGAGCGAGTGACAATCTCAAAAACACATAGTTTTCCTGCCCGGCGCGCGTGCGGGTAACAGCTTCCGCCTCAAACATCGTTTGACCTTCCGACAAGGCGATAAGCGCCTTCTTATACACATCGAATAATTCCCTGTCAAAAAACCGGCTCAAACTCCGGAGAAAACGTTCTTTGTTTTCCGTTTGGTACATCCTTAAAGTAGCATTATTCACATCGATAATCCTCACCGTAGCAGCACATTTATGAATCGTTTCGGGATGATTTTCAAAATACGTTCTGAAATCTGTAATTCCTGACTTTC
The DNA here is from genome assembly GCA_011525665.1 of Candidatus Brocadia sp. Taxonomy (GTDB): domain Bacteria; phylum Planctomycetota; class Brocadiia; order Brocadiales; family Brocadiaceae; genus Brocadia. Next base: position 28,044 of record WYAU01000081.1, read on the forward strand.
GCAAACTATCGATGCACGTTTTGACCTCGGAAGAATCTACTTCCCAGAGAGAAACCGGAGAATTTTCAAAGAGGCCACGATAACGCGCCTCGCTTGTATACAGCGCATCTTCTATCATTTTGCGTTCTGCAATTTTCACTTGTAGCTCATTATTCGCCTGCACCAACTCCCGCGTTCGTTCCCCGACTCGTTTTTCCAGGGATTCATTCAGCGCCTTCAGTTCCTCCTCTATCCTCTTCTGTCCGGTAATGTCGATCATGAATCCACGGAGAACATGGGGTACTTTACCCTCCCTGACAACGTGAACGATGTCACGCAGCCATATGACCCGCCCGTCTGCCGAAAGCATCCGGTATTCAAATTCATAGTTTTCCTGGCGCTTGCTGTATTCAGCGCAATAATCGACCACCCATTTGCGGTCTTCCGGGTGGATATGCTCAACCCAGAAATCGGCGCCATGCCAGGCTTCCGGCGGATAGCCCAGGATCCCGACAGCCTGGGGGCCTATATAGGTAAATTTCCATGTTCTGGCATCTGCTTCCCAGGGGATAAGCCTCACCTTTTCTGCCAGTTTCCTGAATCTCTCTTCGCTTTCCCGAAGCGCTTCTTCCGCCTTTCTGTGCCCGGTAATTTCCTTTCTCAAGGCTTCATTGGCCTGCGCCAGGGCCCTGGTGCGCTCCATGACGCGCAGTTCCAACCCTGCATGCGCCTGCTGTAACGACTCTTCCGCCTGCCTGCGCTTGATGAATTGACCAACCTGGCCGCCGATGGATGTCAAGATCAGGAGCAGGTCATCATCCGCCTCCTGTATCGCGTGGCTCAGAAACACAAAGACACCGAGCGTTTCATTTCCGGCGATAACAGGGATGCCCAGAGCCCCGTGCAATCCCTCCTTTGCGGCGACCGCAGCTCGATGGAAATTTTCGTCGTTGGCAACATCGTTAATCCAGACAGGTTTCCGGCTGGCATAAACACTCCCGGGTAATCCGCTCCCCTGCGAAAAGACGATCTGACGGCTGGCCTCTTCAAACCCGGAAACGTTTACTGACGGCTTATGCCAGGCTTCAGCCAGACGCAGTCCTTTTGTTTTACCGTCCATAATCCAGAACTCTCCAAGGGTCCAATCCAGACTTTCGCATATCGTTTGGAGTATCTTCGGAATAGCTTCATGAAGCGTTGTGGCTTCCGCCAGTATACGCATTGCGGCATGCACCCCACAACATCGTTCAAATCGTCTAGAAAACGTCATAATTTAACCCTGCAAATGGATTCATGCACCCGAGTGAATGATTTCGATTGGGCGGCTGATGTAGCTCCGATTGCTGAAATAGTGCCCTGATACTGAACGGAGTGAGAAAGGGATTCCACACAAAAAAATTTTTATGCTTATCCTATTATATCGGCATTGTTAACCGATACTTTAGATAAATCTCCCTAACCCGCATTTCTCACAGAGGGTAATTTGTGATATCAAAAGGTTTCAAAATACATAATGAGTTTGGTATCCAAGACTGATTTTTCTGCTTTTATGCATCAACATTGAATATCCTGATCGTTTTA
>WYAU01000082.1 GCA_011525665.1 Candidatus Brocadia sp.
CTTCTCTTCTCGGCAAAGCCCTTGATCTTGTGAGCAAGGTTATGATTCACAAAGTCGTACAGGACAATAACAAAATCCATGGTCTCCGGAATTCCGTCACGGATCTTCTGTCCGCTCCTGCCCGTTAAATGCCGGATCTCCGTTACCCCGATTTTATCCAGTTCCTTTGGTATGCTCCCCAAATGATCGCCTCCTATAATAAGCACAGACATTTTCCACCTCCCACGAAATAGTTTTCCCGCCCCGTCTGAAATGACACGGCGCGGGCCGAAGCCGGAGCGTGAGAAAAAAACCCAAGCGCCGGGACTCCGGAATTTAAAATGCGAATGAGACTCATTCTCAAAAAAGTATAAGTAAAAATCACACAATGTCAACAAAAAAACTATTTTCCCTGCCAACCCTTTTTTTCAAGGGATGCGCTCCAGCCCGTTCATAACCCTTGCCTTGCCCCCTTTTGCCCCGGAATGAAGGCCTTGCATAACCCGAAACAAAAGCGGCCAGCCCCATTCGCCTTCCCCGGCCGTTTTCCACCCCACACAGGGAATTCAATTGAAGCAGAGGGCGCTTCATATTAAAATACCGGAACATTGTACATACGTCTATTTTCAGGATAGTAAACGAGGTGAACAAGCCGGCGTATTTTATGATGGAGAAAAAATAACAGGGGAGGAAAATTTATATGCCTTTTCTTATTCGATATATACGATTCTTGCTCTTGCTTCTTCCTGGTATGTTCATAGCCGGCGGTTGCGGCGTCCAGGACCCTGACTATTACAATCGTCTTGGCGTTTCATTGGACAATCAAGGCAAGATCGATGAAGCCATTGGTAAATATAAGAAGGCATTACGGCTGGAACCCAATAACAGGGAGGCACATTACAACCTCGCCGTAGCTTACCACAAAAAGGGGTTGCATAAAGAGGCTATTGAAGAATACAAAACCGTATTAGGACTCTACCCGAATGACCCTGAGACCCTCTATAATCTTGGTGCAATATATGCACGAAGCACCATGCAGGATGCAGCTATTTTTACCTGGGAGAAGGCGGTAGAATTAAAACCCGATTTCACGGAAGCACATTACATTTTAGGATTTACCTATGCTCAGAAGAAGCAATTTGATAAAGCTATTCAGGCATACAACAAGGTCCTGGAAAAAAACCCGGACGATGCAATTACCCATAACAACCTGGGGGTCGCCTATACCGAAAAAGGGCTGCTGGATGAGGCTATCGATGAATTAAGGAAATCTATTAAAATTAATCCGGCGATGGCAATGACCCACAAAAATCTTGAATTTGCTTATAGAAAAAAGGGGAGGGAAGAGGAGGCCAACAAAGAACTCAAAATCTACGAGGAATTAACCAAACGGGAAACTCAGACGCAATAAAAGAGTTGCCTTTATCCCTCAGCGAATACAGTGTGTCACTGCAGGAGAAGGGCATCTTTTCCCTGCAGGGAAAAAAGTCGCCAAAGACCTAATTAACCGGGTCATAACCGGAACCGCCGAAGGGATGACACCTCAGTACACGCCATACCCCCAGACAAATGCCCCGCACGATACCCCTCTTTTTTACCGCGTCGATCATGTATTGAGAGCAGGTAGGTTCGTAACGGCAGGAAGGGTGGAAAAGGGGTGATATTATCACCTGATAGGTCCGGAGCAGCTTAATGATGATGAACTTCATTGGCAAAGGTTTCGCTAATTTGGAGCAGTAATTTCGCAACCCCCCCTTCAACGTCTGACAGTTTCAGATCAGAAGAAAAAGGATGCCGGGGAATGGCAATAATATCAACGGGTATTGTGAGGATGTGTTTATTCAACCGGTATGCCTCCCTTAGCAAGCGCTTGGCACGATTGCGCCGCACGGCGTTTCCTACTTTTTTACTCACCACCAGTCCTAACCGGGAATGCGGAAGGCCGTTTGGCATAACGTAGAGAACAACCTTTCCGTTTTTAAACACCTTACCTCCCTCAAAAGCATTTTCAAACTCCTTCTTTCGCGTCAGACGTTCGGTCTTTGTAAATCGAAAATTCATGGGCTGAAACCATCTCTTAGCCGTTGAAGGGTGCGTAGGACGCACCCAGCAATGGCTTGCCTGTAAAGGGTAATTCATGAATTACCCCTATAAAACTGAAATACATTAAAATGAAGATTCCTAAAACGGGGAGGCTGGTGATACATTCAGGTTAGCAGAAACACATGGCGGAGTCAATGGTTACCGGTAACAGGGTCAAACAACGCCACGGAGTTTCTTGAATTCCTCCGGCAAAGGTACTTGTTTGAAGCCCAGAGCAAAAGCCTTTGAGCTATCAAGTGAAACATCCGGAGGTCTGGGTGCTGCCACAACCACATCCTGTTGCCTGCACGGTATCAACCTGGCTTCATGAATACCAAGGGTATCCATGAGCAACTTGCCGAAATCGTAGCGTGATATACGTTCAATACCTCCTAAATGGAGTAATCCGCTAACCTTTCCAAGAGCCAGAAAAATCCCGCAAACAGCAGCTTTTACACTTATCGGGGTCCTGAATTCATCCACAAACAGACGCAACTCCCGACCCGCCCTCATTGCCTCTATCATTGGTTGAATAAAGCTTTTGGCGCCGGGTCCGGGAATACCAAACATCAAGGCCATACGGCAAACAGCAACCACAGGATGGTATTTGAGCATACCCTTCTCAGCCAATACCTTCTGTTCACCATAAAAATTGACGGGACAAACGGGATCTTCCTCACGGTACGGGGCATTCAAACCATCGAAGACCAAATCAGTTGATGTAAAAACGCACGGGATTTTATGGTCGGCACAAAGGGCTGCAACATTAATAGAGGCATCGACATTGATTTTCTGTGACTCAATCCGATGGGTCTGACAAAAATTCGGGTCAGATTTCGCTGCTGTGTGGATTACTGCGTCAGGATGGATATCCTGAAATAATTTCCTTAGTTCCTTATAATCTGTTAAATCGATCCTCATGATGTTTACGCCTGCATTTTCCACACGATGGGAAAAAACTGTCCCGAATGTCTTCCATGCATTCTTCGCTGTCTGACAGATATTCCAGCCAAGGAAACCACTTGCGCCCGTAACGAGCAATTTTTTCATACGAAACTCAGTTTGTTTTTCTACCAATAGATTTAGAGGAACACATTCTTTTATTACTGCGTCCAGATTCATAATTGAGGGATTCTAAAAATTTGTTGGCGTGTACTCATTCGCTGGAAATTTTCCTGCGTGATTGCCAGGTGTCATTTCCCAACACTTTGCTTTTTCATGATATCAAAGAAAGAATCATGTTCACAAACACATGGAGTATTGGCAGCATCTCCAAGATGAATTACGGGGGTATGGGCGCCATAGGCTTCTACTACCCGTTGCAGAAGGTCAGAACAAAATAAATCCTGTTGCACAGGCCTGATAGCTACAGGAATAACCTTATCTATTATTCCGTTTCTTAATGCGTTAATAGGATTCCCATACAGATTGTTAATCTGGTTATCTGAAATAATTAATACCTCGGGCAACTTCTCAAAGGGCAATTCTATTTGTTCTCCACACAAATCGCTATTAAACAAATTGATGAATGAGGGTACCCTCGCATAATTTGTCAACAGGAGATCTCAATACTTCACGCTCTGTTTTAATTCAGGAAATCTGTGCCAGAAGTTGCGAAGGTTCATACTCCAGATTTTCAAAACGTATGCTTCTATTCAAGTATTTTACCTTTCCTGCACATCCACCGGGGGCTTTTAATGATTCAAGCGAGTGATCACCCCATTGAATCGTTGCAAGGACATCCTCAGGTTCAACATTATCGCCTACTTCCTTTTTCCAATCTATCGAAGCAACATATTCTTCTTTCTCTGCAAATGCTGCCGGATTATTTCTCAACTCTTTAGTGGTAGCGTCATAGGTGACCAATGGGTTACTCATTATTGACTCCTTTCGGGGAAGGGAAACGTATATACGGGTCTGTTACTACAGGTTTGCGTCCTTCTAGTTTGTCGTATTTACTCGCCCACACTGCCTGCCACAGTCTGTAGTCGCGTCTCTCAAGCGAATTCCTTACTTTTCTCTTTTTGTCAAATCCTTCCAATGTTATTAAGAGAGAGGTCATTTCCTTTATGTCTTTATTTTTCAATACCCCTTCAATAGCATTAATAACAGCTTGGTCGTTTGAACAGTCCTTTACCCAGACAGTATTGTCTTCGGCGCTTTCAACATTAACGAGAAGTTCTCTATACGTATGCAGGAGCGCGACAAGCAGATCTTTTTGAGTCTTTGTTGGATCCACCTCATACTTATAATTATGAGCCAGGTAAAAATTTTCGGCGTCTGTTTCTTTAATCTCCCACTTCACTGCATTACATTGCGGCTTCATGGGAGGAACTGCGTTGTCCCAAATATCAGGTATACGAAATAGCGGGGTACGAATGACAATATTTTTAGGATCGTTTTTAATCTGATGAATTTCAAATGTTCTGAATTCAATGGGCCAATCAACTATGGAACCAACATTAAGCTCGATCCACCCGTTGTCTCCACCCTGAACATAGTATTCACCCTGATGTGTGTGACCTGAAACATAAAGAGGAATAGTGTATTTTTCCCTAAACATGTCAATTTTATGACTCGTACTCGTTATCAGACTTGAATAAGGATGGTGAGCCATTAAGATTGTTATTTTTTCCCCCTTCGGAGCATTACTAAGCCATCTCTCTGCAATTTCAAGCTGATCCGACAGCATACTGCCACTGAGCCCAGCGCTATATGATATTGATGGTATCGGTGGTATTGTGGGAGCATTCTCATATTGGGCGCTGTCCATCAATATCGCGTATACAGGTAAATCCGAATCTCCTATACACAGGTTAAGCTCCTGCAACACATAGGAACGATATGGTCTCTCCCTATCAATCTTATATGCAACAGATTTCAGGAATTCCTTGCAGATTTCTTCACTATTTGCAGGAAGCAAAGTAGTGCTAACAGTACCAATATTTTCCGGCCATTCCCCCAGGACAGGATGATTGTCAAGGTACTTCCCAAAGTCTTCATTCTGTTCTTTCAGATGATTTAGATATTCTTCAACAAATCGATCCTTGGTCATCGGACCATTAGCTTCCATGCAAGCGCTTTTCCAATCCCTTTCCAAATTGTGAAGATTGCCCAGGAGATAAGCATCGTGATTTCCGGGCACCATAACCCAAGGTTGTTTTGCTGTATTCATAATTTCACAGAACGATTCAAACTCACCTATACAGGCAATGTTCGTGCCATCCCCAAGATGAACTACCGGATGTCTCTTTCCATAATATTCCAAGACCCATTTCAGGATATCTTGACCGTAAAGGTCTTGCTGCACAGGCCGTATAGTCACAGGGACAAACTTATCAAATAACTCATTTCTCAACCAGAAGGGGTCACCGTACAGGTGATTGAGCTGATTGTCAGCAACCAACAACAATCTCTTTGACACAGCATAACCATCAGGTTTTTCTGGTAGGATTTCATACTTGGACGAAATAGATCGGGGGGCACTACCGCAACCAATGAAATACATGGTCAGAAATAATAGAACCAGTGTGCTCATTACCTTTTTTGTAAAATGCATCATTTATCTCCTCATGATGACCATTATCGTAACTAAATTATCGTTCAAATAAAAAACAGTGGTTATTCAGGAAATTGTATGGAATAAAATTAATTTATCCATACGGTACCTGTGCTTCGCAACCACGCGTCATGGTCTCTCGTGTTTTTTTACTGCGGCCTTGCAGGATCCGTGTCAGCAGAAGTGTCTTTGTTATTGCCATTACTCTTTTCTTTTAATCCCGCAACAGCTTGTTTTAATTCATCTATAGTTTTGCCTGTTTCTTCTTCCCACAATCTTTCTATTTCCCGTTTTACCCTCGCGTCAGCTTCAGAAGTGCCACACTGTTGATATTGTTTGGCGAGGGCCGCTTCCTTATCTTCGCCTTTCTTTCCGCTAATAGAATTTTTAATCTTAAATATTCTCACTGTTGCTTCAGCGGTGACTCCCATTTTCCTTATAGCATCTATCTTATCTGCCTCCGACTGACTTGGTTGAATCAGTATGCCACCAAGAGTTTCTTGAACATTCGTGCTTATTTGATCAAGTATTGCTCGGTCAACGGCCTTAGCAGACTTTGATACCGTTAAAACAGCGTATGTTTTATCTTCGAAATCCTTGCCTCCTGCAGTTAATCTTCCGGTAGTTGCGTCATAAAGCACCTTCGATGATTCGAATTCCTTTTTTGCATTATCTTCATCTTCAATTCCTTTATCAAGCCACCACCATCGGTTTATTATTACCCGGTCTTTATCCTCCCTTTTCACTATGACTAAATCACTTACTTCCAGCGGTGCTACCAGGGATGCCTCTCCATAATGCTTCTTTTCGATGTCTGACAACGGATAAAGAGTTATTTCCTGGGAAAGTTCAAGATCATCCTGATTTGAGTTAATAATAAACTGCATGATAGAAGATACGGTCTCTATTGCTGCGCCATATTGTGGTTGTGCAGCACTAGCAACGGTAGAAACAGCTTTGAGAACCTCTGAAAGCAATTCATTATTTTTCTTATCCAATTCAAAAACATAGAACTTTATTGTTACGGGATGTCCCTGGAAGTGGGTAGGACCATATAACAGGTTGCCAGCCATATTTAAATATGAATTTGACGGTTGATTCAATCTGTGAAAGGCCACTCTTTTCAGCACTTTTGTCTCATCAACAACATCATAAACCTCTGCATACACGATAATATCGAAATCCCAAACGGACTGTGCGTACTTCAAATAGAGGGTTTTCAAAGAAATAGCAACAACATCCGAAGGCAATTTTATACTCCGATCTTCATTGGTATCTGTCGTCGCGTAAATCCCAACCAGTTCATATTTCGTACTTTCCGCTGGGGTTTCCGGTGAAGTTTCTTTCACTTTCCATAAAGAATTTTGCCCGGTTATTGTCCATTGTGCACATCCTGACAACATTGTTGTTACACATAGCACGGCAAATAATATGCGATGCTTAATATTCATAGCTTTAACCTTTCTGATAAAATAAAATATTTTCACACTAAAATTGTTCCGTTTTGTTTGTCCCCTTCTTGCTAGTATTCTGCCAGCTTCACCTCCTGCTCTCTTTTCCAGATGCAAAATTAATAGTTCACCTAAATCCTGCATCAAGGCGAAGCCTTGATGCAGGATTTAGGTGAAAACATGTAAAAGTCCATGTTCTGCATTTTGTCATATTGCTCAATTAAGGTCCTTTTCAACTTTTTGCGTTTGCGCAAGGGTGTAATCTATCTTTTCTTTTTCCTCTTTGTTGCCCATTCATTGATGTCCTCGCATGTATAAATGATGTCACATTATAAATACTGCTTTTGAGGGGCCGCTCAGGTGGGGTGTTTTTTACTGAAAATCAGCGTTTTTAATGGCGTTTCCACATGTTTTCATAAGATTCCCATACGTTGGTCATGTTTGTCCGGGGGCAATAAATAAAAAAGCCTTACTGCAAAGATATTTACTCAAAACATCTTCGGCAGTAAGGCTGTCTTTATTCCTGCAAAAATGGCTTTTTCAAACCACTTCCGTGTAGATTTAAAGATCCACTACTTTGCGCCCCCTGATCGCTCAGGGTTTACCCTTATCGTAATGTTTTCCAAAAGTAAAATTAGCTTTCGCAAAATAAAAGCCAGGAGAGGGGCAAAGGAATTGATTTTAATAGAATATTTTTTAATAGTTTGAATTTTAAATACTTATGAACAAAAAACCGTGGAAATACATTTATCTTAGTAAATTCAAATAGACATAAAAAGTGTGCCATGTCACACAAGTGAGTCGCGACACATGTGTGACATGGCACACTTTCTGTACAACATAATCTATAGCTACATAAAATAATCCGTACAATAACATCGCATGTCCTAAGTAAAAAAATTGATCTCCCTTACCCTCAAGATAGCAATTTTGTATTTAGAAAAAGCATCATGACTCGAGTGAACACAAGTATTTATGCTCAAAATGCTCACACAATTTGAATTTTTACACAGTGGCACGGACAAACTGAGATTGTCCGTACCACCTTTATGGAATGATGGAGTGGTTGCTCTGTATAAATTTGACAAATCACAGCCTGCGATCCTTTTGAAGATAGTACGGCATCCACCTCTCTGTCCTGCAAGTGAAGTTCGCACTACCAAAACGGTAATACCCGATCTTGATATTGGTGTAAACCAATAAACATTTGACATTAATTATTGACGTGGTTATACTCACCGTTAACACTTAAATCTTTTATATAAAATGGTTTATATAAAACAAATCTCTTTGATAAATGAAGGAGCAGATATGTGTTCTCTTCACAGTATTTTAGGAAATTTTGACAATGCTGTCGGAAAACTTCTCATTGCAGCCGTTTTAGGCGGAATTATTGGGTGGGAAAGGGAGCGACGGGGACGACCCGCCGGATTGCGGACTCATATCCTGGTATGCGTGGGTGTAACCCTGATGATGGTGGTATCTGAGCACATCTTCCAAAGATATAAAACTTTTGCAGCTGATTCCATCATAAGGGTCGACCCTGCTAGGATTGCTGCCCAGGTGGTAACCGGAATCGGTTTTCTGGGTGCAGGTACAATTATGAGGTTTAAAACAACGGTGAGGGGCTTAACGACTGCGGCATCTTTATGGGTCGTGGCAGGAATCGGTTTGGCAATAGGAAGCAGTTGTTATACACCCGCAATACTTACGACAGTTATCACCCTTTTTGCACTTTTATTAGGGCCTCTCTTTGAACGCGATATCAAGCGTGATACCTATAGAACGCTCAAGATATGTGTCTCCGGTTCAGAGCCCAAATTTACATCCATTGTGGAAATATTGAAAAGAAACTCTATGGAACTGCAGCATTACGAGTTTGAACGCGACCTTGTGAAAAACGAAGTCCAGTACAACATCAATGTGAGGTTTAAAGACGAGGCTGCGGTCTCAAAAGTCTGTGATGAAGTGACCAGGTCGATTAAGGAAATCAGAAAACTCGGATGGGAGTAATGGTTTTTTAATTATCTAACTATCTATCAAATAAACATTTGACAATATATAGCCTATTTGATATATTCCCCATAACCTGGACGAGCAAGAAGTGTAACGAGAATGAGGTAACTCCATAAATCCTCCGCGTAAACGGGTAACACCGGAGGAGAAAGGCTGTGGAGAGATGAGGATCGTTTCTCTATAGAAAAATCGACGAAGGCCTAATTAATAAGTCCGTGACAGGCAAATTCGCGTATCGATAACAGTTTTCATGGGAGAGAGGGGAATGATAAAGAATCTAGTATCGCCATTCAGGGGAATAATGTTAATGGCAGTATTAGTTTCTGGATGCATATACGGATGTTCAAAGGTTGATATGCCCGATGAGGTTATCACTGCGTATCAAAAAGCCATCCGCATAAATCCAGGTTTAGCGGAGGCACACTATAACCTGGGAATGGCATATGATAACCGGACAATGGCAGACGAGGCTATTATGGAGCTAAAAAAGGCCACGGAAATTGAGCCGAGCTATAAGGATGCACACCTCCAGTTAGGTTTGCTTTACCTTGAAAAGGGTCTCCGGGAAGAAGCGATAGCCGCGCTCACATCCGTGACGCAATTGGACCCCAACCATGAATTAGCATATAGCAAGCTGGGAGAGGCCTATAAATCGCAAAAGATGTACAGCGAAGCCATTCATGCGTATAAACGGACGCTGGAGCTTAATCCGAAAGATGTCATATCCCTGTATAATTTAGGAGTGGTTTATGCCGCCAACAATGAGGCGGATGAAGCGATTCAGGCATTCAAAAAGGCCATCGAAATCAATCCAAACTACACGGATGCCCATTTCGGTCTGGGACAGATATTTCTCGAGAAAAAACTGCTGGACGATGCGGCCGCCGAATTTAAAAAAGTCAGCGATATCAACCCAAATCATGCCCTTGCGCACTACCATCTTGGTTTGACATATTATGCGAAAGGTGACAACGTCAAGGCTGCAGCGTCTTACAGGAGATCGATAGAAATTGATCCGAAAAACCCAAAGGTACATTACAACCTCGGCATCGTCTATGCTGAAGAAAGATTGTTTGACGACGCAATCGAAGAATTCAGTACGGTGGTAAAGATCGAGCCCGGCAATGCGGACGCGCATTACAGACTTGGCAAGGCTTACGCTGACAAACGGGTGCTTGCGAATGCCATTGCAGCAGTCCGCAAGGCAGCAGCGGCCCATTACAATATACAAAATCCCTATTCAGACAAAAGGGTGCTTGATGAAGCAATTACCTCACTGCAAAAGGCCATTGAGGTAAATCCTTATAATCCCTCCGTATACTTTGATCTTGGAAGCGCATATTCACAAAGCAGGATTCTGGATGAGGCGGCTGCCGCACTTGAAGAAACGGTCAGAATTGACCCCAATTTCGCGCAAGCACATTATGGTTTAAGTATCATCTATGAGCGAAAGGGCATGAAAGAAGAGGCACAAAGGGAATTTCTGGCGTACCGGAGATTAACCGATGAGTGCAGAAAATAAATTTTCAGGCAGAGAAAAGGTCCCATCTGGTGAATATCTGCAAAAGAGAGGGAAGGGAAAGAGAACGAATATGGGCCGGGTTTAGCAAAGAGTTTCGGTCGACTTTGTTACCCAATCAAGATAATTTTTCTCACCCCGGGTAATTGGCACGGCGATAATTTCCGGCACCTCATAGCCATGTAATTGTTTGATGCGTTTTTCCACCGTCTCAAACAAATCTTCTTTCGTTTTACATATCATCAACACTTCGTTTTCCACATGTAATTTGCCCTGCCATTTGAAAACAGACTCGACAGGCCGGATAATGTTACAACAGGCGACACTGCCCTCTTCGACCAGGGTTTGACCTATTTTTCTCGCTTCATCGACTGAACCCGCTGTCACAAAGATTATAATCGTTTTTGCCATACTGCCTGTTTTATCCCTTACGCACTTTATCAAGAGTGCGCCTATCACACATACCGCCATATCTTTTTAAAAGAGATTCTATTTCCCCGCTTCCTTCTTCATCGCGTGTCACATATACAAGGGTGCAACGGCATCCGTTGGGATTTTTGCAGCCCGCATGGGGAGGTTTTATGGTATGGAACAGTTTGTGATTGGGAAGCATATGTCTCCCGTCGAGTGACATGCATACATCACAGGCATCCCCATCTTTTGTCGCTGAATAAAAAACGTAGGCAATCTCTTTTAGTCGTGTCGTAACTACATCCGCTTTTTTATCCTGATGACGCCGGGCATCTCTCTCCGGCGCCTTGCTCTTTAAGCTATTTTTCACAAGATAATAAATGACATAGGCAGCTATCAAAAAAACAAGAAAACGTGTCATTAATTATACTGTACCTTTAGGCTTCCGCAGCATAAACAAAAATAATGCGCCCAGTACCAGCACCGTCTGCGTTAATATGATGCTCTTGATCCATATCGCGAAACATTTCCATAATAATTCAGCCCCACGCACCTGTTCAATGGCAGTGGAAACACGTTTAAAGGCATAGATAGCAATGAACGAAATAAGCACTGCCATCGCTATTATGATAAACATCTTTAGTTTTTGCTTCATAGCTGTTTTCTTTCAAAGATCATGAGTCCTGTTTATCAAATGTAACAATTACCTTCCCGGATTCTTCCTGTTCGTTCAGTGTTTCCCCGGTATTTCTCCCTTGCCCGCCCGAATTTATATCTAGTGCCTTTTTATATTCCGCAACCGCTTCATCTATCATTCCTTTTTCCTCGTACGCATATGCCAAATTATAACGGGCATCCACATTCGCGGGATTTGTATTTATCGTCTTCTTAAATTCGGCTATAGCGTCTTCTATCATGTTTTTACTTGCATAAGCCACTCCCAGATTAAAATGCGTCTTCGCTGAAGCAGGATTTAATTCCAGCAATTTTCTCCATGAAGAAATTGCATCGTCGTAGAAACCTTCCTGAAAATAAACAGCACCCAGCTTATCATATGCCTCCAGGAAGTTCGGGTTAGACTCAATTGCTTTATTGTAAACAACGATAGCTTTATCCAATGACCCTTTCTCCGTGTAAGCCTCACCGAGTTTATATAAGGCGCGCGCGTTATGTGGATTAGTCTTCAGTATATTTTCATATTCCACAATCGCTTCATCGCAAAGTCCCTTCCCCAGGTATGCCTCCCCAAGGTGCAATCGTATCAGGACGTTCGAAGGATCCCTGGCAAGAATGTCTTTGTACAGGCAGATGGCCTCACCGAGCATACCCTTCAAGGCATAGACATGACCCAGGTAGCAAGATGCCATCATATCGGTAGGATCTTCAGCCAAGACCTTTTTAAATGATATAATAGCTTCATCCAAAAATCCTCTTGTATACTGGTTATAGCCCGCAATGGTTCCGGGAGCTATTCCTTTGTTGGCTATTTGATACGCCCTGGTTTTTTCATATATCTCTTTCTCTTCTTTGGCCAATTCTAAATTCCTCTTTGCCTCTGAATCGTGAGGATTTATCTTCAGCGCCAGATTATGCGCTGCAATGGCTTCGTGAAACATCTTTTTATTCCTGTATGCAAATCCCAGGTTGTCGTGCGCCTTCGAATAATCCGGATTGCTCTTGATTGCCAGTTTAAATTCAGCTATTGCGTCATCAAACATCCTTTGCCTGCAATAAGCAACACCAAGGTTGTTGCGCGCCTCCGCCAAATCAGGTTTGATTACAAGTGCCCTCTTAAATTGTACAATCGCTTCATCAATCATATCTTTGTTTACATACTTTGCGCCGAGATTATTAAAATGCATCGCCAAATGATACTGATCGGCCTGGCTATTGTATTTTTTATTTGAAGACGCACAGCCAGCAATACTGAAGATGAGGCATATACCCATCAGCGTTTTTTTCATATATTTTTATTATCATCCCTTTGACGACAAAACATTATAAATCTATCGATTAATTCCTAAGTCCTTTTATAAATGTATATTGAATCAACATCAAAGTCAACAATAAAAACACTCTTAACCCGGCGAATCCCTTCTTTCTTAAATTTCTTAAGAAAGCGTGGCAAAAAAGCACGTTATACAATGATATTAAAAAGCAGACTGTTGCGAGGCAAAAACTTGCACCCTATTTCAGACATCCCCATTAACTCTTTTACGCGAATTACTTCTACAAAAATTTTATTCCCGATGTGATCATAATCAGGGGAAACTGCAAGGGCGCCCAACTCATCCTTTTTTTCAGGGAAAACGACCAGGATATTGCCTACGGCTATTTTTTTCTTTGTTTTCAACCGCAATCCCCCCCGGGAAATGTCAACCACAGTTCCTATAAAGGCCGGCTTTTTCAATTCATTTATCTTTTTAACCTTACAGGTAAAGATATCGTAAAATCGTTCATGCCTCAGCGGGCATGGCAATTTGTCCGCTGTCCCCTTTGTTTCTTTTTGTGATTTTGCGACGCATTCCTCCCGTTGTGTGATGAGGCTATCAATACAACTCCTGGCCTCATAAAGCTCAGCCAGGGATAGATCCTCCAATATTTTCTTTACCTTTTTCAGAGAAGACATGTTCCGTGATTTTTTATTTACTTCGAGTATTTTGTTCGCGCTTCGCCTTCGATGTCACACATTATTATAAATCAAAACAAAAAAAACAACCCTTTTTTATTGTTTATATTCCATCAAAGCCGACACCTCTTTCTGCAATTTGTTTATTACATAAATGGTGTATTCCCGGTCTGTCCGCGAACCGTCAAAAGACAGGGGTGTACCAAAGGATATTCTCACATATCTTTTTTCCGGATGAGATAACCACCCGCGTTTCGGCATGAATTGATTACTGCCGCATATAGCCATTGGAACGACCCTTCTTCCTGATTTCAAAACAATCAGCGAAATACCCCTTTTGAATTCACCCAGTCTGCCATCCTCACTTCTTGTTCCTTCTGGAAACACCACAAGAGACTTTTTCGCCGTCAGTTTATTAACAGCGGCCAAAAGGGTCGCATATGCCTTTCTGTCTTCCGTCCTCCGGATGGGGATATGTCCCGATGCGGTCATATATGCTCCCAGGATCGGGACGTGGAAAACCGTATCCTTTGAAATAAAGCTGAAGTTTACGGGGATAAAGGCAAGGGAAAGTTTGATATCCATCATGCTTTGGTGGTTCGAGATGAAAATAACGGGCTCATCCCTGGGTATATTTTCCAAACCCTGAATTTCTACCTTCATACCAAGAAGCTTAAACGCAATCCGGCTGAAGAATCTTTCTGTGGTATTGAATACATTTTCCTTCTCCTTTGTATCGATACTTAAAATTACAGCTGTCACTGTAGAAAGCATCCAGAGTGAAACAAATAACACCCATGAATACACGGTGAACATCATTTGATACACTTTGCGCATAAAGCCAGGTTTTGTCCCTCGCTTTTAAAAAACCCGAGAATGTGAAACGGATATTTTTGGATCGGCCATTACAGAACCATTGTAGCCTTAAATTTGCGTTTTTCAATAAATAAGATTTTGTTTGACAAAAGGGCGCGCAAGGCATAACCTTAATTTTATTATGAGAAGAGATTATATTACATCCATATCTTCACGAGGAATCAGATTGACGAAAGGGATATTTTTAAAATCAATGCAAACCCTGAAGGATTTCATTGATTTTATTAGCCTGCTTAATTTCAGAGATACAAAGTCACAAAATAGCCTGGACATTATACAATTATTTTTACGGACGGTTTGCAAGAACGCCGTTGTAAACAGGCTTTCTGGCGGCGTTGCACTGTTATTTTCCGTCAGCTTGCTTCTTTTCATGCTGGGAGCAGCAAGTATTTATAGCCTTGCACGTTTTCCGCTGGGACCCGGCATCTTCTCCCTCTGCAGCCTTATCATACTCGGTTTCGTTTTTTTCAAGACGCTCCTGATTCCTCTGGCGTCTCTCCTGAACAAGGAAAAAATTGCTCTGTTCCTCGAACAAAGATATCCCTCCTTAAATAATTCTCTCATCAGTTCAATACAACTGACCGAGACCAAGCCACGCAAAAAAAACGTAGCGTATTCTGAACACCTCATCTCGATGCTGGTTGATGATACGGCCAACAGACTGAGACAGCTTGACATCCATCAGGCAATTCATAAAGGATTCCTGCGATTAAGCACTATAATCCTGATCACCTCTGTGCTTTTCTCCGGTACGCTTTATGTATCCAAACGCTCATACTTTCATAAAAATATACCGCTTCTTTTCAGCTACTTAAGAACGGGAAAAATCTCTGTTGAAAGGGGCATGGCTTACCTGGCCCCCGTTATCGGAGATATTACCATAAGTTATCGGTATCCTTTATATTCAGGATTACAACCAAAGACCCACTACAACACCACCGGCAATATCACGGCATTGAAGGGAAGCGAAGTACAGATAAGCGCTATCAGCGACCGACCCCTCCAATCGGCAGGGATTGTCTTCAACAATTCAACCATAATTCCCTTTGTAGTGGAAAATGGCAAAGTGATAAAAGGTGTTTTATCGCTGCTGGAGAGCGGAACGTATATTTTTGAAACCACAGACCCCGGGGGCAGGGTTTTTCGGGATACAATACCCCACACCATTCAGGCGGAAACAGACCAATTTCCGGAAATCTTTGTCACTGCTCCGGCAAAAGACATAACGGTTAATGAAAAGGATACGGTCGAACTTATGTATAGGGCAAAAGACGACTTTGGAATCGGAGAAATTGCCCTTGTGTTTGAAGAGGCGGACGGGAGAAAGGCCAGGACGCTTACCACCTTTACCAAAAAGCAGCTTGACTATAGCGGGGCGTACTTGTGGTCATTGAGCGAATTGGGTCTGCGGCCTGATGATAAAATTGCATACCATTTGGAAGTAAAGGACAATGACGCGATATCAGGTCCCAAGGTCAGCAATTCCAAAACGTTTTATCTGGAGATATACAGTTCTAAAAAAAAGCATCAGGAACTGATCCAACTGCAAGAAGCACTCCTGCAGGAAATGCTCTATATGTTATCAGACGATCTGACGAAGAGGATTGACGACGAGAAGTGCACATCAAAAGACTATTTGGTGATGACACAAGATGGCATTCGGGAACGCGCGGAAAGAATTGTCACTCTTTTTACTGATATTTTGGTGGGCATGCAAGATGATGCCATGGCAAATTACAGCGTGTATTATTCCCTCGAAAACCTGAAAAACAAATTCCGCGATGTGACAGATAAAAAACGGATGGCCCTCCGGCACTCCGTACTGGCCATACCGGAAGATTCTATCCCGGTTTCCCTTTTAAATGAATTACAAAAGGTCCAGGACGAAGAGGTGACTGAAGTGGAAAATACGATCCTCTTCCTGAATGATTTAATAAAAAAGCAAAAACTGGAAGACGTTTTGGATGCGGGGAAAAACCTGATTCAATCCCACAACAATATTGAAAAACTGCTCGATAAATTACGGGAAGGAGAAGATCCCAAACTCTGGGAAAAGGCGCTCTCTGAACTCACAAAGATCGAGGAGGCCGTCCGGCAGATGATGGAAGAACTCATGCAGATGGCGCAGGGAGAACATATGGATGAATTTTTAAACGCAGATGCCCTGAAAAATCTCGAACAGGATACTATTACAAAAGAACTGGATGCCATGAGAGAGGCCTTCAGCAAAGGGGATCTGGATGAAGCACTGAAATCAGCCCAGAAACTGCTTTCCGCGCTTCAGGAAATGATGAACCAGATGAGATCTTCTGCTCAAAATTTTGCAGATTCGTCCTATTCGGACATGCTCAGGGATACGAATCAATTACTGGACAAAATATCAGAACTGGAAAATAAAGAGAGAGAATTGACGGAAAATACGGACAAATTGAAGAGGGATATTCAAAAGCGCACCTCAGAATTAACACAGGAGACCTTTCAATCGTTTTTTGAAAAACAAAGGGAACGAGTAGAGGCAATTAAAAACGACATCGCCGGGACAAAAGACATTCTGATGAAAAACAACCTGTTACAGGAATATTTGCGGGTAAACCAGGAATTCAAACGTATGTCCGAACAAAGAGAGATGATGGCAAGCCGGTTTAGCGAATTGTTCGGTGGCGAAGAAGACATGGGCATCCCGCCGGAACAATTTGACAAAGTGGCGGAACTGGCAAGGAAGAATGCGGAACTGAACCGGGAGATCAATAAAGATCCCCTTCAAAGGGATTTTCTTTCTTTGTCACGGGAGCTTCCGCAGGCGGAGGAGACGTTATCCCATTTAGAAGAGATGCTGAACGGATGGGATGTAAAAGAATCGTTAAACCTTGCCAAAGAACTATCAACCAACTTAAACCAGTGGAATAGCCGTATGCAACATACCCTGGAGCAAAAAAGGATTGCCCAAAAAGAGGAGGTATCCAAAAAGGAGCGGGAAGTCCCGGAAAAGGTCGGGGACGCTGCCCACCAAAACCAGCAGATCATAAAGGACCTCGAGTCTCTGATGAAGACACTTGAAGAGCAGCAGCTTGCCGGGTTGACCCCGGAAGACAAGGACGCTTTACAGCAATATGCGGAAAAGCAAAAAGAACTGCAAAAAGAGGCAGATGACCTCAAGGAGATGGCAGGGGAGATTTCTCAGCAAAATCCATTTATGGATGAAAACGCAGACAGGCAGCTTGACATGGCATCACAATCCATGGAAGGAGCCGGACAAAAACTGGAGAAACACGATGTACAGGGAGCCGTTATTGATGAAAGGGAATCGCTGTACCGCCTCGCGGAAGCAAAGAAGGGCATGGAAAGGGCACAGGAACGTATCACAAAAGGAATGATGGGTGCAGGTATGCCCATGCCGAGACCTTTCCGTGGCCGCACGGAAGAAGGACAGTTTGGCGTTTCTACAGAACGAGTTGAAATACCCTCCGAAGAGGCATACAAGGTACCCAGGGAATTCCGGGAGGATATCTTGAACGCCTTAAAAGAAGGACTGCCTGAAAAATATAAGGATCTGAACAAGGACTACTATCAGAGATTGGTGGATTAGGTACTTAATAAAAATACGTTGACATTTTTAGCAAAAATTTTAATGTTGTCAAACTAAAAGACGGAATAAAAAGGGTAATAAATGGTACTCTGTGAACTTTGTGGTTAAGCTTTTTTGTCTCCTACACGCTTGAGGTTTCCTTGCCAGTATCTTGCAAAAAATATTTCGACATTTAAAGTTTACCCGTTCACTTGCAGGTACTCAAGGCTAAAGCAAAGTCCTGCGTGTCTTTTTCGACGCGTTTGATTTAACTTTTGATTTTCAAAGGGTGTCTTACTTTTGAAAAAATCTGTTATTATATTCATAATTGCATTTGCAATCCACGTTTTACCTGGATTTAAGACAAGTGCCCAGGAATCAAAATTTTTCGATGTCATCGGTGAAATAACCTATGGAGAGGAATGTTTGCAAACGTGGCAAATTGAGGAGGCATCAGCAGTCGCCGACAAGCTGCTTCTGACTGCCCCGGAAAACCCCTATGTGCGCTTTTTTGCAGGTGAAGTACGCTTCTATGAGGGAAATTATAAAGAATCCTTATCGTTTTTGAAAGAGGCGTTACAAGAACCTGACATCGCGCAACAGGGCCAAAAATTTTATGACTTTGTAGATAAGATTTTTCAAACGACAAGTAAGTTCAAGGAGGTAAAGACTGAACACTTCCTGTTTCGATATGTTGAAGAGAAGGATGCAATACTGGTTGACTATGCCTTAGATACCCTTGAAAAGGCTTATGACGCTATTGGAAATGATCTCAACTATTTCCCTCAAAAACCAATCCTTGTAGAAGTATTTCCCGATGCAGAAAGCTTTTGTACCATTTCAACACTCACCAAAGATGAGATTGAAACATCAGGAACGGTAGCAATCTGCTTATTTAATCGCGTGATCATCACAAGCCCGCGCCTTCTGCCGAGGGGGTATCAGTGGCTCGATACCCTGACCCATGAGTACGTCCACTACGTAATCATGAAAAAGACTTACAATCGTGTACCTATCTGGCTTCATGAAGGCATTGCCAAGTATGAAGAAAGACGCTGGCTCGAAGACATATCTCCAAAACTTCCGGTTTCTTTAGAAAGCCTGCTGGCCGAGGCAATAGAAAAGGATTATTTTATTACATTCGAACAGATGCATCCTTCCCTGGCTAAACTAAAGAAGAAGGAGGATACAGCCCTGGCCTTTGCAGAAGTATTCACCGTCATTGACTACCTGTATAACCGGGGCGGTTATCCTTTACTTGTGTCTATTCTGGATGGTATCAGGAGCGGAAAATCAACGGAAGATGCTGTATCTTCTGCAACAGGTATTTCGTTCGCCGAGTTTGAAAGAACCTGGCTGCAAGACCTTAAGCAGAAAAAATTCCGGAGGATTCACGGCATTCAGATACTTCCCACAAAGATCAAAGAAGCATCAGCAATTGTAGATGATCTTGAAAGTGTTGCCGAAATAGAGGCAAAAGATGCCAGGAAATATGCCGTTCTGGGTGACCTCCTGCGCCGCGAAGGGCTCCACAATGCAGCTATCATAGAATACGAAAAGGCATTCAGGAAGGCAGGCCACATTTCACCGCAAATTCAGAATAAATTAGCCATGTCCTATATCATGGACACGCAGTATGCCCGGGCGGAGGAAATCCTGCGGGTTGCCCTCGAATATTACCCGGAATACACCACTACCTATATTTCACTGGGCGAACTCTACCAACGAAAAGGTGAGTATGATGCGGCCATTCAAATTTTGTCGCAAGCCAACCACATCAATCCTTTTAATCCCATCATCCACAAAAACCTTGCAGAATTATACAAAAAACTGGACAGGGAAGAGGATGCCGCAGCGGAACTCAAGAGACTTATGATGCTTGGTAAATGACGGTTTCCCGAAGGGGGAAGACCTTTTAAATCTTATCTCAGAGTGATAAAGAAGATGAAATTTTTACGCGAACAGATTCTATCAGAAAAAGGTGCACGGCGCAAAATGTCATTGCGGGAAAAAGCCGGGAACATAATAAACTCATACATTCGATGCTGGAACGTGTTTTTTGCCTGCGCAGCGGTTTTCTGCCTGTGCGTCAATGCCTCTTCAAAAGAAGAGATAAAACGCGAACGTCCGAGCAAGCTTTTCAGCCCGTCAAAAATACCGTTACTTGAAGACCCTGATCGTGACACATGGCAAAAACCCGATGCAGTTTTGAATGCCCTGAAGATCGAAAAAGGCCAGACTGTCGCAGACATTGGCGCGGGTTCAGGATACCTTACCGTAAAGTTATCTGAACGCGTGGGAGCGACCGGGACTGTTTATGCAGTTACATACAGCAGGAGATGCTGGATTATATAAGCAAACGATTGGGTGATAAAGGATTACAGAATGTAAAACTCCTGCGGGGCGATATGGATAACCCCAAACTACCAGGGGGGGTATTGGATATCGCCATCTTTCTGAGTACCTATCATGAAATGACGCAACCCGTTGATTTTTTGAAGAAGATAAAGCAGACTTTAAGACCGCAAGGGAGAATAGCTATTCTGGAATTCAGCGACGAAAGCCCTATAGGCCCACCCGTAAAATTTCGCCTTCCTGAGGAAACAGTCATAAACGAACTGAAGCAGGCCGGTTTTACCCTATTGCAAAGACACACATTCCTGCTTCCTTACCAATACTTTTTAATCTTTATCCCGTCCGATTAACAGACAGTGCCAAAAGTAGTCTGAAGAGAGGAGAAAAAATGTCATGAAATTTTTTAATCAAAACAAGGTGTTTTTTTCTTTACTGTGGTTTGGCATCATTCTACTGGACTCCTGTACGCTCATCTCTCCGCAATCCCCCCCTCCTCCCTTTGAAGACGGAATACATATCATTGTGAGCCCGCACAAGCTTGGCGCCCATTCAGGTTCAGAGGATACAGTATTTGTCAGATTGCTGGATAAGGAGGGAGGTCCTCTTTTCGGCATAAAAGTTACCGCTATTAGCACATCTCCAACGGTTGCGACCGTTACACCGGAGGCATTGACAGACCCGGCTGGCAAGGCCATTTTTATCGTACACGGCATTTCGCCGGGCACCACGAATATCGTCTTTTCCGCCGCAGGACAAAAGGCCGCCATGGAAGTTGTTTTTATAGGGCACTAACGGTGATTGTGATTGTTGTAGGCGTTGTTGGTTTTGCACTCGCACCCAAACTGAATTACCGTATGGCCGATCTTAAATTTTTCACCCAGGATGCGGTTGATTTCCTTGGAAAGCCGGGTAGTTTCACTGATCATCATATCTTTCGTATCAATATGGCCGCTCATGGAATACATACCGGAAGTAATGGTCCAGATATGAATGTCATGGGCATTGTCAACACCGGGTATCTGTTTGAGGCTGGTAATAACTTCATCAATATTAATTCCCTTCGGAGTTGCTTCCAGGAGAATGTCAACGGATTCCATTATCAGTTTATAAGACCAGATCAGGATAAGTACACAGATCATGACACTGATGATGGGATCGACAACAAACCAGTGGGTATAATAAATGACAACAGCCCCGATTATGACGCCGAAGGAAGAAAATGTATCACCCACCATATGCAGAAACGCCGCTTTTACATTCAAACTGTGTTCATGTCCGTATCCACCCCCTTTCAGGATGTAGATACAGGCTATATTGGCAATTAAACCAATCATTGCCACGATAAACATCTTGCCGCTCGATATGGTTTCCGGATGCATAAAGCGGTGATATGCCTCATAAAATATCCATAGGGTTATCACAATGAGGGTTATTCCGTTAAACAATGCCGCTAATATCTCTAAACGATAAAAGCCATATGTCTTTTTCTCTGTGGGGGGTTTTGCGGCAAAGAATAACGCAAAGAGGCTTACCAGCAGTGCAAACAGGTGAGTGAGCATATGACCCGCATCGCTAATCAAGGCAAGGCTGTTGGTGATAATCCCTCCAATAACTTCTACAACAAAAATGCCGCCGGTAATGACACTGGCCAGAATGAGCCTCTTCCGTTCATGGGCCCTGTACTCATGCTTGTGGCCATGCTCATCTTCCATGTGATAATAATCTATACTATGCACGTGTTCGATAATACATCCCCCCCGTGAGTTGATACTCTTTTTAATACTTAATTTTTATCTTTATAATTAGGCCTCGGAGACTCAAGATATTATTTCCGCAATGACAAGCCTGTTAACGACAGAGCAGGATCGGGCAATTTGTGGATCGCATGACCCTTACCGTGGTGCTTCCCAGAATCATCTCCTGGAGTCTGGAATGGCCATAGGCACCCATAACCAGGACATCAAATTTTTCGTCTTCGTCATTGCAGAGTTCCAGGATACCTTTTGCGTGATCGCCTCCTTCTTTTGCGACGGTGGTGACAATAAGATTGTAACCTTCAAGAAAGGCCCTCGCCTTTGATAACGTCTCTGATGCTTCTTCTTTTTTGCCTGCCACGAAGACCACGGTTACAGGCAATTTCATGGGTTGTGCTATTTCAGCGCCGCTCTGCAGCGCCTTATCAGCAAACGAGCTTCCGTCATAAGCAATTAGCATCTTGGTAAAAGGTTTGAATTCGGATGGCGTAATGAGTACCGGTATATGGGTCTGCCGTACTACAAATTCAACATTGGTGCCTAAAAATACGTCACGCCATTCGGCATGAGCCCCCATCTTTCCCATAGAAATCAGGTCGCAGTCATCAGCGGATTTGATGATTTCTCGACTTACAACCCCTTCTCTTACCTCCCGGCGAAAAGGTATTCCTGCCTGGCTGCATTTCCCCTCTATCAGATTCAATGCCGCATCAGCCTGCGATTCCATCATTTCCCTTACGGTTTGATTAAACGTCCCATAGGGAACCATTCCCCCAATACTCGTCCCGATGTCATGGATCAGGGGACCGGTCAATACCTTGACGTCTTTAACAAACAATACCTTGATGCCGGCGTTAAACAGACGCGATATGTTTATTGCATAATCGGCTGCAGTAAAGCTGTTTTCAGAACCATCTGTAGGAACAAGGATTTGCTTTATCATAAAATGCAGGACCTCCGATTGTCTGGTTTTTGAAAATTGACTGCGAAAATAAGAACCCTTTCTTCACAACGAATCATTTATCAGTAAAAGCCGTTGCGATTATTACCCAATAAGAATATTTTGTCAAGTTAAATATGAGTACGGGGTAGATCAAGCTAAATAATTTAGAGAAAAACTGCAAATATTTAGTGTTGTTAAAATATTTATATTAAATAATTTTATTAACCTGCCGATAATACCGAAAAAGGAGTTGCGTTTTCTAAGGATGGAAATTTTCTGCATCAGGGGAAGCCCCTTGGGTTTGTGGGGTTTTTCTCCGGGAAACAAGCGGTGCGCAGATTTTGATATAACAACAGGAGGTAATAATGAAGATTACCCTTAATGCAAAGATCCTAACGCTCTTTGTAATTGCAGGTTTACTGCCTTTTATCATTACAGGGATGTTGGGTTACCGGATAGCAAGCAAGTCCCTTTCCGAGCAGTCTTTTAATCATTTGACTTCTGTAAGGGACATAAAAAAAGAACAGATAGAGGGATATTTTAAGAGGATACGACTGGATATTGCTGCATTATCCGAGGATCCAACGATCTGCAGCGCCATGCAGGAAATGAAGCGGGCATTCAGGGAGATAGGCGCTGAGAAGGCCCACGAGCTTTACGTCAAAAAAAATCCGTTTCGGAAAGAGAAAAAAATCGATTATCTCAATGCAACGGATGGAAGTGAATACAGCAGTTTACATACCACGTACCATCCCTATTTCAAAGGTTTATTGGAAAAATGCGGTTATTACGACATCTTTTTAATCGATTCAGAGACCGGAGACGTCGTATATACCGCTTTTAAAGAGCCGGATTTTGGTTCTAATCTTGTACATGGTCCGTATGCGGATACAAATATTGCCAGGCTTTATACGGAAGTAAACAACGCAGACGGACAAGACCTTGTGAAGATGATCGATTTTGAGGCGTACGCGCCTTCTAACCTTGAACCTGCCTCGTTTATTGCTGCCCCTGTTTATGCAGGATTTAATAAAATAGGAGTTTTGATAATTCAAATACCCATTGATCAGATCAACTTTATTATGACCGAAAGGGCCGGGCTGGGAGAAACCGGGGAGACCTATCTTGTGGGAAGTGACAAGTTTATGAGGTCTGATTCCCGGTTTTCCGAGAAAAGGACGATATTGGTAAACAAGATAGACACGGCGGCAACAAAAGATGCATTATCCGGTAAGAGTGATTGCAGGATAATAAAAGATTACAGGGGTTATGATGTACTAAGCGCCTATGCACCCCTTGATATACAGGACACAAAATGGGCAATTATCGCAGAAATTGATAAAGAGGAGGCCTTTAAGGCGGCGACATTATTAAAAAACTGGAATTTTATTATCGGCATAGCGGCTGTGCTTTTTGTCATAGGGCTGGGATGGATCGTGCTGAAGATTACGGGAAAGATATCAGGCCTTTTCAAGATGCTGCTGGCCGATCTGACGGAGGGATCGTCCCAGGTTGCCTCGGCAGCCGAACAAATCTCTGAATCAAGCCAGAACCTAGCTGAAGGGTCTTCAAAACAGGCGGCTTCAATTGAGGAGACGTCTTCATCTATGGAAGAGATTTCTGCAATGACCAGACAAAACGCCGACAACGCAAAAGAGGCAGCAGGCCTCGCCAACCTGTGTAATGCTTCTGCGGAACAGGGGGACCATGCTATGGGGATGCTTAACACCGCAATACACGAGATCAGCGATAGCAGCAAGAAGATAGCAAATATCATCAAGGTAATTGACGAGATTGCATTCCAGACCAATTTGTTAGCCTTAAATGCGGCTGTAGAAGCGGCGAGGGCGGGTGAACACGGGAAGGGATTTGCCGTTGTTGCGGAAGAGGTAAGAAACCTGGCACAACGGAGCGCAAACGCTGCAAAGGAGACGGCTCAACTGATCGAGGACAGTGCAAAAAAGGTAGATGTTGGTGTGGGATTAACAAACAAGGTGGGAGAATCCCTCAAAGAAATTGTGAAAAATGTCAAGAAGGTAACTGATCTGGTAAACGAGATAGCCAATGCATCACAGGAACAATCTGAAGGTGTTAGCCAGGTAGGAAAAGCCATAACCCAGATGGATCAGGTTATACAGCAAAATGCTGCAAACGCAGAGGAAACAGCATCGGCGAGCGAAGAGTTGTCTGCACAGGCAAATAGCTTGCTCTCTTTAGTGGACAAAATCGCCAAAGAGGCGGGAAACAAGGAATCAGGAACGCGCGAATGTACACCTCCGGCAGCAAAAGAACCGGCGAAGAGACCGGGAGTCCGCGGTAAAAAAGAACATATCATACAGGACGAAGGCAACAGGAATGGAAACGGGAAAGAGCGCGGATTTGACAAAAGGCTTCACCAGGGATTAGATGCAGATGCAATCATTCCTATGGATGAAGAGGCTTTTAAGGATTTCTAAAAGTAACAAAATGTATCTGTTTCACATGTGTTGATAGTCTGTTGGGGTTTAGAACCTCCCGGCTAATACCTCACAGACTATCAGTGCATTACGGTTTACAGGATGCGTCATAAAATAAAATACAGAGCGAGCAACGCCAGCGCACCGCCGAGAAAATACTGCGACACGTCTTTAATAATATTTTTCTTTTTGATCCCTACAATATTCTTATGTCGTTCAAGAACCTGTTCGAAAATATGCCTGAGTTCGTTGCCTGTGGCATCATGTTGATAGGTCCCGCCCACCATTTCCGCAATTTCCCGTAAAAATGTCGGGTTTGGTTTTGTATAAATGGTTTCTCCTTCTTCCGTGACTTCGTAACCTGTCACGCTTCCCTCTTTATCTTTTTTGGGTATGGGCGATGCCTTTTTCAGGTCTCCAATGCCAACGACATAAATAGCGATATCCCTCCTCTCCAGAAGCAGTTTCACGGCCTCCGCCACCTGGCTGCGGGTAATAACCTGTTCTTCTCCATCGGTAAGGAGAATCATTACCTTTTTTGTATCTTCTTTGCTGAACGTATTCATTGCCAGGATAAACGCATTGCCGATGTTCGTCCCGTAAGGCACAAATCGCACGTAATTTTCATTAATCATATTCAATATCCGAAGGAAAACCCTTTCATAGTCATTTGTAGGGTACGGAAGCAGTGAAAAGGCACGGGCTGCGAATACTACCAGTCCAACACGGTCGACTTCCAATCCCTGCACAAGATGGGATATCTCCATCTTTGCGCGCTGTAACCGGTTGGGTTTTACATCTTCCGCAAGCATACTGATCGAAACGTCAAGCACAAAAACAATCTCCAACCCCTCCTTTTCATAATGATCCTGCGTTGTTTGCCATTTGGGTTGCAATATCACCATTCCCATTGTACAGCAGGCTGCGCTAATGCAAGCACCTTTCAGAAGATTCCGGTGGATTGTGGGAATTTTGCTGAATCTTCCAATCAAACTTCTTTGGCCGAAGGCCTTTAACCAGGCAGACTTTCTCCGGTAAAGGAATAAATACAAAACAAACAGGAAGCCGAAGAGTATATAAACGGCAATTTTATATTCTTCGTAATTGAAAAATAACATGGAACCCCTTATTTCTTAATTTTTACCAGCGTATCTTTTGTTCTCCGCTATACTTGTATTTCGTGCCCCATGGGATGAGTTTTAAGGCCTCTATCCTGTCTTCCCGCTCCTGTTGTTCCGGGCTAAACATGGTATTAAACTGCTGTTCGCCCAATCTCATCCTTTCCAGGTTTTTCTTTGCCTGGAAATCTCCGGCATCAATCTTCAGCACTTCGGCATATTGCATGGCAGCGGTAGAAAAATCCATATCTGTTGCAATGAGGTTCGCATTGTTATAGATAGCCCGTGCCTTAAGTATAGGATCGCTCGTTTCCATGGCCTTTCGGTATTCTGCGCCCGCCTTTTTCTTGTTTTCCATAAGGGTATACAGTACCCCTTTATTGTAAGCAATCACAGGGTCTTCCTTTCCCAATTTCCCCAAGATGCGGATTATTGCAGAATTTTGCACTTCATCGAGGGATGCAAGGGCATCTTTATATTTTCCCATCTTAATCTTCCCCTCAAGCATTGCCAAAGCATAGTGTTTCTTATAATACCCGTAGCTATACAATATAAGCAAGCAGGCAAGCACGAGAAGAAATAACCTTGCAAGATTTTTTCCAGACATTGTATTCTCCTTTATGACTCAGCCGTAAACAACAAAGCATATATTTCGAGAGTATCTTCCAAAAATAATTTTGATATTTTTACATCTTCAGAAAAAAATTTAGCTCGCATACGTGTGTATGCATGAACTTCCGTTTGCGGGACCGCGACATAAATGCCGCGCTACATGTTCCGATTCATCCGGGTCAGATAAGGTTTTGGTTTTATTGTTGTGGGGGTAACTCTTCGGTGTCCCGCGACTGCATTATTTCTTCGCTTGTCTGTTCCGGTTCTCCCCCGCCTGACCTGGCCTTCTGTTCTGCTTCCGCCTTTGCCCTGGCCGCCGCCTCTGCCTCACGCTGCTTTTGTAAACGTTTTTTCTCCGCTTCTCTTATATCATATTCAAGTTCTTTGTTTAACTTATCCGGATCCGTTTTTGTATCATCAACGTAAATTTGCCGGGAAGTCTTAAACTCAATGTTAATCCGATCACTGCCACAGCCGAGAAGTGACAACGGAACACTACACACTAGTAATAGCAAATAACCCCTGGTATGCATGAAAACCTTTCTCTTTGCTTCACAATTAAACGAAGACAGGAAACCATGGAAAATCAAAAATTAAAGCTCACAGATAAACCTGGCAACAAATGTTTGCATTAAAAAAGTAAAGGTTTATTTTTACACTCTGATTTGTCATTTTGCATTTTTATTTTTGATTTTTAATTTCGTTTTATTGTTGCACCACTGTTTGCTTTACACCATGACCCGTTATGAAACGAATGTTCCCAGGAGACGCTGGATGTTTTCAGCAGAAGGCTTTGCGATCACTCCCTTTTCAGTAATAATAGCCGTAATATTTTTTGCAGGGGTGACATCAAAGGCCGGGTTAAAGACCTTGACCCCTTCGGGTGCGGTTCTTCTACCGAATCCGTTGGTTATCTCCTCGGGGGAACGTTCTTCAATGGGAATATCCCCCCCTGATTTTATGCTTAAATCAAAAGTTGAAACAGGCGCTGCGACGTAAAAAGGAATTCCATGTTCCTTTGCCAAAATGGAGACGCCATACGTGCCGATTTTATTGGCAGTATCGCCATTGGCAGCAATCCTGTCTGCACCCACAATCACACACTGCACCTTTCCCAGCTTCATCACATGCGCAGCCATGCTGTCACATATGAGAGTCACGTCAATTCCTGCATGCTGGAGTTCCCACGCCGTCAGCCTTGCGCCTTGCAGCAGGGGACGGGTTTCATCAGCATAGACCTTGATATGCTTGCCTTGTTCTTGCGCCTTAAAAAGAACGGCCAGTGCCGTGCCGTAATCAGCGGTAGCCAAACCACCAGCATTGCAGTGAGTTAAAACTCCGTTTCCGTCTTTGAGAAGACCAGCCCCGTTTTCGCCAATCTGCCTGCAAATGACCTTGTCTTCATTTTGTATTTTGATCGCTTCGTGGAGGAGCGCCTCCTTTATTTCCCGGACTGATTTGTTCTTGTTTTCCTCCGCAATACGCTCCATACGGGCAATCCCCCAAAAGAGATTGACGGCGGTTGGTCGCGCGGTTCGCAAATAGGACGACACCTGTTTGAGTTCCTTGAAGAATATATCCGCATCCTTTGCATGGACATCTTTCATGCCCAGGACAACACCCATTGCGGCCGCAATGCCAATCGCCGGCGCACCCCTCACCATGAGTGTTTTAATTGCATGCCAGATGCTCTTTATATCCTCGCAATAAACGAATTTTAATTCGGTGGGCAACAAAGTTTGGTCGATCAGCCGGACGCGACCAGCACTGTCACCTTCCCATTCTATGGTTGGTAACGGCATTTCATCTCCCTTGATATAATATATAAAAACTCTTTCGTAATTTAAATACGAAGAATCACTGAGTTATGATAATCCAAGCCCAGTCCTCACTTCTTTATCTTTCTTTACAACGTCATCTGCCAGTTTCTTTTTATACAGGACCAGTTTTTGTCTTAATACCGGATTAGAAAGGCTTAATATCTGGATCACCAATACCGCCGCATTTATAGCGCCCGATTTCCCAATACCCATGGTCGGCACCGGAATACCTGAGGGCATCTGTACCATGGAGAGAAGCGAATCCAGACCACCCAACCCGGACGTCAGCATGGGCACCCCAACGACAGGAATAGGGGTTAAACTTGCAATAACTCCTGCCAGATGTGCTGCCCCCCCCGCACCTGCAATAATCACGTCATACTTCTTTTCCGCTTCTGTCGCATACGAGTGCGCCCTTTCCGGTGAGCGATGAGCCGAAATGATATTCACGTCAAAATCCACATCAAATTCCTTCAGTATATTCATGGCCTCCTTCATTATCGGGAGATCAGAATCGCTACCCATAACAATTCCAATCTTTTTATTTGTCATAATTCACCCCACGAATGGTTTTTATATTAACAAAGAATTATATATTTGTGTAATAAAATTTGGGAAGAACACCGATAAGGTGTTTGTGGCAGACCGTGTTTGTTTGCGAAGGCGGTTCAGATACGGGATGCGGTGTGGTTTCTTCAGGAGATAGCTCATGGTTCCCGGTATATTGACATCCCCTCCTGCGGTTACCATATCTTCGTAAATTTCCAGATCTTCATCTGCGCCATCAGAAATTGCGCGCACAACGACAAAGGGAATTCCCATGGCAGTTGCCCGTTCTCCTATCGCAAACGATTCCATATCCACAGCAATTGCTGAAGTTTGGGACCCGATGCATTTTTTGATCGATGATTTCCGGACTATCTTATCGACAGAGAGGATATCTCCGCAATGCGACCTGAGGTTATCCGCGCTGCTTAAAGCAACAGCAAGCTCCGCAAATGATGTATCGCAGGAAAGGGTTGCATCGACCGTTATTGCTTCTCCCCACGTTTCCTGTGAGGAATGCAGGACATGTTTTCCTATGACTAAATCACCGACTCCGACCCCCGGGTTTACGCTGCCCGCAAAACCGGAAGAAACCATTAACTGTATCCTGAAGCATTTTGACAAATGGTGAATTACATCCGATACATTTTTCCCTATACCTGACTGAACAAGGGTTATCGGAAAACCGTGAAATTCTGCCTGGTAGAAAACAGCATGGGCATATCGAATCTTTTTAACAATATTTACCTGTGATTTCAGACAAGCCAGTTCCTGGCTTACTGCAAAGAATACCGATATCATAAATCTTCCCGCTAAAGTAAGAAACGTATAAATGGAATCAAATTTAATTGAAATTTTCAATACAATTTATGAAAAAGTACGTGTCTGGTTAATTACCAGACCATGAAATGTGACAGGAAACAGCTTCAAATAATGCTTGACAGTATTGTATATTTGATATAGCATTCATTATTTGTGGTTTACACGAAACATTTCTGCCTTTGTTATAAATTGGAGTTCTCTTTATCATGAGGGTATCATTATCATTAAGTTCTTCTCTGACAAAATATCTGATCAAGAACAAGTTCTTATCCAGGGAACGGTTTCCTTTGGTATTGATGCTGGAGGTTACACATCTCTGCAATCTTGCCTGCGAGGGTTGCGGTCGCATACACGAGTACCGGGAAACGATGCGGGAGATGTTAAGTCCCGAAGAGTGTGTTGAGGCGGTGGAGGAATGTCCGACGCCCGTTGTCTCTGTTACGGGTGGTGAACCCCTGATGCACCCCGAGATCGATAAGATTATCAGTGGTATCCTGGACAAAAAGAGACATATCTATTTATGTACCAATGGAATTTTGTTGGCAGACGCAATAAAAAAATTCAAACCGAGTAAATATTTTAACATCAACGTCCACATTGACGGCCTTGCTGAAACGCATGACGCAATCGCAGGAAAGGGTGTTTTTGAACGTGCTACCCGGGCTATTCGGGAGGCAAAACGGGCTGGATTTAATGTCTGCACAAATACCACTATATTTAAGAATACGGGTGAGGAGGAGATCGAGGAATTATTTTCATTTCTTGAGGGATTGGGTGTTGACGGCATGCTGGTTTCTCCTGGTTTTAGTTTTGAACACAACGAGAATGAGGTATTCCTATGCCGGAATGAAATACAGGAACGATTTGGATTTATTTATGGGATTTCGAAGAAATATAAAATCCTGAACTCCCCCCTCTATTTAAAGTTTTTAAAGGGAGAAAGGTATCTCAAGTGCACGCCGTGGGGAAATCCAACGCGGAACTATCTGGGCTGGAAAAGCCCTTGCTACCTTATCACAGACACCCATTATAAAACATTTGCCGAATATATGGAGAATACGGACTGGGAGAGGTATCAGGAAGGCAATGATCCGCGTTGTAAAAATTGCATGATGCACTGCGGTTTTGAGCCCACTGTGGTGTTAGAAGGAGGGAAGCGGTTGTCCGATATTATAGAAATGGCGAAATGGAGTTTCAGTTAGAGAAAAAAACCACCTTAGCAACTTACGTGGTTGCGGAGGAAAGTATCGCATCTATCATAGCATCATTAATCAGATACGAATATGTCATTCCCGCAAAAGCAGGAATCCAGAAAAACACTGGATTCCGGGTCAAGCCCGGAATGACAGAAATTTGTAAATTTATGTTGCTATGTATAATTACTGAAATGCATGTTGAAGCAGATTAATTATTCCCATGCCTCCGAGTGGTGTAAGTGATGCAAAAAGTATAGGATTATTGCTTAATGTAGCAAAGGCGCCATTTCTTGTATTCTGAATATCTTCTATAATAAATCTTGTAAACCCTAACTCTCGCTCTAATTTCTCATTGTTTGACTCACTGCTCGTTTGTTTTTTATCCTTCATCAATTTTAGAAGCTTATCTTTTAATTGGTCAATGACTTTCTGCCGTCCTCCTTTTGCCTCACGGAACAGCATGATTGCACTATACAGTACAATCAGTATGGACAGCACTACAACAACTGCCAGAGGCAATGTCCATTTCCAATTATCAATAAAATTATAGCGCGCAATACAGAAGATAAGTAACAAAATGAACGGGTACTTGATCATCTTTGCATTTACCTCCGTCCTTTTTGCAATAACTTTGATAATAACATACCAATAGTCGTCGTTCTGTTCGTTTCCTTTCAATTGAAATAATTCCTTTATAAACTTACGGCATTTGAACGTATCAAAAACAACATGCCAGAAGAGAAAGAACGTTAAAAAAAGGCTGGAAATCAGAATAACACGGTCTAGGCTAAAACAGAGAGAACCGCGACCGGGTATTAAAGGGTTTCCATACTTATATATAAATGCAAATCCAAGAAGTAAGTGAACACATGTAATGATAGCAACTGTTCTATATCTCTTCCAGGTTTCGTTACTTTTTTCAAATGTATGCCACTTTTCTTTAAGATCAGCAAAAAAGCCTTCCCCTTTTTGCTCTGATAATATATGCGCTATTTCCTCCTTATTACGCTTAACATGTTGTAGAGAGAGGGCAAAAAAGCATGTTCCAAGAAATCCGTTCAAAAGCCGGATCAATTCGGTTGGCCAAATACTAATACCATCAAGAAATGTTATTGGTTCACCATCCGCACTGAGGGATGATTTTATTGCAAGTGCAACAAATAGTACATAAAACGCTCCCCCTATAATCCCAAGACATTTCCAGTAACACATGAACTTCAAATATGTTGGGAAATCACTAAAATCATTTTGATCAGGCAAAAATTGCCAGAAGAACCAACCAAGTATTATTATAGGGGGAACAAACAGACATATGAAAAATTTTATCTGCACATACGTCCGATCAGGATGAAGATATAACTCCTCCTTTCGTAATTCTGTTTCTGGTGTATGGTCTGAACTTAAATCATATTCACCCCGATACCCTATTTCAAAGATGCGAGGAGATATCTTATTTAAATTAATATCATCTTCCTTTAAACTACCCAATGCCTGCAAAGCGGCAACAAAGGCAGAGGTTTGATAGACGGATCTGAAAGGTGGGATGTCTTTTTGCAAGTTATGACGTAACTGCAGTCCATAACTCGATGCGACGATCAGGTTCCTTGTAAAAGGTAATTCGGTATGATGCCAGAGACGGGCGTCAAGGTCTGTGGTAAAAAAAATAGTATTGCGAAATTCTTTACGAAGCGCGCGTAATATCAACAATTTATCATAAACATCGCTGCCCATTATACCAATCGCCCGAATTTTATCACGATCGTTTACGATATTTTTTACTTTTTCTGTAAGACGTCGCATATAGTCAAATTGGTCTTGTCCCTGGGGTTGTTCGAATTTAGGATTGAAATAATCAAAATCGGTTGGTGAACTCTTCTTCTTGTCGCTATTGGAATTACCTCCGGTAGATATTTCTGAATCCCTGTTAGGCAATTTACCATCGATACCACGCATATAGGTAATGGTATGAATACGTTCAGGCCAGGTATTGCCAATCCTTTGCGGGGTTTCTTCTGAATAAGCCTTCTCTAAAAGAAGGCGATTCAATCTTTTTGTTTCCCATTGAGTATCCTCACTTAAACGGGAAAAACCAATACTGCGGTCTTCTTGAGTCTCTTTTATAATGTTAGACAATCGGTCTTTACCCCTCACTTTACCCAAAAAGTCATACAATCCAGGATTTGTTAAAAATTCGTTTAGCCAATCGATTGGCTTGCGGGAAGCATTCAGAGGCAATAAAGGAATAAGGTCTGGAGCCTTACCAGGGTAAATGTGTGCCAAGACAAGACGGTTAAGCAATTTTATGGCATATTTTTCATCGTTGTTCAACTTGGAAAAACTTTTCTTTCTGTACCTAACTGTTTTATTATTCAATTCCTTTATAATTTTGCCAGAAGTTATCTCTCGTCGTTTTTCTGAAGGTATTTTATCATAAAAATCAGGAACTTTTAAAAGTTCATTGAGCCACTCAATGGTATGACTGGATACGTTCTTGAAAGGAGGCACTCCATAATCAGCACGCTCAATCTCAATACAGAGTGTTACGATATCATGTGGTTGTTTAAATTCGTCCTTGCGAAAGTCTATAGAATTTAATATGTCCTCAATAATCTTCTTATAAAGCCTCTCTGGGTTCAATGGTTCCTTAAACTCACCCTTAAAGAAATCTGAATAACCCTCCTCCCGTTCACGATATTTTTGTACAGACATAGCAAAAGAGGTCGGTAAGGCACGTCCGTAAAAGGTATCCCATTCACTAATAAGCAGTATATGATCGGAGCTATTGCTTGACAAATTTATTTTTCGACGTGTCAACTCATCAACCAATTCATCGGTCAATTGTGAATCATTGTGAATGGTAGCTGTTAAGGAAATATCTGATTCTGTTGGGAATAGTAATGTATAAAAAGCATCCTTTTCAAGATATTCTTCTAATTCTTTCTTAATTTGTATGAGATTTGAAATACTTTTTTGAGGTTTTTCTCTTTTAGACATACGCTGCCCAATTTGATATATTAAAAAAAAAGGGTCTGCATTAGCCCATGGAGAATATAATATAAACTTTTTCTCTGAAGAATTCTTTAATATCTTTTTTATCTCTTCTATTTTGTCGGAATGCTTCTTTTTAGCTGATTCTAATTCTGATTCTAATTTTTTTATTTCAGATTCAAACTCTCTTTGCTCATTTTTTATTTTTGATTTTACATCTTCAAGAAGTTTTTTTCTTTTATTTTTACATAAGCTATCCTTTCTATTATCTAAATCTTTAAATTTCTTACTTAAAGATATCCATATTCCACGCACTTCATTTTTTTCTTTACGTTCTTTACGTTCAAGTTGTTTTTTTTGTAAATTAACTTTTTTCTCTTTGTTAAACAAAGCATTTTCAGATTCAGATAATTCATATAATTTCTGAATATTTTCAGCTATTTCTTTGTTTTTTTCATCAAGTGCCTGCTTACAAATCTCTTCAAGGCATAAAGAGTCTTTAGGGCCAAGAATCTTACAATCAACTCTATCGGAACCCTGCTTTCCATCTGCATCTTTTACCTCTATTACAAATTCCTTAACTACCTCCAGCACTTGCTTCGTTATCAATTCCATCTGACCTAATCGGTCATTTGAAAAATATTCGTCCCCCAGCCAAAGGACAAGAACTGCCTCGTAAGTATTTGTGGCTTCTGCGTCCGACATCTTCAGGGTATCCTGAAGATACCACTCGTATGGTATAAGGCGTTCTTGTCGGTTGATCTGTGCTTTGAACACCCCAATATGTGTGGCATTTTTGGGTTGATAACCGGCAGCATGAAGCGCAGAAAGCACGGCATATCGGGTTCTCAGGCGCTCTTCCGCATCTTCTGTATAATGGCCAGCACTTATCATAACAGGCATGATCAACACATCCTTAATGTCTTCCTGAGATTTAAATATCCCGGATTTCTGACAACCGTCCATTATGTTTGGAATGGAAAATTTTGGATGAATTGCCTCAGTATCTTTTCTATAACCTTCAACCGCTTGAAATGGGTCCTGCCACAAACGGGCAAGCACTTTTTCTTCTTCTATCTGCTGTTCTATTTCTTTTTGGCTCTTGGACGGCCGGAGTGATTCTAAAGGCGAATAGAAAGTAAAAACACCGCCTGCAATAATGGCAGCAATAAGCAGGGTAATAGAAAATGGAAACGATGATTGCTTGTCTTGGTGATCGGTCATTTTATGGTATTAACTTTAAATAAAAAAACCTTACTGCAAAGATATTCATGCTAAGCATCATTGGCAGTAAGGCTGTCTTTTTTAAACCGTTGAAGCAGTTTAAACCATTTCAACTGTTAGAAAGACCCTTTCCTTTGCGTCCCCCGATCACTCAGGGTTTGCCCTTATCGTGATTTTTAATTTACGAATGATTAGAGGGCAAGGTAAATACCAAAAAAGGGGGGAAAGAAATAATTTTAAAATATTATTTCCTTATGTTGCTGATATTAAGTATCTTATAGATACAGCAGAAGGAGGTGAACCGTAGTGTGATTTATTCAACCGAAAATGGATAAAATGTGCCATGACACACTTGTGTGACGTCACAACTGTGTGTCATGACACACTCGGTAGCGCTTGATCATGAGATAGGAACATTCTATAAGCACATATGACAGCGAAAAAACGACAAATACCACAAATCTCTCTTTTTACTAAAATAAGATTTGGAATATTCATCGAAGTCTTTGCTACACGTTGTTGCGTCGTGTATTTCTGGCGGTAAAGTATTATATGTTTTGAAGTGAATTCCTATATCTTCCCAATGCCATCAAGGGAAAATAGTTGCAATACATATGGTATCTTAAATAAAAGACCTTCGGAAAGCCTGTTGCGGTAAATTCAATTTCGTCCCAGCTCCCGTCTTCTTTTTGCCTCGTGAGGAGAAATTTTATACCCCTTTCTACTGTATCCGATTTTATTTCACCTGCAGTCATGAGAGCTAGCAATGCCCATGCTGTTTGTGAAGGCGTACTTTTGCCAATTGCCTTAAGGAAGGGGTCATCGTACGATTTTATCGTTTCACCCCATCCCCCATCGGAATTTTGAACACCCTTCAGCCACTCAACGGCCTTTCGGATGTATGGCTTGTTCATATCCTCACCCACCGCCGCAAGTCCGGAAAACACAGACCACGTCCCGTAAATATAGTTTGCGCCCCAACGCCCAAACCATGTTCCGTCTTTTTCCTGCTCTTTTTGGAGAAATTCTATAGCCCTTTGAATATGGCGCGTGGTCTTACCGAACCCTATACGCCCTAAAAAATCAAGACATCGACCGGTAACATCGCTGGTGCTTGGATCCAACAACGCATTAAAATCCGCAAAGGGTATATGATTGAGAATGGACTTATTGTTGTTGCGGTCAAATGCCCCCCATCCGCCGTCATCACATTGCATGGCCAGGATCCATTGCAATCCCCGTAAAAATGCCTCCTCCTTACGGGCGGTTTCTGGCAAGAGTACCCGTTGCAAGGCCATCAACACCGCCGCGCTGTCGTCCGTGTCAGGATAAAATTCATTTGCATATTGGAAATACCAGCCGCTCGGTTCATTTACCTTACATTTTAACGCCCAATCTCCAAAACTCCTGACCTCCTTACTGATGAGCCACCGACCAGCCTTTTGCACTGCCGGATCGATACCAAGCACCCCCGACTCATGAAGCGCAATAATCGTCCATGCCGTATCCCAGACAGGCGACACGCAAGGCTGTAAATAAAGCTTATCTTTTTCATATACAATGAGGTCTTCAACTTCTTTGAGCTGGCTTACCAACGCAGGGTGGTCGTCCGGATAGCCAAGACATTTCATGGCAAAAATCGAATTAATAATTGCAGGCCAAATAGCCCCCAAGCCGCCGGATTTATCCAGATGGTCGAGCATCCATTTTTCCGCCTTTCGGAGGGCTATTCTTCTGATAAACTTAACGGGATGTTGTTCGTACCTTCTGAAAATACTGTCCGCATCAATAAAGAAATTATGCCAGCTCAGGCCCGACTGATCCCGCTTAATGCGATAAACTACCTTTTCTCGTGGCACAACGTAGAGTTCTTTCAGCAAGTCATCGCCTACGGAAATGTGAGGCTTTTTGGCAATAGCAATTGAGAGGGGCACAACGATACATCGCGACCAATACGACATTTCATAGATACTAAAATAAAAACCGGGCGGAAACAGGATCATTTCAGCCGGAACGGCGGGTACAGCCTGCCAATCGACCTGCCCGAACATGGCAAGGTAAATCTTCGTAAAGCAGTTTGACTTCATAACGCCCCCCATACCGAGGATGCATTTTTTTGCCTTCTGCATAAAAGGTTCGTTTGCAGAATACCCCGCCAATTTTAACGCGAAATAGGCCTTTACTGAGGCGCTGATTTCACTGGATCCTCCATAGTAGATATTCCAACCTCCGTCAGGAAGTTGATAATCACGGAGCAGACTGGCTGCCATTCTCTGTTTGTTCTGATCTACCTTTCCGAGAAAATGCATCAGCATGATATAGTCTGATGTTATCGTCGTATCTGCCTCTAAAATTCCCACCCAATGCCCGTCCGATTTATTTTGTTGACGGAAAAGATATTGTTGTGCTCTGCAAATGGCAACATCCAGGGGGGTATTTGCCGGTAACTCCGGATGGAGGCCCTCCTTCCCAGGTGCGCTTTCCAATCTTAATCCATGTTGAGGCAGTTCCGGAATGGCGTGCTTGCCGTTTCCGTTGCCGTTGAATTTAAAGATGTTTGTTTCCAATCGTTGAAAAATGCCAAGGAAGAAATTTCTCATACTTTAGAATCTCCTAAACAACACTCCCCTATCATTAATTACCGTTCTAAAATATTAAGTAGATGATAATCATCAGGTTAAGGAAACATTTACGGTATCAAAATAACAAATTTAGAAGCCGATTTCAAGGAAAACTTATCCTGTTGCTAAGATTTGTGATATGAAATTTCTGTACAAACTGGACGTTTTGTGGGCCATTTGAGTATAATGCCTTTACATGAGGGTGAATCTCTTCCTTCTCTTTTTAACAAAACCCTCCTTTTCCAATTGAATAAGGGTGTTTTTGATTTTTTCCGGAGTAATCGGAAATTTTTGCGCAATTTCACGTTCAGAAACATACAACTCGCGGGAAAGGGTTTTCAGAATCATTCCCCGAATTTGGCGGTTGGAGCCTTGAAAGGGAGGCTGCCTTTGGTAATGGGCGCTTCTCCTGTTAAAATTTTCGTATCTCTGCTTAAGCATGACGCCATAATCCATAAGGGCATAATACCACTCCCGGGGATTGGAAGTATCGAGTGTCTCTTCCACGAGGGGAAGGATTTCGGCATCTCTGATATCCGTCCTATCATGAAAAAAGCGGTGGATGAACACCCTCCGGATATTCGTCTCAATAAAAACCGTGGGTATGCAAAATGCAAAAGCGGAGACCGCAGAGGCGGTCGCCCTCCCAATTCCCGGGAAGGTCATTAATATTTCCACAGAAGGGGGCAGATTGCCATGAAACTCTTCCATAACCCTCCGGGCAATCTGCTTTATCGCTATTGCGCGACGGTTGTAACCCAATCCCTGCCATTCCCTGAGCACCATGCGAAGCGGCGCTCTGGCAAGGGAAGAAAAATCAGGAAATATTTTGATAAACCGTTCGTATTTACCCGTAACCCTCTGCACCGGAGTCTGCTGCAACATGATCTCCGAGACAAGAATACGATACGGATTTTGCGTCATCCGCCACGGAAGTTTGCGGCCATGTTCCCGGTAATGACGGTAAATCATTCCCTGAAATTCACGTACTTCGGCTGGCGTTACACCTTTCTTCTCTGTTACGCGTTCGGCTTTTTGACTGCCCTTCGTCCGTTTTTGGGGGGTGTGCTGTGCGTCTCTTTTCATGCATTACGACGGCTCTTGCTGAGAGACGGAACTTCGCTCCAATACAGGCCAACCATTTCCTGTATCTTCCCGAGAACCTCTTCCTGTCTTACCGGTTGAAAAAGATGCGAAAACCTCCCCTGCTCTTTTAAGTATTCTTCGACTGGCTTAAATTTCCCTGGGATAACTGTATGCGTTACAGCACCATAGACGGCCTCCTTCAATGCCCAGATACCTGTATCCACTGCGAGTTTCGCTAGCCTTGCAGAATAAGAGGGATCTGTTGTCCACCCGGGCGGACAAGGAGAAAGGTTTATGAAGAGTTTCGGCCCTTTGTACTGTTCTGCCTTTTTAAACTTGTTGATCAGGTCAACCGGGTGGGCCGGGGAAATGGTAGCAAGATAGGGTGGTTTGTGGCTTCTCCATATCTCAAAAAGGTCCTTCTTGGGAAGTAAAGCCCCGGACGAACTCATCTTCCCTATCGGCGTTGTCCCCGTCTTTGAGGAGAATGGCGTAGCGCCTGACAACTGAAAGCCCGTATTCCCGTATGCCTCGTTGTCGGAGCAGATATAGTAGAAGTCAAGATTACGATGTAATGCCCCGGACGTGGAGGCAAGGCCTATATCATAGGCAACTCCATCGCCGGTCAGCACAATCACCTTCAAATCTTCTTCGGGATCAAGCCTCCCCTTTCTAATTAATATGTCCAGGGCGTCCCTTATACCTTGCGCCCCGGCAGGGGCACAGGCCATTGCCGTATAAAGCCAGGAATTCTTAAAGGGTGTGAATGGATAAAGAGAAAGGAGGGTAAAACAAGTCATGCCTTCGAAGATAAACTCAAACTCCTGAACGCTTATGTTTTTCCCCCCCAGTCCGCCGATAAACGATAGCAAGAGGGGCATTTCTTTTTCATTATACAGTGCAGCTGCGATCTCGGAGTGTAAAATCCCTCCCCTTCCCACACTGATATTCTGGTCTAAGACAGCCGCCACCCTCTTTCCTTTCAGCGCCTCCTTTATATCTGACTCGGGAAAAGGCCTTAAGAGCCTCAATCTCAAAAGCCCCGCCTTCATGCCATTCTCCCGCGCCTTCTCCACGGCAGCCTTTCCGAGGGTTGCAAAGGAATTGGACATAATCAGAACATACTCAGCATCGTCAGTCATGT
Source organism: Candidatus Brocadia sp. (assembly GCA_011525665.1). GTDB lineage: Bacteria > Planctomycetota > Brocadiia > Brocadiales > Brocadiaceae > Brocadia. The sequence goes on from WYAU01000082.1 coordinate 40,773, forward strand.
GCCCTTCGATGGTATGATGGCTCCGGCCAAATATCTTTTCAAATTCCCGGGAGACCTCTCTGTAAACATCCAGTGCCTTCATACTGGCCAGGTGCATCTGATATTTAAAATAAGAATACAGGGAACCGCCAATGACTGCCACACCCTGCGCCATTGGTTGACTCGCCCTGAAAAACGCATGTTTCGGTTGATACGGCGGCAGGAATTTTCTGACCTCGGCCATATCGGGTATCTCCACAGGTTCCCGGGTAAAGGAGAGATGAAACCCATCAATGTTCACAAAAACCGGAAGCAGGACGCGCTCGTCCTCCGCCAGGCGATATGCCATCAGGATCGAATCCAGCGCCTCCTGGCAGGTTTCACAATGTATCTGCAAAAAACCGGAACCCTTGCAGCGAGGACATCATTATGATCAGGCTCCAGCGTTATCGGGGCTGACAAACCCCTCGATACGTTTACCATGACAAGGGGAACCCGCCATCCGGCTACCGTGTATAGCATCTCAAAGCCGTACAAAAGTCCCTGGCTTGACGTTGCGGTAAAAACCCTCACCCCCGTGGCCGAGGCAGACCCGGCGGCGGCAATCATGGAATGTTCTGAATCCAAAGAGACGAACCCGGCATCCATAATTCCGTCAGAAATCCACTTCGCCAGCGTTTCGATAATCTCTGTCTGCGGCGTTATCGGGTACGCGGGTATATAATCGGCCTCCGCCAGCCTCACTCCCCAGGCAACCGAAGCATTGCCCGTAAGCATCTCTCTTATCCTTCCCACTGCGCCTTCCCTTTGCCTCTTAGTTTCACCGTGTTTTTCCCTTTACCCCGGAGTATAACATAATCACTGATGATCATTGTATAATTTTCATCGCTGAAAATCTCCATAAAATTTGACTAATTACCCGCTCCCTATGAGTTCCTCCTTCATATATACTTTATAGAGCTGGCTATAAAGGCCGCCTAAACGCAGGAGTTCCTCGTGACTGCCCTCTTCTCTCTTTTCTCCTTTGCTTAAGACAATAATCTTGTCGCATTGAAGAATGGTGGTTAATCGGTGGGCGATAAAGACGGACGTCCTGTCCCTGGTTGCCCGGTGAATGGCATTCTGGATCAAGACTTCGGAAAGCGGGTCCATGCTCGACGTTGCCTCGTCAAGGATCATCACCCGGGGATCATAGACAATAATCCTGGAGAGAGAGATAAACTGTCGTTCACCCAGGGAAAGATTTGCGCCCCGTTCGGCAATCTCCGTATCGAGTCCTTGTGGCATGCGATCGATAAAAGGCATCAATCCCAATGACTCAATAGTCCCCAGGAGATCTGAATCCGGCAGGGGTTTAAACAAGGAGATATTGTCTCTTAATGTGCCCGCAAACAAAAAGATGTCCTGGCTGACTAATCCAATGACGTATCGCAGCCCTGTTTTTTCTATCTTCCGTATATCAATCCGGTCCAGTTTTATCGTGCCCTTCTGTATTTCATAAAGCCGCGTGAGTACACTTGCAATCGAAGTCTTTCCGCTCCCCGTTACACCCACCAGGGCAACGCTTTGTCCCGGTGCTATGTGAAAGGAGATGTCTTTTAATATATAATTCTTGCCATTATAAGCGAACCAGACATTTTCAAACTGTATCTCCCCCCGAAAATCTTTCCGAGAAACTTCCCTGCCGGGATTAATGATAAGATAATCTACCTCAGACGGTTCTCTCATGAGACCGAATACGCGCTCGGACGACGCCATGGCTCCCTGGAAAATATTGTACTTTTCCACAATATCCCGGATGGGCTCAAAGAGGTCGTGAAGATACGCCAGGAATGCCACTAGGACACCAAGGGTGAGAAAGCCGTTCATATATCTCACCGCTCCATACCAGAGAACCAGGCCAACTGCCAGCGCACTCACCAGATTAATTGCAGGTTGGAAGACGGCAAAATAGCGGATATACTTGACCTGCTCTTTCAAATAGTCGTCATTAATTTCGCTAAACTTATGATAATTCTTCTTTTCCCGGTTAAAGAGCTGGATAACCTTCATCCCTGTGATATTTTCATTGAGATAAGCATTGATACGCGCCAGCTTACGCCGTATCTCCCGAAATGAGTTCTTCATACGGCTACCGAACCAAAGGGCAATTGCCACAATAACCGGAAAGACGGAAAGTGTGATGATCGCAAGTTTTGAGTTTAGCATAAACATAGCCACGAATATGCCCATAATGATAAAGATGTCACCGATTACCACAATGACACCGGCCGAAAAGAGTTCCCCAATCGCCGCAATGTCATTGGTCAGACGCGTGACGATTCTTCCAACCGGGTTTTTATCAAAAAAAGAGACGGGGAGTGATTGAACGTGATGAAAAAGCTCCATGCGCATATCCAGCATGACTTTCTGCCCAATGGCCTGGATATTATAACTTTGCGCCACCACTAATAATAACCGTAATGTCTCGATGCCCAGTATGGCCAATGCAGTCCTGTATATTAATGTCTTATCCCCTTTGTTAATGCCATGATCAATTGCATACCCAAAGAGGTAGGGGCCGAGCAAAAACAAGACGGTGGTGATAAGAACCATAAAGACAGACAGCAAGCCCGATGCCTTATAGCGCAGAACATACGACAGCAACTTTTTAATGACCGTCCTGTCATAGAGCTTGTCGGTTAAAACATCCTCGCTGAAAAATTCCTCTTTGCCCATAGTATACTTCTCAACTGCCCGGTTTACTGCACACCTGGGTGATATATACTCAAAAGGTCCACAGTTTTTAATTTATCAAATTATACGGAGCAACCGTTCCGTAAGGGTGGCGCGGACGAGCCCTGCTTGTCCGCGGTTCTGCACGCTTGTTTACTGTTTTGTAAATGCAATAGTTATACTTGTGCCGTATACCCGCATTTCAAAATGTTGGATTTTTTTATTTCCGAAAAAACTGCAGAATGGCAAATATTACCTGATAAACGTATCTTTGCGAACAATGGGTTTTCGGTCGGCATCTATCGATTTTTTGTTGAGGTCTTTGAAGTCCGTTAATCTGTGTTCACTGGTGGGAAAATTATCACCTAAATAGGATTGGCGTGCAATGGGGTTATTTAGAATTTCCTGGGTAGTGCCTCTGGCGACAACCGTGCCTTCGCTTATGATATATGAGTGAGTCGTAATACTGAGGGCTTCACGGACATTGTGGTCGGTGATAAGGAGGCCAATCCCCCTGTTCTTAAGTCTCAGGAGAATGTCTTGTACCTCATTAACGGCAATGGGATCAACACCGGTGAATGGTTCGTCAAGGAGGATCATGGTGGGGGAACTGGCGAGCGCCCGTGCAATTTCGAGTCGCCTCCTTTCACCACCTGAGAGGGTAAATGCCTTGTTTTTTGCCAGATGTTTTAAGTTAAATTCAGTAAGCAATTCGATCAGGCGTTTGTATTTCTCGTCGGAATTATACCGGTGTGTCTCCAGGATGGCGAGGATATTTTCCTCTACCGTCAGCCTCTGAAAGACGGATGGCTCCTGACACAGGTAACCCATTCCTTTCCGCGCCCGCAGGTAGATGGGGTAGTCTGTAATGTCCTCGTTCTGAAAAACCACACGGCCGCTATCCGGACGAACAACGCCAATAATCATGTTGAAGGATGTGCTTTTGCCTGCCCCGTTTTGGCCAAGCAAACCCACAATCTCTCCGTCATTCACCTCAAAACTGACGTTATTCACAACGGTGCGTTTCCCGTACGATTTTGTGAGCCCCTCCGCCCTTAGCAAATTCATAATAAAACCTTTAACCACAAAGACACTAAGGACGCCAAGAAAAACTTCTCTCTTTGCTCGTGTTTCGTGGTTTATCTTTTTGTGATTAAAATTATCGTATGAACTTCATCGTATTCAGTGGCCAGAAGACAAAGAATGCCTTTCCTACAAGATTCTCTTCCGGAACGAACTTCCATACGCGGCTATCGTTACTGTTTCTGCTGTTGTCTCCGAGCATAAAATAATCCTTCTCGCCCAGTTGGACCGCTTTGGTTGTACCCCATGTGCCTGCAGAGAGACTGGTATAATAGATGTCGTGGAATATCTTAATGTTTTCAAAAGTCCCCTGTATGCGGGTACCACCAAAACGAATTTTACCGGTATCAAACGGGTGGGGATCAGGCACCCTCCCGTCATCATAATCAAATACGAAAACCTTGTCATTATCTATTGAAAGGGATACCACATGATCTACGTTTGAAAACTCGATCTTGTGCGGTTGCCCGGTTTGCAGGCGGATATCTTTCTCCAGAACGACATTTCCGTCCTCCAGAAGGCGCCCCTTTGCATCCGTACCGTCTGCCGGGATAACGGCAGTAAATACAGTGTTGTTTTTTTCAAGAACTAATTCCAGATAGTGCGAACCTTTCACGAGTGATACATCAAAGCTAAGCTTTACGTCGCCCATTTCATTACTGCCGGATCTGTTGTTGTAACCATTGTGGTCGGAAATGTTTCTCCCGAACGTTACAAGAGACGCATCCGGATTACCCTGTGACATATTATCCAAAATAAGCGACTTTTCACGAATTTCCCATGCCCCGCCGTCGGTTATCCACGTCGGGTCGTCGGTTTCCTTTGCCGGATAATGGCTGTTGTAAACCGGCAGCCACAACGTATTCTGCACAGAATCGGGTTTTCTCTGTATCCTGTCGTTGATATAAATATCGCCATTGACGATCTGAAGTTTTTCACCTGGCAAACCAACGAGCCGTTTAATGTAATTCTTCTTCTTCTTGGAAAATCGGGTTGAACCGCAGCGGGGACAACGAAAACCCTCCTGGCATTCCGCTTCGGGAAGTTTCGCGGCACAACCCTTACAGGTGAGGTCGTATAGTGGATAAACAAACACTACAACATCCCATCGCCGGGGATTTTTGAATTTATACCAGAATTTATTGACCACAATCCTGTTTCCCCCGTGAATTACCCGACGTGACAGATCTGACCAGGCTACCGTTGTTTTGCAGCGCGGGCAAGAGCCTTTTCTCCACAACCATGCCGGCCAATTATAGCGTATCCTGTTGTTGCAAACATCGCAATAAGCGGAGACATTCATCATGAATTGACAATTAGGACACGTGGCACTTTCACTTTGACGGTCGGTATAAAAAAACCAGTTGCAATTCGGGCATTTTACGTTTTTATGCTCACCCAACAAGGTTGGCGCCATCGAACCGGTAGGAATCTTAAATGCCTCCACCACAAAATAGCGGATCGCAAAGGCCACGGCGATTGCTATGGCTATCGATTCGATATTTTCGCGTAATTTGCTTTTCCGTCTTTTTTCCTTATCGTTCACCCTGTGAATTCTTTGTTTCTCTTTTATATCGGCCACCCTGCACCTCATTCATCAACGGATAAAACAGACAAGAACGCCTTCTGGGGGATTTCCACGTTTCCGATGGACTTCATTCGCCTTTTACCTTCTTTCTGTTTTTCCAAAAGTTTTCGTTTTCGTGTAATATCGCCGCCATAACACTTGGCTGTCACATTTTTTGCAATGGGACGGATCGTTTCCCTTGCAATAACCCTGCTTCCGATCGCAGCCTGCAACACCACCTCAAAGAGGTGCCGTGCAATTTCATTCTTGAGCTTTTTAACCAGCCTTCGGCCTTTCACCTCCGCGTCTTTCCTGTGGACAATGGTTGAAAGGGCATCTACACGCTTGCCTGACACAAGGATGTCCAATTTCACCAGGTCCGCAGGCTCATACCCGATAAAATCATAGTCCAGTGTCCCGTACCCCCGCGTGGCCGATTTCATCTTGTCAAAAAAATCAAAGATAATCTCCGCCAACGGCAGTTCGTAGGTCAGTATCGCACGCTTCTCGCTGAGATATTCGGTGCCCTTGTATCTTCCCCTGCGGCTTTCGGCCAGCTGCATAATTGCCCCCAGATATTCTGCAGGCAAAACAAAACTGGCACGCACCACCGGTTCGCGGAACTCCTCAATCTCATACACGGCAGGAACCTTTTCCGGATTGTCAACCTTAACAACCTCCTTGTTTGTTTTTAGTACCTCATACGTAACATTGGGGGCGGTCTGCACAATATTGATATTGCTTTCACGTTCCAGCCGCTCCTGAACGATTTCCATGTGGAGGAGTCCGAGGAATCCACACCGAAACCCGAACCCAAGCGCCTGTGACGTCTCCGGTTCAAAGGTAAACGACGAATCGTTCAGACTCAACCGTTCCAGCGCCTCACGCAGCACATGAAAGTCGGCGTTATCCGCCGGATAGACACCGCAATATACCATGGGCATGGGCGCCCGATACCCCGGCAATGCCTCTTCGGTGCGTTCCTTATTATGGGTAACCGTATCTCCCACCTTGACGTCATGGATGGATTTGATATTGGCAATGCAATAGCCGACTTCACCGGCAGAGAGACAGTCTTTGGCTACCATCTTTGGCTTGAATACGCCAACCTCTTCTACCCTGAACGATCGGTTCGTCTTCATCATGTATATCTCGTCACCGACCTTCAGAAAGCCGTCAAAAATACGCAGGTACACAATAACACCCCGATATTCGTCATAGACCGAATCAAAGATCAGGGATTTTAACGGCGCGCTGAGATTGCCTTCCGGCGGCGGTATACGCTTGATGATAGCTCCAAAAATTTCGTCAACTCCCTCCCCGCTCTTCGCGCTGACCATCAACGCATCGGCAGGATCAATGCCCAGGGTTTTTTCCATTTCCGTAAGCACCTCGTATGGACGGGATTGCGGCAGGTCAATCTTGCTAATAACGGGAATAACGGCCAGATTGTGTTCCATGGCAAGATAGGCATTAGCAACGGTCTGCGCCTCGACACCTTGCGAGGCATCGACCAATAACAGCGCCCCTTCACAGGCGCCCAGGCTTCTGGAAACCTCGTAGCTAAAGTCCACATGGCCGGGCGTGTCTATCAAGTTAAGGTTATATTCCTTGCCCTCTCTCACCAGCTTCAGCGCAACCGCACTGGCCTTGATGGTGATACCCCGTTCCCGCTCCAGATCCATATCATCCAGCATCTGGTTGCGGAACTCCCGGGATGTAATGGTATTCGTCTTCTCCAGCAATCGGTCCGCCAGGGTCGACTTCCCGTGGTCAATATGCGCAATTATGCAAAAATTTCTAATTCTGTCAGTAGACATCCTGCCGCTCCTATAATCCCTGCATCGTTGCCAAGCTTCGAAAACACGATATTCGTATCTTTGTATGACGCCTCAAAGGCCCCCTGCCGGACTACCTGTCTTATGGGATTCATCAATAGTTCCCCGGAATCGATCATGCCTCCTGCCAGCACAATCATCTCCGGATTTAATACGTGCATAATATTTATAAGGGCAATACCGAGGTAACGCCCCGTCTCTTCCATAATGGCTAACGATGTCCTGTCGCCCTGAAGAGCGGCATCGTTGATCATCTTTGCCGTAATTTCATCGGAAATTTTCACTGACGATAACGCGCCACTCTTTAGTGCCTCCCGAAAACGCCGAACCATGCCCGTAGCCGATGCATACACTTCAACACACCCCCGGTTGCCGCAATTACATTGAGGTCCATCCACCTGGATCACCATGTGGCCGATCTCGGCTGCAACGTTATTGGCGCCCCGCCATAATTTATTATCGATTATGATGCCGCCCCCAATCCCTGTGCCCAGGGTTAGCATCACCAGGGAACTTGCTCCCTTCCCTACCCCGACCCATTTCTCTCCCCATGCGGCTGCATTGGCGTCGTTTTCCAGCACACAGGGCTTAGAAAACCGTTCTGCCACTATGCGTTTGATAGGGATATTTCGCCAGCGCGGCAGGTTGGGAGAAAAGAGAATCGTTTCGCCTTTTTTATCGACAAGGCCCGGCGACCCCAGACCCACACCAATCACGTCAGATTCTTTTACAGGGGAGCTCTGTATGATTTCGTCAATCAGAGAAAAGATTTGGTCGGATATTGCCTGCGAATTGGCATGAGAATTGGTTTTTATGGAAAGGCGGTGAAGGATCTTTCCGTCCGTATCAACAATACCTGCCTTGAGATTCGTACCGCCCAGGTCTATACCAATTACATAGTTACCCAAATTTTATGAACCCTTGTTTCTAGGAAAAGCACGGCATTTATCCAGATAAAATCTACAATACACGATAGTTCATTCTGTCAAAAATATTTGACACAACATACAGTCTGCGATTCATTTACATAAAGTCAAAATTCTAACAAAAGTCTTGTGCTAAGTCAACTTATATGAATACTAAATATGCCAGAACTATGGCAAAGATAAACGTTAAATTAATTCCCCGGACTCTCCCTTTAGGAAAGGGGGACTAAGGAGATTTGTTTCCTTATTATTGTCGCTGACTATGGTTATTTTCACCGTCTTTTTCTTTTAAAAAGGCATCCATATCGGCCTTTATACGGGGCGCATCAATCTCTTTGGCCTTATTGTAACAGAGGATGCAGATGTCTCCCTTTGCGGTAGTCATCTTTTTCCATTCGTCTTTTTCCCCGAGATAGAGACCGCACTTCCAGCAGTTAGCCATTGTTTATTTCCCCTCTAATTCTAACCACGCATGAACAGGATTTACAAACACCTCAACAAATCGTTCCACAAGATAGGCAAGGTATTCAATATCGATGTATGCCTCTGCACAGGTATCCAGAAAGAGCTTGCAGCTTGCCGGGAACTCTTCATCGGCCTCCCAAAAACACAAATACAGCGGTATGCGTGGCAGGAGGTCGAAACGGCATATATAATCGGCCTTCATTTTGCCCTGAGATGCCCTTCCTCCCAGTTCCTTGCAGCGTAACTTCAGGCCATTTATATTCTTATTGAAGGTTGCCGCAATCTTTTCTTCCGCACTCCGCTGAAATGCCTTTACATGCGAAGCCGTATTAGGAAAATATCCCAGCGTAACCCATTCCCCCGTTAAAGGCCTATTTCCCTTTCTGCGTATATAATCATAGATTATGATTTTTGACCAGGAATCGTGACAATACGCATCATTTTCAAACAAACCTTCTTTCCGCATTTCGTAGGGTTTGTTCATCATGGCAAACCGTATCATTTCCTGTCCGTTTTTAACTTCAAAATGGCCACCAATGGCGCCCGCAGACTCTTTGAAGTCTGTACATTTCGCCACACTCTCTAATTCATTACTTACCCGTTCATAGTTATCATCCATGGTAACAGCGGGTTTTCGGGAATGTAATTCCACATTTTCTCCGGCCGCATAAGGACAATCCCCTATCGTAAGCTGCGCATTTTGTACCTTCAGCGCAAAGGCAATGCAGGTCGGTACACCGCACTTACCACAATTTGTCCCGGGTAGTTTTTTATATATCTCAATCATAAGATTCCGTAAAAGGCGCTCAGCCATCAGCGGCCGTCATTCATCCCTTGCCCGACCACTTACGGCTGATTGCTGAACACTTATAGAATTACCTTGTAAAAACCTCTTTTTGGGAGAAATTTTTTACCTCCCCTTCATCCCCTCCTTTTTAAGGAGGGGAAAGAGGGGTGGTCAATTTGACTGCGCTATGCTGCACAGGGATTTTTTATTGGTCTGCCTGAGCCGGCGTCTTGCTAGCTAATCTTTGTAAACATGGCCTTTGATGTACCGCAGATGGAGCACTTATCCGGCGCAGCTTTTTCAACCGTATTTCCACAGACCTGACAAACATAATAATCTACATCCTCGTTTTTGCCCAGGTTATTTAAGGCGTTTTGATAAAGGGCGGCATGGATCTTTTCCACTTTGCTGGCAATTTCAAAGCTCTGTAAGGCCTGTTTGTTCTCCTCTTTCTTTGCCTCTTCAATCATCTGGGGATACATCCTGGTAAACTCATGCGTTTCCCCTCCGATGGCCTCCTGGATATTTTCTTTTGTACTCTTAATGCCTCCCATTACCCTCAGATGGTTATGGGCATGCACCGTTTCCGCCTCTGCAGCAGCCCGGAAGAGCTTCGCTACCTGCTTAAAACCCTCTTCATCGGCCTTTTTGGCGAAGGCAAGGTATTTTCTGTTAGCCTGCGATTCACCCGCAAAGGCGTTCTTCAAATTATCCATTGTCGACATATTGACTTTCCTCTTTTTTCATTGAATTCTACCAGATTTAACACGATAAGAAAATCTCTATCCACAAACAATCCCTTCCTGTTGCAATAAGTGCTTACATTTTGTTATCACCTCGCTTTCATTTCCGGAGACATGAAAACTTATCCTTGCCTTAAAAGAAATACGGGGTCTCTCTGTACCTGCAATATTCAGCAAACGTTCGTTGCGAAGAACCGTCCGTAAATGTCGGGCCGTTCCGTAATTTCCATCTACAAGAGCAATTTTATTCCCCGCGATGTCCATAATCTCCTTTTTTATCAGGACATAGTGAGTACAACCCAGAACGATAGCAGAAACATCCTCCTTGTTTATCGGGGAAAATAGATGAGAAAGATATTCTGTAATCTCCCCCTTCTGAGGATGATGCCGTTCTATGATCTCCACAAGTCCTGCACAGGGAAACGGAATGATCTCCGCAAGATGTCTGTAATGATACGCCAGTGCATTAAATTTTTTGCTTTTTAGCGTAAGCGGGGTAGCCATGACGAGAATCTTACCCGCAGGTCCGAGCTCCACAGCCGGTTTTAAAGCAGGTTCCATCCCGATTACAGGAAAAGGGCACATCTTCCGAATCTCATTGATTGCAACGCTCGTGGCTGTGTTGCATGCAACAACCAGAGATTTAATGCCCGTACGGCACAGGAATCCTGTGGCATTTAGAGATAAAGCCCGGATAACGCCTTCCGGCTTGGTCCCGTAAGGGGCATGCTGCGTATCGGCAAAATAAACAAACTCCTCGCTCGGCAGTATCCTGATTATCTCGGCAAGGACGGAAATCCCTCCAATGCCGGAATCAAAGACTCCGATGGGCAATTGCGTTTTTGGGTTTTCCATTCAATTTCAACACAGAAAATTATGCGCGATGGGCATTCGTCTGCCTGAACCAAATGCCTTGGAAGTTACCTTGATACCGGGGGCTGCCTGTCTCCTCTTGTATTCATTCCTGTTTACCTTCCTGATAACCTCACGGACAACCTTTTCATCAAATCCCATCCGGATTATTTCATCAATACCCCTGGCCTCTTCTACGTATGCCTTCAGGATGCCATCCAGTATAGCGTAAGGAGGCAAACTATCCTGATCGGATTGGTTCGGCTTCAATTCAGCAGAGGGGGGTTTGGCGATGGAATTCTGCGGGATAATCTCTCTTTCACGGTTTATATACCTTGCCAGTCCATACACCATCGTTTTCGGGACATCGGAGATCAGGGCAAGTCCACCGCTCATGTCTCCATAAAGCGTACAATAGCCTACAGCCAGTTCTGATTTATTTCCGGTCGTCAGAACAAGGTATCCATACTTATTGGAAAGCGCCATGATTATATTGCCACGGATGCGCGCCTGCAGATTTTCTTCGGTAATGTCAAATGGCATTCCTTCGAATTCAGTCTGCAGGATTTTCTGATATGTTTCAAATACGTCTTTAATGGGTATAATTTTATAGGTAATACCCAGATTTTGAGAAAGAGCCACTGCATCATCGATGCTGCCCTGCGAAGAAAACTGGGATGGCATGAGCACCCCTACGACATTTGTATTACCCAGGGATTCTACAGCCAGCGCCGCGGTTACGGCAGAGTCGATGCCTCCGCTGAGGCCGATGACCACTTTCCGAAAACCGCACTTTTTTACATAATCCCGAAGCCCGGCAAGTAAGGCCATATGGACGGTTTCGACAGGTGAATAGCTCCTGGGTTGTATTTGAACCTCCGGGTTTTCTAAATCGACCACAACCAGGTCTTCTTCAAAGGTCTTTGCCTGCGCGATAAGCCTGCCCCTGGCATCTATTACGACGCTGTTTCCATCGAAGACGAGGTCGTCATTGCCCCCCACCTGATTTACATAGATAAAGGGGACTTTATATTTTGTGGCATCGTGTATGAGCATGCGCAATCGTATCCTGTCATGCTTCTCCACTGCAAAGGGAGATGATGAAATATTTATTATGACATTCGCCCCCTGAGCAATCAGGTTTTCAATGGGATCTAACTCATATAAGGGACGCGGCCAAAACTCTTCGTCATTCCATATATCTTCACAGATAGAAATCCCCAGCAGAGAGTTCATAAATCTTACCGGAGAAATCGTATGTGCCGGTTCAAAGTATCGGCATTCATCAAAGACATCATATGTGGGCAGGAGTGATTTGTGATGGACAGATGCAATTCTGCGGTCCTGAATAAATGCTGCCGTATTGTGGACGAGCTTGCCGTGTCGTTGTTTGTTTCTGTCGACGAAACCCACAATGGCTGAAATACCATAGACGCGGTCGGCTATAGCACCAAGGGCTTTCAGGTTCTCATCGATAAACGCCGGGATGTCCAGGAAATCCTTCGGAGGATAACCCGTCACGGCCAATTCCGGAAAGACGACGAGATCGGCGTTTTGGTTTCTGGCACGTTCGATGTACAAGCAGATTTTTTCGGTATTTTTTTGAAAGTCGCCTACCGTTTGATTAATCTGTGCCAGCGCAATTTTCATGTTTTTAATTTAATATGTAATTTTGTCTTTGGCAAACAAATTTTATTCTGTCGGATTGATTTTTCATAAAACTTGGTGCAAATTATGATACGAGAACTTACTATACTGATTAATATTATGCTTCGAATGCCGGGTAAAAGTTATCAGGGACCGATGCCTCCCCCCTGACGGAAGACCAGAGATTATTACGGGGACCGTTGCAAAGAGATGTGGATAAGCCAGCCGGTGAGATCTGCGACCGTAACGTCAGAACGAACTATAAAAATCTTTGTGCCGCGGCTGATTTTATTGAGGCATCGCCGCAACGGCAGGATATAAAGTCGACCGGCAAGGTTATGAGGTGAGTTTGAGCGGTCTGCAAGGACGAACGTGTTATAATCTCGAAGTTGAAATCTCCGGCTCAGAAAAATCTGGAGAAATTGCAATAATTGCGGGACACTACAACTCGCTTAAAGATACACCGGAGTCAGCATTATTCCGTCGCTCCCCTGGGTCTCGTTTATCCGTCTACAGAAAATTTTATAGCGTTCGTTGGAAACATCAAATCGCGGAAACTTGTGCGGGATGTGGTGAATTCTCCGGAAAATGTGGCGGCAGGCCTTGCAGGTTGCAATCCTGCAGACTGAATGGCACATAATGCATCATATCCAACCCTAACAAGGGAGCTTAGATTCACATAGTATAATTTAATGCTCAGGAATTTCAATTGGAAATCATTAAAAAAAAGAACCGCTACAGCTACCACAGATGGGCCTCTTGCAAAGGGTGACACGGGTGCTGTTCCAAGCCGTATACGAAAAATACGCACGGCAGACTCAGAAAGTAGAGGGCTTCTAAAAAGAACCATTCCGTCTGCTCAAAATGGCTTTTTTCGTTAGTAAGGGGTTTGAAATAATATACGCTTCTTAGAAGCCCAATTTCCGGAAACATAAAAATCAGCGCAAAGTAAAAATGTAAAGTGAAATGTGCCTTTTACACCGACGCCTTGTTCAGGGGAAAAATTGTCACAGCGCACTCGTATAACGGGTAAACATATCCTGGAGTTTCTGGAATATCTCCTTGATAAGAGAGGCATTATTGAGGCAAATGCCCCAGGAAAATTGTTCACTCCCAAAGAATTCTGTATGTTCATCTCCCTGTCCGCAATCGATAAGCGGGATCATTTTGTTTGCAACATAATTTAAGTGATTATGTCTTATCATCAGTGTGGGCGTGCGTTCCTCTCCGTCGGTAAGCATTTCTTCAGGAATAATCCCGTTCCACTCCTTTGAAAAACCCTCCACAATATATGCCCTTCCACGCTTGTCAAACAATTGATACCATACATGGGCAAAGACGACCGAAGTATCCCTGTCCGACACCCAACCCCATACGATATCGCCGTCAATGCTCAGCCCGGAAAGCCGAGAAAAGAACAGAAACACGGAATCCTCGCAGTCTCCCCTTTTACTCCGGCAAGTTTCTTCCGGCGTCTGCCAGTAGTCTGTCGTTGGCGGTTCCGCCCGGTAGTCAATGTCAAAGGCTATTTCCCTGTATGCCTCGTAGATTTGTTCGCCATTGTTGAAAGTGTTGATACACCACTCTCTGTAACCCGGATTATCAGGAATCATATTCCCCTTCGGAGAACTGCCAATCGTCACATTCTCAGCCCGGACATCTCCAACAGGCTTATACCCCCTTCCGGCCAGAAACAGATCGGCATACGAAACATCGGCAAATACTTTGGCACAATACATCGCTGATAAAAGTATGGGAGTTACTATCATTAACAAGTGTTTCATAGCAACTTCACTGCAATTTTTCTCATTTCAGATTTGGGATTGCGGATTCCGCAATTGAAAATTCTACGAAACCAAATTTATAATTACGGCTGTGCTGCACTACGAAGTTTTTGATACCACAAAATCGCGCTTTACCTTTGTATTCCCACGATCTTCAATGGTTTTTATAAGTTTTTCCTTCGTTGTCCATCCCCGGTAAAAACTGACGTTTACTTCGCCGGTATCTAAGTCTACGTCCGATCTGGATACTCCGAATATTCCCAAAAGGTACGCCCGAACGTCATGTGCCTCAACCTCAGCCATACCTTCTGTTTCAAAGATGAATGTGTCTATGGGGACGAGAGCCCTAAATCCGTTATCTTCAAGGGTTTTGACTATTTTTCTGGCAAATCGGATCCAGCCTTCATAATAGTTGATAGTGACTTCCTTTGCCGCAAAATCGATGTTACTGGTTGTAACTCCCGGCAGTTCATCCAGGCACTCCCTTAATTTTTTCACATCTGATTCATTTATGATATTATCAATTTTCACCGTAAGATAACCGGGTAACGATGCTTCATGGCCTGCATCTTTAATAGCTTCTATAATCTGTTCCTCCGTGATTGCACCAGGACAGAGGATGGAAACACATATCTCAGTTTTGTCAGGGCTGATATTGGCACACTTGATGGCTTCATTCTTTTGTAAAGTCGCCTTTAGCTTAATTGCCTCTGCCAGATCACTCACTCCCCGTAATTTCAAAGTAATGCCATCAGGCGATGAGCCACCGCCACCGCATGCATAGAGATTATTTGAAATCGTACTTAACAATACGAAACTTACGAGCAATAACGACGTTGATCTCATCATACATTTTAACAAGGCCTTCATTTTTCATTCCTTTTCGACGATACTTATAGCGGTTAATTCGGCTTCGTCTCTGCAATACCAGCTATGGCAATAATTTCCAGACAGACTGAATGACCCGCCGTGCGGCGGGTCATTCAGTCCGGTGCCTTACAATGCCTTCATGAACTCCACCAAGTCCTGCAAATCCTGTGCACTCAGGTGTGACGTCCTTCCATGCATGTCCTTATCATTCACCGTGTTGTTGATCGTGTCAATCAACGTCCTGGCACTCCCGTCATGGA
>WYAU01000083.1 GCA_011525665.1 Candidatus Brocadia sp.
AAAACGATCAGGATATTCAATGTTGATGCATAAAAGCAGAAAAATCAGTCTTGGATACCAAACTCATTATGTATTTTGAAACCTTTTGATATCACAAATTACCCTCTGTGAGAAATGCGGGCTAGAGCATTGGCTAAAGATACCCCCTCAGAGGAACGGACAATCTTGCCTTATCATTCCTTATCATTAAATTCCCTTGAATGCCTTCAAATTACTGATAGAATTGAAAAAAACGAGAATAAAGTCAAAAATACTGAAAGAGGAGTAAAAAAGACTGCTATGTTACGGGGAATTATTTTTGATATGGATGGGACGCTCACGAAACCAAATGTTGACTTTGCAGCCCTAGAACGGGAAATCGGCGCCAAGGTGGGGTTCATTATCGATTATGCAGAAAAGTCGAGTCCCGAGGAGCGTAAAAGGGCACTGGAGATCCTGGAACGCTATGAGGCACAGGCTGCAATGGAGTCCGAACTCAATGAAGGGGTACGGGAAATGCTGGAAGTTATCTCCCGGAAGCAGCTAAAAAAGGCACTTCTGACCCGAAATTCCCGCAAATCGGTAGATACGGTGCTTCGGAAACATAATTTGCATTTCGAATTTATTGTGAGCCGTGAAGATACAAAACCAAAACCCGCCCCCGATCCCATTTTCCTCCTGAGCGAAAGGATGGAAATCCATACCGATCATCTGTTAATGGTGGGTGATTACAAATACGACATCATGTGCGGCAAGGCCGCGGGCACCAAGACAGCCCTGCTTCGCTATGCGGAGTACGTGGAAACCGAAATATCCCCTGACTTTGAAATACAGAGTATCCGGGAGGTCGTCCACATTATTGAACATTTTGAAAAAATCGGCACTGTACAAGGAGGGCGCCGTGAAGAAAAATAAGTTCATCTTGTTTGCTTTTTTTATCCTGAACGTCTTCGTTTTCAACCGGCAGGCCTTTTCGCGGGAAACTCCCGTACTCAAAAATATGGATGATGTCCTTGCGGAGATAGATAAAGCCAATACCGCATTTAAAACCCTGAAGGCGGATATAAAGTTTACCCGCACGATCACCCTGCTTGAATCGACTGAGACCTCGCAGGGGGAAATGCATTATAAAAAACCCAAAAAACTGTACCTGAAATTCCATCCGCCACGCAACGAGATAAATATTGTGGACGGGAAATATGTATGGGTATATCACCCGGCGGAAAAACAGGTGGAAAAATATGAAATGGATAAAAACAAACATTCCTCACAGGGTCTGGATTTTTTCGAATTCGGTTACAGCGAATCCGTGGAATCGGCAAAAAAAGATTATACCATCACCCTGCGGGAAATGAAGGAAGAGGGTAAAAAAAGGTTTTATATACTGAACTTGCGGCCGAAAGACCAGAAATCCCAATATTCCGATATCCGTTTATGGGTGGAAGAGGGATTCTGGCTACCGGTCAGGATAGAACTTTACGAAAGTGAGGGAGAAGTGATCAATATCATTGAACTTAAAAACATTAAGCTGAACAAGGGCATGTCTGATAAATTGTTCATATTCGATGCGCCAAGGGGGGTCGAGGTCATCGAACCATTCAAGTAAGGCTATGTAAATATTATATCTGCCGGAGTCAAGGAGATACCCGATTCCTCCGATAAGAAATGAGAACCCAGCAATTTTCGTAATTAATCAGTATAATTTTTGTAACTTTGCGGCTTCTTTTTGAACGAGAATCATAGATGCTCCAAAGTCGTGACCAATTTCGTGTAATTAAACATTAAAGTCATTGTTGCAATCCGTTTTAGGTTTAGTGCAATCGCACAGGACGACAGAAGTAAAAAGATTTCTGCCGTAAAACTTCAGATCGGGAAAAGATTATGCCCTTTGAATTAGCCTATTTTATTATTAGCGTGGTGACGTTGATTGCTGTTTGCTTCATCTTCTACGGGAAATCTATTTTCACGCGTAAAAAGGATGAGAAAAAAGGACACGGACAATGAAGAATCTCCGATCTTTTTTGTGGTTATCACCCCGGATGACAATATTTACCGTCCTGATGCTTTTCCTCTTCTCTTTCGGAGGAATGCCCCTGGCGTCTGCGCAGAAAAAAAGGATTCCCGCCCCTGAACTAACGGGCGGCACGGCCTGGCTCAATGTTTCAAAGCCGCTTACCCTGGCGGACTTAAAAGGGAAGGTGGTGCTTCTGGATTTCTGGACATATTGTTGCATCAACTGTATGCATATCATTCCGGATCTCAAAAAACTAGAGTCAAAATATCCCAAGGAACTGGTGATTATCGGAGTGCATTCTGCAAAATTCGAGAATGAGCGGGATGCGGAAAATATACGGCAGGCCATTCTTCGGTATGAGATTGAGCATCCCGTGGTCAACGACAGCAATTTTACCATCTGGGATGCCTATGGCGCCAGGGCATGGCCCACACTCGTCCTGATCGACCCGGAGGGATATGTGGTGGGAACAGACAGGGGCGAGGGACATTATGAGATCTTGGATAAACTTATCGGTCAGTTAATCTCCGATTATCGTTCTAAAAATTTCATCAATGAAACCCCCATTCCACTTTCTTTAGAAAGACACAAACGGGGAGAGGGTATTCTCTCTTTTCCCGGCAAAGTGCTGGCAGATGAAGCATCAAACCGGTTATTCATCGCGGATTCAAACCACAATCGGATCGTCATTGCCGATTTGGAAGGCACCGTTTTGGATATAGCCGGTAATGGCGAAATAAGCAAGAGCGACGGCACTTTTGCGAATGCCGGTTTTCATCATCCGCAGGGGATGGCCCTTTACGATAATTACTTATATGCGGCGGATACTGAGAATCACCTCCTTCGGAAATTGGATTTAAAGGCAAAGACAGTCACAACGATTGCCGGTACAGGGAAACAGGCGGATTTTATGGATACTGGCGGAATGGGCGCATTTTCTCCGTTAAATTCACCATGGGATCTGCTTTTTTTAGACGGACAACTCTATATGGCCATGGCTGGTGCTCATCAAATCTGGGTGATGGATTTAGAAACCACCGTTTTTCAGCCCTTTGCTGGCAGCGGAAAAGAGGGACGCATAGACGGCCCCTTGGAGAAGGCAGCCCTGGCACAGCCCAGCGGTATCACGGTTTCCGGCAGAAGACTCTACTTTGCAGACAGCGAGGTAAGCTCGGTACGCTACGTTGACCTTGAAAAGAAAGAAGTAAAGACGGTGATAGGGAAAGACCTCTTTGTCTTCGGGGATGTAGATGGCCAGGGGGATGAAGTGCGTCTGCAACACCCCCTTGGTGTGTTTAACCACAATGGCCTTATCTATATTGCAGATACTTATAATCATAAGATTAAGGTTTTAAATCCCCTGGACGGGACATGCCGGACATACTCAGGCAATGGGAAGGCCGGGCACGTCGATGGTAAAGATCCCCAATTCTATGAACCCGGCGGGCTCAGTATTGCCAATAATAAGATATATGTTGCAGATACGAATAACCACGCCATACGCGTGGTTGACATGAGGACAAAAAAGGCGAGTACCTTGCAGATCAAAGGACTCAAAACAGAGGTCTCAAAAAATGTTCCACAGATTGGAATGCCCCCCTTTGTAAAGTCTTTGGATTTGCCTTTAAAAACCTTTAAAACAGATGCGGATATACAACTATGGCTAAACATAAACCTTCCCCGGGGATATCATATGAACCCCAATGTCCCCCTGGTATATACGGTCGAACCTGGTAAAGGCATTCAGATTGAACAGGGCAACCGGGAGGCGAGACTTGAGAAACCTTCATTCCCTGTAAAAATCCCCTTCAAGACAGGTTCAGATGCATTAAGTACGGATTTAAAAGTCTCCGTGAGTTTTTACTATTGCAGGGAAGATAATCAGGGGGCGTGTTTCATTGATGCGATAACCTGGCGTCTGCCGATTAAGATTGGTACGGATGCGGGAGATACGGCAGTAGCGGTGAACTATGATGTCAAATTGCCGTAAAAAATCTGCTGTCATTTCACAATTATATACAGAACGTACCAAAAATAGAATAACGGACATGGGCGTCACTGTGGATGCTGATTCTTTCCTTAATCTAATGGATATCTTTGACTAATGAAAGAAAATTGAAAGGCATTCCGTAAAGTATGTGAATATCCTTATTGTCATTACTAATCGTTATAAGAATCCTGTTCCTGTGATGCCTATTGGCGCATGCTCAGTGGCTGACGCGGTTGCGAAGGCCGGACATAACGTTAGGGTATTGGATTTGATGTTTATGCGCAACCCGTTGGGCGCCCTGGAAACGGAACTTGACAAATTGAATCCGGATATCGTGGGTCTTTCGGTTCGAAACATCGATAATAACGATATGCAAAATCCGGTGGCGTTCTTTAAAGATGTAAAACCGCTGGTAGATACTATTCGAAGCAGGACACGGACAACACTCGTCCTCGGGGGCGCTGCGGTTGCAGTAATGCCCGAAGAACTGCTTCATTACACAGAGGCAGACTGCGCGGTGCTGGGAGACGGGGAAGTTGTTTTCCCGGAATTGATAAAAGCGCTTTCACAGGGCAGGATGCCTGACCAGATACCGGGTATTGCATGGAGAGAGGGTAATATCTGCAAAAAAAATTCAGACGCAGTGACCCGTTTTCAGAGTGGATCTCTGGTTCCCGATTTTCATCGCTGGATTAATGTTCACGCCTACGTATCCCGGATGTCGACTGTTCCCGTCCAAACAAAGCTCGGATGTCACTTCAAATGTGTGTACTGCACCTATCGAAAAATTGAAGGACACGACTATCGCTTATCCGCTTCCGGGAGTGTGGTGGATGCTATTCAGAATCTTGCCGCCATGGGATTCAGGGATATCGAATTCGTTGATAATGTGTTTAATTCTCCGTATGACCATGCCCTGGCGATATGTGAGGGTCTTGCAAGGGTTCGGCCTGATGTTCGCCTCCAGAGCCTGGAATTGAATCCGCTTTTTATAGACGATGACCTTCTTACAGTAATGGAGAAGGCTGGTTTTGTCGGCATCGGTATAACCGTTGAAAGCGCATCCGGTATTGTCTTGGAAAAACTCAATAAAGGTTTCAACGCAGAGGATGTATTGAAAGCAGCCGGAGTCATCCAACGGCACACGCTGCCGTGTCTCTGGATATTTATGCTTGGGGGACCGGGTGAGACCGAGGAGACCGTGCGGGAGACTCTCCTTTTTGCAGAACGCTTCGTACATCCGGAAGACGTGGCATTTTTCACTATCGGAATACGTATTTATCCCGGCACAGAGCTCGAACAGATAGCACGGAAAGAAAAAGTCCTGGCGCTTTCCCCTGAAGAAATGCTGGAACCCGTATTTTATTTTTCGTCTGACCTTGATCTGGGCTGGCTGATACATACTTTGCACAAGGAAATGGCTGCGCATATGAACTATATCAACTCGGATACCATCGGGTTCTCATTTCTGCCGATAATGAATCGCCTGGGATACGGATTGGGAGTCGTGCCCCCCCTCTGGAAACACACACGTTTTATTCGGCGCGGACTCAGATTTTTTGGAATGGACGTATAAAATACTTTGATGGCGAATAATGATAAAATTTTATCCTTGAGCCCTGCAAATGGGAAGGCTCACATAGCATCGATTGCCGTTACCACACCGCCTTATACAGTAAATCAAACCCAGGCAGGGGCATTTCTCATAAAGCACTATTCGGATAAGCTGAGCCCTAAAAGTTTAGCGATCTTGCGAAAGATTTTTGCTCATCCTGGCGTATCACACAGACATCTTGCTGTTGACGATCTCGCATGTCTTGTTGATGAACATCCGGATAACCGCATTACCCGTTACACCCACTGGGCGGTTAATCTTTCAACTCAGGCAATTGTTAATGCTTTAACACTGATTGGATTGACGGCGGAGGATGTGTCTGGATTGGTGGTTAATACCTGCACTGGATACATTTGTCCCGGTATATCAACCTATCTCATAGAAAAATTAGGTATATCGGATAAGGTACGGGCCCATGACCTGGTCGGTAGTGGCTGTGGTGGGGCGGTTCCAAACTTACAGATATGCGAAGATATGTTAAAAGGGTCCGGCGAAGGGGTAATCGTAAGCGTTTCCGTGGAGATATGCAGCGCCACATTTCAGATGGATGATGACTTAAGTTTAATAGTATCGAACGCAATCTTTGCCGATGGCGCTGCTGCCTCTGTGCTCTGGCGACGTCCGGAGGGATTGGCATTGGTCGACTCATCCAGTCGTTATGAACCCCGGCACCGTGATGACATACGCTATGTTTACAGGCATGGACAACTCCATAATCAGCTTTCCGTTTCCTTGCCGGAGATAGCAAGTAGGACGGTTTCCAAAGTAGTGATGGATCTGTTAAAACCGAGGGGACTGCGGATTGAAGATATCAAACATTGGGCATTCCATCCGGGAGGAGAAAAGATAATCAATGCAATCAGAAAGGAAATAGGACTTTCTGAGACTCACCTGCATGCAACTCGTGATGTTTTGGCGAGGTATGGAAATATGTCTTCTCCAACAGTATTTTTTGTGCTGCGAGAAATCTTGGACGGGGGTGGTATGCAATCCGGAGATTGGTGTGTGATGGTTGCATTTGGCGCGGGACTTTGTGCCCATGCCTGTCTTCTCAGGGCATAATTAACTATGCCCGCATGTTAAGGGAGAACGTGAGTCTCAGCTATTCATTTATTTTAAAAAAAATAAATTCTGATACGAGCAGCTACGTGTGGTTGAACCCCGTTTTGTGATATTACATTTTTAACGATTGTCCTGCCATTTTCACAAGGGACGTACCGGTTATTTTTATACCTATATGACAATAATTCCCTATTTTGAGAAAGGTCGTTTCTCAGAGATCAGGGAAAAAACGAATTCTCATGAACGGGGGCTGAGTATAGAGGGGCCGCGACCCGATGGCCAGCAGGTGTCCTGGCAGTTTGGTATTCCCCATGCATTCGATCTTGCGGATGTGACACCCAGGCTTTTACGCGTGCCACGTGATGCCGCAGGGCGACACCCCAATGGTGCAACGGGGATCACAGGAATTACTGTGTTGCAGTGAAAGACCTGGATGCAAGTGTCTTACGATACAATGCACTGCTTAGCATAAGGCCACAGCAATCCGTTGTTTCTTCCTGGGCGGAAACAAAAACTACGGAATTTTCGCTTTGTTCCACGACTATTACTCTGGCTGCGCCAACCGGAATAAATAGCCAATTACGCAAACACCTGACTGCTCGAGGCGAGGGACCTTACGCCCTGAGACTAACCACAAGCGACAAAGCCAAGGCAGGAATGCTTGAACCAACCCTTACCCGCGGTTCGAGGATTGAGTTGGTATATGAATAAGGAATTCTCAGTGTCGTTCTGCGTAGGGATGGTCATGACTTGTCTTTTATTGATACTACACTGCTAAAACCAAAAATTAAAAAAGGATGAAGACGGCCAACAGAGATGAAAAATTCATGAGACTTGCCATCAGCAAGGCACGGCAGGGCATTGAAAAGGGGCAAACTCCCTTCGGGGTATGCATAACAAAAGAAGGGGCGGTTGTCAGTTGTGTTCATAACATCGTTTGGGAAAGTATGGACATCACCGCACATGCCGAGATTCACGCGATCAGAGAAGCCTGCAAAAAATTGAATACCATAGATTTGTCCGGTTGTGTAATTTACTCTACCTGCGAACCGTGTCCCATGTGTTTTAGCGCCTGCCATTGGGCAAAAATTTCGAAGATTATTTACGGTGTACGGATAGAGGATGCGAAAAAACTGGGGTTTAGCGAGTTGACCATTTCAAATCGGCACATGAAACAATTCGGTAACAGTCCGATAGAACTTGTTGGAGATGTGCTCCGGGAGGAAAATTTACAACTCTTTGAATTTTGGTCAAAACGGGAGGATAAACGGGTTTATTGACATGAGAGGCACCGGCCATAAAAATATTATTGTCGCCGTCTTAAATACATATATACAAACTGTCATTGCAAGCGGTAGCGAAGTAATCCCTGTGTGAGATTGTTTCGTCGCTCTGATCCTTGCACTGACAATGTATTTTTGAAAGATACTAACGATTCTTGAGTTCTCTCCAAAATATCATAATTTTATAGTATAATTTCTCATGACAATTTTGCTTTAAAATTCTTGTTGTTGTTTTCCGCTTATGGCCGGTCTTATCGCTAGGTTGCAAAAAAACAAACAATTCAGGGAGATTGTATACCATCTTCAGGAAGGTACTGATTGTTCTGTCAGTGGGTTATGGGGAGCCTCCGCCTCTTTTTTTATAGCGGCGATTGCCAATGAACGGGCAAAGACAACCCGCGCAGTACCTAAGGTACTTCTTGTTGTATCCCGTATTGAAGAAGCCGAGGAAGACGTTGAAGACGTGAATACCTTTTCCCAAGGTCATGCCAGCCTCTTTCCCGCCAGTGAAAATATTTTTATGGACAACCCAGAAGATGGGGATGATACACCGGCACGAAGGCTTCAGATTCTCAATCAGATACTTCATAGCGACACCTATACCTCTGAGAAACCGGATATTATCGTTGCGCCCATCCATGCGATTCTCCAGCCCGTGCCGTCTCGCGGATCCATTTCCAGGAATGTTTTGAGGATAGAGAAGCATCGTGAATATCCCCTGGAAAAGCTCATTGTATGGTTGCAGGAGCATCGCTACCGGTTGACCGGGCAGGTTGAAAATCCAGGGGAATATGCACTGCGTGGCGGCATTATTGATATTTTCCCTTTTGCCTCAGACGTCCCTTGCCGCATCGAGTATTTTGGAGATGAAATTGAATCCATCCGCAGCTTTCATGTTGAATCTCAGCTTTCCGACCGGGAAATAGATGCTTGCCAGATACTTTCTCCGGATAAGATTTACAGCTCAAGCCATGGTCGAATTACCCCCTCTCTTTCGCCCCCTTGCGAAGGAAGGAAAGGGGGGAATGAAAGACTCGCCAGAAAAGGAGATTTTACCGGGGATACTGCCGCGGTTCGCTCAGAATCGGAAAAGACGTCTCTCCTGGCCTACCTGGATAAAGATACCTGGATTGTCCTGAAAGAACCTGCAAGTATAGAAGACCGTGCAGAGAAAGTACGGGGCTGTATGGATGACAATGAGTCACTGTTCAGAACAGGCGATATCTTCCGACAGTTCGCTCCTTTCAGGAAGATGGCCTTATCGAAACTTCCCTTGGCATCAAGCGGCGGAGATTATACCTTTCGTGTAAAATCAGCAGACAATTTTCCCCAGCACATTCAGGAAATCGCATCAGAACTTGGAAATGTGATCGAAACCAATGACCATACGGTTGTATTTTGCAACAACAAGGCAGAAGAACAGCGGTTCCGGGAGATTATCGACGGTTCAGGTATGAGAGATAATGGCCGATTAGCGCTGCGTATAGGTCAACTTAGCCGCGGGTTCCTGTTTTCCGATATCCGGATGGCATTTCTTGCACACCACGAAATCTTTCATCGTTATCACCAGCGCCGTGAGTCAAAAAAACCTGTCCACGCCAGGGCAATTGATTCCTTCCTTGACCTGAAAAAAGGGGATTATGTAGTGCACGTAAGCCACGGCATCGGACGTTTTTTGGGGATGGAAACGCTGGAAGAAGAAGGGCGTAAAAGAGAGTTTCTTGTAGTGGAATTTGATGAGGGGACAAAGATATACGTGCCTGCGACAAAAATTGAGCTGGTACAGAAGTATATTGGCAGTTCAGACCACAAACCCCGGCTCGACAGGATTGGTTCCAGATATTGGGAAGTACGAAAAAAAAGAGCGGAGAATGCCGTTGCCGATATCGCCAGCGATTTATTGCATATGCAGGCGTTGCGGAATGCGAAGGAGGGTATTGCGTATCCGAAAGATACGGAGTGGCAAAAGGAATTTGAGGAATCATTTATCTACGAAGAAACCCCCGACCAGCTTCAAGCCATGGAAAACATCAAGCGCGATATGGAATCGACGATGCCCATGGACCGGCTCATCTGCGGCGATGTCGGATATGGTAAGACAGAGCTTGCTATGCGTGCGGCCTTCAAGGCAGTAATGTATGGGAAGCAGGTGGCCGTGCTGGTTCCCACAACGATTCTTGCACAGCAGCACTCTGTCACTTTTTCAGAACGCATGGCCGATTATCCCGTTAAGATCGGTGTGTTAAGCAGATTCAAGACGCGCAGGGAGCAAAAGGAAACCCTGGAGAAAACGGCCGCTGGTTCTCTCGATATCCTCATTGGCACCCATCGGCTTTTACAGAAAGACGTCTATTTTAAAGACCTGGGGCTCGTGATTATTGACGAAGAGCAGCGTTTTGGAGTTGAACACAAGGAGCGGCTAAAGAAATTGCGACAGATGGTGGATGTGCTTACTTTAACAGCTACGCCGATTCCCAGAACCCTCCACATGTCACTGATGGGTATGAAAGATATATCTTCGCTCAATACACCGCCATTGGGCAGACAGGCAGTGCATACGCAAATTATTCGTTTCGATCCGGGGCGTATCCGCCATGCCATCATGCTGGAACTCAATCGTGATGGACAGGTATACTTTGTTCATAACCGCGTGTATAATATCGAGCGTATTGTCAGGATTTTATCTGAAATCGTGCCTGAAGCAAAGATCATAACGGTCCACGGACAGATGGATGAAAAGCTCATGGAACAAAGGATGCGCGAATTTGTGGAAGGCCGCGCAGATATTCTGGTGTCCACGACCATTATTGAATCAGGCCTGGACATCCCCAATGTCAATACGATATTCATCAATTGCGCCGATACGTTTGGTCTCGCTGATCTGCATCAGTTACGGGGGAGGGTGGGACGATACAAGCATCGCGCGTATGCCTATATCATACTACCCGTTGACCGTCCGATCACCCCCGAAGCGGAAAAGCGCGTGAAGGCTATAGAGGAATTTGCCGAATTAGGTGCGGGGTTCCGGATTGCCATGCGCGACCTGGAAATCCGTGGCGCCGGCAATCTTCTCGGAACGGAGCAGCATGGTCACATTGCGGCGGTGGGGTATGAGATGTATTGCCGGTTACTGGAATTAGCGGTAAAAAAGGCAAGGCACGAACCGATAAACGAGTCCCCGGATGTTTCCCTTGATCTGAATCTGGAATCCTTTATTCCCCATAATTATATCCGCGAGGATGCGTTAAAAATGGATATCTACCGGAGGCTGAATCGTTCCCTTACCTTTGAGGAGGTGAGGGCCATTTCTGAAGAAATAACGGACAGGTTTGGCAATCAGCCTCATCCGGTGAGAAACCTCCTTTCCGAGAGCGAATTGAGGATCCTAGCCCATCAGTCGAAAATTCGCTCCATGGTGCGGGTGGACGGCATTTTAATTATGCAGGTCGCTGATTTGAAAAAAGCGGAGACGAGTTTGTACACACTGAAAAAATATATACGGGTTATTAATGAAAAAACCATCCATGTAAGACTTCCCCGAAAAGAGATGCTGCCCGAAGATTTGCTGGATTTTCTGAAAAAAGCTATGAAAATTGGCAATAAATATATACAATAATATACTGAAAATTTTTATAAAGAGATATATCGTAGCGTTGAGAAATTTCAAACTGGTGGGGCTATTATCCCGGTTGTTTGAAAAAGTTGCCTGTGAAGGCGATCTCATTCCGAATCTTTACACAAAGGATGTATCATTGAAGACGTTTTTCCGATACAGCGTAATGTTTTTGCCGGTAACCTTGCTCGCGTCTGCCGTTTCCTACGGAGGCGTGGATGATTTGAGCGGAAACAGTATTAATTCTATTAAGGCTGTTGTGGGTGACGAGATCATTACCCGGGGAGACGTTGTCAGGCGTGCCGCGGTAGCTATCAAAGAGGCGCAGGAAAGATACCCGGAAAAGGAATTTCTTGAGAAAGTTGACGAGATACTGAAGGAAACGCTGGACGAACTGATTAACAGAAAGGTGCTGATTAAAGAGGCCCAGCGGATATTCGGGACGGATATGATGCAAATGAAAGAGGTGGAGAAGGACCTTGACTCCTTCATGAAAGGCGCGGTTAAGAATGTAGGTTCTTTATCAAAATATTATGAAATTGCCGAATCTCAGGGGATAAATCCCCTTGAAAAGAAAAACGAGCTCAAAGAAGATATTATGATAGACAAGATTATGAAGGAGAATGTCTACAACAAGGTTAAAATACAACCCAAATTACTGAGGCGCTATTACACGGAGAATATCGATGAATTCCGGCAAAAAAAAGAAGTGAGCCTGCGGCACATCATGATTAAGTTTTCCGCTCATAACAATAGCAAAGAAGAAACGCTTTCTCTGGCGCAAAACGTTAGAAAACGAATTGAAAATGGTGAGGATTTTTCTGCCCTTGCCAGGCAATATTCGGACGGACCCAACGCAGAAAATGGCGGTCTGTGGACTTTTGAAGAGGTCAACGAATTGAGGAAAGACCTTCGGGAAGCAGCTTGCAGCCTAAAGGACAATGAATGCAGCAGAATTTTGGAATCACCCGTTGGATACCATATCTTCAAAATGGAGCTGATCAGGCCTGAAAAAATTCATGAGTTTGAGGAAGTGCAGGAGGAAATTTACAAGAAGATTTATCGTGAAGAGATTAGCAGATTAAAGAACCAGTATATAAAAAGCCTGAAGGCGGGTGTTTTTATAAAGGTTGTTAATTAATGCAATACCTTTCCATCAATATCGTCCGGGATGGGGATATGTAAAAATTGTAAAACCGTGGGAAAGATGTCAACTATGTTGGCCTCATTTTCACCAAATTT
The DNA here is from genome assembly GCA_011525665.1 of Candidatus Brocadia sp. Lineage (GTDB taxonomy): Bacteria > Planctomycetota > Brocadiia > Brocadiales > Brocadiaceae > Brocadia. The sequence continues at coordinate 12,799 of WYAU01000083.1, forward strand.
TAGATTGGATAAGAAAATACCCTTGGTAATCTCCGGGTCAAGGGAGCAGTGGTCGGCGCTCCAGCCCTTTTTATTATCCTCCAGGGTCTCCGGGGGTATCCCCCCCAGCGAGGTCTGCCATGATACGCGGTATCCGTTATTGTTGGAGACAATTAAGTCAGGAATAAAAGCGGGATCAAAATTTTTGTAGACCTCTTCCCGTTTATAGACACGCCGAACGGGGTTTTGTCCATTTTCCTCGTCTATCCACGCCTCCAATTTCTGTTTAATATCATCCCGCAATTTTTCATATTGTTTTCCGGGTCGCACGATACCGTATGCCTCACGTCCCTGCAGGTTGATATAGATATTTCCCAAACCCAGGGCATAGGCCTTTGTAGTATGCCAATCCACATTGGGCCAGAACTGTCCCCGGCCAAAGAGGTCTTCCAGGGTTTTTTCTTTGATATTGCCTTCCGAGGTGAGCGTCATGTACCCGTTTTTTACAAGCCAGGTATTATAATTTACTGCCTTTTTAAAGGAATTAAAACCGTGGTCGGAGCATACCAGTAAAATGGTCTTGTCATCCATCTTTTCTATGACAAGCCCTACTATCTCATCCATTTTTTTATAATATGCAAAGATTACGTCCCCGTATTTTCCCGCCTTTTCTTTATCGTAGGCGGGGTGGTCTTCTTCCCTGAACCGCCAGAACATGTGTTGTATACGGTCGGTAAATTCAAAGAGCTGGATATAAAGCTGTGTATCCCACTTTTCCAAAAAACATTTTAACATCTCTATTTCTTTGGTTATGGTGAGATCGGTGTCTTCCAGAAAGACGTCTTCATCAATCCTTTCCTCATTCAATGCCCAGGTATCAACAGCCCACCCCAGGGTCTTGTATAAACCAATCTTCCTGGCTATATCCCCTGCATAACGATGTGGATGCGAAATGGGCAGGGGGGGACGTTCCGGGTGGAAACTGACCGGGGACAAATACAGTTTTAGAGGTTCAAGGGAAATGGCATGAAATCTGGCAATTCCATACATCTTAACGAATGGGTTAAAAGAAAACTTCAAGACAAACCAATCGCTCCATTCACCCTCTTTTAGAAGCTGGGCCTGACCTGATGCCTCGATTTTCAAGAAGCGGGTGTCTTTATTATCGTCCCCGCTTTTAGCGGTTTGTTCCGTAAAAATTTTGTCTTCCGGTAATTCCTTCTCTCCTGAACCGCTAATCCCCCCTCGTCCCCCTTTACTAAAGGAGGATTGCTGGGGGTTAGGGGGCGCCATTCCCTTATGGTTTGCACTGACATGAACAATTTCCAGTGTTAAGGGTATGTTTATTTCATCCGGCGGTCTTTTGAAAAGCTTATTCCGCGGGCCGTAAATGATGGTCTCTGCTTTATTTTCAGACCATGCTATCCGGATAACTTTTCCACCCATCTCCGTATTTTCACTTTGGGCAGTGTGTTCGGTTGTGTAATAGGAAAAGGTGCCCATGGTACCGCGTATGTCAGGTACCCCGAGTCCCGACAGGATCTCGCCGTCCTCAATGGGCCCTGGCGGAAAGGTATTGGGGAAACGTATGACCCGTGTCTTGATTCCGTGATCCGTTGATAATTCCCAGAGCGTCTTGCCTTGCTGGTTGTTAGTTACGATGGGTATTTCCTGAGGGAGGTAAAGCCGGATTGCAAAGAAAACTATTCCGCACACCGTTAGTGCACTTCCCATGGAAGAAACCCATGATGTTATCTTCGTGTGACGGGTGAGTAACAGACTGAAAAATACCATGAGAAATAAAACTACCCCGAACGACGGGGCTATGGCAATGGGTGTCCATTTTCCCCACAACACCTGTTTTTTGCTCATGGAATTCATGGCAAGGTCCGGCATATAGGTATGGGGATCTCTCTTCAGAAAATCGAATATTGTTGTCTTTCCAGGATTTTTTCCTGTGGAAAAAGATGCCCAGGAGACAGGGGTTTGTGGCGGACAGGGTGGCACAAGCGGCTTAAAGCAACCTCTTTTTTGCACTCTGTCGAGATTGGGCAGATGCCCTTCCTGCATCCACTGTTTTGTCAGATTCATATCAGCCCCGTCAAAGGCCAAAATAACCACCTTTGGAATTTCAGCGGCGTATACATTTCCGCTTACCGCAAAGGCACAAAGGGCGCAAAGTATTACATTAAGAACGGACAAACAAATTTGCCGCCTGACAGAGTACCCGCGACGACGCCCCTGCCACTCGCTAAAATTAAAATTCCCAAACATTAAGTTTAATCCCCCTCTGCGTTCTTTGAGACTTTGCAGTAAAATATTTTTCTGCGTTATATCAAATACGCCACAGCAAAAACAACCTGAGCAACCATCATCATCCAATACATGTGTTTCCACGCAATATGATTTTCTGAGGCCGTCAACTCCTCAGGCCTGCGCACCAGCAGGATAGCAGTATACATTCCCCATGCGGACAATACGAATCCGGCAGTGCTTATAATATGCGGGTTTCCTGTTAAAATTTTGCTGCCTACCCCCCACGGCATTAAAAGAAAGGGAAAGACAAAAAATCCTGCAATCATCCATGCAGCCTGTTTTACACCATACTTGATGGGGAGAGTCATGCAGCCATTTGCCCTGTCTCCCTTGATGTCCGAGAAGTCCTTTGTGGATGTTGCCCCCAGTAAAAACAGGCCAAAGATCGCGCCAATCAACCAGGGCTCGAATGCATAGATGGTTTTTACCGTAGACCAGCCGCATACCTTTAGAAGCACACCGCGCGGTACGGCAATCGTAATGTTGGCAACAATCCCTAATCGTTTTGTCCTTAAGGGCGGGGCAGAGTAAAAGTACGTCATGACAGATGCAATGGCCGCCATCATGAAGCATTGCCAGTTTACCAGTCCCGCAAAGATGAGTGATATGATAAATAACAGCGATGCAATTGTCCATGCCTCTTTTATCGTAATTTTCCCTGATGGCAGGAAGCGGTGTGGTTTATTGATTTTATCAATCTCCCGGTCGTATATCTGATTCAGGGCATTTGACGCACCGTTGAGCAACGCGGCCATCAGTGAGCCCATCACTATATTAATTATAATTTCAGCCGAAAGTGTATATTTCGGGTATGCCCCAAGGGCCGTGATCCCACCGGAAATCATACCAATGGCAGGCGGAAACAATGTGAATGGTCTCAGGAATTTTAGATAGATTAACAGTCTGGACATTTGGTCATTGGTCCTGCGTAATTACGAAAAATATCCTCGTAACTTTATAATGTAAGGGGATGGCGCACCGATCGCCTCTTCAAAAATGGCATGATAACAATAGAGAGCAGATAATTAAACTAAAAACTGAAAAGGGAAGGGTTCGTTTTTAACAAGATGAGGATGGCAATCATTTAATTGCCGATCTAAACCACCCGGAAACAATGTTTATCACCCAGATGCATTCCCAAACAGGCAGACTGGGTCAAATGAGCGATTTTACCCTCTTTCAAGACGCATCTTCCTCACTTTAATGGCAAAAACAGCTCATAACGAGATAAAGTGGGCAATACTCAAGGGTTCTCTCCCGCCTTTAAAACAAAAGAGTTCATTTGACCCAGTCTGAGATTTTGTTAATGAGTTGAAAACCCCGGAATATAAGGTACTACCCAACATATTTAGTATTGTAATTTATCGGAATTTCTATTATAAAAATAGCAGCCTTTAGAAAAACAATAAATTTTGCAGGGGCAAATTTATTCTCAGTAGATAAGGATAAAAATTGCATACATACCAATTATGAGTTGGGTTATTCTGGTTATAGCAGGTCTCTTTGAAGTTGTCTGGGCAGTGGGACTTAAATATACTCATGGTTTTACGCGGCTATTGCCGTCACTGGTAGTTGCATTTGCCATGATAATGAGTTTTGTGCTCCTGGGCATTGCAGCGCGTAGCCTTCCCATTGGTACTTCTTATGCGGTATGGACAGGTATCGGCACTGTTGGAACAGTGATAGGAGGGATATATCTGTTTCATGAGCCCCGTGACTGGGGTCGCATTTGTTGCATTGTATTGATTCTCATCGGTGTTGCTGGTCTCAGGATACTTGGCAGGTAAGGTTACAAATCTATTTGAATACTGATTGTGGCTTAGGTACGTTTGCTGACCTACCTGTGAACACAAAAGATATTGCTGTGCACTATCCAGCGGTAATTGTTGATTCCCTGTAAGGTAAGATTACCCGGGAAACAAGGACGAAATACAGAAATCGGTACTGTCAAGTTTTTTGTGTAAATTCTTTTTCTGTTATTTGTCTGAAGAAGGGTAGATTTGCATTCACCTTTCCAATTGGGGCTGTTCTCCATGCTAATTCCATCTTTAATGAGATAAAGGC
>WYAU01000084.1 GCA_011525665.1 Candidatus Brocadia sp.
ACCATATAGTATGCTGTTCTCAACCCTTATTTTTCAGGCTATTCCGGTCACACCAACCTCACTTCCCTTACGGAGTGCTGGTTAGCTGGTGTTTGCTCTATTTTTCGCGCAACTTATGTGTATATACTCAAGATGCTCACAAAATGTGATTTTTATTCCGGCTCATCTGTACTAAAACGCAAAAAGAAAATTGTCAATCGCGAACGAAGCGAAGCAATCCAAGCCTTGGAGATTGCTTCGGGCTATCACCCTCGCAATGGCACTCGCATGTATATTTATTACATTTACCAGAGGTTGCATCGTTCCGTTCACTTTTCAATGTCGTCTGCAACAGGAGCACTCAGAGGAATACCCGTTTTATAACTATGGAGTGTCTTGACCGCTATTGTGATAATTCCCGCAGAAAGTCCAAGCAGTATAAGATCGGCAATGATGAGCGTGATGTTGCCCTGCGGGATAAACCGGGTAAAGAGCAGGATTGCCAGCATGGCCACGGTAGTAATGATCATGAACACGGCTGGAATGGCTGTATACCAGACACTCCTTTTTTGGGAAAGCAGCCAGAAGGACACGATGATTAAGGTCAAAGCGGCCAGGAGTTGATTGGTCGTCCCGAATATCGACCAGATATTGTTTACCGTATTGTTGTAAGCGAGTCCGAACATTAATCCCGCCGCCAGGCCGGAGTTGACCCAATAATGACTTAAAATCTTCGGAGGATCTCTGAAGACGACCCGCCAGAGTTCTTCAAAGAGATAGCGATTCAGCCTCACGGCCGTATCCAGTGAGGTGACGATAAACCCTTCCAGAAGCAGCATGCCAAAGAGTATGCCAAAAGATAGCGGTAACCCTAACCCGGAATGCAGGGTACGGCCAAAGGCCAGGGCAAAGGCCAATATGGGATTGCTCTGAAATTTTGAGTCCGCTACCGGGAGAACGAACTGTTTGTACTGGTGCATATCGATACCGATAATGACTGCGGTAATCACGCATACGGCAAGGAAAGATTCCAGCAGCATGCCGTAATATCCCACCGTGCGGATTGCCGTTTCAGATCTGATTTGCTTCGAAGTCGTGCCGCCGGCGCAAAGGGCATGAAATCCTGAGATAGCGCCGCACGCAATCGTTATGAAGAGTCCGGGCCAGAGGAAACCGACGTGGGAGATGCCTTCCCGGATGTTATTGACGGGAAAGCGCGCCTCAGCGCCTCTGATTCCCGATGCAAAGATACCGATGAAAAGCAGTCCCAGTCCGATGTAAAGCAAGTGGACATTGATAAAATCCCGTGATTGAAGGAATAACCAGACCGGGACGCCCGCTGCGACTACGGTATAAACGGAAATCAGTACCATCCAGAGTAACGGATTCAAGGAAACCGGTAAAAAAAAGCCGGCAGTAACAGACACAATACAGATCAGGATCGCAAAGGCCGAGCACTTTGCGACGGAAACGTGTCTCCTGATATAGAGATACCCGATGAGCGGGGCAAAGAGGGTTATGATGATGACGGACATAGAGGCGATTCCGCCAACGATGACTTTATTTCCCGCGTCATCAGCCCAACGGAAAAGGATTTGTCCCTTGCCCAGACCAACCTGGACACTGTCGATTACGGACGTCAGCGCAGTCGCCGATGCGTTAAGAAAGGTGGCGTTAACGAGGATCAGCATCACGATGGTAAACGAGATCACCAAGATAAATCCGGCTGTGCCCAAAGATTTCCTGGCAACCTCTGCAATGGATTTACCACCCTCCCTCATGCTGACAAACAAGGCAGAAAAGTCATGCACCGCCCCAAAAAATATCCCGCCCATCAGGACCCACAGCCAGGCAGGCCCCCATCCATAGATCAGGGCCATAACCGGGCCGATAATGGGACCTGCGCCGGCAATGGCAGCAAAGTGGTGTGCAAATACGATGGGTGTTGCGGTGGGAACATAGTCGCGTCCGTCATCTATTTTAACCGCCGGCGTAACCCGTTTCGGATCGATCCCCATTCTCTTAGACAGGAATCGGGCGTAGAAACGACCTGCCAGAAGGATGCAAGCGATGGAAATGGACAGGATGATAATTGGGTTCAATTAATTAAGAGATATCTTCCGGTAAAACATTTTCTGATATATGACACACACCCGGCCCTGCTTTTTAGAGGGAAGAAGACACGTTCCCTCTAAAAAGCAGGGATCGAGGCGACGGAACCGAAGTTATTGTCATGACGATTATCCGGCAATAACTAATGAATACGAAATATTACGCACTGCAGGCAATGCAGGCAAACAGGGCTGGCCCCCTGTAAAGCACGTCTTCGTCCAGGAAGAACCGGGAACTGTGTAATGGCTGACTGGCGCCCTTTTCCAGGTTTCCCGATCCCAGAAAAACATAGGCCCCTTTTATTTTTTCCAGGTAATACGAAAAATCCTCTCCACCCATCTTCGGGTCTATATGCTCCACTGATTTACTGCCGAACAGTGCGATAATTTTGTTCTGTATGAAATCCACCTGCTCTTGCGGATTATTAAGGGGAGGGTGGCCCTTGAGATATTCGAATTGGTATGCCGCATTATTGAGTGACGTAATTCCTCTGATGGTTTCCTCCAGCAATATTGGCATCTTATACCTCAATTCCTTGGCAAGGGTTCTTACCGTACCAATAATTTTAACTTTATCCGGGATGACGTTAAAGGTTGTACCTCCCGAAATCTGACATAAAGAAACCACGCAGGGAGACAGGGGATTTACCTTACGTGAGATAATCGTTTGAATTGCTAATATTACCTCAGCCGCGATAACGATAGGGTCTACACACAGATGAGGGGTGGAGGCATGCCCTCCTTTTCCTATAATGGTAATGACAATGCGGTCGGTAGCTGCCATTGTGGCCCCGGCCCGTACCCCAAAGATTCCCGATGGGATATTCGGTTCGATATGCAATCCATAGATTTCGTCTACATCGTGCAAGACACCCTGTTCTACCATGAGTTTTGCACCACCCGGATGCTGTTCTTCGCAGGGTTGAAAGATAAATTTTACCTGCCGTTTGAGTTTGTCTTTCAGCTGCACCATAAGTCTTGCAGTTCCCAGGAGCATCGCCATGTTGGCATCGTGGCCGCAGGCGTGAGATACCCCTTCGTTTTGAGATTTAAATTCGAGATCGTTTTCCTCCTGTATGGGCAATGCATCCATATCGGCGCGGAAGGCAACGGTGCCCGATGCCCGGTCAACGCGCAGGGTGCCAACAACGCCCGTTTTTGCAATATCCGTCTGCACGTGAAGACCCATTTGTTTCAATTCTTCAGCAATAACGCGGGAGGTGCGGATTTCAGTAAAGCCCGTTTCCGGATGTTTGTGAAAATCCCTCCGCATCCTGATAACGTAGTCGTGTACCTCTCTGGCATGGGCCAGTATTTCTTGTGTAAGTGCTTTTGTTTGCATGGTCTGTTTTAGAACGTCTATTATATTCTTTCTGCTATAGTATACATTTAGTTAGGCCTTCGGCGACTTTTCACTGGTATGGAGAGGCAATTCATGAATTGCCTCTACAAAGATTGAAATTCCTTATCATTTAAACACGGACAAATAATCCCCGTTCACTCCTCGATCTATATATTCGAGGACAAGCGCATACGAGGATAAAGGTAGGTCAACCGTCCCCGGTTGACATCATAAATGACAAGCGGAAACGCTTGTCCTATCTTTGTCCGCGCCGCCCTGCAGAGACGATAAAGGCATAGTGCGACGCGCCTCTACTCCTAATCCGTTACCCTCCGGCAATGTTAGCCTTCCCTGATCAACTGTTGCCCCAATGTAAGGGTCATTGGTAACAAGCAGGTTTCCGTCAAGATCGACATAGTCAACCAATGACATCAGATGGGCGGCCGCTGTAATCGACAGAGAACTCTCGATATTACAGCCGACCATTATCTTAAGCCCATGAGCGCGAGCCGTGTAGATCATGCGGAGCGCTTCGCGAATCCCACCGCACTTCATCAGCTTAATATTAATTCCGTCCACCACATCGGAAAATGCGGGTATGTCTTTTGAATCTTTTATATCTTCGTCAGCAAAGATGGGGATTTTTGAGTGACGTCTGACCGCCTTCAGCGATTCAATGCTGCCAACGGGAAATGGCTGTTCCACGAGTTCAACCCCGAGTTCTTCCATAAGGTTTAACTTCTGTCTTGCTTCGTCTCGTGTCCAGCCTGTATTGGCATCAACCCGGAAGACGGCCTTTGTGGTTTTGCGGAGTTCTTTCAATATCTCGGTGTCGCCTTTCATACCTACCTTTATTTTGAGGACAGGAAAATCCCTTGCCTCCTCCACCTTTTTGCACATCTTTTCTACCGTATCAATTCCTATGGTGAATGATGTTGTCTTTCTTTCGTGCCGATTTAGGCCAAGAAATTTATAGAGCGGTATTTTTAATTTCTTACCAATCATGTCATGGAGAGCGATGTCAATTGCTGCACGTGCAGCGGCATCTTTGGGAAATTTGTTTTTGAGATGAAGGGTAATGTCTTCTATTTGGAAGGGATCAGTGTTTTTGAGCAAATCGCGAGACTGAACGAGTGTCTTCGTAACGCTCGTTACATCTTCTCCAAAAAAACGGCTGGGTGCAGATTCTCCGTATCCAACAATCCCATCTCTGTCTTTTATTTGAACTACAACATTGTTTTGAACGTCACGCGTCTCTCTGGCAATCTGGAAGGTGTGCTTCAGTTTCAAATCTAAGGGATAAAAGGAGAGATTCATGGCAGGAGAGGGATGATACGATCAATAAATTTGTCCACACCAAACTTAATGGGATCCGTAACGGGGAGTTTCGTTTCCCTTCCAGTCTTTTCTATCTCCTGCAAGGCGTCATTGTCAGTCATTCCAAAGCAGTTGAGTGAAATACCAATTACCTTGCAGGGGTGCACGGGCTGCGCCAGTTTCTCGTAAAGTTCGATCAGATAAGGAAGGGGTAAAATAGGGAAATCGGCAAAATGACGGAGTGTCTTTCGGGCAGGCTGATGGCATAAAACAAGACCCTGCGGGGCGGAGCCGTGTAACAGGCCAAGGGTAACGCCGGAATATGCCGGATGTACGATGGCTCCCTGCCCCTCAATGCTTAAGAGTTGATAGTGAGCACGATCGAGCACCAGCTTTTCCGCCGCCCCGGAAATGAAATCGGAAATGACATGATCCACGGCGATTCCGCTGCCATCAATCATGATCCCTGTCTGTCCTGTGGCCACAAAACAGGCATGAATGCCCCGTTTTTTCGCGGCGCTTGTGATTTCAAGAGACGTCACCATCTTGCCTATATTGCAGTCTGAACCTACCGTAAGGATACGTAATGTCTTCGTTTCTTTTGCCTTTCCCGTACCAAGGGAAATATTTCCGGGGGGCTTACGGACATCCCGGATTTCACGCTGATGGTCGTATGCCAGCTTACAAAATTCAGGGTCGTCGTTTAAATGGCAATGGAGGCCGCTAATGATGTGAAGTTTGTTTTTTAAGGCGTCTGTAATGTGCTTACGCCATTCGGGTGGAAGCATGCCGCCCGGCGGCGCAATGCCAATAAGAAGGGCTGTGGGGTTGAGATGCAGGGCCTCCGCAATCGTACTGACAATAGGAATTCCTTGGCCGATGCCAATAATTGATTCAAGGTCTTTCCCGGCGTTCACCCGGTCTATAAGCGCAACCACGTCTTCCCTGCGATAACGGATAACGCTTACAGCCGTCTTCGCGCTAAAGACATCGAGCCTTCCTTCCGTTAAGATGACAAGCCTGCGGTTCGTCATAAGAAATCACAGAAGGGCTATTTCCTCCGCCTTCCTTTCATAAGCCTGGCGTGTCTTTTTCGTTGTCTTAACGGCTTTGCTGTTTGTAGCTTACTTATATGTTTCGCATATTCCCCGGCATTCAACAATTCATTAAGGATATGGGTTTCGGTCGTTGCAAACTTTATTAACCAGCCATGCTTGTAAGGATCGTTGTTTAAAGTGATGAGATTCTCATAAAGGCGCTCATTTACGGCAATAACTTCACCAGCCATAGGAGAAGTGATATCAATCAGTTTTTCCAGGGACTCGATTTCCCCAAAAGAGATATCCGAGAGGATTTCGTCTCCTACCTTCGGAAGGTCCAGGAATAAGAGGTCATCAAGTTCATCAATAATAAATTTTGTAAGGCCAACGGTGATTAACTTGTTGTCCCAAAAAAACCATTCGTGGGTCGGCGTATATTTTAAATGTTCAGGAATCATAACATAATACCTCACAACAAATTATAACTCAAATAATTTGAAAATCGTAACATAGAACCTGATCATTGTCAAGGATAATCGAACTTTGAAGTGGTTTTTCGGCCTTTAAAGGAGGAGATAAAAATATAGACTTTTCATTTATAAAAGAATCTTTTATACTGAATTACCATGAATTTTACTTCAAATACCGGCGTGTATTGTCTCGTTATTCGATTGCTTCAAAGGTCTCGCATAAGAATCGGGCGGCTGGGCACGTTTCATTTTCCGGCGGGGTTCTACGTCTATGTCGGGAGCGCACAGAACAACCTGGAACACCGGATAAAAAGGCACCTGCGGCAAGAAAAGAAGATTCACTGGCATATTGATTATCTGCTCCGTTATGGGCAGGTGGTTTCCGTTTATACCTATGCCGGCAAAAAAAATAAGGAGTGCATACTCGGCCATGAAATTGGCAAGAGGAAAAATGCCGTTGCACCCGTGAAAGGATTTGGTTCGTCGGACTGTTCATGTAATTCACACCTCTATTTTTTCCGGCATGCCCCGACCATATCCCGGCTCAAGATTTGAGCGAAAATATTTTCTGAATTTTATATTGGGAAATAGGATTTTGTTTCTTAAGTACTTATGACTTGCGGTTAGCTCTTTGCTGTTTTGTAAAATAATTATCAATACGCCCATTTGTATCCATGAAACAGAGTCATTAAGTTTCATCAATTTATGCCATAAAATCTAATTCTTTTTACCTGCCTTTTACGATAATCTTTTTTTTAATTTCTTAATTGAATTTGCAATATCTTCAACTTTTAATTCGACCGTAATTCCAACACTCATTTTCCTCTCCTTTGATAATAACCATTTTTGTATTATTTTAACAATCTCAATACACTGCGTCCAGCTCTTTGCCCATACAATTGATTCACCGGTTGTAGGGACAAAGGATTTTTGTGACCAAAATTTGGCATTATTCATTTGGTGGGAAAAATGCTTCACCCCTTCGTTCCCACGTTCCACATCATGCATCCATACACAAACTGTATGCGTTTGCATTTCCTATTCAATGTTATCATAATCCCGCCTGGCGTAGTGCACGCAATAAATGCGATTTCTTTTATTTCTGATGTCTATGAATTCTATATCCAGCTTCAGAAAGCACAATTACAAATGATTTTTCAATATTAAATAGCTCTTTCTCATTGTTAATAACCTCAGCAATATTTTTTGCAATTCTATCTGTATTGATAAGACGATAACGAAGCAGGATTAAATCGTGCCGCTCAGAATATTCGAGAATCTTTTCATCATCGCATCCGGCAAGTCCTGCTTCTGGAACAAAGAGAGTTTCAAAACCTGCATTGCGTAATCCATTAATAATGCCAGTATGGATGTTTTCGTCTGCAAGTATTTTCATGGTTACTCTTTGTTCGCAAAGATATTAACCTCTTCTCCCTGGAATTATCTTGCGGCAAAATCCAGAGCCGCAGATATCCGCGTGCCCCGAACAATAGGCTTGCCCACTACTGTCCGGACGTTTAAATAAATATTTGTTGTAAGTATTATAATTCAAGAGAGATACAAGGAAAAAAGAACGTAATCGATTTGAAATTCAAAGTATACTATAGCCATTCTATTCTTCATAA
>WYAU01000085.1 GCA_011525665.1 Candidatus Brocadia sp.
TAAAACGATCAGGATATTCAATGTTGATGCATAAAAGCAGAAAAATCAGTCTTGGATACCAAACTCATTATGTATTTTGAAACCTTTTGATATCACAAATTACCCTCTGTGAGAAATGCGGGTTAAGCGCCAAATTTTTAAACAAACATACTGCCCTAATTATTGCAAAACACACCCTTCCACAAAATCCGAATTCTGAAATCCAAAACTGCCTACTGCCCTGCTACTTGCAAAACACCCTCTTCCAATGCCAGGGGAAAAAAAGCCAGACTCTGCCCATAATAGTCCTGGCCCGATGTTCTTTTGCTCAGTTTAGACATGAACAAGGCTTTTACTGTATCCGCATTCCTGTTTAATGCCTGTGCTGCAAAATATGCCATTGCGCTTGACGGCAAACCGCCATATTCCACCGCAGGTTCTCCGGTGTATCGATAGACGGCCTTTATCTCCCCCGAATCTGAGATTGAAGTTTGAAAGGCGCGATAAATCTTTTCTAAAACCTTTTTTGCCTCTTCCGTCTTATTCCAGATGAGGTCAAGCCCTGCGCGCATCGGGACCCTGACCGATTCCCATCCATAGTCATTCGATTTACCTTCCATCGTTAAAATATTTCCCTGAACATCTGCGACGCACCAGTCCGGGATCAAACCGCATCCATCCCTCTTATCCAGCCTAATACCGGACTGATACAGGAGCCAATACCCGGTTCCCCTTAAATCCAGCCACCGGCTGTCCTGTGTAGCTTTATAAAACAGATGAAATGCAGCCGGGCTGTAATAAGAGGGATTTTGAACAAGGTATCCCCCTTTTTCATTGCCCCATAAACCGGGTAACAGAAAAAGACGATCATTGGCCCCCTGTGCCGTCTCAAATCTCACAATATCGTTGATCACCTGCAGGGCCTTTTCACGATAGGTATTTTCACCCCATCTCTCTGAAGCTAACAACAGGGCAAAAGCATAATCACAGTCCGCATCCGAGGCGGGCATCCAGTCTCCTACGCTGCCATCCTTCCAGTACCAGGCAAGAAGCTGGTCTCCGTGTTTATTGCCCCTGCTGAGGTGCTCTTCCGTCCATCCGTAAATCAAATCAAACGCCTTTTTGTCATCCATAAAGACGCAAAAGATCATCGCATAGGCCTGTCCTTCGCTTACCGTATCAAAGCCGTGTTCCGGTCGCTGTACCCGTCCGTCAGGAAGAACAAAGTTTTTCTTGTACGATTTCCACCAGGTTTCCAACCGTGTATCAGGATATCTTTTCATATCAGTACAACCCGAATAAGGCAGACAAAAAATAATTATCACAAGAAAAATGTTCTTATAATTCAATTGCATAGGAATTTTTCACTTTGTGTAAGAGGTTTTCGGATTCCTGCTTCCGCAGGAATGATACTTTCCTGTTCTTTATGAGCCCATGGATTATGAGGTTTCATCTAAAATACCCCCGTGTTCTTAAAAACGAACATTAAGAAATATATTTGCAAACTCTTCATCGTAAACAGCCGACCGCATGGGCTTCAATTCGAACCCTATATTCCAGCGCCGCTGATTGTCCCATCCAAACTCAAACTTTGGCTCGGTAAAATCAACACCGTCATTATCCACACCCTGTTTTATAGCAATTTCATAGTAAAGCTTTGGCGCCCCGCTATAATGCTCTTCTCCGGGATAGTGCCTCCAGACAAGACCGGCCATGTATTTCCGGTAATTGTCCGGCGACCAATATTCAGTTTTCCGTGAATGCACATCATAACCATAGATATCTATAATAATTTTCAGGATTCCGGGATACAAAGACAGCTTATAACCAAGAGCGGTATAATCTTCGGTGCCGTTGTTTCCGTCATCATACCAATGCTTTCTGACCTGGCTGGAAACGTCCGCGCGGCGAGAAATATCCCATGCAAGGCGCACCCCCGTGAAGTAACGCGACCTGCTGTTCACCAGGGTATTAAAATTCTGCAAAACATCTTCACGGCCGCCTGATACTAACAGATGAAAAATATCAAATATCCGGTAACCAACACCCGTTTCAAACTGTGCCGTTTCATGGTGATTTTCCGAATAGTACGACAATTCCCCATCCATGTACGTTGTTATTCCGTTCTCAAAATACTTGTTTCCCTGAGCGGTAAGATGTTCAGCCGTTGAGCCTCCGTGCCTTGTAAATTTAAAGGTTGTGTATCCCAAACCCAGCGATATGTCCATTGCCTCAGAAAGTCTTACGGGAGAATAATCCACATCTGTCCTGAACCTGGTAATCTCAAAGTTCCCAAACTCATCACCACTTCCTTTTTGATGGGTATATGATTGTTTCAGCCACACGGATTGTTTTCGTTTCCATTGTTCCGATTCCCTGGCAAAAGAGGCACGATTGTGCTCCGGTGCATATACAAGCAATATATTGTAAGCATCTTCTGCCTTTGAGCTGACATTAAGCCGGGAGTACATCTGACCCAGATCGAACAGCAACTCAGCGTCTTCCGGATGGAGTTCGACCAGTTTTCTGTAGAAAGAAATTGCAGTCTGTTTCCGTTCCAGCCAGTTATTCCTCTTCGCCTGCCATTCCCAATATATTTCAACATCTTCCGGATAATCTTCACAAAGATTTCTGTAAGCGTCATTGGCATTCTTTAAACGCAAAGCCCATCCATATACCCGCGCCACTTCACGGCGTCGTTTAAAATCAGCAGGCCGCTCTTTCAAATAGAAACCATACCACTGTAGTGATTCGTCATATGCACGTCTCCAGCCATTTACCTGCGCCAACCATCGCAGAATCCTTACATCCCCGGGTTCATTCTTTTGAAGTGTCAGGAATTGTTCTCTGGCCAAATCATACTCATTGTGGGTGGCCAGCAGTTTGGCATACCGGTAACGAAGTTCTGTATCACCCGCGAATTGTTCGGTTGCCTGATGCAGCCAGTCCTTTGCAAACTCATAGGTGTTTGTTTTCTTACCCTTGTCAAAATACCCGATCTTCTCTGTGATTGCCTGAAAAACGGCAATATGCTCCTGCTTGTTTGAAAAATACTTGCTGAGCATACCGCGGGCAACATCTAAGTCCCCGGATTGGATATTTGCAATGATCATCAGGGATTTGACAGTTGTCTTTTGTGAAATCTGCTCCGCCTCCGGAAATACAGATAATGCAGTATAAAATAACCGTTTGTCTCTTTTTAACTTGATCACCGCTGCAAGGTACCGGGCAATTTCCTGTTCGGACAGCCTTTGTATCTGAATTTCCTCAAATATTCTGTTTGCCGCCTCCTCATCCTGCAGATTCAGGCAGCATTCTACCATTCCAAGCTTGTATGCTGCATTGTCAAATTTTTCGTCCAGATCCCTATAGAGATTTAATGACAGATGATAATTACCAGCAGTAAATTCAGCCATTGCAAGGCGGGCAGTTATTTCCTGATCGGCATATGAAGTTAATTCTCCGGCAATTTTCCAGGCAGAAAGCGGCACGTCATCAAGAAGCAGCGGCCTGGCCATTCCCGTTTCCGGAGAATTCTTTGACAAAACCCTACCCAAAAACTGGGTTGATTTCTCATGGTCATTTAACAATCTCTGTGCCTCGGAGAGTAATACGAAGAGGATTGCCGAACCAATATCATCTTTCCTTATTTCGGACAGTATTTTAATCTCTTTTTCAGCCTCTTTGTATTGCCCCAGCCGTATGTGTGACAGTACCCGCAGGGTTAAGACCTTTGCCTTTTCACGTAAATCCTTATCAGGCAGCCCTTGCAGTACCCGGGATGATTTCTCAATAAGTAATCCATCTTTTTCCAGCGCATAGTAACATTCTAACTCAACCATTTGGGGGCGGAACCCCAGTTCATCACCCTGTTTTAGTGTCCGTATAATTGACAGTGCCTCCTCATAACGCCCTGTCAAAGCGAGTATTTCTGCCTTTGCAATATCAATTACCGGTTTTGACCGGAGAGAAGCATCAAACTGATTCAGGATTTCAAGCCCTTTATCAGGCATATCCTGAAGGGCATAAATGATTGCCAGCTTTGCCGCCAGATGAACTTCCGGAACGGATTTTTTCACCGATAAAATCTTTTCAAGCATGCGCTGCGCCTCTTTAATTTTCCCGCGGGAAATAAATTTGTCAACAACCTTTACAAAAGTTGCCGCACGGACACCCGATTCCTCATGGATTGTATTCCATACATCGATGGCCTTTTCGTCCTCCCCCACTGCCAGATATGCATCGACCATGATGGTGCGGATATCATCAGTGATTTCAATTTTGTCCCCTTCCCTTTGTATAGTATCCACTATTACAGACCACCTCTTTGCCCAAGATAATAATTTTATATAGTGAGGCAAAATATCGGGAGTTTCCGGAAACTGCATGATCAGATTTTGATATTTTTCTATCGCTATGTCATAATTCCCCCGCCAGACCTCAATGTCCGCTTCCAGGCGCAAATATTTCAGATTATTTCTCTCTTCAGCGGGAATATCTTTCAGCGCATCCCGTACTTCTGCATATTTTTTCAATCGTAATAAAAGATCAATCTTTAATCCCAGCATCTCCCTGTTTAGCGGGTCATGGCGCAGGGACTTCTCACATATTTCAATAGCCTCTTCAGTCCTGTCCGTGCCTGCAAGGATACCTGCCAGTTCATTAATTACCGGTATTTCACCCTTATCAAGTAACAACACCTGCTTATAATATTCAATGGCAGCGTTCTCGTTCTTGCCTTTAACGGCATTTCTGGCGGCGCCAAGCAACAGTTTTTTTGTAAAATCATCTTTTGCTTCAGATATTTTTCCCATTTTCTTTATTAAAGAGTCGTAATGCCCGGCGGCCTTACGATATTTTCCGGTATCCTGTAAAAAGTCGGCAAGTTCCAGCTCAACGTCCATGTCTTCCGGTTTTTCCTTAAGATATGCCTTGTATCTCTGAATGGCCTTATTCGTCCATCCAGCCCTTGCGGCATTTCTGGCCGCCGCCAAAAGGAGGGACGAGTCATCCTCTTTCTTCTCAAGCGCCTCAGCAGAAACGATCAAACATAAAAAAATTATTATCCCGAAGACACAAGCAAACAATGCTCTTTTCATTGTCCTTTCCGTTCCTTACGAATTTGTGCGTAGGACGCACCCTCCATTGAATTATGGATTGGCGCATGGGAGGCGTCCTTGCGATTCCTTAAAAGTGCTGCAAAGTGTTTCTCTGCTTCTCTGTATCTGCCCTGATTGTGAAGTTCAACGGCAAGCCACAATCGTAGTTCCCCGTCTTCAGGAACTGTTTTTATCAATCTATTCAATATCTTTATTACCTCTTTCTTCCTTTCAATCCTTGCCAGGATTTTCGCAAGGCGATAAAATGAATGAAAATTACCCCGTTTTGGCGCTGTCTTCATCATTTTCTTATAAAGTGTCATGACCTGTAAAGCATCAGGGGTATCACTGCCCTTGTACAGCTTCTGCAAAAGGATTTCTTTATGGTAGAACGTCCGGAAAAAACCCCACACTGTACCGAGGTAAAAGACTGAAAATCCAATGAGAAACCACTTGTTCCGTATGAATTTAACCATATCCATGTATTCTATTTTCCACCCGTTACATCCAGAAGGATATTCTCTGCATGGTTGAAAAGTTTGGTAAATCTTGCACCGATAAAATATGAGTGTCCTGCTACGATTTCCCTAGCCTGTCTTATCTCCCCTTCCGCATCCACTGTACCAAAGGGCGTAGTGACCTTCAAATTTACTGCTGCCCCGTTTTCCAGTGGCACATAACTGGTAAATGAAAGTCCGGACATACTAACGTCATTGGTCACTGCAATAAGGGGGTTGTCATCATTCTGAATAACCACAGGAAGTGTTATCTTTTTGCGGACGTGTCTTCTTAAGTACTTTTGCCCGGAAAGTTGAAAAAACATCCTTGAAATCCGGGACGGCTTTTTTCCAAATTTATAGCGGAACCTGGGTAGGATGGTATTAAAGCAATACAGATTAATTAAGTCCGTCTCCTCCACGCTTACGTCGTCAAATTTCATTCCGTGCATAAAGATATTTCCCCCCCTGCTTTTGGTTTTGTGTGTAAAGAGAACGGCTGCTTTGCAGCGTAAAATCGTTTTATCCAGATAAAGGGACAATGAGATTTTTTTGTCTAATGGCAGGGAAGAAAATGTGATCAGGGAAATGCCACATTCATTAATATCCCTTGTAACACCAAGCCCATCAGGAAAACCGTTACTCCCCTCGACAGCATAGTGCACAGGCACTGCGCCGATAAATCGAAAATCCTTGCGCTTGTAGTAGGGTTTGGTTATTTTCTCAACTACGGAAAAAATCAATAATCCATTTACACCGTTCCAGAAAATTATTGAGACATTTCCTATCCACCCGCTGGATATTTCATAATACAGCTTTAAGCCGCCCCAAATTACACCGCAAAAACAGAAAAGTCCGATTACCAGTTGCGGCATAATGTTAAAGATGCGGACGGATTGATCCCTGCCTTTCCCGGTTACTTTAAAAATTGATTTCAACCCGAGAAGCCCTAAAATGCTCCTGAAGGCGGCCTTCATAACGACAAAGAAATTCATGGTAACGAAACATTCGCAGTAAAAGATCTTCCCGTATCCACGGGTCACTATCTCAAAGCCTGCGATAAGCACAACAAGAAAAAACAAACATCTCCATATAAAAGGGAAATCAAAGGAACGCAGGGGACTTATTCCAAAAAAGACCGCAAGTATCGGTGTGATCAGATATATTAATTTGGGAAATCCAAAAAGCCAGCCAAAAATGGTTGAGAAAAAGCAGATCCTCTGGGGAATGGTTAGTCCCTTCTTAAAAAGCGGGTTACATTTAAAAAACATACTCAGGTTTCCCTCTGCCCATCGGAGTTGCTGGACATGGTAGTTCTTAATATCCTTTGCAGCAAGTTCGTTTGAGAGCACTTCATTATGGTAAATGCCTTTCCATCCATGCGAGTACAGATTGATGGTGGTATGAAAATCTTCTGTAATACTGCCTGTGGCAAATCCACCCACATCCCGTAGTGCCTTTTTGCGGAATATGGCGGCAGTTCCCGCAAAAAACGTAGAATCCCAATAATCCCTGCCGGGCATGATCAACCGGTAAAAGAGATTTTGTTCAATCCAGAATTTCTCTTTTTTTGTGTTAACCCTGAACTGGAACGAGTCTACGTTATAGTAATTATGAGGTGTCTGTACAAAAGCGAGCTTCGGGTTACGGAAATAACCGATCGTCTTATCGAGAAAATCAGGCTGGGGAACGCAATCCGTATCAAAAATGGCAACGAACTCTCCGTCAGTTTGCCGAAGTGCATTGTTGAGGTTTCCTGCCTTGGCATGCAGTCTTTCTTTTCTCGTAATGTATCCGCAGCCCCATTCTGCAGCCTTTGTAGCAAGTTCAGGGCGATTCCCGTCATCCAGTATGTATGTTTTATGGGGATACTTTATATTGGTACAGCCAAGGACGGTTTTTCTGATAATGGGGATGTCTTCATTGTATGTGGGAATGTATATATCCACCGGCAGGCCGGGAATCGGGGGTGGTGCTTTTCTCTCTAACGGGTTCCATAGCTGGAAAGAAAATAGCGACATGGAAAGGAAACCATGGACGTCTGCATAAAAAAAACTCAGAGAAAGAATCAGGGCGTCCGGGTTGATGGTATACCGGAAACGGTATACAAGATAGTAGAGATAAACCCCCAGAACAAGAATAATCACAAGCTGGTATTTTCTATTTTTGGTTTTCATGTCTTAAATAAAGATTTTCGTAACAATTTTGCTTTTAAAAACCCTTAATAAACCGGGTTTTATCGCCTGTGTAACGCGAACTTCTGTTCACAGGACATTGACATAAATATCGCGCTACATGCCCTGACCCGCTCGAGTCCGATGTTTTTCAAAATATTAAATTGTTACGGATTTTCAACTACCGGGTTCCCACCGGAAAAAGAGGCTGCAGGGAAGCGCACGCTTGCAGGAACACGCCTTCGGCGACCCTTTTTCGGTGGTAGCTTACAATTTGCCGCCACTGCCAGCCGTACTGCTTCCCTTTTCTCTCCTTCTCCGCTGAGATGTGAAAGGATGTTTTTCGCGCAGACAGGAAGTTTGGTAAATTGGACTCCCATGAGAAAAGAATGCCCGGCTACCATCTCCCGTGTTTGCTTTATCTCACCCCTTGCAACCAGGCTTCCGAAGGGAGTAATAACCTTCATGGCTACTCTTGTTCCTGATTCTAACGGAGCAGAATTAATGAATGAAAGCCCGGATTTGCTGATATCCTTTGTAACGGCAGTAAGAAAATTTTTCTCCTTCCATCTGACGGTCAGAGGGAGGGTCGTTCCTTTACGCTTATGCCTCCTGATGTAGTGCTTCCGTTTATAGTACCTGAAAAGCATTTTCGTAAAAACGGACGGTTTCTGACCAAACCGGTAACGGAATCTGGGAAGTATTGTATTAAAGCAGTACTGGCTGATTATTCTTGTTTTTTCCTCATCCAATGCTTCAAATTTAACGCCACAATGATATATTTTTCCGCCTGTATAATCTGAAGTTATGGTATAAAGAACTGTAGCCTTACAATCTAAAACCCTTTCGTCCAGATACAGCGAAAGATGCATTTTTTTATTAACGGGCAATGGGGTAAATGTTATTAACGATATGCCAAGTTCATTTAGGTCCTTGCTGATTCCCAGACCGGTTATCGTATAAAACCACTTTCCCGTGGCGTCTCTGCGTGTAGCCAATTTCTTTAACACGTCTTTTGTTTCTTTCATAAAATCATCTTCTGCACAGACTGAATATTTTACCGGTATTGTGCCAATGAATCTGAATTCCCTGCGTTTGAAATGAGGCCTGGTAACGCCTTCAATAGTAACCAAAGCAATCATACCATTTATGGTGGTCCAGAAAATTGCCGTGCCAGTGCCCATAAAATCTCCCGTTATGCCATAAAAAAGTTTCAATCCTCCCCATATGATTGCAGCAAAACAGGTCAAACACATGAACCCTTGAGGCAGAATATGGGAAATACCGATAAATTCATGACCTTTGCCGGTTACTCGAAAAGTCGATTTCACCCTCAAAATATTTCTCAATGCCGCCTTAATGAGGACATAAAAATTTATCATTGTGTAAGACTCTGCATATCTGATCAGACCGTATCCACGGGTTGTAAATTTAAAACCCAGCATGATTACTGCAAGAAACATCAGGTATCTCCAGGCAAAAGACCCCGTAAATGGTTCAATGGGATACGCCCCGGTCAGGATCATAAGCGACGGCATGATAAAGTAAATAAGTTTGGGGAAGCCAATGAGCCATCCGAAAATTGTTGCAAAAAAACAGATTCGCTGGGGAAGAGACAATCCTTTGATAAATAATGGATTATTCCTGAAAAACATGCCTATGTTCCCTTCAGCCCATCGAAGCAATTGTGAATGGTAATTCTTCAGGTCCTTTGCAGCAAGGCCGCTTGCCAGTATTTCATTATGATAGACTCCTTTCCAGCCACGGGAATAAAGCAGAACCGTGGTCTGGACGTCTTCGGTAATGGATTTTGTATAAAACCCTCCTATTTCTTCCAGGGCTTTTTTGCGAAACACGGCCACTGTTCCTGCAAAAAACGCCGAATTCCAGTAATCCCTGCCTGACATCATAAGCCGGTAAAAAATATCCTGTTCATTCCATAACTTCTCCTTTTTCATGTGTAGCTTAAACTGAAATGTATCGACGTTATAGTAGTTATGAGGCGCCTGGACGAAGGCAACCTTCTGATCGTGAAAGTAACCAAGGGTCTTCTCTAAAAAATCAGACTGAGGAACATAGTCTGCATCAAAAACAACCACATAATCTCCGCGGGTACGCTGAAGGGCATGATTCAGATTCCCTGCCTTTGCGTGCACCCTTTCGGTTCTCGTGATATATTCACAGCCCCAATTCGCTGCCTCTTTTGCCAGCCAGGAACGATTCCCATCGTCCAGGATATACGTCTTATGGGGATACCTTATGTTAACACACGCAAGCGCCGTCTTTTTCAGGACAGAAACATCTTCGTTGTAGGTGGGTATGTATACGTCTACCAACAAACCGTCCAGAGCCGGTGGCGATTTTCTTTCTATTGGATTCCATAACTGGAAGAAAAAGAGGAATAACGCAATGAAACCATGCACCTCTGCATAAAAAAAACTTATGGAAAGGATTAGTGCGTCAGGATTAATCGTATAAAGGAGGCGATAGATAAGATAATACAGATAAACGCCCAAAGTAAAAACAATAACAACCTGGTACTTTATTTGTCCTTTTTTCACTGCCCGTCGTCCTTTTTTTGGACAATTTTGCGGGAAATTGTCCCAATATTATACAATCAAGGGATAACGTCATATATGACACTGTTGATTAAGCCCCTTCAAACCAAATTAGTATGCCATATACAATCCCTTTTTTTGTGTTGCGCTATATATGGTATAGTATGCTATCAAAATCATGGTTAATCAACAGTGTCATATATAAGTGAGGAATTTCTCAGCAAAAACAAAACCTAAATTTTTTTAAACGAACATTTTTGCGCGTTTAAGTAGTCAATTATGGCCATCGACGATAAAACAATACAATTTAAGGTATAATGTTTGCTTTTAAGATGCTTTATTTTCCCTTTTAAAAATCAGTGATTTAAAAGAAAATGTTTAGGGTGCACCCCACAGCCAATGCAGTAAAGAAACATGGATTTTCATAGGGCATCTGTATCCGCAATAGCTATACTATGCTGTTTCCTGCTTATAACTCCGGGCACGTCATTACTATTCGCTTCAGGAGATAATCCTTATGAAACGGATGAGCAAGAGGGTATGCGGGGGCTGCTGGACACAGCGGATACAGTACAGTTGACAATTGATGTTTCGCGGAACAAAAAGAAGATAAGCAAGTATCTCTATGGAGTACATATCGCAAACTGGTGGCTGTACTGGACGAATGATTATTCACCTTACTGCCCTGTTACCGAACCTTATGGCGACCCGAAGGCAGATGATCCATGATAAAGCTATTCTGAAACAAATGAATGCACCATTCAGAGAGATATCAGGGTGTGGAAATGTTGAAGAATCGGGAAAAAGCAATGAGCAGTTTCTGCAAACCCTCTTGGATTCAATCCCTGCCCCGATATTTTATAAGAATAAAGATGGAAAGTATATCGGATGCAATAAGGCATTTGAACATTTTTTAATGTTGCAGAAGGCTGAAATTATTGGAAAAACCGTTTATGAAATTGCGCCGAAAGAACTTGCCGACTCTTACTGTAAAGCCGATGCGGCTTTGCTACGGAATAGGGGCACTCAGGTTTACGAGGCCCACGTGAAGTCCTCTCACGGTTCGGTTCGTGATGTCGTTTTTCACAAAGCGGTTTTTTATGACGAGAAAGGGGAACTTGCTGGTTTGATTGGTGTAATTCTGGACATCACAGACCGCAAGCGTGTGGAAGAATCGCTGAGAAAAAGCGAGGCACGCCTCGCCAATGCACAGCGAATTGTTCATTTAGGGAATTGGGAATGGGATATTGTAACGAATGAGGTGCAATGGTCTGATGAGGTATATCGCATATTTGGCCTTACTCCACGGAAATTTAAAGCTACCTATGAGACATTTCTGAACTCCGTTCACCCTGAGGACAGGGAATTTGTAAAAGAATCTGTTAACAAGGCCTTATATGGAAAAATGCCATACAGCATTGACCACCGCATCATTTTACCTGGCGGCTCGGAGCGGATTGTCCATGAACAGGCAGAAGTCATTTTCGACGATAAGCACAAAGCAATCCGGATGAACGGAACGGTCCAGGATATTACCGAACGGAAACGGATGGAGGAAGCACTCAGGCGCAGAATAGATACGGAAAAAATCCTGGCAAACATTTCTGCCAGATTTGTTAAATTTGCAGACTTTGATAACGCAATTCGTGCATCTCTGGCTGATATTGGAAAGTTAAGCGGAGCATGCAGGGTCAGCCTGTTTCAGTATTCAGAAAACGCTGGCACAATGGATAATTCGTATGAATGGTGCCAAAAGGGTGTTATGTCTGAGATCAGGCAAATTCAAACTGCGATGTTTCCCTGGTGGATAAAAAACCTGCGCGCCGATACGGTATTATACCTCCCTGATGTTTCTCAAATGCCACCGGAGGCTGCTCCAGAAAAGGAGTTTCTTGAGAGGCACGGTGTGCAATCAACCCTGGCTCTCCCCCTGTATATTGAGGAGAAATTGCTGGGATTTGTCCGGTTGGATAACATCACAACGACTGATGAAGAGGATATTTCCCTGCTCCGCGTCACGTCGGAAATCATAGGGGGCGCCCTGGCGCGGAGGCAAACCGAGGCCATTATTAACCGCCTTGCCTACTACGACACCCTCACAAGCCTTCCGAACCGGAATCTGTTGCAAGACCGCCTGCAAATGGCGATAATACAGACAAAGCGTATTAATGATATTATGGCCGTTATGATCCTTGATCTGGATGGTTTCAAAGGCATTAATGACACGCTTGGACATCATGTGGGAGATTTACTCCTGAAGGCAGTTGCTGACCGGCTCACCGGATGTGTTCGTGAAGGCGATACGGTTGCACGCATGGGTGGTGATGAATTTATGCTTATCCTTCCGGACCTGGGTCATGCACTCAATGCCGCTCCGATAGCAATCAAAATCATTCATGTACTACAGCAACCTTTTTTCCTGGACGGCCACAAACTCTCTACCACGGCAAGTATAGGCATTAGCATCTATCCCCTGGATGCGGATAACAAAGATGGTCTCATCAAACAGGCTGATATTGCCATGTATCAGGCGAAGGGAGAAGGTAAAAATACCTTTCAATTCTATAATGTTGATTTGAATGTTTGTGTTAATACAAAATGTAGCTGATTTAAGGAGCTTCACAGATGGTGGAATATGATGTTGTCATAGCAGGAGCCGGGCCTTCAGGCGCAGCAGCAGCAAGGGGTCTGGTGAACGAGGGATTCAAAGTCCTTGTGATGGAAAAAAAGAAACTCCCCCGCTATAAGATGTGTTCAGGCATTATCTTTAAAAAGTCGCAGGATATCACGGAAAAACATTTTGGAAAAATTCCCGATTCGGCATATGTTACACCGAATTTTCTAAAAGGGGTAAGATTCTGGTTTCTTGATGGGCAGTGTACCGATTGGCCGTTCAGCAAGGATGGCAGCGGTGCACCCAACGTATGGCGCTCTGAATATGATTATTGGCTTATAAGCAGTTCCGGGGCAGAAGTGTGGGATTGCTGGTGTCTGAAAGGGTTTCAGGATTCAGGGAGTCACGTAACTGTGGAATGTTATAATGCCTCCGATAAGAAAACGGGACGTATCACATGCCGATATTTGATAAGCGCCGAAGGCAGCAAGTCAGTAATCAGGGCAGCGCTTGACCCTGAGTTCGAAAAGGGTGTAAAATGGTTTGTCGCCTATCAGAATTACTATGAGGGCAATTGCGATTTAGACCCCTGTTTCTACCATGGATTTCTGGATTCTCAGTACGGGGACGTGTATTCATGGTTCAGTGTGAAGAACGATCTGCAAATCTTTGGAACTGCGGTAAGAAAGGGTATCAAGATCCATACGTATCTTGACAGATACACAGAAATGTTAAAGAAAAGGTTTGGTTTAAAGCCCAGAAAATTGGTAAGAAAAGCCGGATGTCTGGGCAACGACATGTGCTCAGCAGGAAGATTTTATCTGGGGAAAGGAAACGTCCTCCTGGCGGGAGAAGCCGCGGGCTTCCTGAATGCCTTTGGAGAAGGTATCTCGTGTGCATTATCAACGGGACTTTTTGCTGCAGAAGCAGTAAGCAGGGGCATAAAATCAGGAGATAACGCGCTTGCGATATACACTGAATTAACAAAACCGGAAAGAAGGCAGACTGCAGTATCGTGGAAGTTAGGCGCAAAAATAGCCGGGAGAAACCTTATGCCATTATGAATTATAACAATGTAATGTATGGTATTGCTGTGGATGGGAAAATCTGATTATAATCCATATTCCCATTGTTCCCTCCTATTCGCCTTTTTTGTGCACCTGTGGTGTCTCTTCAACGTCCAGTTGAAAGCCTTTAGCGAATGCACCGTTGAAATAAAGTTTGAAATAATATTTCCCTGGTTTCGGAATGATCAGATTTCCCGTCCTGATGCCTAAATCCGGATGGTGCAACCGGGAAAGAATCGACAAGGTCATTCCTTCAAAAACGGCAAATACCTGATCGTTATCGTCACAAAACTCAACACGAATATCGTAATTCCCTTCAGCATCTGCCAGGCGGATGTAAAGGGCTAAACAGGGATGTATGTATGGAAAGCTTGCAGCCCGAATCCTGTCAAATATTCCGATAGCGCTCCATTTGTTTGTCCCCTTTTCCTGAATAACCATATCTGCGATAAGAAACGATATGATTTCTGGTTTTACCGGCAACATGCACACGCCCCCTCTTTTATTAATCAGCTTAGACTGCCCATCGTAATTATTTCTTTATCATACAATTGCTCTAAATAATATCAATCAAATATTCTTTATAAAAAGTGGTTTTTAGATTTGAAAAATCCTCAGTTCGGGATAATATTTATAAAATCAACGAAAAAAGGACATTTTTCTATTATTCACCTTTGACGCTATATGCAGGAGAAGGCACTATGGGAAGAGGATATTTTATTACCGGGACAGACACAGGTGTGGGAAAGACCATTGTTGCAGGTGGGTTGGCCGCCCTGTACAAAAGCAATGGTCTGGATATCGGTGTTATGAAACCAATTGCCACGGGCTGTAAACGGGTAGATAATAATCTCATATCCGACGATGCCGTTTTTTTAAAACTTTCCGCAGAAGTAGATGACGACTACGAACTTATCAACCCATACAGTTTTGAGCAACCCCTTGCCCCCACGATAGCAGCACGGTTAAGTAAAACGAAGATAGATAAGGATAAAATAAACACGGCTTTTGACAGCTTGTGCGAAAGGCACGAAAATATCATTGTTGAGGGGATCGGAGGTTTGCTGGTTCCCCTCGACGAGTACTATTTCGTTGTGGATATGGCCAACGAAATGGAATTGCCGTTAATCGTCGTCTGTCGGCCCACCCTTGGCACGATAAACCATACCTTACTAACCGTATCGTATGCACGTCAACACGGACTGGATGTCAAGGGAATCATTATCAACGAATCCACGGAGGGCACTGATGATACCGTTAAAAAGACAAATGCCGAAGAAATAAAAAGACTCACGGGTCTTCCTGTTTTGGGTACGATCCCCTTTGACAAACGACTGGATATAAGCAAGTACAACAAAGACGTATTGGTAAAAATTTTTCGTGATAAAATAGACAAAGACATTATAATATGATTCGAAAATCGTGAAATTTCACGACTAGGCTTAATGGTTGGAGATAATGGCAGACTTTGAAATATATTTTAGCAGACATGCCAAAAAACAAATGAAGATTGAATATGATAAAGAAGTGGACGCCCTTTATATCAGGATACAGGAAAAAGAAGTGTCGCGCACAAAAGAATTGGAAGAGGGAATAAATTTAGATTTGGACGATGTAGGTAAGATCATTGGTTTAGAGATTATTGGGGCAACAGAAAGATATAATTTGAAGGATATTTTCAATATTTCAACCGAAAAACTTAATACTGGAAGAACCAATTAAAAGTTAGTTTATTTTGTTGAGTTTTTTGTTGTTTAACTCAACTTACACAGGAGTAAGAAAAAACATGAAAACTCAGTTAGAACTCGCACGCGATGGTGTTATAACGGAAGCCATGAAAGAGGCGGCCGCCTACGATAATGTTTCTCCGGAATTTATCCGCGAAGGTATTGCAAAAGGACAGATTGTCATCTATGGAAACCCAAACAGAAAGGCTCGTGTAGTCGGTATCGGTAAAGGACTCAAAACAAAAGTAAATGCGAGCATTGGCACTTCTCCTGATATCATCGATATTGACATGGAGGTGAAAAAGGCCCAAACTGCAGAAAAATACGGTGCCGATACCCTGATGGAACTTTCAACGGGGGGTGATTTAACCAAGATTAGAAGACGCGTGTTAGACTCTATTTCGTTAACAGTAGGCACCGTGCCCCTTTATCAGGCTGCCATCGAAACCAACAGGGAAAAAGGCTCTGTTGTACACATGGAAGCCGATTTTCTTTTTGATATTATAGAACAGCAGGCAGAAGAGGGGATCGGCTTTATGGCAATCCACTGTGGAATCAACCTCATAACACTTGAGCGACTCAAAAAACAAGGGTATCGCTATGGCGGGCTTGTCAGCCGCGGCGGTTCTTTCCTGACCGCATGGATGAACCACAACAAAAAAGAAAACCCGCTCTACGAACAGATTGACCGCCTCATCGCTATCATGAAAAAGCATGACGTCATCCTGAGCCTTGGAAACGGTCTCAGGGCTGGTGCTATCCACGACAGCACCGACCGTGCTCAGATACAGGAACTCATTATAAACTCGGAGATTGCCGAATATGCCCAAAGTAAGGGCGTGCAGATTATTGTAGAGGGACCGGGACACATCCCCATCGATGAGATTGAAGCAAATGTACTCATTCAAAAGCGCCTCAGCAACAACGCCCCATTTTACATGCTGGGGCCTATCACCACTGATGTTGCCCCAGGATATGACCACATTTCGTCTGCAATTGGTGCCGCCTTATCGTCATGTTACGGAGCCGATTTCATCTGCTATGTCACACCGCCTGAGCACCTGGCACTCCCGGGACCTGACGATGTGCGCGAAGGCGTCATGGCAGCCCGTATCGCTGCCCACGTAGGTGATATGGTAAAATTGAAAGATAAGGCAAAGAATTTAGACTTGAAGATGGGTATCGCCCGCAGGGATTTGGACTGGAAGACCCAGTATGAAACGGCCATTACCAAAGAACGTGCACAAGAGATCCGTAATAGCCGTCCACCCATGGACGAAGATACATGCACCATGTGTGGCAGCCTGTGCTCGCTGAAGGGTGTCATGAAATACTACGAACAAGACCTCAAGAAAAGCCGCAAAAAAAGTGCAACCACAGCGGCATTTTAAAGTAGACATGCAACTCATGGCTATAAAAGTTGTGTAGACATTCCATGAGTTCCTGCCTGAGAAGTCAGTATTGCTCGGAGCAGGCGATCTTTGATGTAATGATTGATTAGTGCGGCCCCAGAACGAGCGTACCAGGGCAAGGCAGTTGGACGGCGAAAAAGGGATAGCCATTCTTCGTCGATGATTCTTTGTAACACCCAAAAGATGTCGCCAACCTGACGGAATAGCTGGTCAATGCCGGATGCTTCTTGGGGGAAGCGCTCTTTCAGTCGGGCGATATATGCACCCTTTCCTTTGGGAATGTCAAACCGCTCCCCGCCGATGAAAATATGGTCATAAGCGTCCGGGGTGGGCTCAAGAAATGCCAGGTCTTGGGATACGCCCAGTTCCTCGTAAATCTGGCGCAAGCGCTCCTCCTGCCCCAATTCGCCAATATAATGGACGCCGGTATTAAAGCGATACCCTTCCAGGGTAAAGGAATGTGTCCAGCCGCCGGGGACTTCGTGCTGTTCGCAGACCAACACTTTTTGTCCGGCTTGAGCTAGCGCGACCGCGGCCGCTAACCCACCTGCACCGGAACCGATGACAATAGTGTCGTAATCAGGCTTGTACATGGATCACTCCTTTCAGTCCAACCACAGTAGCCGCCCAACGGCTTAAATCAGTGGCGGTGTTTTTTGCCATCCGCTGGATTGCATTGTTAGGTTTTCCTTTTCTTTAATCCTAATTCTGCTGCAACGACATTAAATAAACGACCTTCCTGATTTTTGGGATCACTTTTTGCTCTCCGAAGTTCGCGGAGATCGTAATAATCTTCTAATTCTTCTTGCATACGAAGATAATCTTTATAGGGAATTACAGCGAATTCCTTTTTACCATGTTTTTCAATTATTTGTGTTTTCATAACGCTATCTATAAGCCTCCTTACGGTGAAGAATTCGATAAATAATAATTTTGTTTTCTGATACTTCAAAAAGTATCCGCCAATCTCCAACCCTTAGACGATATTCAGGTGAAAAATTCGTTAGCTTTTTAATATCACCTTTAAAACTTTTTCCTAAAGCAAATATGGCGTCTGCAATTTGTTGAGCATTTTTCTTGGGGATCGAAGATAAATCCTTTTCAGCTTTCTTTCGTATTTCAATTTCGTATTGCATTTATTTAACTTTTATTGCTCTATAATCACCAGCTTTGAGGTGGAACTTCTTTTCCAAGACGGATTTCATTGCTTTTTGTCATTTATTTTTCACCTAACATTTGAAATCAGTGGTTTTGAACAGACCGCAGTCTTTTTTCGCGGTGTGTTCAAAATCCGCTGGATTGACTGGTTATCTGTTTTTATATGTTTCTATGAATTTTTCTACACTGATTCCAGCTTGTTTAAGCGCTCCTCGGAGGGTTCCAGTTGAGAGTTCTTTATGGAGAGGAACAACACAACCCTTATTTTCTTTCCGCAAGACAACGTGGCTGCCCTTTTGTCTGGCAATTTTAAAGCCTAATTTTACGAATATTTTGATAGCTTCATTGCCTGATATATGAGGCAGTTCAGGCATTGACTGCCACCTCAAAGGTTGTAAGGAAGGGGTGTTGAGTTTCTTTTAGAGGGAATTCTTCAAGATATAGTTCTGTAGCTTCTTGTAAATTTTTCACTGCTTCTTCAACAGTTGTTCCTTGGCTTACGGTACCTACTTCGGGGCACTCGGCAACATAAAGGTTTTCTTCTTTATGTACAACTGCAGTAAATAATTTATTCATATTTCACCTCTCAATTTATCCTTAATCTGGGAAAGGATTGATATTAGTTTTATACCGCATACTATTATAAGTGTATAATTGAGATTTTTCAACATCCCCTTTGAATCCAAATTTTTCTTTAAGAATTTTTAGCTGAAGAATTGCTATTTCATCAGTTATGCGAGGGTTTAAAATTATTTTCTCAATTATTTCATTAGGGTCTTGAACAAATATATGATAAATATCGTCTGGCCAAGGCTTTTTTGAATCAAATACAAGTCTTACTTCGTGTTCATACGTAAATGCCTTTCTTTTTAAAAATAAACAAGAAAGCGCCAGTTCTTCTGGACTCTGTGCATCCGGAAAATTCTTGATAAAATAATCTTCGTTTTTAATATCGTCATCATAAACCACTTCTCGTAAATAAATCACTACTGTCCGGACGTTTAAATAAATATTTGTTGTAAGTATTATAATTCAAGAGAGATACAAGGAAAAAAGAACGTAATCGATTTGAAATTCAAAGTATACTATAGCCATTCTATTCTTCATAA
>WYAU01000086.1 GCA_011525665.1 Candidatus Brocadia sp.
CTATTGCATCTTTACACCCTGTTTTCACCTTCAACCCTCCTCCTGTTGTGTATAATCTGTTCTTTACAAACATCTTATACCATAAACAACAGGGGATTTCTATCTCTTCGGTGAGAAATCCGGGTTAAGGGGGAGAAAGACCATTGACAGCAAAAATATGCACGCTTTATTTTAACGTTACAAAGCCCTTGTTCTTTATATAAATACTTATCGGCATCTCCTTTTCTAAAAACTCGTCCATGAGCGCCATGAACTCCGGAACAGAATTCACCTCTTTTGTACCGACTTTTGTGATCAGATCTCCGGGCTTTATACCGGCACGCTCAGCCGGGCTTCCCGCTTCGACGTCGACAACCAGCACGCCGCTCTCACCTGCAAAACCCAGGGATTCTGCAATCGCAGGATTTAAATCGTTAACCACCAACCCGAGGGAAAATGTTGTCGGTTCATCTAATTTCCGGATGGCAATATAAGTCTTTCCTGCAAGATCTGAAGGCTGCCGTTCTACAAGAACCTCCAATGCGTTTTCCATACCGTTCCGGAAGATCTTCACCGTGATCTTTTCGTCTACCTTTGCCCTGCGGATGGCGTGCTGGAGATCCGTTGTGCCTCCGATTTTTTTCCCGTCTATCTCAGAAATAATGTCGCCCGGTGAAATGCCTGCCTTTGACGCAGGGGTATCACTCCACACCTCTAAAACGAACGCCCCTTTTTCTGATGATAGGCCAAAACGATGAACAATTTCTTTTTTATCCCGCAAGCCAAGCACTGTGGCCAACTCATCATTAATATCATGGGTTCCAACCCCTAAGTATCCCCTCACGACACTTCCGGTGGCTACGATGTTTTCGACAGTTTCTTTTGCAATACTGGCAGAAATTGCAAATCCCACACCCTGGAAGCCGCCTGAACGAGTCGCAATGGCTGTATTTACCCCGATCAGTTCTCCCCTGAGATTGACAAGAGGTCCCCCGCTATTACCCGGATTAATAGCCGCATCGGTTTGAAAAAAATCTTCGTAAATAAAAGGCAGTTCGAAGGGTATGACGTGCGTTCTTCCTTTGGCGCTGATTATACCTGCAGAAACTGTTTGCTGGTATCCGAATGGGCTGCCGATGGCGATTACCCAGTCTCCCACTTGCACTTCCTCAGAATTGCCAAATTCAAGGGGCAGGAAATCCGCTCCTTCAACTTTAATGACTGCAATGTCTGTGTTCGGATCGACACCAACAATCCTGACATTCTTATAAATCTCTCCGTCATGGGTAACCACCGTAATTTCGTCTTCTGAAAAGCCGCTGATAACGTGATTGTTCGTCAAAATGTAGCCACGCTCATCGATAATAATTCCTGAACCAAGCCCTTTTTTCGGTAAATTTTCCGCATGCGGGTCCTGTTTTGGCGGAAAATTCTGGGAGGGAGGAAACGGTTCCGCTTCTTTGCCCGGAGTCATGTGTTCCTTTTTCTCTGTGCTCAAACTGACAACCGACGGACTAACGAGTTGCGCAACTTTTCTGAATGTTTGAATGAGCGGATTGATGACCTTCTCAAGATCCAGGAGTTCTTTCTTTAATCTATCAGTTTCAATATCCTGATAGGCAAAGAGAGAGTCACTAAAAAAGAAACAGCTTGCCATCCACCACAAAATAAACGTTTTTATATTCTTCATGGTTTGCTTGTAGGAGCTTTTAATTTATAGACCAGATATCCACTTCCGGCAAAGATACATAAATCTACGAAAAAAGTCAAAATAACCACCTTTTTTGCGAATGCAGGGTTGTTTGTTCTATAAACCCTTGCAATTGCGTTAAAAGTTATGTAGACGACTAAAATATAGGCGAGACACAAACCTATGATAAAGGGTATTTTTTTTGATGTTTTCATTGGTGTGGATGATAATTGTTAACGCTTCTTTTTAGGGAAGCGCTGGAGAGGCGGTCTTCTCTCTATCCGCCCCTCTCATATCGAACTTCATTATTTCTAATCGGTTAGATAACTCAATTTCATCCTTTTCAAGGCCGTCTAGCCGCTTGTCCATTTCTTCCCCTGCTGCTTTGAAATCGGCCCCCATGCATTCAATGCGGTTATCTATATTCTTGATAACTATTGCCACGTCTTCGATCTTTTGCTGGTTATCTTTACAGGTGGTTTTTGTGACGTCCAGTTCGTTATGGAGTTCATTCCCGTCAGATACTAACAGTGAAACAGACCTGGACAGATCATCTATCTTTTTTTCCAATGTTTGGCTCGCTTGAGAAAGCTCACCTATTTTCCGATCGATATCCCTCACCTTTTCCTGAGAAATCGTGCTGCACCCGACTAAAAATATCAGTAATAGCCAAGTATAATTTGTTGTATATCTTCTCATTTTCTGTAATATAACACAATTATAGTTTAATTAAGGTGTAAACACAAAAACAAATTTGTCACACAGGGGAACTTTTTTTATATAAAATATGTTTTTAACAATACAATTGCTCTCCTTTTAGCAAGCTGATTTTTCGCTTTCCTCCTTTTCTTCGAAAGTCAGCTTGCTATACTCTTTTTTATAAGTAGATATCCAAAAAAGACCCCACAGGTTCTTTGAGTAGAACCGTTTCTGAACATACAGCCCTTGACCGTTCCAGCATTTGAATATTTTTCCCTGCCAATTCTTTTTTGATGTCATCGGTAGGGAGGTTAGACGCTTCATTTTTTTTCTGGATATTCCCTGAATTTAACAAATGTATGTTATGAGAATGGTTATTTAAAGCATCTTTTTTAAAATCAAGGTGATTTGTTTTCTTTTGAGTCGTAGGAGCAGATAATCTTTTAATCTGTTCGAGAAGTTTGGATGCCGAAGGATTTACACTATTTACCATAGGTCTTTCTCCTGGATGAGTTTATGAAATCAAGAAATATACAATATTAATATGCGATAATACGCGATTTTTGTACCTAAATGGGGATTCGGTCATACAAAATTGTTTAATTTATTATTATCATTAAATGATACCCACTATATTGAAAAATATTCGTATTTTCAGATAGTTTTCTTATTCTCATAACTACTTTAATATTACAATTTTAGCAATTTTTATCCTTGCATCTATATTTCAAAAGAAGGATGATTTGCCTGTGGCTTTGTATTTAGAGAAAAAGTACAGATTTCTTATCATTTGTTTAATAAATAACGGTGATAAATCGTAGTATGTACAAACGCGTTGTGAAATTCAACCGGGGGTAGGGGTAAAGGATTTGTTGTGTTGTATTTTTACTTTAAAAATGATATAATTAAAAAAATATACGTGGATTATTTGTATTTATAACCGTTTAATTATGAGGGGGCGAAAGGATTCGACCGGGCAGGTTGAAGTATAGGTGGCGTATTGAGGTGGTCAGGCGGCCTCATTAAAAACCTGGCAAAAAGATTTAAATGCCGAATATCCAATGGCAATGGCTGCTTAATTAACAGCCACGTTTCATTATCCTTACCTGCGGGGGTAATGAAACGACGACTAGCAGGTTAGTTCAGTCCTTTTGTCAGGTGGGGGCTGAATGAATCCTTAAACCTGGCTGGTTATCAGAAACCCTGTCTATTGGGGTTCCAGATGACGAGATGCAAAAAATAGACTATATACGTAGAAGCCTATGCTGAAATGTCCAGGGACGCGGGTTCAATTCCCGCCGCCTCCACCAATTAAGTTATTTAATGTTAATAACTTATGAAATTAAAGTTGTTAAAATAACGACCCCAATGTGTCCCTAAATTCGCGCAAGGATGAGATTTTTATTGAAATGAAAAACGGACGTAGTTAGAAAATAATGTGAGGGAAATAATTGTTTTAAAGGGTAACGTCATAAGTGACGTTACCCTTTATTTTTGGTAAGTCAAAGAAGCAGGATGTTTTAGAATTGATAGAAAACCGAAATGTGAGGGGAATTAAACTCGCGGAAATTGACACTGTCTCAAATACTCTTTTTCAGCGTTCTATTGCTTCTTGATCACTATAGTTGCCTCTTCTGAAAAGTATCAATCCTGGCTCTTCGAACGATTCATAAATTTATCCGTATATCTTAATTTAGGAACCATTTGCCGTTCATGGATTTTTTCCAGTTCGTATATTTCTTTGCATTTATCTGTTATACTTATGCATATTTTTTCGAATTTTAAATGTTTTTCACAAATTCCAGATATTCTGTATACGGCAGCCGGTATTATTTTTATAAGCTCCTATGGAATTCTCCATTTTATTCGCGATTTAGTAACGGTTTATTTTTTGAAAACGTTCGCTGTGAAAAATACCTTTGTGATTGTGTGCGGCGGTGGCAAGTCATGAATTGCCACTGCAACGCATGATAACTATATCATTGATTATTGCTGCAGAGAAAGGTATAAAACTGAGAAGCATGATTAATAAGCAACAGAAAAGCAACATACCGGGTATTACGCTATAAAAACTCTTTTTTCCCGGGAGTTTTTTCACAACCCCATTCACCCCTTTACGAAGGGGGGATTGTGGTTTCGTTACACTATGGATACGGCAGAAATTCTATCAATTACCAATATGTCGTTACCTGAACTTGAGGCTCTTTGCACCTCAATGGGTAAACCCACGTACCGGGCGAAACAAATACTTTCATGGGTTTATGACAAGGGGATAACGACCTTTGACCAGGCATCCAACCTGCCTAAAGATTTCAGGCGGCAGTTTTCAGAGGAATGCCGGGTCTTTCAAACCAAGGTTGATACCATTGCAAAAACCATAAATAGCACAGAGAAATTTTTAGTTCATTTACTTAATGAAAACGTGATCGAGTGCGTACTTTTAAGGGAAGGGAAAAGGATTACTGCGTGTGTTTCCACACAGGTAGGCTGTGCAATGGCCTGCCGGTTCTGTGCAAGCGGTTTACTGGGTCTGGAAAGGAATCTAACCACCGGTGAAATGGTTGAGCAGGTCCTCCATGTCAAAAACCATCTCCTGCCTGACGAACGCCTCACCAATATTGTCTTCATGGGTATCGGTGAGCCCCTTATGAACTATGATAACGTTATCAAGGCCGTCAGGATTATGAACGCCGAATGGGGATTAGGAATTGGGGCCCGACACATCACCATCTCAACTGTGGGCATTATCGATGGTATCCGCCGATTGGCACACGAAGGACTCCAGGTAAATCTGGCAATATCCCTCCACGCACCCAACGATACCATAAGGTCGAAGATAATCCCATCGAATAAAAAAATCGGTATAAAAAATATTGTTACCGCCGCCAGGGAATATTTTGAAGTTACAAAAAGGGATATCAGTTTTGAATATATCCTGATCAATGGCATAAATGCATCGAAACAAGATGCTGAATCCCTGGCAAGGCTACTCAAAGGTATTCAATGCAATGTTAACGTTCTTCCCGTAAATCCCGTCGAGGAATTTGACTGGAAACCCCCTTCACAGGAAACAATTGGGGCATTTTGCAGGACGCTGAAAAAACATGGTCTTGTCGTTACACTCCGAAAGAAAAAGGGTGGCTCTGTTAACGCAGCATGTGGTCAACTCCGTCTGCAAAGGCATAAATTTTTATGGAAAAACTAAGAATATTTTGTTAAATAAACTTAGTTACTTGAAAATTTATTGTGAACGTTTTAAATAAATTGACATATAATAGTCATTGCGAACGACAGCGAAGCCGAAGTTGTGAGCCTAAGCGAAGCAAACCCATGAGATTTCCCGATTCGGTCGGAATGGCAGTTATGGGAAGATGGCTTCGGGCTAAAGTTTATCCTGACGAACAACGAAGGACCCTGGCAATGACAACTTTCTTTTTTGCGTTTACCATTATATAAAGGAGCATGCCCATCGCAAGTCGCATAAAAACCGAACTCATCGACACGTTAAAAGAAACGGTCGCAAAAATTGTTCAGCAGGCCAGTTCCCTAAAAAATTGCAAGTACGCTGATGTCCGGCTTGGTATACAGGAAACAAAATACGCTCATGCCGAGAACGGCAAGGCCAAGGGAATGGGTGAAGATTCTTCCATCTCTTTTGGCATCAGGATGCTTGCGGGCGAAATGAGTGCGTGGGGATTTTATGGTCAGCCTATTGGAGAGACGGAATCCAATCCAAAAAGTTTCTCCAAAATAGTCACTCAGGGAATGAACAGGGCGCATGCAAGGGCACTAGCCAACTCAAACAAAAAAGCAGAGTTCAAGGCGATCGCCCCATCGCTGGCAGAGGTACATCTTGCAAAAATTGATATCCGCCAGGATACTATTGGCGCCGTGTTTGACGAAGATCCGGGAAATGTACCTTTGAAAGAGGTCCTTGCCCTTTGTACAAAAATTTCCGGTGAGATGCAGGGTATTTGCGAAGACGTGCAATATGCCTCTCTCGATGTCCAAACCGGAATACGGCGGGAGTTGTTTTGCAGCGCTGAAGGCGCCTGCATTGACCAATCATCCGCTCTTACACAGGGGATGGTGGCTGTTGTGGCGCAAAAAGCCGGGGGTGTTCCCGAGGTGTGTTACGATTATCTTGGCGATCTCCGTGGGTGGGAAGTTATCAAAGGTAAAAATATTTACATGCAATCACTCAACGATTTTGCGTTACTGCGAACACATGAAACCCTGGAACTTACGGAGGCAGATTTTCTACCGGCAACAAATGGTCCCGTCGTGGTCGTAACAAACCCACATTTTAACGCTCTGTTAGTCCATGAAATTGTAGGGCATCCGACCGAGGCCGACAGGGCTCTGAAACTCGAGACGGCCTATGCAGGACGATCCTGGCTATTGAGAGATTTACACGACAACGAATTGGGAAGGCAGATTGCGTCTCCCCTCGTAAGTGCATATTCAGACCCAT
This sequence comes from Candidatus Brocadia sp., assembly GCA_011525665.1. Taxonomy (GTDB): domain Bacteria; phylum Planctomycetota; class Brocadiia; order Brocadiales; family Brocadiaceae; genus Brocadia. The sequence goes on from WYAU01000086.1 coordinate 6,843, forward strand.
CCATACATGGATATGGACATTACCGGTTCGATGCAGAAGGCACACCGGCAAAACGGGTAAATCTTATTGAAAAAGGGGTATTTAAAGAATTTATGAACGGGCGTGAATATGCTGCGGTACTGAACTGCCCTCCTAATGGTTCTATGAGGGCGACGGAGCCTGGTAGTGTACCCCTTGTCCGAATGACCAATACCGTATTCGCACAGGGAAATAAACCCCCGGCAGAAATAATTGCCGAAGTAAAAGAGGGATATTTTATTGTCAACCACCGCATCCCATCCATTAGCGAATCCAGAGAAAATTTCCGAATTTCCGCACAAAAGGTATATAAGATAGAAAATGGGAAGCTTACAAAATTGTATCGGCAAGGCGGCATTACATCCGATTCAAAGGATTTTCTCATGAACGTCGATGCCGTGGGCAATGACTTTGCAGTCTTTCCTATCCCCAATTGCGGAAAAGGGCAACCTATGCAGGTAATGCGCGTTGGAAACGGTGGCCCAACACTGCGTTCAAAGGCACGATTAACAGGACGGCAGGAGTTATGATAAGTCTAGAAGAAATCAGAAGTTGTGTCCGTAACGGAATAGAATTTGTCAAAAGACAGAAGGATGTTATTGATGCAGAGATCTTTGTGTCCTGGAACGAACTGGTGACCGTGCGGCTCAATTATACATCCGATATCCCTTGCAACGGCGTCCATGAACCTAAATCAACGCAATTTTGCGGTATCGGCTTATTGGCTGTTTTTAAGACAGGAAAAGAAATCAAGATCGGATTTGGCAGCGTCTCTAATAATATTACCTCAAAAGGCATCACTGAGGCCTTTAGTAAGGCGAAGAAAAATAAAATCCACGACCCCGACTTTAAATCTCTTCCGGTACCTATCAGCAAACCAGTGTTAGAAAACTACCACGACCCAGCGGTAATGGAAATGAGTGATGAAGCAATTGTTGATTTGGGTTGGCGAGGACTAAAAGGCGCCCTTGCAGAATATAATCAAAAAGGTTTTAACAAAACAATTATTATTGGTGGCGATATTACTATCACAAAAGAACGTATGGCCATTGCCAACACAAAAGGTATTGATGATTTCGACGAGTCCACCATACTTACAACCAATATAACTTCTATGATTGAAAAAGAAAGAGTCAAAGGTACAGGATGGAATACCAGTACCCATTTATCCGGTTTTCACCCTGATGATGCGGGACGCGAATCAGCAGAAAGTGCTATAAGAACAATCGGGGGAGAGAGGATACCGTCTGGGACATACAATGTTGTTTTTGGCAGACAGCCCGTAACAGACTTGTTTATAAACCTTGTGATACCGGCTCTAAGTCTCTCTTCCGTAAATACATCAGATACCCCGTTTCTGGGAAAATTAGGACAAAGGGTTGCATCTGAATTGTTAACCGTTTATGATGATGGTGCTATAAGGGGCGTTATCGGGAGCAAAAAAATTTCCTGTGAGGGCATTCCTACCGGAAGAACAGATCTTATCCATAATGGTTTTCTTGCGGGTTTTCTTGCAAACAATTACTTTTCCAAAAAATTAGCGAATAAATTCGTTTCATTTATGCCGAGAAACGGTTTTCGTTTTGAAAAAGGTGGGAGGAGCCATACCATACAACCCAGGATATGTCCAACGAATATTGTTATAGAAGGCAGGGAGGAAGTGCCCGGTCAATCTTTATTATCGAAAATTAATGATGGCATTTATATCGGCAGAATTTGGTATACTTACCCCATCAATGGGCTCGCCGCAGGTGATTTTACAAGTACCATTATTGCTGATTCTTTCATGGTTAAGGGTGGTAGCATTGTTAAGCCTTTAAAACCCAATACAGTAAGGATTAATAATAATATTACAGATATTTTGAATAAAATCATCGCTATATCAAGCGATAAAAAGGAGACAATTGTTTGGGGTGGCGAAGAGGTTGTTCTTGCGCCGGAAATCGCAGTTCACGATGTGAGGCTAGACAATATATCTGGTTTTACACTGTGAGCGGGTTTTGGGTTTCGAACATTAATTGTTATAATTTTGCAGAAAGGAGAAATGACGAAAGTACTTTAATTGCGCTAATTTACCATAATTCTTTAATACCTTTAATGAACATATTCATGGGAAAAGGAGAGCAATCATGCGAGCAAAAGTAGATCCTGATATATGCACTGGCTGTGAACTTTGTGTCCAAACGTGTCCTGAAATCTTTTCTATGCAAGGCGATGTGGCTGTAGCTAAAAATATTGACGTGCCTTCAGAGAATGAAGATGCGTGCAGACAGGCAGCTGAGGAGTGCCCTGTAGAAGCAATTATTATTGAAGAATAGAAAACAGTTAAAAACAAAAGACCTTAAATATCAAAAACCGATATTTAAGGTCTTTTTATTCCTGCTGCTAAACATCGAGGAGTGGCCTCCTGCCAATCCTTCTCCTCCTCTTCAAGATTGCACGTCCACCCTTGGTTCTCATCCGCTTTCGAAAACCACACATCCTTTTGTGTTTTATAGAACTCTTTCTGATGTTTATCTTCATAACCCCATACCTCCCCAAAATTTTTAGTCAAAAACGCAGAGATGCATAATCTATTTAAAATATCATATCTGATAATTTATTGTCAAGATATTTTACAGATCGGCGGATCTTAATTCCCTGCTTGTATACTTAAATTTAGAATTCTAAAAGTGTTAAAATCGTATTGACATTAATCTTTTGAATTGATAATATGTCCGCAGTTTTTCATAAATATCATGCCTTGTTGAAATTAGTTAAGACGAGGAAATAGTTGTTCCCTAATCTCATACTCTAGGGAGAGGGAGGTGATATTTCTCAAAATCCATTCCCATGAATATTTTTATCAATATATCGCTTCCACATATCTATCGTTTGAAAAAAGGAGAATTGTAATGCAAACAACGACAAAAAGGGACCTCTGTGAAAAGATTGCGAGAAGGACTGATAATACCCATATGATCGTAAAAAAAACCATCCAAATGTTTTTAGATGAAATCATTGCAGAGCTTGCACAAGGCAATCGCATCGAACTGCGCGATTTCGGAGTTTTTGAAATACGCCAGCGCGCCGCCAGAAAAGCAAGGAATCCAAGGACCGGAGAAGTGGCCTTTGTGCCCGCGAAAAACGTTGTAGTATTTAAAGTAGGTAAATTGATGAGGGAAAAGGTTGGCAACGCGACACCGACACAAGAGACTGCCCAGGAAATGTAAAATTTTTATCAATACCGTATGTTCAGACAAAAAGAGATTATCGAAAAAGGAATTATAAAATATATCAATGGCAATCATGCAACTGTTGAAATAATAAGACCTGACTCACAGGCATGCAAAAGCTGTGGTGTTTGTATGGGCATAGAAAATAATCCGAATCTTTTAGAAGTCATTGCGTTTCCTGGCCTGCGTACAGGCCAGCAAGTGACGTTAAAAACAACCGGACATTCCCCCTATAGAAGCATGACGCTTCTCCTCATATTGCCTATGGTAAGTTTATTCATTGGCATTTTACTCGGTCAGAGATTTCATGCTATCTGTCCGGCCTCGCAAAACATCAGAATGGTCGTCTGCGGGTTTTTTTTCTTTATATTGTCAATTATGGCTGTAAGCGTTTATGACAAAAAGACAAGAAACAAAAAATTCGCACACCGAAAAATCCTATCCGTTGATACACAAAACAACTACGACCTGATTGCACAATAAGTCATTGGTTTTCGGGTAGGAATTTCTCTGGATTCTTTGTCTGTATAGGCGTTTTCATCAAAAACCGATTATGGAAAACCGATTAGATACAGAGCAAACATCACCGGCGTCCAGCAACACACTGGCAGCATTCCAACGGCAATCGTGTGACCTCTATATCGGGAAATTACTGGGAGAGAAATACGAAATACTCGAAAAAGTAGCCATTGGTGGCTGGAGCACTATTTACAAAGCGAAAAGAAGGCTCCTTTCCCTTGATGATATTGTTGCCATAAAAATATTACACATAAACCTTAGTGATAACCCCCACGATATTAAGAGATTTTATAATGAAGCTGCCATGATCCGGGAATTACGCCATCCCAATGCCATCCACCTCTACGATTTTGACAGGGACGCAAACGGCACAATTTACATGGCCATGGAATTTATCCATGGTAAAAATTTGAAGGAAATTATAAAGAATAACGGTCCGTTTGACGTCGCAAGGATGCTGAATGTTATTTTTCAGGTCTGTGAGGTAATCTCAACTGCACATAAACACCCCGGGAAAATTATCCATCGAGACATTACCCCACAAAATATTATGCTGTCTAAAGCCGGAGAGTTAGAAGATTTTGTAAAAGTTTTGGATTTTGGAATAGCGAAACTGCGAACCCATGACAATATATCCCTGACGGGAAGTATTGTCGGCACCCCCCTTTATATGGCACCCGAACAATGGCGGGGTGAATGTGATGAAAGGACAGATATATATTCCCTGGGAATAATCATGTATGAAATGCTGACGGGAGAGACGCCGTTTCGAGGGGATCAAATCACATTAATGAACAAGCACTTACAGGAAAAGCCCCCGCCTTTCCGGAGATTTCATCATGATGTAAAGATCCCAAAATACCTTGAAAATATTATATTGTGTTGTTTAGAAAAAAACAGCGACAAGAGACCCCAGTCGATAGACGAACTCAAATCATTGTTGTTACAGAAAAAAAAATGTAGTACCGCATTACACCTTGCGCATCACTCCAAAAACCGTTTATTTATTATAATTCCCGCCTTTCTGTCAATTCCCCTGGCGCTTTACATATTTCTTTTCCCGAAAGAACACCCGAAAACTACCGCTGTTCTCCACAACGATGTTTCCTCTAATGTCCCCAGAGAAACAGACAGGCCTCAAAAAAGTACTATTGCGAAAAAAAAGGGGAAGCGGGATAATAATTCAGATATATTTTTAGGTGAAGAGCCATATGAACATAAGAGGCCGGAGGATGGTGTGAGGGATACAATAACAATCAGGACTCCACATTCCATTCATGCAGGGAATTTGGGTCATATTGCCGATGAAAAGAAAACGACGCGTTATAAATATCCAGATACCGTTGTTGACAATATTAAAAGATATGCCATTAATAACACTACGGAAGAGGCGACAAAAGATGAGGAACCGCAGGAAACGGTAAAAAGAGAAATACAAAGGTGGCTGCAGGAGTACAAAAAGGCATGGGAAAAAGGGGATATTGAGTCGTTAAAAGAGATTGGGCATATATCTTCCGAAAAAGAAGAAAACAAACTCCGGCAGCACTACCAGTATGTACGCGATGTAAAAGTTTCCCTCCACAATGAAGTAATTGAGACAACCAATGATTACAGCCAGGCAACCGTTAGCTTTGACAGGACGGATGAGTGGACGGATGAACGCGGCAACCGGCACAAAAGAGTTTTGCCCAGAATAACCAAAATCCTTTGTAAAGAAAATAATGCCTGGAAGATTACCAAAAAGGCCGAGGGCTTGGCAAAGCAAACCCCGATATATAGGAACATTTTGGATAATATTACCACAAAATATGATAATTTACGGAATAACGTTACCATAACGTATGACCGTTTGCGGGAACAAATCAATAGCCGTTTTACAAAATAAAACGAGTCGGTGTTTTCATGGCGTATAGATATTTTATTCTCCTTGTACCATTCATTTTTCTTCTTATATGTTGCCATACTACCTTTTCGGATAGTATGAGCATTCGTCCTGATTCGCTTGTGCTGGACATCCAGGACCATGGCGTTATTACGGTGGAAATTCTCAGTAGTCAGGGAAATCCTCTGAATGGCATTATGGTTGTCGCAAAAAGTGACAAGGAAATTGTTGCCACAGTTACACCAAATACAGTATCGACAAACTCACAAGGACAACAATCCTTTACGATTAGCGGCATATCCAACGGAATTGCGACAATAACTTTTATCGCAAATACTTTGTCAAATTCCATACCTCTTACCGTTGTTTCAAATATCGCACCTTGTGCAAAAGCTTCCAGCAGTGGTGGCGGTGTAAGCAACTTCGGTCCGAAAATGATGAACGACGGCAAAGGAAAGGATGATTGCACGTACCATTGGATAAGGACACGAAATGATGTGGGACAGAAGAAGAATGCCTGGATTCGGCTTGATTGGAATAAAGCGGTGACTCTCACGAGGATGACTATCCAGACAACGGATTGTAATGAAAGTTGCGGTGAAGATTCAGACGACCCCCTCTATATAGATTCGGGCAGAAACCTCGGCAACGGGTTGGTGCAATATTTACATGCAGACGCAATCACGTGGATTACCGATGATGCGTTTGTAAAAGAAATAGGGGACGTCGAATATTCGTTCACAAAACCCATAACCACCAAAGCCGTCCGTATCAGAAAAATTTCTCCTTCCGTCGCATGCAAGGGACAGCAATCCAACCCCGTTGTTTTTGAATGGAAAGCTTACGGAACACCCGCCTGTAAATAAGCATTTCCAGATGGATGATTTCCAAACAACTTCGTGCAAGCTCATCACGGACAAACTCCGTTTGTCCGTGCCACCCTGTTACTTATTTCTTTTCCAAAAACTTTGTTGACTTTTCACGGGCAATAACTAAGTATTATAGGTATTCGTCCTGTATTCATAGTATTTTGGATACACCATATTTCATGCAAACAAGATCCCTATTCATAATACTTGCCACGCTATTCATAGTTGCCTGTTTTACGCCTATCGGTTTAGCCAAAGGACTATCAGACTTAATAACAACGTTATATGGTGGAAACGGTATTCCTGTGACAAAGGTTTTTGAAAAGGAAAGGGATACGGGTGGGGTAGACGTAGTTACAACCGTCCAGGTGCCATTAGATTCCATTTTTGAAATTCAGAATCTCAATTTAGTGTTAAATAGCGAAAAAGGAGAGTTTCCCGTAAGTTCAACAAGCGGTGGCTTTACCTTTCAGTACGATAGCGAACTAGAGGTATTTACAAGGACGACAGATAGCCTTGGACCTATTTTTGCCGAAAGGGCTCCTACCCTCGGAAAAGGAAAGTTAAATTTCGGTTTTTCTTATACGTATATTGACTTTTCTACATTAGAAGGAAAGGATCTGGACGATCTGAAGACAACCGTGCTGTTGGATGAAAAGCAAAAAGATAAAAATTTACTTCAGTTGGACTTTGACGTTGATGTGGAAAGTAATTTATTTTCTTTTTACGGTACCTATGGAATAACGGACCGATGGGACGTCTCCATACTCATCCCTGTGATGCAGATACAGGTCGACGCCAGGAGTACTGCAAAGATAATAAACCGGACACGGGAAAAAGGGGTAACGGGTAAAACCCTGGGTTATAGTCTTGACTCCGGAGAAACAATGAGTGATGCAGTTTCCGGCGCCTCCACAGGGCTTGGGGATATTTTCCTGAGAAGCAAGTTTAATCTGGTTACATCAGCGTGGATAGATTTTTCTACTGCGCTCGATGTGAAGCTGCCGACTGGGGATGAAGACGAACTTTTAGGAACAGGGAGAACCAGCATAAAACCATTCCTCGTATTTTCAAAAAACATTAGCCATTTTACACCGCATTTCAACTTAGGGTATGAGTTCAATAGTGGAACTGAAGGGCACGATAGAATCGTGTACACCACCGGCACTGATTATGCATTTAGCAGGGGAGATAATCATTTTTCTGTCGCCGTAGATATTATTGGCCGTCATAAAACAGAGGAATCAGATATCGGCAATAATATCGTAGATTTTTCAACGGGATTTAAGTGGAGTCCACGTATGGGAATGCTTGTTTTTTTTAATATACAAACTCCCCTTAATGATGACGGCCTGAGAGCCGATTGGATCCCCACGGTAGGATACGAGTTGAATTTTTGAAAGACCGGGGGGTTATTTATCGCAACTCATTAGTTGATTAAGTTTAGACAGGGCCTTTTTCTCAATCTTCCTAACCCACTCCCGGCTGATATTGAGTTTTCTGCTGACTTCGCGGAGTGTCATGGGCTCTATATCGTCGAACCCATATCTCATTTTCAGTACCCTCGCCTCCCTTTGATCAATTATCTTAAGCAATCTTCTCACTTCTTTTCTGTCGTGCAATTCAATCAGCTCGTCTTCGGGCATTTTCACATTTTCATCAGGAATACACTCGCCGAGTTCCATCGAAACATCTTTCTGTAAATCAACCTCGTTTAAAGTAAAGGTATGTCGTACAGCCCTTTCTATCCACCGTGCCTGTTTCACATCAACATTTAACCCTTGCGCAATTTCATCCCGATCGGGTAATCTCCGGAGGGTATTCGTCAACTTCGATGACATTCTCTTCCACCGGGAAACCCTTTCCGCCATATAAATGGGAATGTGTACGGTTTTTGAATTATTAATCAAAGCGCGTTGAATAGTCCACTTTATCCACCACGAAGCATATTTGCCAAACCGTTGTCCCAGCGTGTAGTCAAATCTTTCTACCGCACGGATAAGCCCGATATTTCCTTCACTAACCAGGTCAAGGAGAGGTGTTCCAAAGTAGATGAACCGTCTGGCAACCTTTATTACCAATGGGAGATACGCCGTCACGATAGCCTCTCGTGCCTTCGCATCTCCTCTTGCAACCTTTTCAAACAACCTTCTTTCTTCTTCCGGTAAAAGGGGAGAGATTTTTTTTAAATCTTTTACGTAAGCCTGAAATGCAAATTCCATGCGTTTTCCTCCTTCATTTTTTTCCAATCCGCCTGGGATTATATCCCCTGACCATCCAGTAAAAATATGCACCTGCAGCAGGCAGAATAAGCGGAAATGCGACCCGTCCCGTTTAATGAATAACCAATATTGATTTGATACCTGTGACGGGTATTTCGCAGATGGTATGCCAGTATATTTTTTTTAAAAGATATCCCCTTTATAAAAGTTATAACACCTTTTATTTACTTGTTTTATAAAAAATCACAACCGCTTTTATTCATTGAAATGTAAAGTGTAATGGACATAACCAATCGTGACATTTTTCAAAGAAGGATGGTTAAAATGCGATCAGATACCGGCAAAACCAGGGGAAAAGACTGTTACTTTTCGTAACATCTCAAATATGTGACGATTGTATGCAAAATCATAATCTTATGGTCTGATTAGTGCGTAGGTGTCTGAAAAAGGGGAATTGTATCTATGAGGAAGGATATATAATTCGAAGTATTTACTTATCAGTCTGATTCTATTATGCGATTTTTTCAATGAGGAAGATGTGTATTAACGCTTTTGCAGTGATTGTAACATCTTAAATATCTCTTCTGGTAAACTCTCTCTATTTTCATAATTTACCGTTATCAGTATGACGTCCTTGCGTTTTTTTATTTCCTCGGTAAAAACATCGCCATTTTCTTTTATAACGCAGATAAGGGATTTTTCACTATCGAGGATTTTACTTACCACTTCCCTGAATTTCCGTGAAAAGAGTTCCATTTTTCCGATTTCATCAAGAACAATAAGTGATTTGTGTTTCACCGCCCTCTCTAAAGCGGGTATGGCAACCCTCTCGAACGAATCCAGGTCAACATGATACTTGCCAACTCTGTAATTGCTCTTGAAATCAACGTGGGCCAGAACGCCATCTTCTCCGTCCAGGGTGGCGATTCTGAAACCCATACGCCTATCCAATTCACGAATTTCTTCTGTATAGAACCCCCCCGCATCCACTCCCAGCAAGGGGATGATCTTTTTAACTACCGATGTCTTCCCTACACCAGGTTTTCCTGTCAGGAGAATATGCTTCTTCATAATCTTTCATGATGCAAGGTTCTTTTAATGTATCCGTCGCTTCATCCTGACCTCCGGTTAACTCACTTTTGGTCTGGGTTTGCATTTAAAGCGTCCGATTTACATTCTTACTGGCTGAGCGCCTTGACAAGGGTCTCCCCAAATTTTTGCGCTGCGGCTGGGCCACTGGCAGTAATAATATTTCCATCCCTTTCGACGTCAGCACCGGTATAGTTTGCACCGGCAGCCTGGACATCTTTTACCGTCGAGGAATAGGTAGTGGCCTTTTTGTTCTTAAGCAAACCTGCCTTTGCAAGGGTTACCGGTGCAATGCAGATAGCCCCTATAATCTTTTTTGTGCTATTTGCATCAATTGCAATCTTATGGGCAACCGGATTATCCCAATACTCATCCGCACCGGAACCTCCGACAAAGATGACAGCATCATAATCAGCCACAGTAATATCAGCAAACAGGATGTCTGGTTTTAGCTTTGCTCCCAGCATACCTTTCGCTTCCTTTAGTGAAGAAGAAGCTACGGTAACCGTCACACCGTTTTTCTCCAAAACTTCCCGGGGTTTTAACAACTCCTCGTCCCTGAAATTATTACTGGCAATAATCATTACGACCTTCTTACTCTTTACAGATTGCATAATATCTTCCCCCTTTGCACAGACAATAAATATATTTGATATAAGAAAAGACGCAAAGGTCAATATAACCACAAAGGATTTATTTCTCATTTTTTCAGACTCCTTCCCACCTCCCTCTCCACGGTATGCACTTTATGTTCGAGCATTTTTCCCTTTTTATCCTTCCGTTCGTCAATCTTTACTGTAGTATACACCCTCTCCGATTCTTCAAGCATCGTGTTGTGACATTTCTTGATCAGATCAAAGACCCTATCACTTTCCCCCTCTACTACAGTGCCCATGGCATTGAGTTTGTAATCCAATCCGCTTTCGTCAATAATCCTGACAACCCGGGCAACATGACTGGCCAGGTCTATCCCCTTTCCAATGGGGATCACGCTTATCTCGGCGATCATGCAACACCTCCTTTCCCTTTTAACTTCCGAGGTTTGGAACATGTGAATCTGGAATTTCGGAATTGTTTCGAATTTCTGACTTTGTTGTGGTGGTTCGGCAAGCCCCGGCGTAAGCCCTCGTCTGGACTTACCATACACGTCACAAAACCCTGCGCCTTTCGAAGCGAATGATTTCACGCTTCGGATTCAGCGATTTTTCATGGACGAAAACTGATAAATAAAAATGAGTTGTCGCCGTGGAATAGAGTGACTCTATAGTATATGAGAAATACCCCAATTTCAAGCATGAAACTAAAGCATTCTAAAATCGTCGGACTTTCGTAATACACTTTAAGGCAACCAGTTGCTATTCGAGAAATTGAAAACCATCGCTCCACGGAAGGAATAAAGAATTTTTGTTTTGTTTAAGCGGGTTTTGGAGTGGCATGGACAAACTTCGCCTGTCCGTTTTTAACTATTAAAACTTGGAATATGGCTCAATCCTTTCTCAAAATTCGCAACACGAAGGCGTACCCCCTCTCATGCGAGCAAGGCTCCGGCTATACGCATATCTTCCGGTGTTGTGATTTTAATGTTTTCGTCTGTGCCCGGCACAATATATACGGGGTCGCCTGCCATTTCTACGATTTGTGCATCGTCTGTAAATTCCCTGTCTGTAGCATTAAATTGATTGAATGCTTTTAGGATAAGTTCCCTTTTGAATCCTTGTGGTGTCTGGGCCATCCAGAGATTGTTTCTTGGAACAGTCCTGCGGATACGTAAATCACTTCCGGTCTCTTTAACCGTGGCCTTCATGGGTGCCGCAAGGATGGCGGCGCCGGATTCCCTCACCTTATTAATGACCGCTTCGATATGCTCTCTTCTGACAAGGGGTCTGACAATATCATGGATAAGAACAATTTCAGTATCTGCTCCCGTTTCGCAAAGCCCGTTATAGACGCTGTCCTGACGTCTTTTGCCCCCCGCAACGATTTTTTTTACCTTGCACGCATCCAGATCGCCCCGCCACTGGTCACGGAGGGATTGCGTCTCCCCTTCACCAACAACCAGGACAATTTCACTGATTGAATCAATTTGAGAAAACCTCTCGATCGTGTAAAGGAATATGGGTTTTCCGCGAATCTGCAGGAAGGGTTTTTTGACAGGCCCGCCCATGCGTAATCCGAGGCCTGCACCGACCAATACGGCAGAAACTTTCATAATTAAGTTCCGGGACAATTTGGCACAAAGATCACGCAGTTTTTAAGATTGTCGCCCTCCTCTGCCCTGCGATATGAAAAATTCATTGGTATTTCTTTCAAAAAGCACATTTCCATCTTTTCTCCCGTTTTCCATTATCTCCTCTCTTCGTGTCCTTTTGTGCTCCCTCGCCGTGAACCGTTTTACATCCTTTCATACGGATAAAAGAGCTTTTTATATTCATCCTGGGCAAAGCGGTCCGTCATGCCCGCAATATAGTCACAAACAGCCTGATAAAGGCCCGCTACTTCTATCCACTTCTGATATTCAAGGGGGAGCTGTTTGGGATTTTTTATAAAGGCCATAAAAAGTTCTTCCAGGAATCGCTTTGCCTTATCCGCCATTCGGGCGACCCGATAGTGCTGATAGACGTTTTTAAAAAGGAATTCCTGTAGTTTCTTTTTCTGCTCGGAGAGCGAGGGTGAGAAAGACACGATCAGGCCGGGATAGTCCCTGACGTCCTGAACTGCTTTTATGCCTCCTTGTTTTATCCTGGATGTGGTGGTTTCAATAAGGTCGGTAACCTCGACGTTAATCAACGTTTTTATCGTTTGCGCGGTCAATATGTCGCGATCGGAGATTGTGTATTTTTGTTTTACCTTTTTCTGTGTCTCCCGCCATAAGTCAACTGTCTGTAAATCATCATGGGCAATAATGCCTGCCTTTAGGCTGTCATCCAGGTCATGATTGTCATAGGCAATAGAATCTGCCTTATCCACAATTTGCGCCTCGAGCAGTGGTTGTTCGTTTGTATTATATTCGGCTGTGCCAGTCATATTATTGTAAGGAGACTTGTGTTTTACAATAGATTCCTTCATTTCCCACGATAAATTCAGTCCGGGGAAATTTGGGTATTTTTGCTCAAGGATATCAACAACGCGGAGTCCGTGAAGGTTATGTTCAAATCCGCCGTGTCCCGCCATGAGCTTTTTTAGGGCATCCTCACCCGAATGTCCAAAGGGGGTATGCCCTAAATCGTGCGCTAGTGCGATTGCCTCTGCTATGTCCTCGTTGAGATTCAAAACACGCGCAATACTCCGTGCAATTTGTGAGACTTCGATGGTATGGGTCAATCGTGTCCGATAATAATCTCCTTCATGATTCACAAAGACCTGGGTTTTATATTCAAGACGCCGAAAGGCCGTAGAATGGACAATACGATCCCGGTCTCGTTGGTAAATACTGCGATAGTGATGTTCCTCTTCCGGGTACCTCCTTCCCCGGGAATCCTTGCTCTTCATTGCATAGGAGGCAAGTTCCCGTTCTTCCCGGGATTCGATTTCCTTTCTCGTCAGCATTTGGATTGCCTGGGATGACTGCAAAACCCCTTATAAACGTTTTTTGAATTCCTTATAAAGGTCTTCCAGGGACTGTGGAATAACCTTCACATCAGAGATAATCGGCATAAAGTTTGTATCACCATTCCAGCGAGGCACAATATGGAGATGGAAATGGCCAACAAGCCCCGCCCCGGCAGACTTTCCTATATTAATTCCCAGGTTAAAACCCTCTGGTTTCATCATCGTCACAAGGAGTTCCTTCATGTCCCGCGCCAATTTCATAATTTCCAGCATCTCGCGATCCGTAAGGTCAGAAATATCGGGCTTGTGCATGTTAGGCGTAATCATGAGATGTCCGCTGTTATAAGGATATTTGTTCAGGATACAGAAACACTCCTTACCCCGATAGATAATGAGATGTTTTTCGTCCTGATTATCCTGAAATGAGTTACAGAGAAAACAACCGTTTTCCTCCTGGTGTTTCTGAATATACGCAATACGCCACGGCGCCCAAAGGTTTTTCATGGTTTCATACCCCGGATAACACAGTGCAAAAAAAATTTTACAATCATAACGGTAAGATTTAAGGAATCAGGCTTACCCACATCCGGCACAGGTAGAGGCCGTACAACTTCCACAACCACCGGCACCGCCATCAGAGCGGCCACTGCTGCTTCCTCCCACAGATACCCCAAATACCGAAAATATCTTTTGAACATTATCACTCTGGCAGGATGGACAAAATAACTTTTTCCGCTCTGACGCGCTCCTGAAATACTCGTCAAATTTCGTGTCGCACTGCTTACACTGGAAGTCATATATCGGCATTGTGAAATGCTCCTCAACTTTTCACTTCTTCACATAAGATTTCGGTTGTAATTCATTTATGGCAAGTAAGACAGGGGATTCACGGGTTTGTCTTTTACATAAATCTTGAAATTGACCTCTTGCGTTTTAGCGGTACTCGTCAGATCCGCGGTTGTTATGGGCTGCCCCTGCTCAACATAAGTTCCCTCTTCCACTACCGGATTATAACAGCATCCGTATATGGTGCGAACGCCGCCGTCGTGTTTAATCACGATGACATGTGTGCCATCATCTGCATCGGTAACAGCCTCAACAGTACCTTTTTTAGCCGCCACAATCTTTTGCCCCTGTTGCGGCAATATAGAGATACCACAGCCTTTCACTCCATTCCTCGTCTCACCGAATTGTGACACAACCTGTCCTTTTACCGGCCAGATAAAACTACGGGAAGATACACCGCCCGCAACGTTACTTCCCGGCGCATCGCCGGAATGTAACGTAAAGGACGGATATAATTTTCCGGAGGCCGGAATGACAAGTTTCTGACCCACTTTCAAGTCTCTCGTGTTTTTGATGTGGTTAGCCATTACAATCGCATCGACGGATACGCCATGGGTTTTTGAAATGCGCCATAAAGTATCCCCCTTTTTTACCACATAGGTCGTCTTTTCCCCTGAAATGACGGACTGACGAGAAGCCGCTTGCCTTCGACCTTCAATGGCTTTCATCTCGTTCTCCAGAGGCGCCGGCACCTTTTGCATTGTGGTTTGCGAGGCACAGCCCCCGATGAAAAACGTTAAAAATACGGCACCTGCGGAAACACCCTGCGAAAAACAGAATTTTTTCATAGCGTATGGTAAAGGGGATGTGGTTTTTTCCGCATCTTGCGGGAACTATGATGCGCTTCAGAGCATACCATTAACACGCCCCACGAAAAAATTGACAACCTGCAGCCTAAATTAAAGACAGGTATTATAACGAGTGAATTTTATCAGCAGTTATACGCAAATTCAAGTGATAATAGCAATCTTGCGTTTCCACAGATATTAGTTCAGATATCAGGAACAACCGCAACCAAATTGTTTCCATGTGTGAAGTTTTTGTTATCTCTCTCGTATGTCATTTCACTGCAATAGTTATGACTGTTATTGCAAAATGATAATGAAACAAATTGTTTACAGTAGAGTTTGTGGAATAATTCAAAAAAATTTATTTATCATTTATAAGTTGTTTAAATAAAAAAGGTTGTGGCAGTCCTAACGTTTTTTGTTTTTACAGGCACATTGGTTGCGAATGTTATTACCCGAAACGAATGTTTATTAAGCGATAAAGGATTGGAAGAGATGATGACAAAAAGGGTACTGATCGTAGATGACGAGGAAGGATACAGAAAGGTTTTGTCAAATTCCTTAACAGACCTGGGATATGAGACAAAGGCGGTGAATAACGGCTTCGAGGCCCTGGAAGAGATCAAGAGAAGGAGGTATTCGTTTATATTGCTGGATGTAAAGATGTCGGGCATGGATGGTATCGAATTATTAGAACAATTGCAGGGGATACGACTCAATTCCCATATCGTGATTATTACCGCTTATACGGGAGATGAGGTTGTGAAAGAGGCTATTAAGAAGGGAGCAAAAAAGGTGATTACAAAGCCTTTCAGTATTGATGATATTGAAGTATGTCTTAATGAATTTTCCGGATTTGAGGAGAACAATTTACATAACTCGTGACATTTAGCTCATTAAGAGGTGAAAGATGGTAAGAAAAATATTTAAGGAACGCATTGTAATTGTCATTCTTGCATTTGTATTTTTTGGATTGCTTCCCCTTGTTTTGTTTCGCCTGCTTGCCTTTCCGAAGGCAAGCGCCGAGTTGAAGCAAGGGGTTCAAAGGAATCTGTGGGGCATTGTAAACAAACAAAAAGATCTTCTCACACTGCTATGGGAGGAAAAAAAATCCCATGCCAGAGCCGTTTCTGACACCATTCAAAGTGAATTGCTCATTCACGGCGATGAGGACTTTATAAGTCTGGTAAACGGAGTAAATGAACATGAATATCTGAGATTAAAAACGCAGTTAGAGTGCATGAAAGCGGATTATGGCTATAAAGGCGTATTTATTTGTGACGCTGCCGGAATAATCCGGTTAACAACGGACAGTGAAAAATCCATGGCAGGTATGAACATCATGAAAGAAAAGCCTTTCAGGAATGTTCATGAGACATTATACGATGGCAAAACGTATACTTCAGATGTGATCCATTATTCCCTTCACGATGTAAAAGCCGGTGAAGTGGATGATTCACCTTCCCTTTTTATGTCCTACCCCATCAAAGGCGAAAACCATGATGTAATCGGCGCTGTTTTGTTATGGATGGATACGTCTTTGCTCAATAAGGTAGTGGGTAATGTTTTATTAGGAAAAACAGGGGAAGCCTATCTGATAAACGAAGATGGCATTATGGTCACCCAATCAAGATTTTCAGACCATATGAAAAACAATAACGATACCTGCAGGACGTGTCATAAGGTCGTTGATCCGGAAACCCATATGCTGACGAAGGGGGTGAAAAGATGCATTACGGAAAAACGGAGTGGATACGACCTGGAAGGATATATGGACTATGATGGAATAAAAGTCGTTGGGGCATGGAGCTGGCTGAAAGATTTGAACATGGGATTAATTGTTGAGATCGATGCGGACGAAGCCCTTGGCGCCGTTAACAACATTAATTCAATGGTGAAGTCTTTGATGCTGGTGATAATCATTCCGGCATTTGTTATGGCAATCTTACTGTACAGAAAGCTCGATACCGGATATATGATTAAAGACCTTTCTTTACCAAAAAAGGCATTACTGGGAGCAACAAGCATCATTGTGGTTGGCTTTGTTATAGCCATTCTGGACGGTTACGAATTGAGAAAAGAGCGTGGGTATCTTCGGGAACAAAAATATAAAGTATCGAATCCCCTTAATGTATTGGGCTCTATTGTGACACAGAGGGATGAGGATTTCATTAAGAGCAACATTTCTAAATTTAAGGAAAAATTTCCCGTTTTGAAATCTGAAAACATGATGAATACGGGGAGCAAGGAGCAGGAAATCGTAAAAAGCAATAAAAAACAATTACCGGAAAAAACTGTAGCAACGTGGGAACTGAAACCCTGAAAAATAAAAGAGGAGGTATGAAGTATGCGTAACACCACTGTATCAACAAAAGATAAATCCAATGCGCTTCTCAACGTCCAGGATGCAAAAGGATGGTATGAATACGAGCCTTCGTACGACGGCGTCATTACTCATATCAATACGACGGGGGCGAGGCTTTTTGGCTTTGCGTCGTCTGACGATGTGATCGGGAGAAAAATCAACGAACTCTATGCACATCCTTTTGACCATGAAAAGACTTTGTCCATGCTATTCAGGGATGGACAGGCAATGGGGTTTTACACCCTGATGAAAACGAGAAATGGGAAGTTGTTTTTCATAAAGCAATCGAGTTCTCTGATCACAGAGGGTTTATACAAATGTCCCTTAAAGGTCAAGAGCGAGTTTGAGCCTGTCGAGTCAGCAATTACCGTATAATATTTACATACTTTTGGAGATTGTTATGAATGCATCCATAAACACACCTGCACAAACACCCAATGGAAATACCCGGGTGCTGGTACTTGCGACCCTGGCATTTGCAGTATGCTTTGCGGCCTGGGCGCTGTTTTCGCCTTTAGCAGTTTATTTCAGGGCAGAGTTTAACTTGTCTTCTACAGCAGTGGGACTGTTGCTCGCAACTCCGGTGTTGCTGGGGTCAATTGCCAGGGTTCCCATCGGCGTTTTAACAGATAAGTTTGGCGGCCGGCGGGTTTTTAGTATCCTGCTTTTGTTTGGATTTTTCCCCCTTTTTCTCGCAGGTTTTGCACAGAGTTATGGGTTTTTGCTGGTATGCGGGTTTTTTTTCGGTATTATAGGAACTTCTTTTGCCATTGGAATTCCGCAGGTTTCGCAATGGTATCCCAAAGAAAAGCAGGGTTTGGCATTGGGGATTTATGGCGTAGGAAATGTCGGCTCGGCCGTTGCCACTTTTGGGGCGCCATTTCTTGCAGAATCTCTCGGCTGGCATAAGGTCTTTATGATCTATTCGGTACCACTGCTCTTCATGGCATTTGTTTACTGGTTTTTCTCTGAAGATGCACCGAAACCTGCGCATATAAAGCCACCCACCTTCGGCGATAAACTGAAAGTATATAAGTCTTCCAACTTGATCTGGATCTTTTGCCTCTTCTATTTCATGACCTTTGGTTTTTTTGTCACCTTCTCGTTATGGCTGCCGTCTTACTTTCGGGATTTTTATAAATTAACCCCGGTAAAGGCAGGTAGTTTTACGTCTATCTTTGTATTCGCCACGACTTTTTCCCGTATACTGGGTGGATATCTTGGTGACCGTATACCCGGAAGACGCATCCTTATCGTCCTTTCCCTGGTGATACTCAGCATCCTGGTATTCCTCAACCTGAATGTATCGTTAACAACCTCGCTCTCTGTTTTTTATCTGATGGGTATTTGCCTGGGATTAGGTAACGGCGTTTTGTTTAAGCTGGTAGCTGAATATTTCCCGAAGGATACAGGCACCGTTGGTGGAATGGTAGGCGCAGCGGGTGGTCTCGGCGGTTTCTTCCTTCCCATTATATTAGGCACAATTAAGGATTATACGAATAATTATTCTTTAGGATTTATCTTCGTATCCCTTATTTGTCTGATATGCCTCTCGTTCATGGAAGAAAAAACGATTACAACGATGCACAAAAAAGCGGCGAATGTTGCGTAGGGCGCGGTTCTCAGGACAACAACGATATAAATGTCACGCTTATATGTTCCGAATGTTCTGACCCATCCGGGTTAGGGTTCGATCTGTATAAATCCAGAATTTAATGTTTATTTCGGGTTTCATAATTGTGGGAAGTTTTTTAACCCCCCATACTTCCCCGTAACCAGCGGATAACTATTATCCTCTCCGTTTACGGGGAAGTATGGGGGGGGATTCCCGCATATCGTAAGCGGAATATTACTCGTTTCCAAACAGATTTGATGCACAGGTAAAAAATCTTTTCCCCCTGTACAGGGGGAAAAGATTTTTTTTATAAATAGTGGTTTTGTTCGGCTATCAACTGCCATTTTAGTTTTTTGTTGTGACTATATCATTCTACCGCATATAATATTAATCAAAATTTATGTCGTTACTAATGTACCAATCATATTTATTGGTGAAGACGTTCACGGAATAAAGTTCGTTTTATGGGTATATTGACAATAGCAGCCTATTCACTAAATACCCGATGGTTTACAGCCGTCATGGCCACGAGTATGATTGCATCTATAGTTCATTTGTATGGTTATTCGGGAGTTGGGCCATACTTTTTTATAGCAAGCCTGGCCATCCTCTTCACGGTGGTTGTTTTTAAGAGTGCACAGACGGTATTATTTTATAAAGACGCCCTGGAAGAAATGATCAATCCGGAGAAAACCTTTTATTTCTTTACCATTGTTGGGACTGTAAATTTTGTTGGTATCTGTTTTTCCAGGGTGTTTCATTTCCATACAACGGCTAGTATATGCTGGTATGTTGCCATCGGACTCTGGCTGGGCGTATCGCTCTTTTCGTTTAGCATCTTATTCCTGAACAGGAAATCAGAAGATAGAAAAATCGAAGATGTCCTGCACGGGGGGTGGTTTTTTGCCACCGTAGGCGCTCAATCGACGGCCTTGCTGGGAATTATCGTTGCGGAACATGCAACAGGATATGTGCTGTTTATCCAGGTATTTTCATTTGCTCTATGGTCGGTGGGTGCGAGTTTATATCTGGTATTTATGGCGCTAATTATTTTAAGACTGATGTTTTACAGGTTTGATAGCAATGCCGTTCTCTCGCCTTATTGGATGAACATTGGGGCGGCGGCCTTAACGGCAATTACAGGGACGGTTTTTTATCGGCATATACAAGCAGCAGGGGGGCCTTTTGTTGATTTCCTCCCCTTTTTAAAAGGAATTTCCCTCCTTTTCTGGTCTTTTGGGCTCTGGTGGATGCCGTTCTTGATTATTCTTACCTTGAGAAAGTTGGTTTACAGCGATGAGTGTCTTTCATTTACCATAGGATACTGGGAGATCGTCTTTGCCCTGGGTTTGTATGCCGACGGCACGATTCACATGGCTGGCTTATTTGAAGGGCGATACCTTATTGTTATCTCGGTATGTTTTTCTATCGTTTGTATTATCCTTTGGTGCTTTTCATCTGTATTTACTATTGTTCATTTAGTGAAGTCTTCCCTGTGGGTGCCCGTCAATGATCTGACGATAAATTACGTGATTCCCTATAGCTTTAAACTGCATGGCAGGCTTTTTCAGGTAAAAGAGGTTGTAAGCGAATGGCTGGATCAAACCATTGAAGGCGTATTAAAGAAACGATATTGCATAATAACCAATACCAATCTTACCTGCGTTATTTCCTACGACATGCTGGCGAAAAAATGGTACCTTGATCAGGTTAAGGACTGACAGTTCGCCACCCTTTCCTCTTCTTTATTTTATCCAAAGCCTTTTGCCACTTTCTCAAAAATTAGCGGGAGGAAAGGTTTCCTTTGTGAATGGAGAATAATTATAGCTTTGTCGCGCAAGATTTTTGGTAAATAAAATGGATACGTCCATCATAACAAAGTTTATAGAAACAATAATCCGTGGCAAAAAAGAACATTTTGAGCGTTTTTCCGAAATCTTTTCCGCACGGGGATTTTGGTTGGAATGTGACAGAAATAGGGGGAATGTATGGTTTTCTGGCGATTCCCATGGAGAGGATGGTGAGTTCCTCGAATTTCTGCAGCACATTGATTATAAAAAGAGATACCATAAACCGCATCAGGACTCTATTGACAGACACGATAGCGAGGATAGTCCGCAGAACCGGCATCAGTATTTTGACTCTATCGATATACATTCGTTTGATATAAAAAACACGCACTATTTGGCCGAACTATTTACCCATGAAATTCCGGTTGATCTTTTTCGTTTAAATTGGGAACGGGATCGGTATGGTAAATTTGATGAATTTAAGGCATGTAATCAACTCCCGCCGATACGGGTATATGATCTGGAACCTTTTATTGCCCGGCTGGTAAAATCCCTATCTTCCCTTGGGATATCCACCTGGTCATCCTGCGAAGGCCATTGGGGTGAACCTGCATATATCGTCTTTGATGGCAGATATCACCGTCTCTGGTTTCAGGTGGTCTTCAATAAATTTATTGCAAGGAAGTTAAATCTTGTCTGCACATGGGACTGGCTGGGATGGGACGAGCGCTGTATTATCAGTAACCCAGGTGGAAATTCTCTTGAATTGTATCTTGAAATCCAGGCGGTCGCGCGGTTATTGTACGATAATAGAATGCTGTTAACAAACAGTAAAAAGCAAGTATGCACCCTTCTTACCAACAAGCACAAAGACATGAATCAGAAAGAACTGCTGAATACCTTCGGGGGTTATTTTGAAAGGACAATAGCGAAAGGGCTATGAATGTAAAAGGAAAAAAGGGTGCACAATCTTTATTTTACTGTTCCCCCATCTTTATCATCATTGTGCCTTTTTGTACAACAGGGGGTTGCCGGGTCACCCATGGTCGCTCCTGGGATGTATTACATTTGATATATGTCCTGATGATGAGAGAACAGGTTGAAAAGAGTGATTAGGCAAATAGGCCTATCGATTCGAACTACAGCCATTCTGTTTGAGCTGGCCTTCGCTCTATCCAGTTTTCAAATTTGAATCTTGTATATCCCAGGGTTAAAGCGCCGGTCGAAAGATAAAGGGGAGGTAAAAACTTACACAAAGAAGAAGTTTACAATTGCATCTTTCGAAACAAAGAATCAACATGACGTCAAAACCTGGATTCCCTGGATATAAAGATGGGGGCATGAAAGGGATAAAGTCCGTTACATGAATTCTAACGACCGGCAGTTGACTGAAAAACCAGAATAGAACCGACAGACATCAGAAAGCATACTTTCGGTATTTATATCGTTTATTATCGCCTGCAAAATGATTGTATAGTATCAGAGGCGGTTTGAATCGCATGTTCAATGTGTAATTTATCCTGTAATTCTAGCGGTTCAAAAAAGGATTTTTTACCAATGATATCGGTTGCATACAAAAGGGCTACCGCCTTTTTTTTCATGTAATTGGCTGCACTAAAAAAGGCCGAGCATTCCATATCGACTACCTCAATACCCTTTTTGCCAAAAAATTCTTTGTAGGACTCTTCGCACTTCAGGGAACCAATGCTCATTGCAGTAACCGGATGAATATTGTGCCCCGGCTCGGTGTCCATAAAAGATCGAAACAATTCCTGGTCGGGATAATGGGCAGTAATGTTGTCCGTGTGCTTTAAGAGAACGTCGGTAAAGCCTTCGAAGGCTTTACATTCACGGGGGCTAACGAGACTTCCGATCGTCAACCGATCGGTCTCCTGCACCAGTCCGCAGGCGCCAAAATAGACCATTTCCTGGCAAGCCGTTTCTTCAAGATGCAAAACGCAGTCACCGATAAACAAGGCGCCAATACCCGCCTTAATAAAGGTAAATGTATTGGTATGTGCCGTTGCATAGAGTTTGCCTTTTTTTAATGATCCTATTCCCAGCGCCTTGAGAAGACCTGGTACAAGGAAAGGAACTATTACACAGGTTTTTTGAATTAATGAGGGTTCTATACCGAACAGGATCTTAAAATTTGACATAGATTTTACTATAAAGATTCACCACAAAGACGCCGGGTGGCAATGGATACGTACGGAGTGATTGGGACAAAAAACTATTTCCGATTTTATTCTATCCGCATGCACCTGTACTTTCTGTGGATATTTTTCTTTTTGCTTAATAAAATTCGTGTAAATTTGTTTTCATTCGGGACTAATTTTATAGATCATTATATTCCTTGACAACAAAAATCGTTTAAGATATAAGATGTCAAACTTAATTTCTCCCCCACTCAAATCGATATCATACTATGAAACACAAGGGAAGCGCACTCACGCGGGATTTGTTTAAATGGTTCAGACCTCTTTTGTACGCATTAAGACAGTCTGGAGGTTCTGGGAAACCCAAAGAGGTTTCCTCTAAGATTGCAGAAAATCTCAAACTATGGAGCAAAACTTATTGAAATGTTTAAAAAGTCGGGTTCGGAATGAGATAAAAGATTGTTTATGAAGTGGATTTGCCGTTCTTTCAAGCATTTATGGGAAAGGAATCTCAGGAGTAATTCCCGAGATAAACCGCCTGCTATACAGGTGGGGTGCCGTACCAAATCGTACAAGTATGAAAAAAATTATTCCTGTCATAATACGGTGTCATTTATTAGAAACGTAAAAATCGTTTCCTGTTTAAAAGGGGTAATCCAGAAAAACATGGATTCGGAGTTTAACTTGGAATGACAGACTGTTAAGAATTTAAGTTGTCATCTATAGCATCGTGGTTCGACAGGCTCAGGGTGAACAGGCTTCGAGAAGCGTGTCCTTAATCACCGTTTATCGGAAGCCCATGTTTCTCTCTTTGCCAAGAGAAAAGGGTTGAGATGAAAAAGATATTAGTTTTGGTCATTTTGTTAAAAGTGCCGTTTATTTTTCCTGTAGCAAGTCATGCCGATTCGCCGATTACCGCTACCGATTTTTATAAGGCATATCTGGATGTCAAAATGGTTCAGCGGGCGCACCTGGAAGGAGTAATGGGGGTAGAAATTGCCGGATTTCTCTCATCCCCGGAAAACCCTGTAGACGTGAAGGCGGCGGTAATCAATGCCCTTTCGTGGAGATTTGAAGGAAAGAATAATGCAGAGTTGTATACATACTATTTGGGGTTATTGTATCATATGTCGGTTACCGACCTGAATACTGATTTCCTCAGTGCCGATGAGATATTTTGTCTGGGCTATCTTGTGGCAATGGACGACTATTTTCATCCGGAAAATGCGATAATATTGCTCGAAGAGGCGTATCGGTCAGTGAAAGACAGTTTTACCGTATCAATGATATTGGCCTTGGCAAAGGCGCAAGCGGTCTTTGATCTGGACTGGTGTGAGACATGGAAGATTACAGAAAGTGTTTTAAAGAACACGGATCTCAAACAGGACATGCGGCCTGAGGCGAAGAAAATCATTGTAGATTATATGACTTTATACAGGGAGTATTGTGAATAATTTGTCAGTAAAGGAAATTGCAGATGACATTTACTGTGCTTATCACCCGGCAGATTCCTGAAGAAGGGGTGAAAATGCTCAGGAATGTTTGCCAATCGGTGGAGATAAATCCGCATGATCGTCCGCTGACCTATGACGAGCTTCTGAAATCGGCAAAGGGGAGGGACGCGATACTCACGATGCTTTCAGACAGGATCGATGCGCGCTTGATGCTGGAGGCGGCAAATCTGAAGATTGTTGCGAATTATGCCGTGGGATATGACAATATCGATGTTAGGGCCGCCACCGCAAAGGGCGTTGTCGTAACAAATACGCCCGGCGTGTTGACGGACAGCACGGCCGATATGGCCTGGGCATTGCTTTTTTCCGTAACCCGGAGGATTGTTGAGGGCGATAAACTTACCCGTGCCGGTAAATTTGCCGGTTGGGCGCCCATGATGCTGCTTGGGGGTGACCTCATGGGAAAAACCCTTGGGATTATTGGCGCCGGCAGGATCGGGTCTGCCATGGCCATGCGATCGCGGGGATGGTGTATGAAAGTTCTTTATACGACACAAAACAGGAGAAATGGGGTATTGGAGGAGATGCTCGGCGCCAGAAGGGTGGATTTAGAAACGTTGCTCAGGGAGTCCGATTTCATTTCCCTTCATACACCGCTTTCTGAGAAGACCAGGCACCTGATTGGTGCAAAAGAACTCTCGCTGATGAAAAGAACGGCGTATCTTATAAATACCGGACGGGGCGCGGTAATCGATGAAGAGGCCTTGGTGCATGCCTTAAGAAACAAAGGGATTAAAGGGGCGGGGCTCGACGTCTATGAGGAAGAGCCGAAATTAAAACCGGGACTTGCAGAACTGGATAATGTTGTGCTCGCTCCCCATCTTGGCAGCGCTACGGTGGAAACGAGGACGAAAATGTCTCTCATGGCTGCCGAGAATATCATCGCCGTATTGCATAAAAAGAAGCCCCCCAATTGTGTGAATACCGAGGTGTTTACGTAACGGTGCAACGGAATCAAGAGAAATTAACCATGAAGAACCCGAAGCGCACGAAGAAAAACTTACAAAAAAGAGAGTTTTTGCTGTGATTAAAATACGTAAGGCAAAAGAGCCTGATTCCGAAGCAATTTGGGATATTTTTCATGAAGTAGTTAAGAAGGGCGATACCTTTGCCTTTGCACCTGAATCAAACCGGGAAGACTGTAAAACCCTGTGGATGCAACCGGGCATTTGCGTGTATGTAGCAGAGTTCCGCGGGGAAATTGCCGGGACCTATATTCTGAGGAAAAATCAGCCGGGTTTGGGCTCCCATGTCGCAAATGCGGCTTATATGGTGCATCCTGAGGCACGTGGGCAGGGCGTAGGGAAGGCCATGGGAAACCATTCCATAAAACAGGCAAGAAAACTCGGCTTTTCTGCGATACAGTTTAATTTTGTGGTGAGTACAAACCTTGTTGCAATACAATTGTGGCTGAATCTCGGATTTAAGATCGCTGGCACGGTGCCAAAGGCTTTTAATCACCAAAGACTTGGCCTGGTAGACATTTATATAATGCACAGGTTTCTTAAAAGTCAGACACGCGAGCTGTCATAAGTCCGTAGTCCGTGGCTCAGGAAATGAAGCATGCCGGCGTTATAATTATGAAGGTAGAGGGAGCATTGTTGATGGCTGTCTTGCCACACATGACAGCCTGCGGATTTACCGGTTTTCATGAGGGTGATGATGAAGATGCTGAATTATAACCACTCCAATTCCTTCTTCCTGGCAAAGAAGAAGGAACTGGAATGATCGTTTGATGCAGCATTGCTGCCTTAAGGGAATTACCCGCCGCTTATCTTCATCCACTCCGGCCATTCAGGCCATTTGGGACGGGCAGTTTCATGGCAGGTAAAACATGCATTTTTCAGCATTGCGTCAAAGCTCTTGTAGGTATCCACAATATTATGTTTTTTGGATGTCTCTGCAACATCTTTTGCGGCATCGACAACTGTTCTCAGGTATTTTTCAAAATCCTTTTTTACCGCTTGTACATCCTCCGGGTTCTTGGGATCTTTCCCCGTCTCTTTGAACCACTCTCCAATTTGTCCACCCTCTGGAAAGAAATTTTTCATTATGGCCTGGCTACTCTCTGCAACCGCGTTAGACTCCTTTATCACTGCTTCATGATCACCATCCATTATGGCCTCAAGGATTCTGGATGTATGGGAACTGATTACCCTCATTAGTGACCTGGTAGGTGTGGGCTCTGCCGTATGCTTGGACTCAATATCCTTCGCAGAAAGTATAGTACATTTCCCCCCATGAGAGATACCTATCGTTGCGATAACAAACATGCAACTTGCAATAATACGCATTAGACCGGTCTTTTTCATTTTCCTGTCTCCTTTCATAAAAAAGATTTTTATTAAAGTAATATACGATTTACTGCCTTGATGCATAACCGTAAAATACCCGTTAGATGTTTCCACAAAAAAAGCCTTACTGCAAAAGACATTTTTTAAACATCTTCGGCAGTAAGGCTATCTTTAGCTTTTTTAACGGTTTAAACAGCTTGGGCGGTTTAAACGACTTATAAAGATCCTTTACTTTGCGTCCCCTGATTGCTCAGGGTTTGCCTTTATCGTAATATGTTTTTTAATAATTCTGGCAGAGTTTTTATTTTTTTAAAGAAATTTTATCGTTAAGGGCTTTGAGGAATTTGTCAATGTCAACACTGTGCATCTTGGTTGCCATTTCTATACTTGCAACCCGTCCCATCGTGTTCCTCAGAACCGGATTCGCCATCTGACTAAAGCCAAAGTCGAGAAATACCTGCAAAGTTTCCGGGTATTGATCCACAACATCGAAGACCTTGGTGTCCTTTGTTGCTTCAGTCAACTTCGTGGTAGATACTGGCTGTTTGATTTCCTGCGCAGTGTTCATTGTTTTCCATAAATTATAGCCAAAAATGCCCAATGCTGCCAGTTCAAACCAACCGGATGTTCCCATAATAGCATAATAAAACAAGGACTTCCCACTGCTCGTACCTACCAATATTTGTGAGAATACCCTGAGAAAGCATCCCGTATTCAAAAGGATAAAGGTGACGTTTGATAATTTTAAACTATACATGTCAATTCCTTTAAAAGTCGGAATCATTTTCGATGCATAGCCAATAATCATCATTGTGATGAAGCCCACCGTGACGGCGTGATTCAGTGATCCGTGAAATCTTTGTTGTAATTCGGAACCGTGCCCTAAGAATGGGATGATAAGAAGGATAACGGAGGTAACAATGAGCCAGAGATACGCAGTTCGAATGGTCTTGGCGTAACTCCTGTCCATGACAACATCTTGAAGTTCCTGAGTGGACCTTTCGAAGATGCGAAGACCGTAAATGAACGTAAAGAGGGCAAAGGCTATAGGGAATACAATAAATTGCGAAAGGCGAAGCGCAACGACACTGTTATTCGCAAAGATGTGGGTAATAAAATAAATGGGGACGGATATATTCATCACCCAAAAGGTTACATTGACTGCCTTTTCTCTCACGGGCTTGATGTCAAGGAAGGCAAATACCGTCCTGATATTTATGGCAAAGATGAACATAAACACAAAACCAAAGAGGTAGAGATGCACAAAAGGACTAAAGACGATCCGGGGAATTTCATGCAGGGCATGCTTATATAAATACACGATCATCCCAAAATTTATGAAGGCAGAGATGAGAAACCAGATAATTCCTGCTTTAAAAAATTTGTCAAATATGCCCACCTTTTCCCTGCTGGAAAAGATAGTCTTTAAGATGATAAAAGCAAAGAGACAAATTGAAATGATCTCCAAAATGGAGGATACAGGAATTAAAAACCTGGCGGCACGGAGTGGTAGGGGCTGCACTATAATCCTTAGTAAGAGTCCGGCGATGATGAATCCGTAGCAAATGTTCACCAGGTTCCTGTGCTTGAGCTCTGTATTTTTTACCCGTGGAATAATATAGAGCGCAAAGCCCATAATACAAAGCCCTACCCATCCAAAGAGCTGTGCATGGCCATGCGCCTGGATGAGTGCATAATAAATTGAATGAAAATTTAACTTAATAGCAATGTAGCTCAGGAGGATAGCGCCAAACGTCACACCCACGGTAAGGGTTAAAACGATCGCTGCCTTTACAAATACCTCATAAACCTTGTCTTCTTCAAGCTTCGGAATTTCAATATGCTCCCCACCACCCCTTTCAATTGCCTCATTGAGTTCCTTGACAAGGATATCATAATCCACCTCATGCGCCTTGGCAAAAAAGGCGATCGGTTCGTTGGGGCCGCGAACCCCACCTGCTATGACAAGGTTATATTTCTTGAATACCGTAAGTGTCTCCGGATGAGACTCAATGAGGTCTTTTATTATCGTATTTCTGTTTATCTCCATAACTAGGTATCTTAGCAAACTTTACTGAAAATTTTCAAGAAAATTAAAAATTACTTTTTTTGAATGCCAAGGAGTCAGCAAGTCCTGCCATATTGGCAGCGCACATTTCGGGGAGGTAATGATATGAAATTTTTGTAAGTTGTTTTATTCTCGGGGATTATTTGAAATATAATAAGGCAGACTGTATATCGGCATTTATTTTGCGAAACTACAAAGGCAAATGTATTTTATCCCTTCACATTTTATTTTTTTAAAAGGAGTATAGGGTATGGCAAAGGATTTGATGAAATGGTCGCAATGGCCAAGTATTTCTTCCATGCAGGAAGAGATGAATCGGATGTTTGACCGGTTTTTCCGGGGAGGAGAGTTATCTGACTTTGGCATGGCAGGTACGTGGATACCCCCTGTTGATTTATCGGAAACAGCCGATAAGGTCACGGTGAAAATAGAAATTCCGGGAATAGACCCGAAGGATGTGGACATCTCAATCCAAAACGATACACTCATCATAAAGGGTGAAAAGAAGGAAGAAAAAGAGGAAAAGGGGAGAAATTACTACCGGATGGAAAGGCGCTATGGGAATTTCACGCGTTCCATTGACCTTCCGGCATCCGTGGACACCAATAAGGTAACTGCAGAGTGCAAAAACGGCGTGCTGGAGGTTGTCCTGCAAAAAAAGGAAGAGGTAAAGCCAAAACAGATTTCGGTAAAAGTAGGTTAAGGTAGAACAAATATCAGTTTTCCGGAGGGTACCGATGATGAGGAAAATAGATTGCTTGAAAATTCCCCTCAATGGCGTAGGGGAATAATTGTTTTTGACTTACATACAGGGTTACGTATAGGTGAATTGCTATCACTTCAATGGAGTAGGGTAAATTTATTCCGTAAGACGATTATAATTCAAGAGTCAAAGAATGGAAAACCGAGAACTATTCCGTTGAATCAAATAGCATACAATATTCTTGCTGAAAAGTCGAAACTAAGGAATATCAAGCATGACCTTGTGTTTACCAGCAGCGTTGGTACTAAGATTGACAGCGATAATCTCAGAAGGGCCCGTTTGAGAAGGTCTTACAGAAGGCTGATATCCA
>WYAU01000011.1 GCA_011525665.1 Candidatus Brocadia sp.
AAAAACGAACGAAGACAAAATAATCCTTAATCAATCAAACAGGCTTTGGGTTGGTATTGCAGTTGTATTGGGAGGCATCGGTTTTTTCGTTTATGGATGGACAAGGAAAAGATTTTAATAAAAGGATTAAAAATATAAGCCTTATCAATTGATCTATCTGTGGGTTCAAGTTTGTAACTTGAACCCAACGTTTTATATTGTAGATTTAACCATCGATTGTATATGGCGCGACTATCAATATTAAATTATGGGTTCAGGTTGGAAACCTGAACCCGCCGGGATCTGAACCGACCCGGGATGTTTTCAGGAGAAAATATGAAACTAATTAATCTATTGCAAAGTATTCTTTCTGTGATTTCATCAGCGATGCTCTACCCCGTGATGATTCTATTGGTCGTTCTTTTTGTATGGATGGTCATAACCACAGGAGAATTTTTTTCGGAATATCGTGAGAGAAAGAAACATACCCTTAAACGGGAAATGAAAGAATTAATTGAATCACTCATCGAATCATTATCTCAAAAAATACCGGAGATATCCCCTTTTTTGATAAGAGAGATGCCTGCTTATTTCAGGGAATATCTTGGGGAATTTATCGATGAGTTAAAGGGGGATAAGGATGGCAGAGGAATTCGTATTGAATATATACTGCAAAGCAAGGAACAAAAAATGGCCAGGAGTTTAGATAAACTCCGGCTCATGATTCGTATAGGCCCCACACTTGGATTAATGGGAACCATAATTCCTATGGGTCCTGCCCTGTCCGCTTTGTCAAAGGGCGACCTTGAAATGTTATCAAACAATATCATTATTGCCTTTACCACAACTGTAGTGGGATTAGCGATTGGGATTACTGCCTATTTTCTTTCGATGATGAAAAACAGGTGGATTCATGAGGATATAAAAAACATTGAGTATTTTACTGAAGGCATTATGAAAAATAAGGAGGAGCCAACCACTGGTGGTTTTGGAGGATAAACAGAAGGAATAGCGAAGGTTCCCCCTTTTTTTGTCCCGCCTCGGTGAGCTGTTACAGAAATGAAATATTTGAAAAAAAGACGTATGGTTATAGGAAAGGAAGCAGACCTCCATCAGGAAGATCCCATGTCAGGCGTGGCAAGCCTTTTTGATGTGGGATTAGTATTTATTGTAGGCCTTATCGGTGCCTTAATCAGCGCTTACAGCCTGCTTGATTTCCTCTCGCCAAAAACAGAAATCACGATGGTCAGGAAAAACGACAATGGTCAGGTAGAGATTGTTACAAAAAAGGGTAAACAGGTAAAAATTGAAAAAGTTACCGATAAGCAATTACAAGGAGAAGGCGCCCGGCTGGGGATAGCGTATCGGTTAAAAGATGGAAAAGTAATCTACGTGCCAGAGGGGTCTGAATAGGTAGCACTTTACTTTTCAAAAATCTAAACTGTTACGGATTTTGTGATTTGGGCATTGGAATTTTACCGCTTCACGGTGAACCAGCACAGTACATGGTCCCATTATCCGCATAAACTCATGGGTTCAGGTTTGCAAACCTGAACCCGTCGGGAGTCGTGTAACGTTTACACTGAATAGTTAGCTTATATCTTTTCTTTGCACCCTCTACCGCCTCTGTGGTAAATCTTGTTTTTTCTCCAACTCAAACAAAAAATATACAACCCCCATCATATAAATATTCATCGGAAAGGCAGACAATCTCAAGACCAAGATTCAATAAGTGCTCTTTTAATCGCTGCCCGTCCGCGTGCAGCCCGATATTTCCATTAAAAAATATGCTTTTCCCCCATACACCTGCTGTGCCCCCGATAAAGCCGTTCTTATGATTCCGTATGCGTATTTCTTCGGGGTTAAAATAAAAACAGGAAAATCCCTTTCCCAACAATACCTTTTCTATTCCCTTGTCAGAAGTGACATAGTTGTTTCCGTACAAATGGACAAGGCTGCATCGTGTATAGGCCTGAGGCAATTGAATAAACTCTTTCTCTCTGTTTATTTCTAAAATTATAGGGTCAGTATATCCGGGTTTGTGAAATAAGAAACCGGGCGTACCAATGCAGTTATATTGGACGCTGTTGGCGAAATCATTTCCTACATCCATTTTTCCTTTTAGATAGGCAATACTATGGCGCTCTAAAAATTCGAATAACCCAACCGGTGCATTTGGAGCAACCACAAGGTGGTCGTTATCCTGGTAGATGAAAATATCCGGATGCCCCGAAATGGAATCGTACGTCAGTCCGTTCGTTTGAAACGCAAAGACGTCTTCAACGTATCCCTTTAACGTGGTGATCACCCTTTTCGACGATCTGGAATCAATTATCGCAAACATCTATTTGATACCGAGAAAAAGTATGGTTACCTGTAAACTGAACAGCATACCCCCTCGATTGTAATCGTGTCTTGTTTGCCTGCTTGTACCCTATGGCATAATGCATCTGTTTATCGGAAACAGATATTCTGATTTTACCCGAAGTATTTTCCTTCAATTTCGCATGAATGATCTCTTCCCATATCTTTGTCATAACCATTTCCTTAAAAGCAGGGTGAAATGGACCGTCTATCAGGGATTTTCCGGTAACGAGTTCATCGGAGGGATGCAGCCCCATCCGTATGACGGATACGTTGTTCCTTTCAAATATACGCACGAGACCTTTTGTCCACTCTACCGCCTGTTCAAGTGATAACGGAATATACTTCCCCTCCCGATACCGCTTTTCCAGGGCGGTTCCCTTCACAATAATTGCGGGATAAATTCTCGTATTACTGGCGCCGAATGAAACGATATCGTTGGTGGTTTGAATAGACTGTTCGTAACTGTCTTCCGGCAGGCCTATCATCATCTGAAGGCCAAGTTCGAAACCATATGTGCGGATCATCCGGGAGGCATTTTGAATATCTTCGGGGGTATGCCCGCGTCCTGATTGATTTAAGACATTCCGGCTGGTGGACTGCGCACCCAGCTCAATGGTAGTTACGCCGTATTTCTTCAGCAATTCAAGGATGGTTTCGTTGATATAGTCGGGTCTGGTTGATAATCTGATGCCCGATACCTTCCCGTTTTTTACAAACCAGAAGGCCTCTTTCAGATACTGTTCCTGAAGATCAATAGGTATCCCCGTAAAACTTCCGCCAAAAAAGGCGATGTTTATGATTCTGTTTGCGGGTATTGTTTCAAGGTATTGCGCGACAATATGCCGAATCTCTTTTGGCTGCGGGATGGAATACGTTCCACTTATTTTCGCCTGATTGCAGAAGACACATTGGTGCGGGCAAGCAAGCTCCGGGATGAATATAGGTATATTAGAATATTTTTTCACGATAACCTCGCAAAAGTGTATCATAATGTTTACCATACCATTATTTAATAGTATAGGAATTTTCATTTTTTAATGTATGTTTGCGCTTACAGACAAAAAAACCACTAAATACGCCTGGCGCTGTTTTTTTACACCGGAGGATGTTGTACTTATGTTTATACACATCTTTTTCGTTTCTTTAGGGGCATTGTGGCAAGGGAGAAGAGACATTAAGAAATTTAGCTGGGCACGGAAACACTGAATAATTATAATCATCTTTTTGAGTAAATACAAACTGTATTACAAGGAGATGACGGATGAATAAAGGAATACCAGAGCGATTATGCGGAAGGCCGTTTACCCACGACGCCCTTCAGGCAATCAGGGAGGAAGTTCAAGGCGAGTATAGTCTATCGAGGATGGAAATAGCCAGACGTGTTTGTAGTCGGTTAAATTGGAGCAATGCGTTAGGGGGCAGCCGCAATTAATGAGTTGTCGGGTAGGGCTATTACGGTTGCATTGTTTAGGCTTGATAGAATTACCACCGCCGCTGACGCGCAATGGGAATGGCCAAGGACTGGTGCGG
>WYAU01000012.1 GCA_011525665.1 Candidatus Brocadia sp.
AGGATACCATATAGTATGCTGTTCTCAACCCTTATTTTTCAGGCTATTCCGGTCACACCAACCTCACTTCCCTTACGGAGTGCTGGTTAGCTGGTGTTTGCTCTATTTTTCGCGCAATTTATGTGTAATTATGTCTTTGGCTATTTTAATCGTGTACTGATAATTCATAAATCGCTATTACGCGGTTGGTTTGAAATTCCTATTTTATTGCCTCAATCATTCTCAGGAATTCAATCCTTTCATTTGCCCGCTCTGCCCATATGGTATCAGGAAAATCAGCCTTAACATATTCAAAATACATGGCGGCTGAAGCGGGTTTTTTCACCCTCAGGTAAAACTCTCCGATGTTAAACTCCCTTTCCGCCTCAATAATCCTTATCTCTTCAATCATTCTCTTTGCATCCTCTGCATGGACGCCGCGGGGATTCGTGACCAAATATTCTTCAAAGCCTTCCCGGGCGGAGATCAGGAGGCCATAATTGCGTTCTTGTTGCTTCTCATGGTACACCTTTGAAAGCGGTATCCGGTATTGTACGTAAGGAACCCATTCGTTCTTCGGATAATTTTCCAGAAACTTCTCATAGGCGTCAAGGGCTTCTTCATACTGGCCGCGCTTAAAGTAGCAATCCGCTATTTTTACCTGCGCGTCAGGAGCAATGGGCCCTAAGGGATGCTTCTCTATAATCTTCTCAAAAACCCTGATCGCCGCTTCCTCATGAGTGTCCATCTGTGCTACGCCGACCTGATACTCCCTTTTAAGTATTTCCTCCGTCCTTTTTGTGCCCGGATATTTTTGTAAGGCCTTCTCGTACGCCTTCAGCGCCCTTTTGTAGTCTCCGTTGAGAAAATAGGCCCATCCAATGTTTATCTGAGAAACTTCTGCATATTCTGAAGCAGGATCGGCGTCAATAATCGATTCAAATTCCTTTATTGCAATGGTATATTTTTGTTCTACCAGGAGTGAAAGGGCATACTTGTAACGTTGTTCCACCGTTGTAATCGCAGTGGAGGGGGATTCCATCCATCCTGTCTCTTTATTCCATACCCATTTCCCGAAGGCAGATGTCGCCGTCATACAGAATATGATAAACAGGAGACAAAGACATTTTAATTTCATCATGTTATCCACGCACAACTTCCTGTCAAATCCTGATATATTTCCAGGAGTTTAGCCCTTTCTGCAGCACGAAGTTAATATAATATCGCAGCATCTTTTCTATTTCAACACAAATAGATGATTGTATCCTGACACGTCCTAATCTCTGCACATTAATATCCGTTAATCGGCTGGCAATGCGTATTGCACCGGCAGGGACAAGAATCCCGTTTTTCCATTTTCCCTGGCATCTTCCGCATAACACGCCGCCTTCCTTTGCGTTAAAATATATTTCTGTTACTTGCGGCATGTCGCTTTTACAATTTACACAGCGTCCCCACTCGGGTAAATATCCCAGGATCTTCAACGTTTTTATCTCAAAGGCCAGCAAGGATATCATAGCATCGGTATCCGCAGTTGTCCCCCCCAGCGTGCTTGCAAAGATATCAAAGAGTTGTTCACTGGGGTCATTTTCCCCCGTAAATTCATTTACCATTTCCGCCATACACGCGGCTTTATAGTATTTATCCAGATCGGTCCGAAGGACGGGGTAATTGTTTTGTAAAATGGCCTCCGTAAGGGTATGAAGAGACGTGTGTTCTTTTTTAATAAAGAGAATTTGATAGTACGTTAAGAGGTCGACTGCCTTCGAACTCTGCCTTCCCGAAGTACGCTTGAACCCCTTTGCAAGGGTATGGATCTTTCCGTAGTCACGGGTATAGAAGGTGATTATTTGACTGGAATCGCCGTAATCTATCCTTCCCAGTGCGATTGCCTCTGTTTTGAAGACGGGCATATTTCGTCAAATGAACGCTGATTAATGCGGGACAGGAACACGATAACCAAAATTCGACAACAGTTCCCCTTCTCTTTGATGCATCTTTTTTGCATCGCTTTTGTGCTTATCGTCATACCCCAGCAGATGCAATAATCCGTGAATCAAATAAAGGGCGACTTCTCCTTCGAGGGAATACCCCTGTTTTTGTGAGAATTCGGCAGCCATTTCAACAGAAACGATAATTTCCCCGGCAATAGTGTTTTTACGAGAAGGCTCAGGGTAAGGAAAACTCAGCACATCAGTGGCATAATTATGGCCAAGAAAGGCGCTGTTCATTTCTTTTATCCTCTTATTATCTACGAAAACAATACTGAGTTCCGTATTCACACCTTTTTTTTCGGCTTTGAGAACAGCGGCAACAAGCTTTTTTATTTTATTCTTATCGATAGGATAAAATTTTTGCAGGTCTGTAACCTCTAATTTCACACGCTTTTCCATTCCGCCGGGCCATGAATTTTTCCCTATCATGATTCATATGCATCGACAATATCCTGAACCAGTTTATGCCGGATTATGTCCGACTTTGTCAGGTATATAAAAGAAATATTTTTGATATCCCTTAACCTTTCCTGAACGTCAATTAACCCGGATGTCTCTCCCGCCGGCAAATCCACCTGGGTAATATCCCCTGTCACAACCACCTTCGATTTAACGCCCAGTCTCGTCAAAAAAGTCTTCATCTGTTTTACAGTACAGTTTTGCGCCTCATCCAAAATGATAAAGGAATCATTCAGGGTTCTTCCCCGCATATAGGCAAGCGGTAAAATCTCTATGATGTCGGTTTCCAGGTATTTTTTTACATGCCCGACGTCCATCATGTCCGCTATGGCATCGTAGAGCGGGCGTAAATACGGATTTACCTTGGCCTTGATATCACCGGGCAAATATCCAAGTTTTTCGCCGGCTTCAACGGCGGGTCTGGCAAGCACAATTCTTCTAATAAGCCCACTTTTCAGACACGAGAGGGCCATCGCTACCGCCAAATACGTCTTTCCCGTTCCTGCAGGCCCGATGCAAAAAACCAGATCGTTTTTTTTAATTGCTTCTATATATTTTGATTGTCCATCCGTCTTGGGCTTTATAAACAGACCCCGCTGAAAGACGTCAATCGTATGGACAGATTCATCACCCGCCTCGCACTTTGCATCTATAATGGCCTGCTCTACATCTTCCGAATCCAACCTCCCCGTAGAACGAACAATTTCCAGCAATCTGTTTAATACTTCCTTGCTGGTGTCTACCTGCTCTTTTTCTCCTTCAAGTTTCAGTAATCCATGGCGGGCGACAAGATGAACGTGAAAAGCGTCCCTGACAAGACGGAGATGCCGGTCGTGGCTGCCATACAGGATGGATGCTTCCGCATCGTTCTCAAGGACGAGTGTATTTTGATAAGTTAAAGGTTCCCGAAAATATTCTTTGTTTTCATGGTATTTCTGGATTTTCACTTTCTGATTCATACTAAACTAATGGAAAAAATTCGAAAAAATAATATGCGACCGGCATACTAATCAATAAACAGTCAATGACATCAAGCACCCCCCCGAAGGCGGGCACCAGGCGTCCGGAGTCCTTTACCTGAGCATCTCTTTTGAGCAAAGATTCTGCCAGATCTCCTAACATGGCGGAAAAACCCACAATCGTTCCAAATACCACCGACCCTGGCAAATTCATGACCTTCGTCTGGGGAATAAGATTAAAAATGACCGCTATGAGCACACTCGATAAAAGCGAAAAACAGGCGCCTTCTATCGTCTTATTCGGACTGACAACCTTTGCCAGCTTGTGTTTGCCGTATTTTCGGCCCAACAAATAGCCTCCGATGTCACCAAACTTGGAAACCAGCAGAACCAGAATTACGATACAAAGACCGTTAGGGAAGTGACGCAGGGCGATGGCAAAACTCAGGAGAAAGACCACATAGAAAATACCGAATATGGTTACCGCAATGTTTTTTATGGCATCCTTTGTACCGCGGGTAAAAGCCTGAATTAACAAAAGCCAGAAGATGAGGATAACAATGGTTTCTTGTCTGAGGAAAGGGGCATCGATACCGGGATTTGTGCGTATCGATAACCAGTATGACACAGACAACCACACACCTGCGACAATACCCGATATACGAAACGGGGAGAAACCGTTCCTGCCCGCAATGTGGTAAAATTCATATAAACCGATTCCACCAGCCAGGATGGCCAGGCATCCAAACCCGATATCGGTATGAAACCGGACATCGAGGGAGAGAATGCCAAAGAACAGCGCAAAGAGAATGACACCAAAAGTAATCCTTGTCTGGAGGGTATTCACTCTCGTAACCCACCAAAACGGCGTTCCCGGTGCGCATAATCTTTTATCGCCTCCTCCAGGTGTTCCTTTCTGAAATCGGGCCAGCAGACGGGGGTAACCCACAGCTCCGTGTACGAAATTTCCCACAAAAGAAAATTACTTACCCGCATCTCGCCCCCCGTTCGTATGAGCAGGTCGGGGTCGGACATTTCACCCGTGTATAAAAATTTTTTAAAGGTCTCCTCCGTAATTTCTTCCACACCCATCTTTCCGGATTTAACATTTTTGGCAATCATCTTTGCCGCATCGACGATCTCTGAACGTCCTCCATAATTGAGCGCAAGGCAGAGGACCATCCCGGTATTATCCCTGCTTTCTTCTATGCTGATAGCGAGTTCTCTCTGAACATCTTCCGGCAGACCGCTGATGCGGCCAATTGCCGCCAAGCGGATATTATTTTCCTCAATCTCTTTTCGCTCCCTGATAAGGAACTCTTTCAGGAGCTTCATCAACAGGTTGACTTCCCGCTTCGGTCTTTTCCAGTTTTCCTGGGAAAATGCATAGAGCGTAAGCTGTTTTAAATGCTTTTTCGCACACTCGCGCGTTATTTCACGGACAGACTCGACTCCCTCCTTATGACCCCGGATTCTTACCAGTCCCCTCCGTCTTGCCCATCGTCCGTTCCCATCCATAATAATCGCAATGTGGGAAGGGAAATGCCCATTTCCGCTCATACGAGATTCACAATCTGACCGCGGTCCGGACCCACAGAAAGCATTTCTATCCTGATACCCAAAATCTCTTCAAGGGTATTTATATAACTCTTCGCTTGCGAAGGGATATCTCTTTTATCACGCATTCTGGACGTATCCGTCTGCCAGCCGGGCACTTCCTTGTATATCGGTTGACAATCAGGCCGCGCAGCCAAATCTGTGGGAAACAGGTCGTATACCTTGTCACCGAATTTGTAACCTACGCATATCTTTATGGTCTTCTGTTCATCCAGCACATCCAGTTTCGTCAAAACAGCACCATCCACACCATTCACCATGATTGCGTGCTTTACGGCAACTGCATCAAACCAGCCGCAGCGTCTGGGCCTTCCGGTAGTAGCCCCATATTCTCCCCCCTTCTTTCGTAAGTATTCACCCAATTCATCATTCAATTCAGAAGGGAAGGGGCCGCTGCCGACCCGTGTCGTGTAAGATTTCATCACACCGAGCACCTTATGTATCTGTCGGGGGCAAACACCCGCGCCAACCGCCGCGCCACCTGCTGTGACAGAGGATGAAGTAATAAAGGGATAGGTACCAAAATCCACGTCAAGCAATGAGCCCTGGGCACCCTCAAATAATATCTTTTTCCTGGACTTTATGGCGTCATCCATAAACACTACCGTATTACACACAAAAGGCTTTATCTGTTCTGCATACTCGCAATATTTATTGTAAATATCCTCCCAGGACAACGCATCTGCATCATACAAACGCGCAAATATCTTATTTTTCTCCTCTACGATTTTTTTGAGCCTTTGCCTAAAGTGTTCAGGATGGTAAAGATCGGCTACCCGTATGCCCGTGCGGGCCATTTTATCGGTATAACACGGCCCGATACCCCGGCGGGTCGTACCAATCTTTTCATCCCCCTTTTCAGATTCAGAAAGTTCATCCAGCTTTTTATGGTAGGGAAATACGAGATGTGCTATTTCACTGACACGCAGGTTGTCACCTATGTCTATATTCTTCTTCCTTAACTCATCGATCTCTTCTAATAATTGGAGGGGATCAAGGGCTACTCCGCTACCGATGACACAAGATTTGTTTTTCCTGAGGATGCCGGAAGGAATGAGATGCAATACGAATTTTTCGTTGTTTATAATGACCGTATGGCCTGCGTTGCTTCCACCCTGATACCTTACGATAATGTCAAACGACTCTGTCAGTATATCAACAATCTTGCCTTTACCTTCATCACCCCACTGCAAACCAACAAGGCAGGCATTCGAACCCATAGATAAATTTTCCATAAAAATTTGGCAAAACCCTCCGAATTCGTTGGGAAATAAGCTTTTACAAAATTATAAAAAATGGGGTTGGGAATGTCAAGGGAATAGACTTTTAGGGCTTGTATAAGGATATTTTGGAGAAAGGATTATGGAAACTAATAGGGGGATGAGGAAAAAGACAGCATTGTATAAGAATCGGCTTTAATGTTAAGGAATTTTCAATGTTAGGCCTGAAAGGGTGAAAGGAAAAAAAACTCCTTTTCTTCCACCCCTTTGGGGTTATCTATTGTTGATGTTTTCTTGTCCAGGGGCTTATACCCCTGGCTATACACTTTCTGCCCTTTGGGCATTTATACAAGTGTTTTCCTAAACCATATTTCTCGCGTAGCATACTCAAGATGCTCACAAAAATGTGATTTTTATACAGGGTGGCACGGACAAACTCCGTTTGTCCGTGTTGAACTTGCACTCCATTATCTATGAATCATCCATTTTGAAACGTTGATATACAACATAAGTATAACTATTGCAATTACAAAGCATTAAGTAATATTGCATTGCGGAACCACGGACAAGCAGAGCTTGTCCGTGCCACCCTTATGGAATGGTTGCTCTGTAGAAATTTGATAAATCACAAACTGTGAACTTTTTGAGTATAGCAGGGGGTGAAGCTCCTCCCATTCTTTTCCAGGAAAAACCGAAAAAAGGTTTGCATTCTTCTTCATTTTTTTATTATCATTTTTAAAGTAAAGACAATTTACAATCATCCTCTCGTCATTACAACAGCCGTACGGAGCCGACTTATTGTCAGATCAAATGGAACAAGAGGATTTTGTGCTGATCCGTATAAGACGACATGATATAAAGTGCGAAGAGACACAAGTGCCAGTGTCTGAAGTGATTATCACAATAGTATTTACCATATCAAAGGCATGTTAAATACTAAATGTTAGGCCACTTCCGAGTGGAAAATGTCATCTAATCCACAACCATCAACGATGCAGCCAGGGTAGGCGCCTCCTACCAAAAATTGAGCAATCGGGATGGGTTCTGTGTAAAAGGATTGGATCGAATGGTTTTGACAAATAACCAATAATTTTGGTGGTACGTGTACGACATCCTACGTTAAATATTCGAGTCTGCCGCTTTAAAACCGTGAGATTGATTATGGCGGGCAATACCTTGCCCTACTTGGCCGATTTAGGGTATTGGGCATCAAATAAAGTATCATGGACTACAAAATTAACAGACTTTCCGATTACTCCGATGACAGTTTGCTCAATGAACTCAAGCGAGTAGCAAAGCGGATCGGGAAAGATATCCTGACCCAAAAAGATTTTAGTCAGCATTCTAAGACAAGCCATAGCACAATTGTTAAAAGGTTTGGATCATGGAACTCTGCCTTAGAACGAGCAGGGCTTCATGTTGGCAGAAAAGCTAACATATCTACTGAAGACCTATTTAGTGAAATCGAGAATGTTTGGAATCACCTTGGACGTCAACCACAATATAGGGAGATGGAGCGATTTGGAAGATTCTCATTGAAACCCTATGAGAATAGATTCGGAAGTTGGATAAAAGCGGTCGAAAAATTCGTTAAGTGGAAAGAAGACAAAGGACCTATAGTTGAAAAAGAATTGAATACCATTAGCCCGGAAATTCTAATTGATACTGTTAAGGAACGAAAAAAAGTCAAAAAAGTTGAATATGGAGAACCAATAGATTTCTTAGGTCTTCGCCATGCACCATTAAATGAACAAGGTGTTGTATACCTATTTGGTATCCTCAGTAGAAAACTGGGATTCATTATCGAAGCTGTTAGAACGGATTTCCCAGACTGTGAAGGGAAAAGGGAGATACCAGGAAAACCAGGTAGGTGGGAAAGGGTGTCTATTGAATTCGAGTTTAAAAGCTCCCATTTCAAAGATCATGACCATAACCCCGGCGAATGTGATGTCATTGTTTGCTGGGAAAATGACTGGAAAGATTGTCCTACTGAGGTAATTTCATTAAAGGAAATAATGCTAAAGGCAAAAAAGTGACATTTGTCCAACAAGTGCTTGCACAAGGACGCTCGTAAACTCGCGCTTGTGATGCAGGGCGTTATTGATAAAATAATACTCTTTCTTGTAATAGTATTGTAGGTTGGGTTTCGTTCCTCAACCCAGCAATTTAATATATGGTATGGGAAGGGAATATTGCAATATCGCAGATCACAAGTGAAAGGTGCGACGTTCTTCTTTACCGTAATGACATACAGTAGAAAGAGGATATTATATCACAAGGCAAATGTGGCGCTGATAAAAGAGGCTTTCCAGGCGTGAGCCAAATATGGAGGGGAATATGCCAGTGGATACTTTGTTCCTTGCATTTTGGAACGTAGAAAACCTGTTCGATATTGAGAGTGCGGTACGCCCCGACAAGATACAAAAAATAATCGCCAAAGACATTGTGGGATGGGATAAAACCTTTCTGGATGCCAAGCTCCGTCAGCTTTCTGTAGTTATTCGCTCAATGAATAGCGGAAACGGTCCTGACCTCCTCGGTGTATGCGAGGTAGAAAATAGAAATGTTCTTGAAAAGCTAACGAATCAAATCTCTATCGACGGTGGTCGCGAATATCGCGTAGCCCACGCTGACACGAGTGACAACAGAGGGATTGATGTTGCGTTCCTCTATGATTCAGATATTGCAAGCACTTCTCCAGATCAAACATTCCAGCATTGGGTTGTTAAACGCTACGCTACACGCG
Source organism: Candidatus Brocadia sp. (assembly GCA_011525665.1). Classification (GTDB taxonomy): domain Bacteria; phylum Planctomycetota; class Brocadiia; order Brocadiales; family Brocadiaceae; genus Brocadia. Next base: position 8,975 of record WYAU01000012.1, read on the forward strand.
AGCTATTTCAAGTCAACTTTACTCTCGACGGGAAGAAATTTGTTTTGATTGGAAATCACTGGCCATCGCGAACATCTGGTCAGTATGAATCCGAACCATACAGAATGGTTGCTGGTGAGACGCTAGCCTATTGGATAGAGCGTATCCACGATGAACTCGGAGAGGATGTTGGTATTATTGTCATGGGAGATTTTAATGATGAGCCATTTAATCGCTCAGTAACAGAATATGCGCTTTCGACTAACGACAGCCGCGTTGTATTGAAAGGTAGAAATCAATACTTATTGAATCTAATGTGGCCAATTTTGGCAAACGGCCGTGGTTCGCACATCTATGATGGACGTTGGAATTTGTTGGATCAAATTTTGGTAAGCCGTGCAATTGTTAATGGCAAATGTGGCTGGCTTGTGAAAGATAATGCTAGGATTGAGGGTATAGAAATCATGTCTCACCCCAATAAACCTGGACCCAGAAGATTCGGGATAAAGCCAAACGAACGAGACAGTGGCGGCTTCAGTGATCACTTTCCCGTTAGTGTTACCCTTCAAAAGAGTGCATAACGTCGCCATTGATCAAGGTTAAAAGGCCGGGGCTTCAATATTTATCAGCATCTAACAACTGTATCAACGCGGACTGGTAAATTCTGCTGCGCTTCATTGCCAGCCGGTTATACTGAGCGTTATTGATAAAATAACACTGTTTCCGGTAATAGACATTTCTGCATATAGAATCTTCCTCTCCTAATATTTATCTCCTTTAGCATTTACAGCTATCATCCTGTTTTTGGAAATGGAAACCATACAGGGACGCAAAAGGATGAACTTGTCTTCATAAAAAGTCTTATAGAAAAACTCCTGTCTCCAAAAGTCGTTCTGTAAAACCCATCTGCTTACGTTAGTACACGCTTACGGCTTGTTCAAACAATGACACGCCTGCGAACTGCTGCGTTATAGTATTACCGTGTAAAATCTTTCTTTTTTCGCAAGTTTTTTAACACCCCCCTTGATAGGGGGGATTTGGTTGTGGCTTCGCTGCGCTATGTCTCATATACCTTGACACGATACTCTATCTTTTGCTAGTATCTCACCATGAAAATTGTTCAATGTATTTAAGCCTTCGTAACGACTTTTAAGCTCCCTTATTGGTAGGACAAGCGTCCCCGCTTGTCATCATATTGTCAGCGAGGACGCCTAACCTACCATAGGAGCTGGGGTGTGTTGCGGCAAAACTTACATACCCCTTCCTCCCCCTTTATCCCCTTCAGAGAGGGGGACATAGTGGGAGGCGCTGAGGGAGGAGTTGCAAAAGACCGAAAACTTCCCGACATGAACTTATGCCCTCAGCTGCTTTTAGCGCAACCGGGACGGTTGCGCTACCGGATGAATTTCCTGTATATAAAATAGGAATCTATGTCTACCAGCCTCCTCAGTCAAAATTCACCTCCGACGTGTCCAACTGACGTTGTACCGGGAAATCAGACTATGCCAGGAAATCAACCGGATCAAAAATTATTCGCAGAGGTGGTCGTCAATATCCCTTTAGATAAGGTGTTTCATTATAGCATCCCTCTCCATTTACGAGAAAATCTTGCCGCCGGGATGCGGGTAAGAATACCCTTTGGCAACAAGATAATGACAGGGTTTTGTGTCGGATTTACTGATACCCCATTTACCGACAAAACAAAAGATATTATAAGTATAATCGATAAGACCCCATTGATGGATGACATCATGCTGAAGATTACCCGATGGTTATCGTCTCATTACTGCTGCGGGTGGGGGGAAGCGATCTATGCCGTTATTCCGCCTGTGGTACGCAGTCGGGTGAAAGAGAAACAGGACACTTTTGTAAAATGTAGCGGGCATACCTTATCTCTCAATCAGGAAGCCCTCATACAGATGAAAACCCGTGCACCAAAACAGGCCAAGGTACTGGAAATCCTTTTAGAACATCCGTCTGAAATAAGCGCCAAAGAATTGATCCGCATCAGCGGCTGCAAGATGCCCGGCCTTCGTCAACTGAAAAAGAAGGGTTTTGTCATTCTTGAAAACAAACTCCCTGATGATGCAAGTATGCCGCGTACTGTCGACTTATTGCAGCAACACTTAACCCTTATCCCGGAGCAGCAAAACGCCTTCGATATCATCTGCCAAAAACTCTCAGGGCTTTCCCATCGCAACCAAATCCCATTATCTTCAACCACCCCTCCTTCCCCTCCTTCGCAAGGAGGGGATAAAGGGAAGGTAAAAGAATCAAAGCAATTCCATGTTCCTCCCTCACAAGGAGGGGACTCCGCCGTGAGCAATCAGTCGGACGAACAAGGGGAGGTAAAGACATTAAATTGGGGAAGGGAATCTTTACCGTATGATACAACACAGATCAAGCCGGGCGTTATATTGCTTCACGGCATTACCGGCAGCGGGAAGACGGAGCTCTACCTTCAAACCATAGCAAAGGTGCTCGAAGAGGGCCGTAAGGCCATATACCTCGTCCCTGAAATATCCCTTACCCCGCAAACCATTCACAGAATAACGGCACGATTCGACAGGATAGCCGTATTACACAGCAATCTCCTGGGAACTGTCCACGAGTCACAATGGAACGATATTAAAGAGGACAAGGTGGATATCGTCATAGGCGCGAGATCCTCCATATTTGCCCCCCTGAAGAACGTCGGGTTGATTATCATAGACGAGGAACACGAAAATACTTATAAACAGGAAAATAATCCGCGATACAATGCCAGAGATATCGCCGTTCTCAGAGCGACTTACGAAAATGCCCTGGTTATTATGGGCACGGCCACGCCCTCCCTGGAAAGTTACTATCAGGCGCTGAACGGCATCTATGAAAAAATTGTCCTTTCCAAAAGAATCGGCGAACGGCAACTCCCGCCCGTCGACATTGTCGATATGAGGGAGGAAGTCCGCAAACGCCGGGGATACAACATTATTTCCCAACGGTTGCAATATTACATGAGACAATCCCTTGCCAGAAATGAACAGGTGATCTTGTTTTTGAACCGGAGAGGGTTCGCGCCGTACATTCACTGCAAACGGTGTGGATTTGTATTAAGGTGCAAGCGATGTGACATCCCCATGACCTTTCACAAAAAATTCAATGCTACGGTATGTCATTATTGCCACGCGGAAGCCCATCCGCCGGAATCATGCCCTGACTGCCTGGCCAATACTATTAACTATCGTGGGTTTGGGACGGAAAAAATTGAAGACGAAATTAAGGCCAAGTTCCCCAATTATAAAATCATACGGATGGACAGCGATTCCATGCGTGTACGCGATGCCCACGAAAAGGCCTTAACTGCATTTGAGCGGGGGGAGTTTCCGATATTGCTTGGTACACAGATGATCGCAAAGGGATTGGATTTTCCGAACGTCACCCTGGTGGGGGTGATATCCGCGGACACGATCCTGAACCTGCCTGATTTCCGTGCAAGCGAACGGACATTCCAACTCATTTCACAGGTGGCAGGGAGAACGGGCAGGGGGTCAAAGGGCGGGCGGGTGGTGGTGCAATCCTTTAACCCCGCGCATTACAGCATCACGTATGCCGCCACCCATGATTATGAAGGGTTTGCAAAAAAAGAACTGGAATACCGAAGGCAATTGAATTATCCCCCATTCGGGAAACTGGCACGGATTATCTTCCGCGGTCCGCAGGAAGAGAAAACCAAAGAAAAATCCTTTATCGTTGGAGATAAACTGAAAGAATTCGCAAAAACACAGGGGAAGCGTCTGGAAGTACTTGGACCGTCACCTGCCCCCATGACGAAAATCAACAATCAGTTCCGATGGCATATCTTCGTAAAGGCACAAAACCATACGAGTATTCACAACGCCATTCACAGCGTTGCGGATATGTTAAAATCGTCAAAAAACGTACAAATAATGGTCGATGTTGATCCCTCCATGATGTTATGAAAACGGCCATTTTTGCCATTTTTTATAAGTGACTGGAAGCGTGTCTTTTATGACTGTAATATTTTGCACTAAAACAACTTACGATTTAATTTCAATTCCTGCCAATTCCTGTGGATTCCGACTGTTTCCAATGGAGTTGACTACGTTTTGACTACAATTTGACTACAGTTGATGAAACATGAAACCTATTGAGGAGAAACAGATACCCCCAACCCCCTTTAGAGGCCACCCCTCCTGTCATATGTATGGTCAGATTGCTAACTGTTTTCTTTTGATGTGATACTATTTTCATGGCATTCAAGGAAATTTCATTCTTGTATGTTCTTGCCAGTTTTGATATGTATTTATGATTAGGTACGACATAAAAAGTTGATTATCAACGTTGCTTAAGTTTGTTTTTCGATTTTTTTCCATTAAAATTTCTTTCCGAAACCTTTTAAACCGGAGTCACGAAAATGGGACATAAAAGAAGACTTAGGCGCACCGATGACCTTAAAATCCTCGAATTATATGCAGAAGGGAAAACACAAAAGGAGATCGGTGAAGTTTTTGGCGTTACAGATGTAGCTATAAGCTTAAGATTAAAAAAGATTCTCCCTTTGGTGAAGGTTGTTAAAGAAAAAAGGTTTTTATCCCGTGAGCCACTCGACATGCAGTTGCTTCAGGATTTAAAGAATGCCAATACTGTCCAAGAAGAAGTGCATACACAATGTCCTAAAACTGCTAATGAGAATAACATAATCTCGCCAGAGCACAATGGTAATAATGATAGTAATACCGTAATGGATGTGGTGGATGTTGAACCAGAAGAAGTTAGAGAATTGGGCGATTTAATGAGTGCTTGCGGACTAAACAAGGAATATCGGTTGCAGAGATTAAAGCGTTGTATAGACCACCCTGACCCTGGCGTAGTCTTAAAGGCCTTAGACCAGTCGTGGAAGCTGGATGGAAGTTATCACAACGATAAAAATATAAACATCACTGGAATAAACATAGCAACAATAGTCGAGTCTAACTGGAATAACTCTCAAAGGATTAAACATTTCCTTACACAACGAGCACGGAATGTCGGAATGTGTCAATCCTTCAAGGGTAGCCATAAATCAACCGGTGAGGAAAAGCCGAGAACCCAAGAGGTCTTATATTGCAATTTTGAATCAACAAGGACACGGTACTTATTTGATGGACTACTATAATTTCTTGTTCTTTCTTATGTGCTTTGAGCTTTTACGGTGGATTCTTTTTGGGCAGTATTGGTCAAGTTAGCCATGTTTGTGCTTCTTTTCCTGTCTTGTGATATAGAAATACATTACCCATAAGGCTACAATCCCTACCCCGAAGATTATTAAAAGGTTGATTTCGTTCATTTGTCTTTGTCCTCTCTTTGTTCTATTTTAAAGGCAATGAAAAAGGCTGAACCTGTAAGCAGAATACCAAAGATTGTAACAAGTAAACTAAATTTATGAGAAACGAATTGTCCTAAAATCAACGTAGCAAATGAGAGCTTACCAATATCGTAAATTGTCTTTGCTAAGTTTTCGTATTTCTTCATTTGTTCTGTAATATAATACCAATTACACCAAAACACGTCAAAAGAAAAAGGAATAGATAAATACACATAAGGATCGAGGTAACGCAATGACTGAATCTGATAAACCAATAGAGGCTGTCCCTGCCGAAGATGTTGAGGTAATTTCTGATAAAGATATAGACAAACCACAGAAAGACATTCCTATTGAAACTTTAGTTTCCCTAAGAAACAAAGGGCTTTCTTTTGAGCAAATTGCCAGGATTACCGGATGTTGTAAACAAAATGTTCACCAACGCTTAGAATCTATTGGATATAGTAAGGAAAGATTAGAAAACTTTAAAGAAAGCAGGGCGGACGTCTTTGCGTTTATGCAATCGAAGCTACTAAACTCGATAGACAATGCCGCAATTCAAAAGATGCAACCTTATCAACGGATCATTGGAACGGGGATTCTTTACGATAAGGAAAGGCTTGAGCGGGGGCAAAGCACGGGGATTATCGACATTACCACTACCATAAGAAGCATCGAGGATTTGTCGGCACGGGAGAAAATTTTGGAAGCACAATTTCGAGAGCTCACAGAGAAAAAGAAATCAAAAGCTAAATAAAAATATTTTTGCGATATAGGTCTATCCCACAGAGATTACGAATTAGAGCGGTATATCGGCAGACCTTCCGGGAATCCAAAAGGTTACCGGTGTACGGGCTGTGGCGGTTTAGGGTAGCGATATTGTCTTGCTTTAGGGAATAACGGGCTTACAAATAATTTGAATGAAAATGTTCACAATGAAACGTTACGCAAATACAAAAGAAGTTTCTGAATATACGCCCTTACCCGTGAAAACTCTGTATGAATGGGCAAGTTTAAGGCGTATTCCTTCTATTAAACTGGGACGTAGGGTATTATTCGATCTGGATGATATAAACTCTTTCATGGCTTCCCTGAAGCGTGATACGGGGCACTCTGAGAAAATTGTCAAAGAGGTTATTGCCAATGCACGCTAAAGCATATATAATTCTGAACATAGACATAAAGACACCTTCCGGTCACGGGAAAGGAGGGGAGAATGTTTAAACGTGACGGGACATGGTGGGCGTGTATTCGGTACCGGGGCAAGAAAATCCAAAGAAGCCTTGAAACCGACAACAAAAAACTTGCTGAAAGTATTGAATCCAAACTTAGAACGACACTCATAGAAGAAAAATATTTTGACCGGTGCGAAGGGGAAGTAAAAACGTTTCAGGACATGGCAGACCGATTTATGTTAGAGTATGCGCCGAAAAACTCGAAAAGGACGCAAATGCATTACAAGACAACGCTGAGTCATGCACTGCCTTTTTTTGGTAGCATGAAGCTTACTTCAATTACACCTAAAAAGATAGCTGAATATAAGGCCATGAGGTATAAGCAAGGGGATTAAACCCGGTACGTTTAATCTGGAACGGGCGATGTTTTCAAAGATGTTTAACGTTGCTATACGGGAATGGGAATGGTTGAAAGAAAATCCCGTCAGTAGGGTTTCCAGGGATAAGGAGAATAACCAGCGTGACAAGTGGTTATCTGTGGATGAAGAACGGCGGTTATTGGAGAATATGCCAGAGTGGCTAAGAGAAATAGTCTCGTTAGCCTTACACACAGGTTTAAGGCAAGACGAATTGCTTTCATTGGCGTGGGACAGGGTAAACCTTCTGCAAAGGACAATCGTTATTCAGAAGTCAAAAAACGGAAGGGCGAGGACTATCCCTTTAACCAGTGTTGCAATGGGAATCCTGGAAGAAAAGGCGCGGATAAGGAATCTAAAAGCCGACCTGGTGTTTACAAATACTGTGGGTAAAAAAATTGGTAAAAGCTGGGTGTTGGAAAATTTTATCATTGCCAGAAAGAAGACTGAGCTTGATGACTTTCATTTCCACGACCTCAGACATACCTTTGCTACCCGGCTAGCACAAAGGGGAGTTGATTTGTATACTATTTCTAAATTGCTAGGCCATGTCAACATCACCATGACACAGCGTTATGCACATCATTGTCAGGAAAGTTTAAGGGCGGGAATTTCGGTTTTAGAAAAAGTTGACTACAATTTGACTACAGTTGGGGAAAACAGAAATGTCTTGAATGCCTGAAAGCCTTGATTTTACTGCTATATTCAGGTGATTTGTGGTTTTGTTGACCCCTCCATGATGTTATGAAAACGGCAATTTTAGAATTTGGATCACGGGCGAAGGTAAACTACCTTTGCATCACTATCTGAGGGGTAACGATACCCATAAAAAGGTTGCGATATTTGAGCAACTCCGCGATTTAACAAACCTCCCGTTTCCCCGTTATACAGGGATTGACCTGAAAGCCTATCCCAGGAAGAATACCGTCCCCATTCAGTTTTCCCGGGGATGTATCCGAAGATGCAACTTTTGCTCGGAAAGACTTCTCTACAAAAATTTCAGGACAAGACCCGTCAACAGTCTTCTTGACGAAATCCGATATCACATGACAAACAACGAAACACACAATACTTTGTTTTTTACGATTCCCTGATAAATGCCGATCTCAGGAATCTGGAGGCATTATGTGACGGCATCATTGCGCATTTTGGATCAATCCGTTGGGAGGCACAGATAGCGATCAGGAATGATATGGCCCAGAAACTCTTTGAAAAGATGAAACAGAGGGCTGTTACAGCCTGTTTGTTGGATTGGAGTCAGGGTCAAATAACATCCTGAAAAACATGAACAAGGATTTTACCTCAGATGACGCCCGTTATTTCTTTACTGCCCTTCATCAGGCGGTATCTTTTTCGGTGTAAGTATTATTGTTGGTTATCCTGGTAAGACCGAGAGGGATTTTCAAAATACCCTTGATTTTATTGCTAAGTATAAAAATATTATACCTCAAATTGCTCAAATAAATCCCTTTACGTATTATGACGGAACACCGGCTGATGAAACGGCAGATTACAGGACAAACCCAACAGCCCTGAAAAGAATGGAAATCTTTGTTAAAGAAGTCAGGAAGCATAAACTTAAGCATACCAATGCCTCTATTGGAAATCTGAGAGAGAAATAGTTTTACCCAAAAACGCTGCCTGAGACAGCATAATTTAACGTTCAAGGAATTTCAAATTTCTTTGGCAGGAGCCAACTCCCGTTGGAGGCCAGGCGCATGTACACCGTCGTGCATTGCCAATTGCCGTCAGAAGACGTCCACTACCTTCGCATTACGAAAAAGTTGCCGAAGACTTACGTTAAGTCATTCATTATAATTGCGGCCTTTGGAATACACCGGACGTTATAAATATGCTGGAAATTCGTGAAATCACCGCAAACAGGATACTAAATCCCACCTCCATAGATTTAGGGGAGTACGTAATCAATCCCTATATGGGTTGTGAGTTTTCATGTCTTTATTGTTATGTGAGATCAAACAAGGCCGTTCGCAAAAGGATATATTTTACCGTAAATAATTTCATGGATATATTCAAGGCAGTATTAGAACCAAAGAATCCGAGATTCGCGGCCAGAAACAAAGCAATTTACGTACTTCTTAACGAAGGCATACCCGTTACGCCTTATTATTCCCCTGTTATTCCCTGGGTAACTGATATTAAGGAATCGTTCTTACCCTTTGAAAAGGCACAGGGGATTGAATTTAAACACGTGAATTTCAATCTCAAAAATACCCATGATATTCTTGAAAATATTTTCCAGATACAACCCTGTTTAAAAGAAAAACTTACTGCAATGCTTTATGAAAGGGACTTCTACAAACAGACATGGAAGGAACTGGATGAGGAAATAGAGAGGCAAGCACAGGAGGCAAAGAAAGAATATAAAATCCATAGGCACGGCTTTGGCGATTTTTTTAAAAATACATATTGGTAACAAGACCTTCCTGACCATTCTGACAGGATTATGACAAGGCCTTGCCTTTAAAACCATTTGTTTTATCACCATTATTATCAAGCAACAACCGCACGCTATGGCGGCGCCATAAATTCCGGACCGACCGGATCCGTAACGACATTTTTCACGATTTGTTCAATGACATGGCGTGACGAGTCATCAATCTTCCATCCCATCACATCCGCCACAGGGTCTAACTGATCGGGCCCGCGTGCGCCCCACAGGGCTATGCTCACGCCGGGCTGATCAAGCAACCAGCGGACTGCCAGGGCCAGCACACCCTTGTTAAAGCGTTCCCGGGCAAAACGTTCAAGCTGTGCAACGGCTTCAAGGTACTGGGCATATCGTGGTTGCTGAAATTTTGGATCGATCTTCCGCAAATCGTCTCCCGTAAATTCCGTGTCGGGTTTCATCTTCCCGGTAAGTAATCCGCGGCACAGGGCGCCATAAGTCAAAGTTGCCAGGTTGTGCTTGCGGGCGTAAGGCAGCACGTCCTGTTCGATCTGGCGTTCGAATAAGTTATACGGTGGTTGCACAACGTGGAGGGGGGCTGCCTGACGGAAAATATCAATCTGTTTTGGCGTGTAATTGCTTACACCAATGGAGCGGATCTTGCCCTGACGATACAGATGATGCATAGCCCCGGCGGTTTCCTCAACGGGAACCAAAGGGTCAGGCCAGTGTACCTGGTAGATATCGATGACTTCGGTGCGCAGGCGTTGCAATGAATCATCAATCTCTTTAAAGATGCGGTCTTTTTTCGAGTTGCGGAAGACCTTTGTATCACGCCACTCCAATCCAACTTTGGTGGCTATAATAACGTCCTTACGTTTACCGTACGACGCTATCGCCTTTCCGACAAACTCTTCCGAACGACCCTGACCGTAGACAGGGGCGGTATCAATCACATTGATCCCCAGTTCAATGGCCTTATGGATGGCGCTGATCGCTGCCTGTTCTTCAGTGCCTCCCCACATCCAGCCACCAATAGCCCATGTCCCCAAACCGATTCGTGAGGCGCGTAATTCCGTTCCCGCGATAGTGACGTATTCCATAATTAAGGTCTCCCCCGGCTCAAAATAATCTGTGCTTTTACCCGCTGATATCAAATCCCGGAGCCGTCTGAACAATTGATATTGCAGTACTTCGGCCCCTCATCGCCTGCAGTTACCAGATGTCTCCACCGGCCAGCCCGCGGGTCTTCACCCGGTGCGACCGGCGTGGTGCAGCACTCGCATCCGATGCTGGGATAGTTTTGCCTATGCAAGGGATGTACAGGCACATCATGTTCCTCCAGGTACATTTGAATCTGCTTATCCGTCCATTCAAATATCGGATGCAGGGTATATCCCTGGGTACGCGGATCTTGTAAAAGAGGACTCAATTTGGCGCGACGACCACCCTCGCTGCGCCGCAGACCAACCATTGCGAGTTTGCGCCCGTGCTGCTTCATGTGGCTAAGGAAGGGAACCGTCTTGCGCAGGCGGCAGCATTCTTTCTGGCCATCAGCAAAGAGATAGAGTTTTTTTTCAAATTTTCTTTCCTGTCGCTCCGGGGTTAATTCCGGATACAGCGTCACGATATTTAACTTGTAACGCCGTATGAACTCATCACGAAGTAACAAAGTTTCTCGAAAATGGTACCCTGTGTCAACGAAGAGAATCTCGTTTTCCAGCTCCATACTATGAAAGTAATGCATCAGCACGGATGCAGAACTCTGCATGCTGCTCAGCAGTATGGCATGCCTGCCAAAGGTTTCCACTGCCCATCGGATCCGCTCCGCGGCTGTCAAGTCCTGGAGCAGCTTGTTTGCAGCTATCAGATCCGGTTCTACCGTAGATTGTTTCATTGTTTTTTTCCTAAATTAACAGATTTTTCCATCGTTACAACCTTTTTCAGATTACGTCTCTTTTCCCCGCTATTGAATCACAGAAATATAATAATTATTACAGAAAAGACCTCCAATCGCAATATTCTGTGCAGTATAATATGAGGAGTCCTTATCTTTCAATAAAAAACAGCAAGAGGAGATAGTTCTGATGGACAATCCGGAATCCTTAGTCACCACAGAGGGAGATCTTATTCAGGGGTGTTACAGCCGTTCCCTGCAATTATTAAAAAACAACTCAACACCTGACGGTATTATCGCCTGTGCAAGATCGAAAAAAGCCGTGGACAGATCCTATGCCAGTATTTTTGGACGTGACGCAGCCATTTGTTCCCTGGGCATGATTGTATCGAAAGACCAGGAACTTGTTCACCATGCAAAGACTAGCATCCTCACCCTCGCTCAGTATCAAGCCCGGAACGGGCAGATCCCAAAATACGTAAAACCAGAACTCCGGGAGGTTGATTTCTGGTATTCGGGATGCATTGATGCCACTCTCTGGTGGCTGATCGCCATAAACTTTTACGACCGTTTCTTTCCTGAAGAAAGGTTTTCAGAGGAGTTACGGCCGGCAACAGACCGTGCCCTTAACTGGCTTTTCTGTCAGGAGCATCAGGGGGTATTTCTGTTGCAGCAGAATGAGGCAAGCGATTGGGCGGATATCATGCCGAGATCCGGATTTGTGCTTTATTCCAACGCCCTGTGGTATCATGTTAAAAAACTGTATAAAATTTCCACCGCCGACAGGACAAAACGTTATTTCAAAACCATATTCTTTCCTTTTGACAAGGCAATAGCGGAAGACAGGCGGGTTCGTATTCTGATGCACTATATCAGGAACAGGATGAGGCGCAGCGATTTTTATCTCAGCTTCGTGAATTTTTCTTTCTGGGGGGAAGAGATAGACGTTTTCGGCAACATACTCAGCGCACTCTTTGGACTTGCGTACACTTCCAAGGCCTCGCGCATGGCCGATGCCATGTTCAATCTGAAAATTCACCAACCTTATCCCGTGAAGGTGGTCCATGATCCCATTCGGGAAGACAGTCCCTTCTGGCGTCCTTATATGAGGCGCCACAGGCAGAATCTTCCCTATCAATACCACAACGGAGGCATTTGGCCGTTTGTTGGCGGGTTTTGGGTGATGCTTCTCGCGAAACTGGGCAAAAAGGAGCTTGCATGGAAAGAACTGGAGAGGTTCGCCGGGGCGAATAAGGTCAATAACTGGGAATTCAATGAATGGTTTCACGGAATAACAGGCAAACCAATGGGTATGACGGGTCAATCCTGGAATGCGGCAACGTTTATACTCGCATTTCATGCCCTCCGGGATGACATTCATTTATCATAGTTACATTTCTTCCTGGATGTGTAATCTTTAACCTTCCATACGATTACCCTTGCGGGTAATTTCATAAACAAGAAGGGCAACCGACGGGTTGCCCTTCTTGCTGAGAGATTTTACTCTTGCACAACACGGTGAAACGTATAATACCATTTCGCCTGTTATGCCCGATAATCGGTGATCTGTAGTACGGTTCTAACAGTTAGATCAATTTTCCAGACTTTCCCTCATCATCGTCATCATCGTCAGACATAACGGTGCCGGCCAAAGCGGTCTTCAGGGAGCCGATCGTCAATTCATCCGACTTCCCTTCCTTGTCCTTGTCCTCATCCTCTGACATTATAGGACCGGCGAAAGCAGTCTTTACCGAATCACTCATCAATTCTCCTGACTTTTCGTCCTTTTCCTCATCATCAGACATAACGGGGGCAGCGAATGCGGTTTTTACCGAACCGATCATCAATTCATCCGACTTCCCCTCTTTGTCCTTGTCCTCATCTTCCGCGATGACAGAGCTAACGAACGAACAATTTACAACACCCGCACTCACCATTAAGACACTTACAGCAACAAGACTATACCCTAAATTCTTAAGCATTTCCCTCTCCTCCTCATGCTTATTGGAAATCAAGCCATGCCACCGGGAACGCTCCCGGTATCGCCGGCTGTCTTCACTTATATAAATGTCATATAATTGACTCGTTGTCAACAGGTATTTTTTGTAATTCCCACAAGGATTATGACATACCTTCTGCTTCTTTCTCTCGCCGTTGTACCATTGATCCTACACCAAGTTTTTCTGCCCGTGACCTTTATTAGAGCTCCGTAAAAATCACGGGTATCATTAACAACGCGCACCTCTTTCTTTAAAACTTAAAGTCCTGATAGTAATTGCATGAACCACATTTTCCTATTTATCATCCTTTAGCTATTTCATGAATAAGTTCCAAATTCATTTTCTGACGCCGATCCCACCCGGTAGGATTAGTGAATCTTGCATTCCCTTTCGTGATTTTTGCGTATTTGGCGGGTCTAAGTAATTTTGAATTTCCCATCATTTCCCCCATTCCTTCCTCTTCCACCCCAGGAGCATATCGGTGTATTCGCCGTGTTTCCAGAAAGGGTAGGCGGTGTGTTTGATGCCTACTTTTTCTTCGATTGCTGCGAAACGTTTGAGTTTGCTGGCCTCGTCCTTGATCTGCACCAGCCAGCGGTCCTGCGCCCACTCCCAATAGCCATAGATGGGACTGTAATAGGCATTGTGGGCCTTCGCCTTATAAATGGCGCCAATGATGTCAACCAGCATCTCGTAGGTTAATCGTTCGATATTGGAAACGTTGTATTTTCGCATTTCCCCCTTTCCCGGCATCAGGCTAAAGACATTATGCCCTCTCGAATCGGGGGCAAGGTCGCTGGGCATGGGATCGATGAGATTGTCAGTATACAAAGCCATTACGATACCCATCGCCTCACGATATTTGGTAAAACTCAGCTTTACCGCCTCGTCCATGGCCTCCAGATGGTCTCTTGCAAACCGTGGCGAATGGCAGCCCTTGCAGGTATTAATCCACGCGTCCCGTGTCGCTTTATACCGGTATGCGCCCCGGTCCACTAATGATGTACCCATGTATGTATACGCAGCAGACATGCTAAGGATGTTGTGATTCCCTTCGGGCATATGGCAGTATGAACAGGTAGGAACGACATAGTTTTTTGCGTTGAGAGGCCTTGTCCAGTCCCAGGTTTGCCCTTCTCCCTGATAAACCATACCATGATACGACTGCATATACATCTCATACTCGTATTGCTCCGGACCGGAATGACACACCCCGCAACTGGTAGGTTTCCTGGCCTCAGCCGTAGAAAAACGATGCCGTGTATGACAGCCGTCGCACCGGTTTTCTGCAATGGCGTGACAGGCAAGGCAGGAAGCCGTTTCTTCTGCGGGCTTTTCCATCTGGCATCCCATATCGATTAATTCCAGATGATACGCATGGGCATGGGAACCCCGGCCACCTTCACGATGCCCCTTCATCTGTTTTTCATGACACTCACCGCAGTGGTCATACGTCGGCATTATGAGCTTTTCATGGTTTTTCCCGTGACACCGGTCGCAACCGACCACCTCTTTCCCCTCAGGCGGAGTCCCGTGTTTGCTTTGTTTCCATTGGGTTACAATGCCGGGGTTTTCCATGTTGTGACAGGCAACACACTGCTCGTTGGTAAATTCACCGGTTACCGTACTGCCTGGGTGAAAGTTCCCGGCATTATAATAATACGCCGGATCGTACCAACGTACCATGGGTAAAAATCTGTAGAGTTCTCCGAACTTCCCCTTCCCCGGGAAGAGTTCCTTTGGGCCTGTGTAATAGCTTGAAAGACCCCCTGCGTTGTAAACATCCCCAGAGTCGTCGGTTCCCACCTTTTCCCCCAGAAGGCCTGCCATCTCGTGGCGGAACCGCATGTTTCCTAATATACGCCGTGGTGTTGCAGTCGTCCTGGTTGCAGGGATTTCAATGGACCGGGGTAATTGCTCAAGATCAAACGGAATTTCTGGTGATTTTATAACCACCCCTCTTTCACAAGGAGGGGATAAAGGGGAGGTAAAGTCAAATACCTCCCGTATTCCTCCTTCGTAAGGCGAGGATGACGGGCGGTTTTCCGCTTGATGCTGGATAAATTCAATTTGGCGACTGGTGTCTTTTAGCTCCTCCGCAAAAGAACGGGTTACAATACAGGGCATAAAAAACGTACTAATAATGAAAGGGATGATGACGAAGGATTGGTTCGTGTTACGATAAAATTTATTCATAGTTTGATTCCTCCTGATATGAAATGGTGGCGTTATCCTTGCCTGATGTGCCGGTTAGCTTCCACACCGAGACCCATGTGAGTCGTCATGCTGTTTTTGGTTTCGGAGAGAGGACTCACCGAAACATCTAAAACATTTTCATGGTTTCAGGGCGCCGCTTTAGAGATATGATGACTATGATGAAAGACTTTGTCAAGGAGCTACTTGAGAACAGTTTTCATTTGAGAAATCAATACCCTGACCTCTTCAATGGCTGCCTCCTTCGTTGTGATGTTGCCATCGAGCTGCTCGTCCTCAATTTTTGTCAAAATATCTTTAAACAGAGGGCCGGGTTTGAGCCCCAAGTCAATGAGGTGGTGTCCGGTAATCAGGGGTTTGGGTTTGACCTCTTCGTGGCTCAGTTTACCGAACATCTCCTGACAGTAATGATAGTCCGACAGGTCTCCGCTGCTTGCAAGGGCATCAATCCTGCATAACTCTGCCAGTTCGGGATATCCTTCATGTGCGAAGAGTCTTTTGAGTTTGTTCAATCGCATCTTTTGAGCATCCTTAAAATACAGGTGTTTCAGGACAAGCCAGACGATCCGCTCCTTTTCGGCAGTAGAGGTCTTCAGCCGGTCACAGATCCTTGCAGCCATGTCCGCCCCGACTTTTTCATGCAGATTGAACCGAATCCGGTCCAGTTCCTCAAAGGTAACGGTCTTACCGATATCGTGCAACAATACCCCCATGGCTAAGGTAAATGACGGTTTTTCCATCTTCGACAGGCATAAAAGGGTATGCACAAAGACGTCCCCTTCAGGGTGGAAATTTTCTGGCTGTCGAACACCTTTCATGTTGGATACCTCAGGCAGTATCTCCCGCAAAAGGTGAAGTTCGTCCAGCAATTTGATACCAATATGCGGATTAGGACCGGTAAGTATCTTTTCCAGTTCCTCCCGTATGCGCTCAGCACTGACGACATGAATCTTCTTCGCAAGCTGAACAATTGCCTGTTTTGTGTCGGGATGGATGGGAAAATTGAAGCGGCATGCAAAGCGGGCAGCCCGTATCATACGCAGCTTGTCTTCGGTGAATCGTTCCATGGGATTTCCGATAGTCCGGATAATCCCTTGAGAAATGTCCTCCCGTCCGCCAACGTAATCGAGTATCTCGTTCTTAAGAGGGTCGTAAAGCAGACCATTGATGGTGAAGTCTCTTCGTTTTACATCATTTTCAGGGGTACAAAAGGCGACATAATCGGGATGACGTCCATCGCTGTATGAGCCTTCCGTGCGAAAGGTAGCCACCTCGAAGTTATGACCATTTTTAACAACAATAACCACACCGAACTGTACACCAACGGGAATGGTTTTTTCAAAGAGTTTCATGACATCCTGGGGCAGGGCATTGGTGGCGATGTCATAATCGGCAGATTCCTTCCCCATAATCATGTCGCGCACACATCCGCCGGCAAAAAGGGCTTTATAGCCGTGTTCCTGCAGGGTTTTTACGATCTCTACGGCGTTTTGTTTTACAGTCATAGGTGAAGGACACCTTGGGTTTCTTAACAAAAATATATTTACATTTTTCGGCAAAACAATTTAGCGCCAATTTTTGAACACATACAGGCAATAAATTGCCTGCCTATTGCCTTACGTCCCTCTCGGGACTTAAAAAGCACAACCGATTTTTCAAAAAACTTTATCTAAGGGTTATAATCTCCGGATATTGTCAAACAAATCAGAATTTTGAAAATTCGAGTAATTTGCAAGGAAATTAGCTGAAATTTTCAAAAATAGATGCCTTTGCTCCAATGTCCAATTGAAAATTACTCCTGAGTTCTGAAAGCCGATCGCTAACTGCTTATTATTTATCTCCCCATTCGTATCAAACCCAGATGCGGTTCCTTGAAGGAATAAAGGTTGTGAACGCTGCCTTCAATCTGGGCGGATTGTGACCGCATTTCAAAACGAAGCGTGCCCTCATAGAGGCCGGTATGAAGTTCCTGTATGCTTTTAAGACCGAGTTCCTGCAATGAATGGAGCAGGCTTTGCATCAGATACTGAACAAGATGGATAACCGAACCCTTATCGACCACCGTGCCGGTAACACCTTGGGCGACTTTAATCCGGTCTTCAGCCGAGAGATACCTTTTTCCGCCTCCCTTTTCCATAGCTTCATGAGATGCCATGCCCCGGTATTTTTTTACGCGCACCCCCCCCTCGTAGAAATACTCACCGGGAGATTCACTGGTGCCTGCAAGCAAACCACCCATCATAACGGTACTGGCGCCGAGGGATAATGCCTTCACAATGTGCCCGATATTGGCTATACCACCATCTGCAATCACGGGAATATTGGCGTATTCCCGGGAGAATTTTGCAGTGTGGTAGACGGCTGAACCCTGTGCTCTCCCAACCGCAAGGGTGTCCTGCGTAATGCAGATAGACCCGCTACCCATACCTATACGAAGGGCATCGGCTCCTGCATCGATCAATGATTTGCACTGTTTGGCCGTGACGACATTTCCCCCCACCACATCAAGCTGGGGGTATTTTTGCTTGATGTATTTGATCGTGTTAATTTGAAAAACAGAATCACCCTGTGATGAATCGATCACGATAACATCAACGCCGGCCTTCACCAGTTCAGCCAGCCGTTCTTTGTCGTCTTCCCGTGTCGAGAGCGCAGCCCCGACGAGGAGTTGCTTGTCCTTGTTTTTCGATGAAAAAGGGAAGTCCTCGTTCTTCAGTAAATCGGTACGACTCATAAGAGATACGAGACGGCCCTGTTTGTCGACCAGGGGAAGCTTTCCCTTTTTGCTTTCCTTAAGTATTCTGTTCCCCTCGGCAAGGGAGATACCTGCCGGTGCAGTAACCAATTGAGTGGTCATCACCTCTTTTAACTTCTTGGACCGGTTTTCCTCAAAATCTATATCCCGCTTGGTTACGATACCGACAAGTTTTGAATTTAATGTACCATCCTCTGTAATGGGGATACCTGAAAAGCCGTAGGTTTCTTTGATAGTATCGACGTCCCTGATGGTGTGGTTTGGGCTAAGAACAACGGGTTCTGTAATAAATCCGTTCTCGAATCTTTTGACCCGGCGCACTTCTTTCACCTGTTCCTCGATGCTGTTGTTATAGTGAATAATACCGATCCCGCCAAGCATGGCCATGCTGATTGCCATCCTCGATTCCGTTACGGTGTCCATGGGAGAGCTCACCACGGGCCTTTTGATCTTAATATTGCGGGTCAATGTTGTTTCAAGACTGATCTTTTCGAGACTAAAATCGATATGACCCGGCAGCAGGATAAAATCATTATAAGTGACACCCCCGCGTCCTTCAAAAAATGTTTTAGCATCCAGTCCGTTAGGCGCCATAAAAGTTGTTTTATAACCTCCGATAATTGTTATTGTGCTGAAATGTGTTTCTCATACATCTTTAGAGTAAAGATGCCAGGAAATTCACGTTCTGTGTTGCCGGCGTAAAGGTGTAAGTTCTCGCCGGATTCCCGTTTTCACGACAATGACTTTCCCGTTCTGATAGCTGGCAATGTGTATAGTATACCGTTCAAGTCATCCGTGTGCAAGTCGTGCAGTAATGCACCTTCCGCTCCGTTCCCGTGACTGCCGGATATTTCTGTATGACTGTACAAAGCATTATAATTATACCCCCCAGCATCAGCAAGGATTTTGTTTACAGTTCTCCGATTACCGTAATCTCGGTCTCCAGGACAAACCCCAATTTCTGCTTTACTTCCCGTTGCACAAACCGGATTAATTCTAAAACATCGGCAGCCGTGGCATTACCGGTATTAACGATGAAGTTAGCATGTCTTCCCGATACCTCCGCCGCACCAATACGCAAGCCCTTGAGTCCCGCCTGCTCTATCAACCTTCCCGCCCCAATATCCTTGATTTTTTTAAACACCGAACCACAACTGGGATATTCCGATAATTGCGGCTGTTTAACGTTGCGCCAGGCCATATTTGTGTCCATAATTGCCCGTATTTCCTCTTTCTGCCTTGCACTAAGCTGAAATGTAACATCCAGGACGATGTCTTTCCGCTTCTGTAAGATACTCTTGTCATAGCTAAACTGAAAGTAATCGACCCCGACCGTGCAAAACTGCCCTTCTTCTGTAAGAACACAACTGGACCGAACTATTTCTTCAATAAATACCGTCCGCTTTCTGTCAGGCGACAGGAAGTGCAGGTTCTGCCACAGAGCCCCGCCAACGGTACTGGGAATGCCGACAAAGTGTTCGAATCCGGATAATCCACGGCGGCAACATTGCTCTATAAGATCGGCAATAATTGCACCACTTTCAGCTACTACTTTGCCGTTATCAGAGAAGGCGACTTTATTTGCTAAATTACGGATAACCAGCCCACGAAATCCCTTATCCGTAACTAAAATATTAGCCCCGCAACCGAGCAAAAAAAAGGGGATAGCATTACGACGGGCCTCAAATAAGGCATGTATTAATTCATCAATGGTATGAACCACGACAAATAAATCAGCCGGCCCACCGATTTTGTATGTGGTAAATGGGGCCAGGAGTTTATTCTTTTCCAGATTTGGAATGTTCAGTAACATAGTGAAATAAACAGTTGACAGTAAGCAGGTTGCAGTTGACAATGGAAATGAAATTATTCATCCTCTTTCTGTTGCCAACTGTCTACCGCTTATTACATTTTCAATATTACATTCTTATTGACAGAATAGCTTTTTTTATTATACATTTACAACATAAATTTTCATGATAGACGTAATAAAAGGCTGCATGTAGTTAGTGTTTGTTCATTGGTGGCAGAAGGAAAAGAGTGAGGGGTCAGGTCAAACCTTCATAAATATAAAACTATTAAAAATAGACAATAAAGCTAACACTTATAAGGCTTCCGCTTCGCTGTGGCAACTGAAATTCATCGTTAGCCTCTAATCATTTGAGAGAAAAACTGCTATGGGTAAAATGGGATATGGATACGGTAGCGAATGGCACTTGCTTAGGCATCTTGGCTACCATCGTGCGTATTTATCCAAGCGAATTTTGAATGTGACAGGCGGCGATCATTGGAGAAAGGCCACTGGTAAAAGGCGGTTAATACTGCAGGCACATGATTGACCTTAAGCGCCTTTTTCTTTTACATTTCTCGTCTGTGTATTGCCATTAACGGTTGGTATTCTGCGCTACAGAGAGGCAGGGTAGGCATCGCCTACCTTTAAATTCTGATTTTGGCGGTAGGCATTGTTCGCTCTATATCGGTGGATTTGATTTTGGTAGGCGATGCCCACCCTACCTAAAAATTGGGGGGGAAATGGGGCCAGGTCTTTAACCTTGATATTTGGTTGTTAGACACGGTATAAATTTTAAGTGTTAATACTCTTGTTATTATTAAACTACTCCCGTCCCAAATATTTTCTAATATGTTTTGCCAATTTGTTATCAATTTCTGTGTGTCTTGGAACAGGCTGATTTTCCCGATAGAAGGATTTATATAGATGTCGTGTTTTGCTCCAGGCCTTAAAAGTACACATCCATCTCTCATAAGCTGACGGATAAATTCCTTTCGCTTCATAACACAATTTCTTTCGTCTGGTATTCTTCCGGTACATCATCCATCGCCATTAAAAGATATCCATCTTTAATATTTTCTTCCAATACCTCAAGTGTTTCTCCCTGTGTCATGATTTCTGGGTGTTCAAGAAGTTTTCCAAGCCAATATTTCTCACCCTTCCAATAAATCATAGTCATCTTTATCCAGCCTACCGGCGTTAGTATCTATGCAGGACAATATCCGAGTACCATGCCTTAACCTTTCCGTGAGTGCGGTCGGCGTTGGTCTGAATCCCCACGTAGATAATCCCGGGTGGTTCCTCTCCAAATTCCCTGATATAGTCCTGGTAGTGGTTCACCTTGTAACTGAGCCACTTACCCGCATCTTTTTCACCGTTCTGCACCACGACCATCCTTGCCCTGACCTCACAGGGATTTTCAAATCGTTCCCCCACGGACACGTTATTTCCATAAACATAGATTAATATCCTGTACCAGTATGGCATCGAGAGAAAAGTTTTGCCGTAGACTATGCACACGGCGGCCGGGTAATCATCGCCGCCGACTTCTTTTTCCCGGCTTTCCGGCAGGACGTTGGATATCTTCCAGGCCCAGCTCAAAAACGGATATTCTTTCGGGTCAAGATGCACCGGCTTAAAGAGGATCGAACCGTTATCATGTGCATTCACATGAAGCGTCTTTTTACCTTCCGTTTCCACTATTGTCGGCATAATCCTGTTCTTAATCTCCCTGCAAATACCTTTGTGGGTCTTCCAGCCTACAGGCTTGCCCTTAGCCAGTTCTTCCTTACTGAATTCCGTAATGGGGAAAAAATCCTGTGAATACATTTTTTCAGAAATGGCACACGTACAGAAAAAAAGGTACATCAAGTTTGTCCGTGCCGCCTTTTTACGTGAAAGTTACAAAACATCAAGATTGTGCTTCTTATGAAAATCTTTTGAATAATCGAATAAGCATTCACGGGCTTATTCACTTTGTGTTTGCTTTGTGCGAAAGAGGGTTCGTTGCATTGATGTCCCCAAACAGAGTTTGGAAACAAGGAAAAGGTGTTTTTCACCGGCAACCGTCCGTCATCTTCCATTACCTTTTCCGCCAGGAATGCCCCACCTTCCCCTTTATATGCTGTCTAAGCGCGGGCACCCCATATTTTATCATGAAAATACGATTGAATTATGGTTTCTAATCCTTTGTCCTTATGCTCAGACTTTTCGAGGGTTTCTCTCACTATATTAAGGAAATGATAACTTTCTTCAATCTTATCTTTCAATATCAATTGAATGATGAGGATGTGGCTGATTTTTTCGATAATGCCATCGGCATTGGGTATGTTTAAAGCATAAAGCTTTTCTTTGATTTCACGTTTTTGGTAGATGAGGTCTACAGAGGGAGTCAGGGTGCCGGTAAAGTCGTCAAACAGGGCATTCTCCTTCTTTAAATTCAACTGGTTGGCTGCTGCGTCAATAACGGTAACGGTCATCGGTGACGGACCACAGAGATAAAATACAATGTCTGGTTCGGGCGAAAGGTATTTCCTCAGGAGCGGCCCTATAAAGCCGACCTCACCCTTCCACAGTTTACCCGTTTCATCTACAAGCCCTTGTTCTTTGATAGTCCGCTTGTCCTCCGGAGAAACGCAATGGAGGTATTTTTTGTCCGTATCATTCAACTCGGCAGGATTGTCGTCCCGAAATGCGCCTGAAAGCACGGGTACAAATTTATAGTGGGGATTCTTTCGCTGCCAGTTTAACCACCGGGGTAAATAAACCATGGGAATATCCTGGAATCGCCTTTCACCCAGAAAAAACACCGCCTTATCCTGCCTGCCTTCCTGAAACCATTGTTCTAAAAGCGCCATGACGGGAGCCAGGCCTGCTCCGCCTGCTACAAAGACGGCGGTATGCGGTTCTTCCTTCAGTGTGAAATGACCATAAGGCCCGGTAAAACGGATCTTTTCACCACGGAAAAAGTTCCACAGGCTTTTCTCCAGAATATAATTATGCACACAACTAGGCCCTATGCAGGGAGGCCCACCCCTTTCTACGGACATGGTCGGGTCAACAGGGGCCATACGGACAATGAGTTTTAAAAGATCCGGCTCCGTAGAGGCCAGCGAATATCCCCTGTACAGCGTGGTACCTGGCATATACGGAACGAATTCCTTTCCCAGTCTCCTGCATGCTTCCTTAATAAAATCACCATACTTTTTATAATGCTCTTCCACAAAATCTTCAGGAATTGCCAGTTGGATATATTGTCCGGGTTTATATTGGATGGGTTTCGATGGTTTAAGCCACACCTCCATCTTGTCGCTGGTAATCGCCCTTTTCTTAATCACACGTGCAGTGTATTTTTTGACATGTAACGTATCTTTGGGCAGATACAGGCTCACATCCTTTTCAACCCTGACCTGACAGGCCAGCCGCACATATCCATCCCCCACACCCTGCTCTAAAAATTTCCTGGTTGCCTCTCTGGCGCGCATGTCAAAATGTGGAGTTTCTGCGGTCGTATAAGTACCAAGATCGGTGTGAAGTTTTACCTTGCACTGGCCACAGGTAGCCATACCCCCGCAGGCTGCAGGAATGTTAAATCCCCTGTTTTGAAGCAAAGGAAGGAGTTTTTCACCACCTTCGATATCCAGTTCCTTTCTGTAATCGTCATCACTCAATACCGTAAGCCTGCGTTTTACACCGCGGCCGAAGAATTGGTAGGTTATTTCGCTGAATATGCTGAGCAGCAAGGCCAGCAAGGCCATGATCCCAGCTCCTAAAAGAAGGGGGATGGTCATTGTTTTACTCCAAGCTTAAAAAATATGAATCATGCCAATGCCGGTAAAGATAGCTGCCATTATACCCAGGAGCAAAATGGCAATGGTGTCTTCATCCCATGCCGTAGTTGGAACGAATAAACGCTGGCGTCTTAGCAGGGCAAGCCAAACAACGACCATCATCCAGTGAAGCCCGTATCCAAGAGCCGTTACGGCTGTGACCAGGAACTTTGCTCCTGAAGGAATTGTAAACGTGGCGCTGGCAAGGACAATGCAATTGACCGTGATGAGTTCCAGGAACTGCCCCATCTGTTCGTATACATTCTTCGCAAATTTTCTTAAAAGCACGCTCAGGATTTGTACGAACACGGCAATGGTAACGATGAAGACGGTCAGATAAAAAATATTTTCCAACCGAACGGGAAGCGGCGAATATTTTGACAGGAAATCACTGCACCTGACCAGGATATGGTGATATACCATCCAGTTCAATGCGGTAGACAATGTCATAACAATAATCACGGCAATCCCCATTTTCCATGCTGCATCAATCTGGCGGGATTTGTTCAGCAACGGGCATATCCCTAACAATTTACTTAATACAATCCCATCAAAGAAAAGGGCATTGAGCAGGACAGGGAACAGAATGAGAAAATGCTGATGAAGCGTTGGAATTGTCTGTATATGGATAATAAAACTAATAAACAGACAGGCTCCTAACCCTATTGCAATTAAAGTTACCCAAGAGATTCCCCGCTTCGGACGGGGCGTGGCAGCGGGAACGCCTCCGTTTGTAGCTGAGGCGCATTCACAGGAAGAAGCCTCCTGATATACAATCCCTGCCCTAAGAAGAAAAGGGCGTAACAAGAGTCTGAAGGCGGCAAGGGCAAAGAATCCACCCACCGGCGTAACCATGAGAACCACCCTCGGAAATGTATCCGAAAGCACGGGAAAGCCCATAACTGTTCCAAAACCCAGGGGTTCCCGCAAGAATGCAAGCAGGATTAAGGCTGTGGAATATCCAAGACAGGCCTTCATTATCTTCTTTTGTGCCTCCCAGAAATCAACAGTCAAACCCTCGGAGATAACGGCAAGTACGATACAATTCGTCGTAATAAGGTCGATGTATGCCTTTATGTTAGTTGTAATTTCAGGCACAAAGGCCTGTGCAAAAAATCCGAAGATGGCCACAAAGACAGATACAATAATCATCAAGAGGGAAATCTTATGATGTGTGCCAGCTGTCGATATAAGTCGTTTGAAGGGGTAGACCAGGCAAAAGCTGCCAGTCGCCACAAGTGTTACCCCGATTCCCATAGTCAGGGAATTTTCCAGTTTGTTTGTTACAGCGAGGGAAGAGCAGAATCCAAGTCCGGCACCGGCTGTCAGGATGAGGTTGTCCCTCATGAAAAACTTAGAGATCTTTCGAATATTTCGCTTTAACCCTACCATTTGATGTCCCCTTGTCCTTCCCAAAATTCATTCATGGCATCGTTAAGAAAAGTCTCTATTCCTCTGCTTGTATTTGTGGCACCGGTAATTGCATCCACCTCATTGGCGCCCTCTGCCTTTCTTTCCCTGACCACCAGCAGCTTCGGTCTCAGCTTCTTTCCGGCAAATTGTTTCTTAAACTGGTCCTCGGTAATCCTGCCACCCAAACCCGGTGTTTCACTATGGTCCAGCACCTCAATGCCTTTCAGTGTTTCCAGATCAGGCTCAACGCAGATAAAAAGAGACATAATACTCGATTTGTTGTAACCGTAACCCATCTTTGATTCTACAAAGCCAACACCCTGCAACTTTCCATCTTTTACATATTTAAATATCCTTTTCCGTCCCCTTGATTCTTCGGCGGTTATATTTTTTTCAAAAACCTCTTTGATGTCCTTTTTGTCATAGCTTTTAAAACGAAACCCTAATATCTTGTTTTCCTTAACGCGATAGGGTATGTTAAAAATGTCCAATACAGCCCGTTTCTCCTTTACGTCGTAATATTCAGCAATTTTCGGGGCTGTATAAAAATACACCAACAGGAGCCCTGCACAGGGTAAAAAGGCAATCAGGAGGATTGAAAAGATTCTTAATATAATTTTTTTAAGTTCTTCCATGTATTTTTAAGAAATCACAGATTTCACGGATAACACAGATTTTTCATGATTCTTCATCAGAGCGATGAGTAAATGTTCATTCAATTGACATACAGTTTGTGGCATCTATTTCCACTTCCTGAACTTTTCAATGAATGCCTTGGCCGACTTAAAGATATCTTTTATTGCGTTAACATCTTCTATGAGTCCCCTGTAATATCCGGCAATATGGAGTTCCTTGTAAAGTTTCTCAAATTCTCTTGTAAGTTTCCCATTGTGGACTGCCAGATATTTTCTCAACATCTCCCGGTAACCATCAACGGATTGTGGTAAGTCCTTTGTGTCCACCCCGGCCTTTAGCAGGTATTCGTCAATGGCCTTTAATATGGCGAGGTATGCTGTCCCGCAAGCCTCCTGAACATATTTAATGTCTTCGTACCGGTCACCTTCTATTTTAGACTTGTTTAATAATTCCTTTGCATTTTCAAAATATCTAGAGGACTCTGATTTAATTTTTGGCATAAACTGACCTCAGATGAGCATTAATTAGGTCTTCGGTGACTTTTTATAATAAGATAAAACCCATCCCTGAATCCCCTCCCAGGAGGGGACTTTTCTAAACCCCTCTCGAGAGGGGTTGGGGGTGTGTAAGGCAGAAGCAGAAAGTTTGAAATTCCTTAGCATTAAATTATTCTCATACACGATACCGTATTTTCACCATCAATGATTGAATCGGTATAGCGAGGAGGTTCATGAGCAAGATGGAATACATCACCCCTTCAGGCAATGTGGTAAAATTCCTTATCAGTACAGTGATAAGTCCACACCCGGCGCCAAAGATCCATTTTGCAGTCTGATTGTATGTTGCCGTTATGGGATCAGTGGCCATGAAAAATGCCCCCAGGATCAATCCACCGCTCAGGAGTTGAAAAAGGGGCGGCGCAACCGTCCTGCCCAAAATCAATGAGAAGAATACCGAAAGGATAAGCACACTGCCCAGATAGGACGCTGGTATTCGCCAGTTTGCGACCCTCATTTTGATTAACCATAAACCGGATAGTATCAGTGCCAACCGGCACGTTTCACCCATAGAGCCATTTGCCGTACCTAACAACAAAGAAAGATACGACGTAGTTTCCCCGCCGGTCTTGAATGCCGTAAATGGAGTCGCATGGGTAACGGCGTCCAGCCCATAGCGGAAAGTATGAAGATCCGGTATACCCACAAAGGGGGTTTGATAACCGGTAACAAGCAGCGCAGGAAAACAGATGGTTAAAAACAAACGGCTGAAGAGGGCGGGATTTACGAGGTTATTCCCAACCCCACCCAGGATATTTCTGAAGATAATGGCGAGAGCCGCCCCCAGACCTACTAACCAGAGCGGCGCCTGCGGAGGCAGGATAGCCGGAATGAACAGGCAGGAAACAAATCCACCCTCGCTGATATGTTCCTCCCGGGCAATAATGGCCCAGATCACATCCACAACAAAAATACCGATAATAAAAGAAACAAGCAGTTTGGACACAACACCTTGCCATCCATAAAAATACATGGCGGGTAATACCCATCCGGCTACCAATGCAACCAGCACCGCACCCATAAACCGTTTCACATCATAATTGTTCCGGATAAAGGGCTGCGTATGCGTTGTTTCCCTGGCGCTCCGGAGCAGTCCGTCAAATGCCCCAAAAAGTGCGCCAAAGAGAAAATTTATTTTAGGGTGGGTATGAATAAAAGATCCTACCGTATCAAGACCCTTCTCCAAGACAGGTTCTACTGGCTTAAGTAATTTTTTCATGTTGTTTATCCAGCGCCTTGCATTCTTTAATAATATGTAAGAGCTCTAACTTCGATGGGCAGATAAAGCTGCACAGACCGCATTCGATGCATTTTTCCAGATTATAAAGGCGTGCCTTATGCTTTTCTCCTCTCGTGTAACTGTGATAATAGAGTGCAGGTTCTAAATCTACCGGGCAAATGTTGTCACAATAATTACAGTAAACGCACCGCCGCAATTCTCCGAGCAGATTTGTGGTCAGAATCAATTCATCAGACTTGATCATCGGGAACATTACCTTCCGATTCTTCTCCTCTAAAACCACAATGTTGTTGACAGACCAGTTTATTTTCTGGGATAAATCGGTTATCTCGTTACCCCGTAACGGACCGTTTATAAATACACGATACTTCCCTGTTTCCTTGACCTTATTCTTCAGTATCTTTTCTATGGACGTACCCAGCTGAACATTGACAATCTCATTCTCCTTCAACCCCGTACCTGAGAGAACTATGAGACGTGAATCAACCTTATTTCTCAAAATACAGCTTTCATAAATGGCCGAAACTGTCTGGGCATCGAGTATCAGCACACCAAGCGATTTCGTATCCTGACCGAAACTCACCTCTATACCCAGAATAACCTTCAGTAATAAGACAGGATCATCCTGCGGATACTTCGCATACAGGGGAAAAACACGCATCCAATCTTCATTGGATGCGAATTTCTTCGCGTCTTCAACAGTCCGGCATTCTCCTTCATTTATGGCCAGAGAAAGAACTGCCCCCGGGAAATAATTCGTTTTTATCTCTTTTAACATGTTGAGGAATGACGGGGTTTTGTGTTTCAGGATTACCCAGTTAGGCAATGCCCATGGTTCGGTGGGACAGAGATTTACAATAATATGCGCTACCTTTTGATCTGGTACCTTGAATTGAAACATCTCCGGTGTGCCGTCAGACGAGATGTCTTCTATAATACTGCAAAACTGCAGAGGATAGGCATCCGGAAGATAAAAACCACCCTGGAAGCGTGTATTTTCTTTTTTTACGAACACGTTTTTCTGCCTGGGAAAAGAGGGCTGACTTAAGTAAGACCGCATACACCGTTTCACTGACATTCGAGTAAAAAGATTTCATAACATATCAACAAGAATTTAAAATGTCAAGCAAACTTATTTGTATGCAGAAACAGAAGATAGTTGTCTGACTTGTTACGTGCGACAAGGTGACATCACATGGAGGAATGACGAACTGTTGAATCAGGCCGTTGAAAAAGAGGCGGTTGTTGCGTTACGCCGATGAAACATTGTAAGCCTTTGCTATAATCCCCCACGCCTCCTCTGCCGTCTCAACATACTCGAAAAGTTCAATATCCTCCGGTAAAACAGCGCCTTCATCAACCAGGGCGTTAAAATTTATCACCCTGTCCCAGAACGCCCTTCCGAAGATGAGCACAGGAATGGGTTTGATCTTCTTTGTCTGTATCAGCGTTAAAGTTTCAAAAAGCTCATCAAGTGTACCGTACCCCCCGGGGAAAACAACAAGCGCCTTTGCCCGTATAAGAAAGTGCATTTTTCGTATTGCAAAATAGTGGAATTGAAAAGAGAGCTCAGGCGTGACGTACTCATTTGGTTTCTGTTCAAACGGAAGGACTATATTGAGGCCGATGCTCTCAGCGCCTACATCAAGGGCGCCCCGGTTAGCCGCCTCCATTATCCCCGGACCTCCGCCCGTGACAACCACGAACTTGAAATCGGGCAACGCATTGCCGGCTTGAGAAACGAGGGAAGAAAGCCTTCTGGCCTCCACATAATATTTTGAGTTTGCAGCAATGCTGCGCATTATCTTTGCCCTCCGCGCAAGCAGCCCGTTGGACGGGTTTTTTGCGGCAGCGGCCTCCGCATCTGCTAACTGTTTTTGAGCAACCTCAGGCTCAGAAATCCGTGCGCTTCCGAAAATAACAATAGTATTTTCAATTTCGTGCTCTTTCAGTATGAGTTCCGGTTTCAGCAATTCAAGCTGAAGACGGGTGGGCCTGAGTTCTTCCCTCAGTAGAAAATCAGTGTCCCTGTAGGCCAACCGATACGAAGGAGAAAGGGTCTGCGGCGTCGGTACGCATAATTCAGCAACCCGGGCATCTTCTGACGCAGAAGGAAATGTTTCTTTTTTCTTTTTATGTCTCACAATCACTTCATCCTTTCCGGGAAAATGACAAAAAAGGCCCTTTAAACTTCATAATACAGCGAAACACTCGCTTTGGCCCGGCCCCTATCCGCCCTTCTCCTCCTCTTCCGTGAATTTCCCTGCTTCTCCGGAAAAAAGCTTTTTTATCTGTGTTTTTGCAGGGAAATTAAGAAGCTGCATTTTTATTCAATTCATAAATCAGCGGGATTTCACCACAGTCAGGAAATTTGTGGCATTTGACACATTCAGACCAGATCTTGTGGGGAAGCGTTTCCTTCTCTACGCGGCGGAATCCGCATTTCTCAAAGAATTCAGGCACATAGGTAAGGACAAACATCTTTGCAATACGCAACTTGCGCGCCTCCCGCCTGCAAACCATCACCAGTTTTCTGCCGATGCCCTCTCTCTGACAGGACTCCACAACGGCAACCGACTTTATCTCCGCAAGGTCTTTCCAAAAAATATGCAGGGCTGCACAACCCACAACCTGCCCGTTTTGAACGAACACAAAAAAATCCCTGATGTTCTCATACAATTCACTCAACGACCGGGGCAACATCACATTTTTCGCCGCAAAGTCGTTAATGAGTTTGTAGATCTTTTCCACGTCGTCTATCGTTGCTTTTCGTAACATTTATTTCTCACACGCCACTACGGCACAAAGACACAAAAGAAAAAAATGAAAATTCCTTGCAATCAAATTAACCAAGCACATTATACTTTCTTACCCTGAAATCGACGCCCAATTCCCGGGCAATCTTTTTACATTTTTCTACATCCACACCCGGTATTTCCACAAGAGAAACCTGTACATTGGGTATCACTTGTTTTGCATCCTTAATGAACTGAATAAGGGCAGGATATGCCTTTTCCCCAAATACGGGTTTACAAATCTCTTCATATTTTTCTGACGTATCGGCATTCAGGCTGATGCAGATGGTATCGATCAGCCCTTTTAACTCAGGGATAATGGACCTCCCATTGATCAGGTCACCATGACCGTTTGTATCCAGCCGGATACGTTTTCCCTTCGATTTCAGGAATCGTGCAACGGCTACCAGCACATCCAACCGTTCCGTAGGTTCACCATAACCGCAGAAAACGATCTCGTCATATCCCCCGGTATCTCCAATGGCGTTTATTACTTCATCTGCAGTCGGTTCTTTTTTTAACCCCAGGTGGTGTCCCTTAACAACGGGATAACTCTCCCTCATGCAAAAGGCGCATACATTCGAACACCGATTGGTGAGATTGATATACAATGAATTTCGGATCGCATAAGCAATCTTCCCTTCCTGTTCAGGCTCACCAATGCCAAAGAGTTTATACGCATTGAAGGTGGTAATCCGTGTAATATCCTGTACGGACAATCCGTAGATATCGGCTAGTACAGGGATAATGAAGGATAAATAGGATGGCTCATTGCGTTCACCCCTTTTGGGTTGCGGCGACAAAAAAGGGCAATCGGTTTCTAAAAGGAGCCTTTCAACAGGAACCGATTTGGCGACCTCTCTTAAGGCATTCGCATTGGAAAAGGTAATCGGCCCCGCAAACGATATATAGAATCCCCATTCTATACATTTCTCCGCTGTTTCCTTCGTTCCGCTAAAACAATGAACAACTCCCTTCAGCGCTCCATTTTTGTGCTCATGCAATATTGCCAAGCAATCGCTGCTGGCTTCACGGCAGTGGATAATTACCGGCAGGTTATGGGCCTTCGCCAGGGTCAGGTGTCTGCGAAAAATACGCTGCTGGTCTTCGTGAGGGCTGCGATTCCTGTAATAGTCAAGCCCCGTTTCCCCTATCGCGATAACCTTTGATTCCTTTGCCAAAGATTCGAGAGCCTGCCAATCCTGTTCAGAAACCTTTGAGGCATCGTGGGGATGAATCCCAATACTGGCATAGATATTGTCAAATTTATGAGCTAGCGTAATACTTTTCCTGCTCGAGGCAAGGCTTGTGCCCACATTGATAATGCAACCCACCCCGGCCTCCTTTGCACGAGACAAAACAGATTCCAGGTCTGATTTATACTCAGGAAAATCAAGATGGGCATGGGTATCGACAATCATATCTCAGATTTCACGTCCTTGCCCCAGACGGGTCATTTCGGGTAAAGGCATTAGTAAAAAGCGTTATCGTCGGATGTTTTTCTTTTGGTGAGTAAAAGATGGAAACCACGTCAAATCGAAGATTTATGCCTTCGATCTTCTTTTCTGCAACATACTGCAAGGCGACCTTGATAATCTGCCTCTTTTTGGCTTCCGTTACGGAGAGTTCCGGGGGACCATATTTGTCAGAATAGCGCGTTTTTACTTCCACAAATGCAATAGTTCCCTGGTCATAACAAACGATATCTATTTCCCCGTTTCTCCGCCGGTAATTTCGCTGCAGTATTTTGTATCCCCTTTTCTTCAAAAATTTTACAGCGATCTGTTCCCCCTTTGTCCCTATAGCCTGATTGTAAGGCAGTTCCTTAATTTTGCGTTTGAATACCTGCGCTACCGGAGCAATATATTTAGCATAAAATAATTGCACTATTCTTTTCTCCGATACCAGCCCGTTCGTTTTTTTTGACCGATTCTAACCTCACACGGGAAATTTTTGTAAATCTATGCTATTTCTTTTCTCCCTGAACTTTGGTGCTTTGAGCCGCGGCGCTTTTCGGCGCAACAGTTTCAAATTTTTCCTGCAATCTTGTTCCCTTGCTTGTCCTCTTGCGCATGTAATACAATTTTGCGCGCCTCACCATACCCGATTTTATGACTTTAATATCAACGAGCTTCGGTGAATGAACAGGAAATACCCGCTCAACCCCTTCACCCTGAACAATCCGCCTTACGGTAAAGGTCTCTTTAAATCCCCCGCCATTTTTCGCAATTACCACGCCGCTAAAGACCTGCACGCGCTCCTTATCACCCTCAACAATCTTTACTGATACATCCACCTGGTCACCAACGGAAAACTGCGGTACTGACTTTTTCATTTGTTCTTTTTCTATCACGTCAACAATATTCATAAATCCTTATCCTCCTCTTTTAGCTCATAAAATTCCTGGCGCGCGTAGCCGCAGCCGAACGAAAAATTGGATTATATCTTATTTAAGAGATCCGGTCTTCTTTCCCCGGTTCTTTTCACCGCGTGGTCTTTTTGCCATTCTTTTATCTTCTGGTGATTACCGGACATTAACACATCGGGCACCTTCATGCCCCTGTATTCCGCCGGGCGGGTATATTGCGGATATTCCAGCAAAACCTCACTAAACGATTCTGTGGCTGCGGAATCCGGATCACCCAGGACCCCGGGAATCAGGCGAACCACGGCATCGATAACCACCATTGCAGCTATTTCTCCGCCGGAAAGCACGTAATCACCAATTGAAAGCTCCGTCACGTCCAACCCCAGCCGCACCCTCTCGTCAAACCCTTCATAATGACCGCATATCAGCATCAAATAAGGTTCTTTCGCCAGTTCCCGGGCAACGGGTTGCGAAAACGGGAGCCCCTGCGGCGTTAATAATATCTTTTTAGGACAAACATCTGCTTGTTGTTCTATAGCCTCTATCGTATTGAAAATAGGTTCAGGCTTCATCACCATACCCGGCCCCCCGCCGTAAGGCCGGTCGTCCACACATCGTCTGTTCTCTGCATATTCCCGTATATTGAAGAGGCCATAGTGAACCAGCCCCTTCTCTCGGGCAATCTTCAACATGCTGTGACCCAGCACGTTTTCAAACATCTCCGGAAATAACGTTACAATATCGATGCGCATATCTTATTTTTTGAAAGGGATGCCAAACTTTTTCAGGACGGCGGCAACTGACTCCGTCGGCTTTGCACCCACACTCAACCAATACTCCACCCGCTCTTTTTTCAACGTTACCTGCTTTTCGTTATTCGATTCCAGCGGGTCATACGTCCCCAGATTTTCAATCACCTTTCCGTCTCGTTCTTCGTGTGCATCAAATGCCCCAATCCTGTAATACGGCCTGTTTTTACGGCCCATCCTCATCATCCTAATCCTTACAGCCATTTTTTTCTCCTAACAAATCAAATTATTCCATGTAAGTCCCCCCTTAATAAAAGGGAGATTCAGGGGGTTGTGTTTATTCAGGGATATGTTACAATCCCTTAGCAAGCTTTTCTAAGGGGGATTTACACGATTCATATCCACCACCCGCGTGAACAAAATGAAAATTCCTCTCCGTTACATTATCGCATCATCCCCTTGCCAAAGGGCAAACTGTTCGATAACTGCTTCATTTTCTTCAGGTTTTTTTCATTTCCTTTGAAATGTTTCATCAATTTCTTCATTGACTTAAACTGCTTCAGCAATTGATTTACATCCTGAATGGTTGTCCCGCTTCCACTGGCTATTCGTTGCCTCCGGCTTCCATTAATCGTATCCGGCAGGGTCCTTTCCTGAATTGTCATGGATCTGATTATCGCCTCAACCCTCTGTAACTGCTTTTCATCCACGTTCAGGCCATCCATCTTATTTCCCATACCCGGTATCATTCCCAGCACTTCCTTCAGTGGCCCCATCTTTTTAATCTGCTGGAGTTGCATAAGGAAGTCGTCCAGGCTGAGCGTATCGTCTTGTATTTTTCTGCTCAGTTTCTGGGCTTCTTCCATATCAATCGCTTGCTGTGCCCGTTCAACAAGGGATACAACGTCACCCATCCCCAGTATCCGGGATGCCATACGATCCGGATGAAACTCTTCGAGGCGGTCCATTTTTTCGCCGATACCCACAAATTTGATCGGCTTCCCGGTAACCGCCCGTATTGAGAGAGCGGCTCCGCCCCTCGTGTCGCCATCGAGCTTGGTTAAAATCACACCGTCAAATCCCAGCCGGGTGTTGAACTCCTTTGCGCTGTTAACGGCATCCTGACCCGTCATCGAATCACAAACAAAATAAATCTGATCCGGCTGGAGTTTTTCTTTGATCTCCGTTAATTCCAGCATCAGTTCATCATCGATATGTAGCCTTCCCGCAGTATCAAGAATAACAACATCATTGGCGTTTTCCCTCGCATGCTTAACGGCATTCTTGCATATCTTTACAGGCTGGGAATCCGCTTCAAAATATACCGACACATTGATCTGCTGCCCCAAAACCTTTAACTGCTCAATCGCAGCGGGCCTCTGCACATCCGCAGCCACGAGCAAGGGTTTTCTCCCCTTCGAAAGTATCGTTTTGGCAAGTTTTCCCGCCGTTGTGGTCTTTCCGCTCCCCTGCAACCCCACCAGCATAATCAGCGTCGGTTCTCCCTCCTGAAAAGGGATCGATGTATCAGACTCCCCCATTAGTTTAATCAGTTCATCGTGAACAATCTTGATAACCTGCTGGCCCGGGGCAATACTCCTGATCACTTCTTCACCAACGGCACGCTCCGTGGCATGCTGGATAAAATCCTTTACGACTTTATAATTGACATCCGCTTCAAGGAGTGCTAAACGTACCTCATGCAATCCATCCTTGATATTGGCCTCCGTAAGGCGCCCCTTCCCCCGGAGCTTGCTGAAAACACCTTCCAGGCTGCTTGTAATTGACTCAAACATAAAACTTTACGCCTATCATAGTAAAAAAATTTACGTGTGCATGCCACTGAATACTGGAAAAACCGACCCACGAGATTCTTAAAGATAAACTTAAAATTTTTATTATATTTAAATATTACAAATATTCAAATAAATTTTTCAAAACTATTTGCAAAAATTCTATTGCAGAAATTTCACGGGTCTGTTAGAATTTTTTTCATCTGTTTGGATAATCGGTTGTCTTAACTTGCATGCGTTCATAGAGAGAACGCATTATTCATTTTAGGGGAGGAAACATGAAAGAAGGAATTCATCCGGAATACGTGGAAACCGTTGTGTCGTGCGGATGCGGGGAGACTTTCACGACCCGGTCAACAAAGCAGAAAATTACCGTAGAAATCTGCTCGAAGTGCCATCCGTTTTATACCGGCAAACAGAAGTTTGTAGATAGCGCAGGCCAAATAGAGAAGTTTCAGAAAAGGTTTAAAAAGAGTCAAAAGGCTGAAGAAGCCGTAAAGCAGAAATGAACGAGAAGCTGTTGAAAAAACTGGAAAAAATATACGAGCGATACACCGAACTGGAAAGGCTGTTATCCGATCCCGGCGTAATTGCAGACTCGAATCGCTATACTGCCTGCATAAAGGAACATGGAAGCCTTTCCAGGATGGTAAATAAATACATGCAGTTGACGGAAACCCTTGCCAGAAAAAAGGAAACTCAGGGACTTTTAGCCCATGAGGGCGAAGATAAAGAATTAGCAAAGATGGCTCAGGATGAGTTAGGTTTCCTGGAAAAACAGGAAGAAGCTTTATTTGATGAAATCAAAGGGTTGTTTGTTACGGAGGACAAGATTTCCGGCAAAAATGTGATTGCCGAAATACGCGCCGGCACCGGCGGCGAAGAGGCGGCTATTTTTGCGGCAGACCTGTTCCGCATGTACACCAAATATGCGGAAAATCAGGGGTGGAAGGTAGAGCTTTTTGACTGTAGCGAAACAGACCTCGGGGGATTCAGAGAAGTCACCTTTTCCATTGAAGGAAACAACGTGTACCAAAAGCTGCGATTCGAAAGCGGCACCCACCGCGTTCAGAGGGTGCCGCGGACGGAGGCCAGCGGCAGGGTTCACACATCAACGGCCACCGTGGCCATTCTTCCGGAAATTGAGGAGGTAGAGATTGACATCAACCCGAACGATATTTTAGTGGACACGTTCCGCGCCTCCGGCCCGGGCGGGCAAAAGGTAAACAAAACAAGTTCCGCCGTCAGGATTACGCACGTTCCCACGGGATTGGTTGTAAAATGCCTTGACGAAAAATCCCAGCACAAAAACCGGGCAAAGGCAATGCGTATCTTGAGAAGCCGCTTGTATGAATTAATCGAGGGGCAAAAGCGGAATGAGCGTGACCAGATACGCCGGGATCAGATAGGAACCGGGGACCGCAGTGAAAAAATACGCACCTATAATTATCCGCAAAACCGGGTAACTGATCATCGGATAAACTTCTCCGTGCACAATCTGGAACAAGTCATGCTGGGGCATCTCGACGAAATCATCGATGCTTTAATGACCTATTATAAAGAAGAGCAGTTAAAGCAACTTGCGGCAAGCTTATAAAAAAACCGTTAACAAACCAGACAAAGATGCTGCCCGACACACGCGAAACAAACACTCCCCCCAAAGATTCAAAACAAAATACAAATCACCACCCATCAATCCGGGATTTCCGGAATAAAGACGTTAGAAGCAGGGAGAAGAACACTCTCCTTCCGGACACCTGTACCGTCTCCCGCCTCGTTCTGTGGGCAGGCAAGACGCTGCAAGCGCATGGCATCGATTCTCCCCGCCTGGACGCAGAGGTCATTTTATCATATCTCCTGGGTTGTAAACGCATAGACCTTTATGGAAATCCTGACATGCCGGTGGAAAACGCCTTGACAATACGCTACCAAAAAGCCATCCGGAGGCGCGCACAGCGGGTTCCGTTACAGTATATCGTAAATCATGCGGAATTTATGTCCCTGGATTTTTACGTGGACGAACGGGTGCTGATTCCACGCCCTGAAACGGAACTGGCTGTCGAGGCCGTAATCAAAAGGGCACACACCCTGGCCGGAGAAGATGAAATTATCATTGTGGATATCGGGACAGGAAGCGGCAATATTTCGGTAGCCCTGGTAAAAAAGCTGGAAAAGGCACGGATATTCGCAGTAGACATATCACCTGATGCCTTAGCCGTTGCCCGGATCAATGCCCGAAGGCACGGGGCGCTCACCAGGATAACCTTTTTGTGTGGCGATACCTTTCAGCCGCTGGAAGGTCAGGGAATCGAATCGAAGGTGAACGTCATCGTATCCAACCCCCCTTACATATCACGCGGCGAATTCCCTACCTTACAAAAGGAGGTGAGGGATTATGAGCCGTATGGAGCACTTGTCAGCGGACAGGACGGCTTGCAAATTTTCAAACGCATTGTCTTACAGGCAAATACGTGGCTCAAGCCGGGAGGCTTTATCATTTTTGAGGTTGGTGAAAAACAGGCAGGAGAAGTAGCGCGGTTGTTACAGGATACGGGATGTTTCCGAAAGCCGGAATTTATAAAAGATTATCAGCACATATACCGCATCGTCATTGCGCAAAGGGAGGGAAATCGTGGACAAAATCGTCATTGAGGGAGGAAATCGTTTAGAGGGATGTGTAAGAATCAATGGCGCGAAAAACGCAGCCTTACCCATCATGGCCGCCTGTTTACTATTAAACGGCCCGTCCCGGATAAAAGGGATACCGAATATTGTCGATATCCAGACGCAATCGGAAATACTGAGGAATCTTGGAGGAGAAGTTAAAAAACTCGGCGACGGAACCCTCGAAATAATGTTCAGGGACGGAGAAAACGATGACAAATTCACAGCACCCTATGAACTTGTCAGAAAGATGAGGGCATCCATCTGCGTTTTAGGTCCGTTGTTAAGCAAGAGACGCAGGGCAAAAGTCTCCTATCCCGGGGGATGTGTCATTGGACAACGTCCCATCGATTTGCATATAAAAGGGCTCGCCGCACTGGGCGCCCAGATAGAAACAGCGGAAGGGTATGTAAACGCCTCAGCGGACAAACTCACGGGAACAAGAATTTCTTTCACAGGGAAAACCGTGCTGGGAACTTGTAACGTCATGACTGCGGCCGTACTGGCGGAGGGTACAACTACAATTGAGTATGCAGCATGCGAACCGGAAGTGCAGGACCTTGCAAACTTCCTCAACAAGGCAGGTGCAAAAATTACCGGGATTGGTGAAAGCAAACTAACGATTGAAGGCGTCCGGGAATTACACGGCGTTGAGTACGAAATCATTCCCGACCGGATTGAGGCAGGAACCTTTATGATTGCCGGCGCTATTACCGGCGGTGACATAACACTGGAAAATGTAAAGGCAGAACACATGAGTGCCGTAATCGACAAATTAAGAGAAATCGGCATAGAAATAACCACACATGGCGATACCCTCGGAGTCAAAGGGAATCCTGCATATCATGCCGTTGATCTGACAACGCTGCCTTACCCGGGCATGCCTACCGACATGCAGGCCCAGTTTATGGCCTTGTTGTGCATCGCGGAAGGGAAAAGTATTATCACGGAAAAAATCTTCCCCGATAGATTTATCCATGCCGCGGAATTGCGGCGGATGGGCGCCGACATCCGGGTAGACGGGCCAAGCGCAATTATACGGGGGACCCCCTTTCTTTCCGGCACGGAAGTGATGATCTCCGACCTGCGTGCCGGCGCCGGCCTTGTGCTTGCCGGCTTGGTGGCAAAAGGAGCCACCCGGATTCACCGTATTTATCATTTAGACCGGGGATACGAACGGCTCGAAGAACGGCTATCGCAACTTGGGGCAGCCATAAAACGCACCAGAGACTAGACAACACTTAAGTCCATTGCATTCGGATTCCCTCCCCGCCGAAGACACCGAAGATGCAAAGATTCCGGTAAAACTTATACAATTTAATTAGGCATTCGGCAACTTATTATAAGTTACCCCCCATAATCCCCCCGCTTACGGGGGGATTATGGGGGGTAATTGAAATCCCGGCATCATCTTATTTACGGCATTCACTCCAGCGGGCCGCAACAATCACGAAAGTGGCATATTATGTGCATAACAGGACATCATAATTGTCGTCGTTCCTGTAAAGCAATAACTTTCGCCGCAGTAATCTGAAAAACGTGAAACTATACTTTCCAAACACTGTAAAAACTTAAACTTACAGTCTTTTAAAACCTGTTTCAAAACCCGCTTGATAAAAACAATCTGCCGCCTGTCACAGTATTAAAGCTGCATAATGAAAACCATGGTGGTGTTCATTTTTTCGTAGGGGGCGGCAAATTTTTGTATAAGAAACGAACAAAAGTGAAAAAAATTACACTTACAACCCTCTTTTTCTCGCTGGCATTATCCGATACAGCCTTTGCAGGCCGGGACACTCAAATACACTATCTGATAGATCGCCTTCATAGCCTCGAAAAAACGGTGAATTCCCAGAGAGAAGAAATACGTTCCCAAAAAAGAGAAATAGCCAGCCTGAGGGATGAACTTGCAGCAGTAAAAGCCAGCAGCGACCTTGCAAGTATGCCCCTGACTAAAGCAAACGAAAATAACCGCAATAGTGCTTCCCCCTTAAAGCGTGAAACTCCAAAACAACGCATCACATCAAAACATCCTCCCAGTGAGGGAAAAAATCAGACATCTCCTTACCTTGCAAACGGAGTCAGCGCCGGTTCTCAGGCTACGGAGCCGGAAGAAAATTTACCCATCTCTTCAGATAAAAAATCCTTCGAAACGTCACATGATAATCAACACGCTGAGGAAATCAACCACTCCATGGCCGACACTTCCTCATCATACGTGAGGGTCGGATACGAAACAGGAAAGGGGTTCTATCTCAACACCGTGGACGACAGGTTTCTGTTGCATCTCCATCAAAGGACTCAACTTCTTTACACTTTTACCGACAACGACCGCTCTGACGATATCAGTTCGTTTCGCATCCGTCGTCAAAGGATTAACTGTGAAGGCCATGTACTCAGTAGCGACCTTACCTATGAAGTTGAATGGGACCTTTTTGCAGAATCAGGCAGAGGAGAGTTAAAAGATGCTTATGTAAACTATGAGATGACAGACTGGATTCAGTTCCGCGGCGGGCAATGGAAGGTTCCCTATAACCGTCAGAAGATCACTTCTTCTGCAAAGATGCAATTCGTAGACAGGTCTCTGGCAAGCGAAGAGTTCCATTTGGGCAGAGATATTGGTATCATGGCCCATGGAGAACCCATGAAAGGATTGTATGAGTATAAACTCGCTGCCATGCAGGGAGCCGGTGAAAATGAAAAGGAAAATGACGACACGAAACATCTTTATGTGGCGCGGTTTGCCATAAACCCTTTCGGAAAATTCAAATCATATTCTGAATCCGACCTTGAACATGAAAAAACACCCAAGCTGGCATTGGGCGCCGCATATGCCATAAATAGCGGTAAACAGTTGTTTGTTAGAGACGAAATCATGACCTTTCAAAACGATCTTAACGTTGAACAGGCAACAGCAGATGTCCGGATCAAATGGCGCGGCTTTTCCTTTACCGGTGATTACTTCTGGCGGGATATCACTGCCCACGAAGGAGAAGAAGGATTCAGGCCGGGAGGTATTATCGCCGATGGATATACGGTACAGGGAGGGTACTTTGTACCTGTTTCATCCCTCCGGAAGCATCTGGAGTTTGCCGGGCGGTACAGCCGCATTGATCCGGATACCGAAACAACCCATGACTCAGCGAGCGAGGTGGGTTTCGGGATAAACTGGTTCTTTAAAAGTCACGGCCATAAGCTCCAGGCTGATCTGAGACGCATAACCACACACCAGGGACCACCGCAGGATGAAAAATGCGACATTGAAT
Organism: Candidatus Brocadia sp.; assembly: GCA_011525665.1. Lineage (GTDB taxonomy): Bacteria > Planctomycetota > Brocadiia > Brocadiales > Brocadiaceae > Brocadia. Next base: position 50,265 of record WYAU01000012.1, read on the forward strand.
TCAGGATGCAATATCAGTTAATATTTTGATAAACTGTCCGGCAACCGACAACCGCATAATATGAGATTGCAAAACAAACCGTATCCGAGGGAGTATTCCCGGAGTAAATCATGAGTAAAGCACGTATCATAAGTTCCGTTCTCTTCCTGTATTTTATCTCTGCAGGGATTGCATATAGCCAGGAGGTGCCAAAAAAAAGCGTTCTCACCATCGGAAAAGTCACAGACAAAGTGTTAAAACTGCAAAAGAACATGGAACCCATCATAACTTATCTGGCATCCAGGCTCCGGGACATGGGAATTGAACGGGGGGAGATAATACCCGTCAGTGATAACCAGGCAATGATCAGGAGCGTGAGAGAAGGAAAAATCGATATCGTACTGGAAACGCCTTTTTCAGCCCAGATGTATAGAACCAGGGCGAAGATGACCCCTCTACTCCTGGTCTGGAGAAAAAACCTTGGGGAGTATAACAGTTTTATCTTCGTCAGAAAGGACAGCGGACTAAACCGGCTGGAGGATTTGAAAGGGAGGATAATTGCCTTTGAAGACGAGGGATCGACTTCCTCGTTTTTTCTGCCAAAATTATCCATGGAAACAAAAGGGCTTGATGTGATAAAAATCAGTTATCCCGAACCTTGCGTTCCTGAAGACGCGATCGGATATGTTTTTGCCGGCTCGGAGTTGAATATCTCCAACTGGGTCTTCTTTCGGAAAGCAGACGCAGGGGCACTGAGTTGCTCGGATTGGTTCGACCAGGGAGATAATCCGCGGGCATACAGGAAAGAGTTTAAAATTATTTATAAAACGCAAAAACTGCCAAGGATGTTAGTTCTGGTAAGAGCCGGGTTGGACGAAAGATTCGTAGCAAGGATAAAAGAAGAGATGCTCAATATGGATAAAAGCAAAAAAGGCAAAGAAGCCTTAAAGGAGTTTAATATAGAAAAATTCGCTGAACTGCCAAAGGATACCATACGACGTGTTGAACACTTCTGTGGAGGCAAAGTTCGCGTCTCTGATTAAAAATATTCTTCCCTGATGCCCTATAATTGAAAAAATCTCCGGAGGAATTTTACCCAGATGTTTCATATGCGAAGCATCAAGACCAAGTTCTGCCTTTTTATTGCCTTACTAATCTTTCTGCCAATGGGACTCTTTGTTGGCGTGGCAATTCATATCCATCGAAACAATCTCACGCAGGTGGAGAAAATGAACTCCGCCCTCATGACAACGACTCTCGTGAGTGAATGGGAAAAGAAAACACATTCCCTGTCAGCGCTTCTTGCAAAAGAATTTGCTCAATCTATTTTTGAACTGGATATTCAGGAAATGAAATATCTTGCCAGGCTGGTTATGGAGGGAGAGGAATTCCGTTACATTTACGTCCAGGACAAGGAGGGAAGGATACTGGTTGACACTACTGAGGGTTCTCCCTTGCTGGGAGAAATACTCAATGATGCGCTTACCAGGAAGGCGCGCGCTGCCAACCAAATACTCATGCAAAGAACGGCGGATATTGTTGACGTCGCTTCGCCCGTTATGGTAGGAACCCGGCGTCTGGGCATCGTCCGTATCGGTTTTTCTACAGAAAGAATTCAGAAATTTACCGGTTTAATAACACAGGAAATTGATGATAGCATAAATCAGGCGTTTGCCCTGATCGTCAGAAACATACTTCTTTTTCTGCCGGTGGTATTAGCCCCCACCGCAGCCTTTGGATATATATTTATCCGCCGTCTCACATCACCGATAAAAAATCTCACCAGGGGAACCGAAAGAATAGCCAGGGGTGACCTTGGCTGCCGGGTGGAGACACACTCAAAAGACGAACTCGGCCGGCTCGCGGCATCTTTTAACAGGATGGCGGAAAATCTGCGCAAGACGACCGTATCAAAAAATTACGTGGATAACATTGTCCGGAGCATAGCGGATACCCTTATAGTAATAACTCCCAAAGCGACAATCCAAACGGTCAATCAGGCAACCTGCAAGCTCCTGGATTATCCGGAGGAGGAACTTATTGGCAAACCACTGTCTCTGGTTTTTACCGGGGAACGAGACGTTGAGGCAACCCTGTTTGATTCGCTCTCTGAAACGGGCTTCATCTGCAACGTAGAAACGAACTATCAGACAAAAGACGGAAGAAAAATACCCATACTGCTTTCCGGGGCAATAATGAACCGTGATACCGCGCTGGAGGGAATCGTATTGATTGGTTCGGACATCACTGAACGCAAAAAAAGGGAGAAGGAAATCGGAGACCGTGCAGCACAACAGGAAGCCCTCTCAAAAATAGGTCAGCGCGCATTGACCGAAACTTGCCTCGCCGTCATATTGAATGAAATTGTAGCCATGGTTGCCCAAACCTTTGCCGCGGAGTATAGCAAGATATTAGAACTGCTTCCTGACAGTAATGCGCTGTTGCTGCGTGCAGGGATCGGCTGGAAAGACGGATTGGTAGGACAGGCGACTGTAGATGCCGGGTGCAATTCACAGGCCGGTTACACCTTGCTTTCCCGGGAACCGGTAATCGTCAGCAACCTGAACTCTGAAACCCGATTCAAAGGGCCTGCCCTCCTTTTAGACCACGGGGTAACCAGCGGCATAAGCGTTATCATCCGGGGCAAGGACCGGCCATTCGGCATCCTGGGCGTACATACGACCGGACAACGATCATTTACTAAGGACGATGTCCATTTTTTACAAGCCGTAGCGGATGTGCTGACGCATGCCATCGACCGCAACCGGTTTGTTGAAAAACTGACAGAAAACGAAAAACGGCTGGAACTGGCGCTCTGGGGCACTGATCTCGGGTTATGGGACTGGAACCTTCAGACGGACGAGGTCTTCTATGACCAGCGACTGACAGAGATGCTGGGTTATACACCGGAAGAGATCGGGTTGCATGACCATTCATGGGAGAAATTGATTCATTCTGATGACATGCCGGGGATGACAAAAATTCTCCATGACCACCTGGACGGAAAGACAGAGTGCTATGAGACTGAATACCGAATCCTGAGCAAGTCTGGTGAATGGATCTGGATTTTAGATCGCGGTAAGGTCGTGGAGCGGGATAGCCATGGCAAACCATTGCGCGCCGTAGGAACACATCGCAACATCACGAGACAAAAACAGGCAGAGGCGTGTATTCTCTATATGGCCAACCACGATATATTAACCGATCTGCCCAACCGCGCCCTTTTTCTCGATCGTCTGGAGCAGGAGATTGCCCATACACATCGCAATAATCATATGCTGGCGGTAATCTTCGTTGATCTTGACCGGTTCAAAATTATCAACGATACCTTTGGGCATACTTTCGGCGACATGTTGCTCAAAGCAGCAGCAGAGCGGCTAACGGATTGCGTCCGTGAAGGCGACACGGTGGCTCGTATGGGCGGGGACGAATTTACCCTTATTATCACAGATATTGTCGACCCGCCGGACGTTGTTCTTATTGCACAGAAAATCCTCAACAATGTATCTCTTCCCTTCCATGTTGAGGGTCGCGAATTGCACATAACCCCTAGCATGGGTATCTCTCTCTATCCGTTAGATGCGAAAGATGCGGACAATTTAATTAAAAAGGCGGATACCGCTATGTACTATGCAAAAGAGCAGGGAAGATGCAATTTTAAGTTTTTCACCGAAGAAATGAACGTGAATATCCTGGAAAGGGTAACGTTGGAAAACGGTCTGAGAAAGGCGCTGGAAAAGGAAGAGTTCCTGGTATACTATCAACCCCAGGTAGACCTGTTCACCGGCCAAATTATTGGCATAGAAGCCCTGGTACGCTGGCTGCATTCAGACCGGGGAATGATTTCTCCCGATACATTTATCCCCATCGCTGAAGAAACGGGGCTGATCGTGCCTCTTGGCGAGTGGGTACTGAAAACTTCGTGCGCCCAAATGAAGACATGGCACGATGAGGGATTTCCTGCGCTGCGCGTCGCCGTCAATATCTCGGCATATCAGTTTAAACAGCAAGATTTTGCCGATATGATCGCCCGCGCGCTCAAAGAAACACGCCTTGAACCTCAGTCCCTGGAGATAGAGCTCACGGAAGGCGTCATGATGCAAATAAACGAACAGATTGTCACGACACTTTGCGGACTGAAGGCGCTGGGAATACAATTCGCCATTGATGATTTCGGCGCCGGATACTCATCCCTGGGCTATCTGAAACGCTTCCCCGTCGATGCACTAAAAATTGACCGATCCTTTATCCGGGACATCACCACAAATACCGATGACGTGGCAATTGTCTCGGCGATTATTGCGATTGCAGAAAGCCTCAAACTGAGAGTAATTGCCGAAGGGGTTGAAACGAATGAGCAGGCAAGATTACTGCAAAAACTTCGGTGTAACAATATCCAGGGCTATCTGTACAGCCATCCTTTGCCTGCGCATGACATGGAACGCCTGCTGCACAAAGCATATCGCACCGGGCATGAGGGATAAAACATCCCGTTCATTTTTTGTTTGAAGAACAAACAGTATTTTCCCTATAATCATCAGAGGAAAATGTTCCGGGGCGCAACACTGCACATGACCAATCGCCCATTTTGCACACATATATTCACTTTTATTCAAAACGGATTCAGGAAAGATGTCATCTGTTTCAGATGAAAAGAGATTGTATCACCGCATAAAGATTCTCTCGGACGCTTTCTTGCTGTCCTCCCGAGCAATGGATTACAAATCATTTTTGCGGTCGATAACACGGCACTTTAAGATCTTCACCGGAGCGGATGCATCCGTTCTTCTGTTAAATCATGATGACAACCTCGAGCCGGTTTGTTCTGCAGGGATTCCTCTTTCCAAGGTTAAGGACGCATGCCTGCCACGTTCTACACGGCTGAAAGACATTATGACCCGTCCCGTTATCGACGTGCGATACACGTCGTTTATGAACACCCCCATTATTCATAACCGGAAGCTGATCGGGCTATCGGCCGTTTTCAGCATCACCCCCGAGAAATTTCATACGTTTGAACATGATAAATACGAAGGCCTTCTCCTGACTATGCTGGCCAGTTATATCGCCGAGAGTATTGAAAATGCAAACCTGGTGAACACCCTCAAATCACTAGAACTTTCAAAATCAGAGTGGGAAAGCGTCTTTGATTCCCTGGATGATTTAATCAGCATACACGATTTGGACTTTACTATTCTTCGGGCGAACAAGGCAGTGGCCAAAAAATTCAATATGGATATTAAATCAATTATCGGCAAAAAGTGTTATAAGATTTTTCACGGCACGGAGGAGCCCTGGAAGAAATGCCCGCACCGTAATTCAATGGAGACAAAGAAGGCATGTGCAGAAGAGATCGAAGATCCCCATATGTGCGGCATCTTCCATATCACGTCATTTCCCTATTTCAACACTGCGGGAAAGCTGATAGGTTCAATACAGGTAACGAAGGACATTACCGTACAAAAGAAGCTGCTCGGCCAGACAGTACAGTAACACAAGGCCTGTGGGCTTTGGTCTGCCGCCGGAATTATTCCTGACGCCCCCCCGGACGCAATCAAACAAACCACTCCTGAACCAGGACCAGACGGAAGTGTAACCGCAGGATCGCAGACCTCCGGGGATGGGACATAGGTATTGACAGGCGTACCGCCCCACTGACATTAACCGAGGTTGACTTCTGCTTATGACGTCAAATATGATACCGATTCAAAGGATTATTATCGTATTGGATAGTGTAGGCATCGGCGCTATGCCCGATGCACATCCTTACGGAGACGAAGACAGCAATACCACGGAAAAATATTGCGAACATAGTATACCTCCGCCGACAGTGTCTTTCAGATTGCGGCCTGTGAGGATATCATTCCCGTTCCGGAATAATATTGTATGACGGAATACTTTTTACCAATCTCGTTGATTTCGACATGAAATATGGTCACAGAAACGACGTTTTGTTTATCACGGCAGATCATGGCTGTGACCCCACAACCCCCGGCACAGACCACTCCAGGGAGTATGTGCCTTTGTTAGTTTATGGAAAGGGGTGGAATCATCCCAAATCATTAGGCATTCGCAAATCCTTTGCGGACCTGGGAGCCACTGTCACAGAAATATTAGGTCTGAAAAAACCCAGGTGGGGGCAGAGTTTCTATAAGGACATTAAGAGCGATGTTTGCCGCCCAGTGTAGGGGTAAAACATTTGCTATAAATCGGAATAAATGCGTTCATACTCGAACAGGCGCCTGCTTCGAGCCTCCTTTTTCAAAAACTAAATTGTTACAGAAATTTTAAATACATTGATTTTTATTAACCATAAATTTAGAATATACAGGAGATTATTTCCGCTCACCTTGTCAAAATATTTTTTGGAAGATACTGAAGAGAAATTTAGGAGGTTTACGGGGTTGCGATAAGCTGCTTTATGCGACATGATAACTGTGGTTAAATTTGTCATACCGGGATGAAGAAAGCAATTACGGGGGAAAGGGGGAGGTGTGAAACTGTCGGATGTTTTAACCAAAGAACGCATAATCATCGGCTTGAACGGAACGGATAAATATAACGTGCTGGAAAAAATGGTACACGCGGCCAGGACATCGGAAAAGGTGACAAGCGAAACGGACCTCCTGAAAAAGGTAATTGAACGGGAAAAAATTAAAAGCACGGGAATTGGCGGAGGAATTGGGATTCCCCATGCCCAGACCTCCGGCGTTACTGATATTGTCGCATGCCTTGGGATTTCGGAGCAGGGAATTGAATTTAATGCAATAGACGGGAAACCCGTCCACCTGGTTTTTTTGATTGCCACCAAAGAGCGAACCGACAGCAGGTATCTCGGCCTTTTGAGCCGGATAGCCCGTTTATTCATTGATGATCCCTTTAAGCAAAGAATTATTAAATCTCATTCCCCTGAAGAGATTATGCATCTTATTATTGAAAAAGAAAAGGAATAATATTAATTATGCAGAAAGAAGTAAGAAGGAGTTGCCTTTATGGATCACATGCATTTTTCCACCACGACAATCATTTTTATGTTGATACTCTTTCTTACCCTCCTTGTTGTCTCAGCCTTTTTTTCTCTTACCGAAACGTCGCTTTTTTCCATCAATAAAATACGATTGGATTCCTTGATCAAACAGCGGGACAAACGAGCCGTCTCCATCTACCAGAACATCAATGAGCCGGATAAGCTCCTCAGCACCATCCTCACAGGAAACAACATTGTCAATACCCTGGTATCAACGATAGGAACGACGATCGCAATATATTATTTCCATGAGTGGGGCGTAATACTCGCACCCGTAATCGTCGCCTTTATTTTACTTTTGTTTGCAGAAACGTTTCCGAAAGTGTTAGCAACCCAGTTTCCCGAGCAACTTTCCCTGCTGATCATCAGGCCATACGAGTGGATACGATGGATATTATCACCCAGCGTTTCATTAATCACCTATATAACCTACCTGTTTTTTAAACTATTTGGTGTGAAGATCGAGTATAAAAAGACAATTTTCAGCCGTGAAGAGGTAAAGCATATTATCAGGGAAAGCGGAGAGACAGGTGTACTGGCTGATGGCGAGCACAAGTTATTGCACAAGATATTTGAATTTAACGATAAGCTCGCGAAAGAGGTTATGGTGCCCAGACAACGGATTGTTGCCATAAATGCAGACATGGGGCGTGAGGACATAGTGCGCGTCGTTACAGAAGAAGGGTATACGCGGTATCCGGTGTACAGACACTGCATTGATAATATAATTGGAATCGTCCATGCAAAAGGAATCATCAATATGGTAGTGAATAATTCCCTTTTTGTCCTTGAAGATCTTATGATGGAACCTTATTTTGTCTCCGGGAATAACAAAATCAGTAAAATATTCACGGAATTTCAGCAGAAGGGCTTGCACATTGCCATTATCAAAGACGCCGGAGGAACTGTTTCAGGTTTAATTGAGATAAAAGATATCTTAAAGGTTATTTTCGGGGAATTGCGGGAAAAGACCATCCCGGAAGAGTAACCGTTCGGAACCATGAGCAAGCAGCGGCAGAAAAGCCGGTAACCAGAAGCGCTTCAAACAGTTTAATCGGTTGAAATTATCACAAGAAAATAAGGGCAAAAAATAAAACACTTCCAGGGTATGGTAAAGGATTTAATATGTCTGTCTTTGTCACCGGCGGAACGGGATTTTTAGGGAAACAAGTCGTCAGAGAGTTAAGCGGTTTCGATGAGGAAATACATCTCCTTGTGAGAGACAGCAGCAAGGTAAAGGATTTTGATAATAAACACTTAAAAATATTCCCGGGCGATATAACCGATGCCCGGACAATCAGGAATGCAATCAAAGGATGTAAAACGGTATTTCATATGGCATCTCTGGTAAAGGAGTGGGTAAGTAATCCCCCGGAATATTATCAGGTCAATGTCAGAGGCTTTAAAACCGTTATGGAGTGTGCCAGGGAAGAAGACGTCACAAGGTTTGTGTACACCTCTTCCTTTATGGCGCTTGGCCCGTCTTACGGGAAAGACAATACCGAAGAAACCCATCACGACCCAAAGCATTTCCATAATCAGTACGAACGGACAAAGTATCTCGCTGATCAATTAATCCCTGAATACCTTGACAAAGGATTGCCGGTAATAACGGTATATCCCTGCGTCATTTATGGACCGGGAGAAATTACCGAGGGAAATCTGGTTGTCCGTATTATCCTGGACTTTTTGGCGGGCAAGGTAGGCGGCATTCTGGGTGATGGAAGCAGATTGTGGAATTATGCATTTATTACCGACGTGGTAAAAGGCCATATACTGGCATGGAAAAGAGGCAAAGTCGGACAAAAGTATATTCTCGGTGGGGAGAATGCCTCCCTGGAGGCATTTTTTAACCTCCTGGGAGATTTAACGGGACTTAATAGCCCAAAACGCCATATACCGTTTTGGGTTGCAAAAATGTCTGCCCGGTGGGAGAAATCCCTTGGTTTTTTCGTGGGAAAAAGACCAAAATATCTGCCTTCCACCATTGAAATTTATAAACACGACTGGGCGTATAGTTCGGAAAAGGCAGAACGGGAGCTGGGATATACCAATATTCCTTTACAGGAAGGCCTGAAGTGTACGCTTGATTGGATAGGCAAAACCTGTAAGCTTTTAGCAACCAGGAATCGAAGAAAACAGGCTGATGGCTGAACAATCATCAAGAGGGGCAGGGGTGTGTGGTAGTTTCCTCGGCTTTTCATTATAGTGCGAAAAGTCTCTTCGCGCTACAGACCGCATACATAAAATGAAAATTCTTATACAATCAACCTATGACAAGCGAAACGAAACGCAAGATTGAACACATCGTACCGGTTATATTCGCTTTTTTACTGAGGTATTTCACTACCTGGCAAGCGCTCCTGTTTGCATTCGTGGGAATTATGTATGGACTTTTCTTATCAAAAATATTCGTAAAAGAGGCCTTCCGGGAACATGAACAGCAAAGGGGCTTTTCCTTCGGAAAACTGATCTACGGGGCAATGGTCTTTGTCCTTATTCTCCTGTTCAGCAAAAAAATGCACGTCGTGGCGGGCGCATGGGCCATCATGTCCCTGGGAGACGGCTGCTCTAATCTCTTCGGAAAGGCTTACGGACACAAGAAACTTCCCTGGAATCCTGAAAAGTCATGGATCGGTTCTGCGGCCTTTGTCTTCTTCGGCGGACTGGGCGCTGCCATTCTCATGTGGTGGGTAAATCTGAATCCGTCCCAGACGCCGTTGGCGTGGCATCACTTCCTGATTACGGCATTTTTGACCTCTTTCATAGCGGCAGGGGTAGAATCACTGCCCCTGAAGATCGATGATAATATTACCGTCCCGCTGGCGGCGGGGCTATTTCTGTATGCAACGACCCTGGTGAAGTGGGAACACCTTCGTCATGCACACAGCATCTTCGCCGCTTTCGGCATCACCGTTTCCTTCGGGCTGCTTGCCTATTACTTGAAAGCGGTAAGCAAATCGGGTTTAATTGTCGGGATTGTTCTTGGCACAGGAATCTATCTCTGTCTGGGTTTTAGGGGATTTTTAATCCTCTTTACATTTTTTTCACTCGGCAGCTGGTCATCCAGACATAAATATGCGTGGAAGGCCTCTCAGGGGATAGCCCAGGAAAACAAAGGAAGGCGCGGCTCAAAGCATGCACTTGCAAAGGGTGGCGTTGGGTTTGTGATGGCCGTTCTGGCCTTATTGACCGATACCCCGGAAATCTTCACGGTTGCCTTCGTTGCGGCATTCGCCACCGCCACATTCGATACAATATCCAGTGAACTGGGGCAAATTTATGGAAAAAGACCGGTCTTAATCACCACCATGCGACCGGCGCCTGCAGGCACGGATGGAGCAATATCTGCCGAAGGAACCATCTTAGGGGCCCTGTCCGCCGCTTTTATCGGCACAGAAGCGTACGCGCTGCAATTAATCACTCTTCAGGCAACAGCCATTGTAATACTTGCGTCGTTTATTGGCACAACGGTTGAAAGTATTTTAGGTGCAACCATGGAACGAAGGAAATGGATAAGCAATGAAGTTGTTAATTTCATTAATATTTCCACCGGCGCAGGAACGTCCTTATTCCTTGCAAAGGCATGTTTATAGAGCGTTTTATTTTATGCAAGTAATTGGTGGCACGGACAAAGGGAGTTTGTCCGTGTCCCCGGCGTCATAACGGGTTAAGCCCATCATGAGTTTCCGAGGGACGGTTCCCGATTCGAAACCCTTAACCAGCAATGCGAAACTATCGGACATCAATTACATTATGGAACTACCGGTAATCTCGTTAAAGGCCAGGAGAAACTCACTCCATCCATGGATATTCACCAGAATGATCCGGCATCCGCAAAAACGTTTACCGCCGGGTAGCCTCGTAGAGGTAATTTCCAAGGAAGGGACCTTTCTTGGCAGGGGTATATACAATTACAAAAGTAATATTGGTATCCGCCTGTTAACCGAGAATATATCAGAACAGATGGATAAGGAGTTTTTTTTCAAAAAGCTGGAACAGGCAAAGACGCTTCGCGAGGAAATTCTGGAAATCCCCAAGACTTCCAACAGCTTCCGGTTGGTCCATGGGGAAGCCGATGGCCTATCAGGACTGATTATCGACAAGTTTGCCAACATCTTTGTGGTGGAACCATACTCCGCCGGATACCTCGGAATCATGGAATGGATCGTATCGTCTCTGCAATCCCTTTATCCGGGCGCCCGGGTTGTTGTGCGTCCGGATGAACGAATTGCCGCGAAGGAAGGCGCAGATTTTTCAAAGGCAGCCAGGGCATATCCCGGCCCAGATTCCGTCGGGATTAAAGAAAATTTTCTGGCAATGACGGTAAACCTTAAAACGGGACATAAGACCGGGTTTTTTCTCGATCAGCGCGAAAACCGCCTGACATTGTCACAGTATTGCCGCGGCAAAGAGGTGCTTGATTGTTTTTGCTATACCGGTGGATTTGCCATTTCTGCAATGCTGGCAGGGGCAAAGTCGGCTACGGCAATAGACCTGGATGAAAAAGCACTGGAAACGGCGCAGGAAAATGCACGTCTGAATTCTGTAAAAGTGACGTTTCACCATGTCAACGTATTTGACCATCTGCGCATGATAATCAGCAAGGGTATGCAGGCCGACGTCGTAATCCTTGATCCGGCCAAACTTGCCGGGTGTACCGAAGAAATCAGGCGCGCACATCGGACCTATGCAGATATCAACAGACTCGGTATGCAGGCGGTCAGGCCGGGCGGCATTTTACTGACCTGTTCCTGTTCGGGTCTCGTTTCAGAAAGGGACTTTCTTTCCATCCTTACCCGTTCTGCAGCGGAAGCAGGCGTTGTGTTGCAAATCTTTAAGATTACGGGGGCGTCATCAGACCACCCCTTTTCCAGTATTTTTCCGGAGGGACGATACCTGAAAGCCGTCTTTGCACGGGTGTTTCCGCATACAAAAAAAGGAACAACCGAAGAAGCATGACGCACCGTGTCCCTGCAAATCACTATATTTCTTGTTAAAACGTTGGTGTAAGGCATAATTTGGAAACAGGGAAATTCAAAGTTGCGGTTATCCTGAGAACCGAAGCTCGCGTTACATTAAAAAAACTTGCCGGAGGTCTCAAGGCTAATCCAATTTTGCAGACTTCACCATGCGCGCTCAGCCAAACGATTGAACCGGTGAAGGCTGCCAAAGCCACACAATGAAAAGTCTCCACTTTAAAAACGAAAGGGTGTAAACTTATGACCTATTTAGACGCATTGATCCTTGCCATCATTGAAGGTATTACCGAATTTTTACCTGTTTCATCGACCGGACATATGGTAATCGCTTCTACATTTATGGGAATTAACGATAATACCTTAACAAAGAATTTTGAAATCGTCATTCAGCTTGGTGCGATCTTATCAGTGGTGGTACTTTACTGGCGCAAGTTCCTTACCTCTTTCCGGTTTTATTTGAAGCTGGCCTTTGCATTCCTGCCTGCTGCGGTTGTAGGTTTTCTCCTGGAAGATTATATCGACCGTTTACTGGCAAACGTATGGGTAGTAATTGCCTCACTGTTTCTTGGGGGAATCATCCTGATCTTTGTTGACCGATGGTTTAAACACGCCGAAGGGACGGAAGAGCAGGAAATATCCTGGTTTCAGGCCGTTAAAATCGGCTGCTTCCAGTGTATCGCAATGGTCCCGGGAGTATCACGAGCGGCAGCCACTATCATCGGTGGAATGGCGGTAGGGCTTAACCGGAGAACGGCCGCAGAATTTTCATTTTTTCTTGCCGTTCCAACCATGCTGGGAGCCAGCGCCAAGAAAATGATGGGTTTATACGGGACAATCGAGAATCATGATATCGCCATCCTGCTTTTCGGGAGTTTCGTGGCATTCGCCGTAGCTATGTTCGCCATCAAGGCCTTTATCGGTTTCCTGAAACAACACGGTTTTAAATGGTTCGGATATTATCGCATAGTCTTTGGGGCGGCATTGGCCATCATTGCATTTGTTATGAAAATAAGCATGTAAAACTTTAAGAAAACGTATTCGTTCCTTTCTGGAAAATTCCGGCAAGGCGCAGTGTCTTAAAAAAATATTTTGACCTTTTTAGAAAAAAACAAAACTACTCCTGTCAGGATTTAAAACCCTGACAGGGGTGACTCAGAAATTTCGTGCTTCGGATTTCGTCTTTTCCGACTCGTTCGGGTTAGGGCTCCCTGGCAGGATCTTTTCACTCTCAAACACGATAACAAACACGCCATGTACGACTAGTTGTGGTTCAGCCTGTGCAAAGCGCGGTCGGTTACAACTGTTTATAAGGCGCCCATCGCAGTTGTCCCGTTCCTATTCAACTCAATGCCAGCGTTTCATGTGGCTGGCATGGCTTTCCAGATAAGCACCCGGGCTGAAATACTTATCGTAAAACTCCAGTTCCAGGTGATGAGCCTGGAGATAAGTCAAAACGAAGATCGAGGGAATCGTGCCCGGAAACTTGCCGAAGCGGTCGTATACATACTGCGCCATGGTCGTCACGCAGTCCTTGAACTCTTCACTGTGGACTTTCGCGCTGCCCCGAATTTTCCGGTTGTCGCGGTACGGTCCGGCTGTATCGGGATGGAAAGGACCGCCGGGACCAAACTTTCGTTTCACGAGTGCATCGACGGCGGCGCGCATAGTGGGATAGTGCGGCGGACAATAGCCTTCACACACTCCCGGTAGCCCTGTGGCATTGGGAAAAGGCCATCGTTCATCAGTATCATACCGGAACCCCAGACCGGGCACTTCCGGGTCACCGCTCGCGCCAAGGATACTCAGTGGTGTGATCCCATCGAACAACCACCCGCCAAGCCCTATCGCCTGCAACATCAGCATCCCTGCATAGCACGCAGTCGAAATCTCCACAGTCGCCTCCGCAAGCGTCAACTGCTCGACATAGGTGAGTGGGTATGGATTGTCCACGTCGACGAGGGTGTGAAATCGCTCGATCCCGGATATAGGGTTCTTGTGGATATCGTCGTAGATACAAGCTCCGTTCTGCACCAGGTAGCAAAGGACCGCCACATGATGCTGGCCAGGTCAGCCACGGGGATGATAAGCGTGCTGCCCGGATGGTTCACACACCACGGGTTGTGCATCTCGATGTGCTGAGGATGAGCCGGGATATGGAGCCGCTTATCCGAGAGCTTCCGGATGCGGGACCGGTGAGCGTTTAGATATGCGTTGAGATCAATTGCGCCTTCGCCATCGCGTTTGACCAGCGAGGGCGCATCACAGGCGGGAAGGAAATACACGCCGTGATCGTCAGTGTAGAAGAACTCGCTGGTGTGGAATCCTGCTGCCGAGGGAAACGTGCGGCCACCGGCAGAACCCGCATAGTTCGGGATATGCGGCAGGTACCTAGGGTTGTGTGGAATCAGAAAGTGCCAGCCCGTGTTGCCCGCGACTGCGGTGAGAATCATCATCTGCTCCAACTCGGTGAGCGGCATGGGGTCGTGTCGTGAAGTAAACGCCAGCGGACCGTCCGGGATGGAAGCACCTCGGGGGAAGCGCCGGGCCCGCCTACCGTGCAACGCCTCGATGAGGGGGAATCGGATTGCTTCCTCCAGGCCTGGTGGGAAGCCCGAAAGGGGATCGAGCAGAACATTGCCCTTGCGTTTCATTCGCTCGCCAAAAGAGGTCAGCCTGCAACCGGTCAGGAGGCCGCCAGTTCCCACCAGCAAGCTTCCTAACATCTTTCTCCGGGTCATAACAAACCAGGATGCCGGTATCATTCCTTCATTCATCACCACAATCCTCCTTAAAGAATTTAACGGAAAAAAGGCGTACGAAATGCCAGCATTATGATAAAGCTTTTCTTACCGATAATATAAAACAAGTACATATAATTACAAGATATTTCACGCCTTCACGATGAAAATTAAAACAGAGAGTGAACGTCTTAAATAAGTTGACATGTAATAGTCATTGCGAGCGGCAGCGAAACAATTTGTCTTGAGATTGCTTCGTGCCAGCGCCCGCACAAGGACACTTTTTCCTTTTACGTTTACTATTATTCCCAAACCGAAATTATTTGATCAGGTACGTAAAGCAATACGGGGAAAGCACGGCAATTTATTCTCATGTAAATTTTTGCAAAATGAATATTTGACTCATGGTCTAAAACGTAGTATGTTAGTTTCTATGAGAATTGTTTATTCTGATATCAAACTATGCGTTGTTGTACCATTGGGATTATGAAAAAACGCAAATTTTTTTTGTTAAAAAGTCCTGGTTCGTTCATTGTCTCTCTCCTTGCATTTTACTTTATGCTACCGATGCACGCCTTTCCGGATGCAGACAGAGTGAAAAATTTCCCGGCGCAGGTTGAGATTGGCGACATCATCCATGTCCCGACAGGCCAAAAGATACCACAATCCGCCCTTTCCCATTTCTTTGATTGCGCCAGTGTTCTTTATGTGGGTGAAACCCATGCCAGCAATGCATCCCATCAGATACAGTTAAAGATTTTAAAGGACTATTATGAACGATTCGGAAGTAATGTAGCCCTGGGCATGGAAATGTTCACCAGACCCTACCAGCCTTTTTTAGACCGGTGGATTGCGGGTGAAATTGACGAGAAAAAATTTTTAGAGGATATCCGATGGTACAGGGAATGGGGCTACGATTACGCCCTGTATAAAGACATTCTGGATTTCGCCAAGGAAAAAAAGATCCCTGTGATTGCCCTTAATGCGCCAAAGGATGTCGTAGACATGGTGAGGGTAAAGGGATTAATTGATTTAAGCGAAGAAGAGAAAATGCTTCTGCCTGAAATTGACACCACGGATTTTTTTCACAGGGTCTACCTGGAAAAAGTTTTACCCGCACACGCAAAAGGCATGGCGGATATTGGGAGATTTGACACGATACAATGCTTGTGGGAAGAATACATGGCACAGACCATAACGGACTATCTGTCCTCGTGGGAAGGAAAAGGCAGAAAGTTTCTTGCCTTTGTCGGGAACGGCCACATCATTTATGATTTTGGTATTCCCAAAAGGGTATTCCGTCGCACCTCTTTGCCTTACTATACAATTTACACAACCGAATTTAAAGATGGCAAACCGTCAGCCCAACACCTGTTTATGCCGGAGATACCGTTAGAACCCGCCGATTTCGTCTGGGCTATTGCCCCTCCTGAACCTGAAAAAAAACGGGTGTATCTCGGAGTACGGTTTCAAAAGAGAGAAGACAGGAAACTCGCCATAGAAAAAATAACGCGGGAAAGCCCGGCTGAAAAGGCAGGCCTTATGGAGGGTGATGTCATCCTGTCAATTGACGGCAAATCACTAAAAAATGCCATGGAACTGATTCATTACCTTCAGACAAAACATTTCGGGGATACCTGCATTGTAGAGATTGACCGTGATGGGACAAAGATTACTTACGCAGTCACCCTTTTTGAATTTGAAAGGGAAGAGAAATAAAACCTAGAAAATAAAGATACCTTCGTGTTTCATTTCATGTAATGATAACCTTCGTTTGGCGTTTTACTACTAGCAATCAATTTAGTTTTTTGAAAAATTCCACTAATGAGGTAGTTACTTTGATAGGGGTAGGAAAGGCTTTCGCCTTTCGCCTCTCCCCCCTCCGAACCGTACAGGCGGATCTCCCGCATACGGTTCTCCAGTCAGTGGCTACCCCTTCGGGATTGACAGATTAGAGTATGAGTTGCGGTATATGTGAACAACTCATACCTAA
>WYAU01000013.1 GCA_011525665.1 Candidatus Brocadia sp.
TCGCCAAACCCTGCTTCGCCAACACATGCGTTATCACTGACGTCAACGTCGTCTTCCCGTGATCCACGTGCCCTATCGTCCCAACATTCACATGCGGCTTCGTCCGCTTAAATACCTCTTTACCCATAACCCTCCACCCCTTTTTCCTGAAATAGCCCCCAACTTTATTATATTATGATATATTTATTTTGTATTTTTATTTTTTATGGAGCTGCTGATGGGATTTGAACCCATGACCTCGTCCTTACCAAGGACGTGCTCCACCACTGAGCTACAGCAGCAAGTACAAGCCAACAAAAATCTTATAACACACACCTGTTTTTCAACAATCGACCCTTACCCCACAAGCATAGAAGTCTCATAGTATATCAACGAAAAAACAATTGTCAAACAGAAAGTATACATTTGTTTAAATTTTCAATTACCGTTTTCCATAAATGCTCAAGCGGGCGATGGGAATCGAACCCACATGACTAGCTTGGAAGGCTAGGGCTCTACCATTGAGCTACGCCCGCAGAAATTGAAAATGCAAAAAACCCGCCAACGCCCAACAACGAAAAATGGTGGGTGGAGGAGGATTCGAACCTCCGAAGGCTATGCCAACAGATTTACAGTCTGTCCCCTTTGGCCGCTCGGGAATCCACCCATTTATTCATGGAAGCACATTCCTGGAGCTAGCGGTGGGACTCGAACCCACAACCTGCGGTTTACAAAACCGCTGCTCCGCCGTTGAGCTACGCTAGCTCGGAAAAAGTTTTATGTTATCAAAACATAAAAATTATTCAAGCAAAATTTGAAACTATTGCCAAATACTTGAAAGGTACCCTTCGTAATTTCGCTTCACCTCACCGATACTGTCACCTCCGAATTTTTCCATGAACGCCCTGCCGATCTCAAAGGCAACCATAGATTCACACACCACAGAGGCGGCAGGAACAGCACACACGTCCGATCTTTCATACGTGGCCGTAATTGGTTCTTTTGTCAATAAATCCACAGACCTTAACGGCCTTTTCAATGTCGGAATGGGTTTCATATATGCCCTTACTATAATCGGCTCACCGTTACTGATACCGCCTTCTATTCCTCCCGCGTTGTTTGTCGCCCTCTTAAATCCGCCGGTTGCTGACTTATCTTGTACTGGCTTTTCATAGAAGATCTCGTCATGCACCTCAGAACCGAATTTGTTAGCAGCAGTGCAACCCAGTCCCAATTCGACGCCCTTGATTGCCTGAACGGACATCAGCGCGCAGGCAAGCCTTGCATCCAATCTGAGATCCCACTGGGTATGGTTTCCTAACCCTACCGGCAGTCCATAGGCAATAACTTCAATAACACCCCCGAGGGAATCTCCTTTTTCCGCCGTTTGTTTAATCTTTTCCATGATCCTCTCTTCGATATCCTGATCGATACAATAGAGGGAACTTTTTTCACGAATTTTTTCCGCAACGCCGATGTCTTTAAGGAATTTATCTGAGTTAATACCCCCGATCCCTTTTACGTAACCAAATGTACCGATTCCAAAAAGAGAAAGTAATATCTTTGCCACAGCGCCAACAGATACCCTGGCAGCAGTCTCTCTTGCGCTTGCCCGTTCTAATATGTTCCGCGCATCTTTCTGATTATATTTTAGAACGCCGGCCAGGTCTGCATGGCCCGGTCTGGGACGAGTAACGGCCGGCAACTCATCAATTTTATAATCGCTATTTTTGATCATGAGACAAAGGGGGCTGCCCAGGGTTATATTTTTTCTGGTTCCGGCAAGAATCTCCACATGGTCTTCCTCAATCTGCATCCTTCCCCCCCTGCCTAATCCACCTTGCCGGCGCTTCATTTCCCTGTTGATAACCGTCTCATCGATAAACACCCCCGCCGGGAACCCTTCAATCATCGCCACAAGGCACTTCCCGTGAGATTCCCCTGCAGTCTTAAAATATAACATTCCCTGGTCTCCGAATTGGCAAATTGTATTATTTCATTGCCTAAAAATTTATATATGCTAGAATTTCTGAATTATATATTTAACAACACAAAATAACAATACAAAACCTGTCCGATGTATAACCTTTTCATCAGCCTTCGCTATCTGCGCAACAGAAAGATCTCTTTTTTTGCCATGGCCGGGGTTGCCGTTGGAGTAATGACCTTAATCGTCGTGCTTTCCGTCATGAATGGTTTTGATCACGAACTCCGGAGCAGGATTCGTGGCACACTGGCACATATTATCATACTAAAAGGCGGCATGTACGGACTCGAGGACTATAAACAAGTGATCGAAAAGGTGAAAAACCTTGAACATGTTGCCGCATGCGCACCCTATGTGGAGGGTCCGGCGCTTATCAAGCTGAGAAATAGAAAGGAATTCGTCTATTTCAAGGGAATCGATCCTCATGCGGAGGCGCGCGTGGGTGATTTTACGTCATATATTACCCCCTTTGGAAATCAGCCTGATGACTTACTAAAGACCCATGGAGAAAAAAACACCGCCAGCACATTCGGGGGTTCGGAATTATTCAGGATAGGACCCGGAGAACCCGAAAGAGACACAGCAAGTTTTATCCAAAACGGCGAACAAGTGGTGCTGGTCACCCTGAAAGAATGGGATAAAATTAGTGTGAAGGCATTTATCGTTGCCGGGAAATTCAAGTCGGGCATGTACGATTTTGACAAAAACTACGTCTACATCCCCCTTACCGTAGCACAAGAACTTACCGGCTCAAAGGAAAGGGACGCCGTTACCGGAATAAGCGTAAAATTGGATGATTACCGTTACGCCAATCAGGTACGGGATAAACTCCAGGCCTCGCTGGGCTATGAATATTATGTGCAGACATGGGAGGATGCAAGGAGGACATTTTTAACTGCCGTAATGATGGAAAGGAGGGTCATGGCGTTTATACTATTTTTCATCATTGTGGTAGCAGGGTTTAATATCCTGGCCATCCTCACCATGATTGTTCTTGAAAAATCCAAAGACATCGGCATTCTCAAAGCACTTGGCGCAACGACCCGGGGTATTATGTCTATCTTCCTTTTAAATGGATTCCTTATTGGCAGCATAGGCGCGGGCATTGGAGTTGCTGCCGGATTATCCATTGTTTTGAGGATTAACTGGATAGAAAATGCCTTATACACTATGACAGGCTGGAGGCCTTTCCCACCCGAAGTCTATTACTTCGACCAAATCCCCACCGTGGTAAATCCGCTGAGCATAGTATTCACCGCCATCATTGCCATTTTAAGCAGTGTGATTTTTAGTATTTATCCATCTCTGAGGGCCGCACGGCTTGATCCTGTTGAAACATTACGCTACGAATAGTCACCCGAAAACCGTGAATTTAATCAAAACTATTGACAGGTTTCACAATAGCTGATAGCATAATTGCAGTAATTCGTTACTCTGTATTTGTATCAACTCCTCATGAGATACCAAGCTTATGAGAGGGTTGGATGTAGCTCCACCCTTATAGGCGGGAACGGGAGGTGGTAAACACTATGCTACAGAAAGTATTTTCCAACAAAACGTCTCGTTATTGTTTCATCAGAGATATTAACCGTGGTAAATTATTACGACATCCTCGAAGTACATCAAGAAGTAAGCACCGAAGAGATAAAACGTTCGTTTCGGTCACTCATCAAAAAATATCATCCCGATATACATAGCCAGAACAAGCTGTGGGCTGAATCAAAGACCAAAATTATTATCCAGGCATATAAGACCCTCTCCGATTCTGTAACGCGTGAACAATACGACAAGCAACACAAACATCTCTTCCGTGCGCGGAGAAAACCAGGGACGTCAAAGAAAGAAGCAGCCAGAGACGATAATATTCAGGCGCGCATCCGCATTATTTTTTTTGATCTCTTAGACGGCCATATAGACAATGCTATCGAGAATTATGAACACCTCTTAAAGGATTTTCATAATATTGACTTTCTCTCCTACTTAAATCACCGGGACTATATCGACTGCAAATTTTTACTGGCTGAGGCCTATGAAAAAATGCGGAGGTACGAAGTCGCTATCACACTCTACGAATTTATCCTTGAACGGGGAAAAGGTTCCACTAACCGCAGACATCTGTTCCATGAGATTAAGGAGCGGATAAGAAACATCTATTGCCGCAACCTGGCAAGAACTGCATCTCCCGAAAAGGCTCTGGGCTATTACGAAAAGGTACTGAAGCTCCATTTATACAAAAACGAAAATGCCTTTATTTACAAAAAAATGGCCGAGTGCTTTCTTAAACTGGAAGAGTATGAAAATGCCTTAAAACACCTGAACATTGCCCTGTCGTTAAAACCGAATCTTCAGGGCGCAAACAAACTTAAGGCAAAACTCAAACACCATATCCATGACATTTTTCTATAAACTCCGAATCGCATGAATAAAGAAGCCATTCCCCTCCTTACCACGCATATCCCGCAACTCAAATTATGCAACCGTGGCAAGGTACGGGACATTTACGAAATTAATGACACCTTATTAATCATTGCCACAGACCGCATCTCGGCATTCGACGTAGTTCTGCCAAGCGGCATTCCCTACAAAGGAAAGGTGCTCACCGGGCTTTCCGAATTTTGGTTTAAATATACCTCTGACATCATCGAAAACCACCTCATTACCACCCGGATTGAGAACATGAATAATGACGTTATTGCAAAACACAAAGACATCCTGCAGGGACGTTCCATGCTCGTAAAAAAGGTGGATGTCATCCCAGTAGAGTGCGTCATCCGGGGATATCTGGCCGGCTCAGGCTGGAAGGAATACCAGGCGACACAGTCAATTTGCGGGATCACGTTGCCGGCCGGACTCAGGGAATCTGACAAACTTCTTGAACCCATCTTTACCCCTTCTACCAAGGCAACAATAGGGCACGACGAGAACATCCCCTTTTCAAAGGTCATCGATATGATTGGCAAAAAACTCGCGGAAGAATTGAAGGAAAAGAGCATGAAGGTTTACCTTAAGGCCAGTGATTATGCAAGAGAGCGGGGCATTATCATCTGCGACACTAAATTTGAATGGGGTATTACAAAAGATGGCAAGACGATATTGATCGACGAGGTACTCACGCCGGATTCATCACGTTTTTGGCCACAGGAAGGTTATGAGCCGGGAAAGCCCCAACACTCCTACGACAAGCAATTTATCCGTGATTATCTCGAGAGTATCCCGTGGAACAAAAAGCCTCCTGCACCACCTCTTCCCCCCGATATCATCCAAAAAACTTCTGAAAAATACCTCAACGCCTATAAGGCCCTCACGGGAAAAAACCTGCTGTGAAAAAAACGTTTTTTCATTACAAGAATCGCGCCAAATGACAACAAGCCCGGATGATTTAAATACATATCTTCAAGTTGCACGGGAGGCCGCTCTTCGCGCCGGCGTTGTTTTAAAAGAATATTTTGGGAAAGTGTGCCCTTCAATGATCGGAGAAAAGGCCAAGAATGATTACGTCACCGAAGTTGATAAACGGTCTGAAGAAATCATCAAAGGCTATATCAGATCTCACTTTCGCACCCATAACATACTGGCCGAAGAATCTTTGGAAGAAAAAAGCACTTCTCCCTTTTTGTGGATCATCGACCCCCTGGACGGCACCTTAAATTATATCCACGGCCTACCGACTTTTGCCGTCTCGATTGCTTTAGAAATCGAGGGGGCTTTGGCTGTTGGCCTCATTTATGAACCCCTGAGAGAAAACATCTATTCTGCACGAAAGGGGCATGGTTCTTTTAAAAATAACAAACGCATCCACGTCTCACGGTCCGGCACCCTGAGCGCCTCGCTGATTGCAACCGGCTTCCCTTATAGAATAAAAGACATTATTGACCCCTATCTCCTGGTATTTAAGGATTTTTTCATGCATGCAACCGGTATCAGGAGGGGAGGTTCTGCCTGTATTGACCTTGCTTATACAGCCGAAGGCATCTTTGGAGGTTTTTTTGAATATGCCCTATCGCCATGGGACATGGCTGCTGGCGCACTCCTGGTTGAAGAGGCGGGAGGCAGAGTAACAGATTTTAAAGGCAATGATCACTATTTAAAGACGGGCAGCATTATTGCGGCTTCCAAAGGAATTCATCATGAAATGCTCACGATCATCCAAAAAACCTTTAAGAACTGATGCGCGTCTTCCGCGTAGCTCTCCAGTCACGTAATCTTTCAACTCAATCCATCTGCCGGTAAAGGCAAATCCCGGGCAATCAGGAGGCACAGGGAAAAAGGCCTTTGACAACGGCTGCCATGACGCCGGCATAGCGAAGAAATAAATAAGGCCTGTGTTAAAACACCACCTCTCTAAATGCCAGACAAAAAATTTCCCTTGACAAAGTCTGTTATATATTTTAAAAGCGAGGCGAGAAAAGTGGCAAATTAGACCTAAGATACGCCCGTAATCTTTAGCACATCATGACTCGAGCCGATGAGGTGCCCTATGGCCAAAAGGATAACACAGAGCAAGGTCTTATTTCCGATCTTCCTGCCCCTAAGCATTTTATTAATAAGCATCGCCTCCAATTCAACAGAAATTAACGCCGGGGACGCAGAAATATCCTCCCCGTTTGCATCCAACAACAAAGAAAAGCATACACGCGACATGGAAGTTGCATTGGCAGAAGAAATCTCCACAGAAGCCCTCTGGTTTGGGTTTGATGAAGAAGTAACCATTGCCACAAGGCATGATACCCCAATCAGCAAGGCGCCGAGTATTGTCACCGTGATTACGGCAGAAGAGATTAAAAATTCAGGATACCGCACCTTCGTGGAAATTTTAAGAACCGTACCGGGATTTGAAATCTTAAAATTTGCGGATTTCGGGGTGGTAGTTCCTTCGGTACGAGGCATTGCTACCTCAAGCACCGGGAACAGGATACGGGTGATGATTGACGGCCATTTTGTCAATGACCCTTTACAGGGATCAGCCTTTACTAACTTTGATGATTTTCCCGTTGAAAATATTAAAAGGGTTGAAATCATCCGTGGCCCGGGTTCTGCGGTTTACGGAGAAAATGCATTTTCCGGGGTTATCAATATCATAACCAATGATGCGAAGGATATCGATGGTGTAAGGGTAAGCAGTGGTTACGGAAGTTTTGACACCTACGATGAAAACGTCTTATTTGGTGAGACGTGGGGGGATGTTGCCATTTATGGGATGGCCCGCTACAGACAGACGAGCGGCTTTAACGGTACAATAGAACACGATAGCCAAACAAGCCTTGACAACGCCTTTCCTACTCCTCCTTTTCCCGATGCCTCGCAGTCTCCGGGTAAGGTAAATGACAGCAGGCAGGAATATGACACGCATTTAAAAATTTCATACAAGGATCTATACTTTTCGGGATGGTATAGCAATAAAAATTGGGAACCCTTTGTCGGACCTCAATTTGCCCTCACGGATGGGTCTCACCTTGAAACCAACTATGTATTTGGTGAGATCGGATATAAAAAAATCTTTGAGGAAAAACTTACCATAAAACCGAGGGTTTATTACGATCAATTTGACAGCAATAATTTCGTCAAATCATTACCGGAGAATACAACTATCTTGGATACATCTGGCACTCCTCAAACCTTTCCAAACGGATTTATCGGCAATGGTAAGGTAAGCAACAAGATAGTTGGCACAGAGATTCCCTTTGACTACGAATTGTTTGATGGGAATACCGTTACCCTGGGTCTGGAATATCGGTTAATCAATCAAACAAATGTCAGCTTTTTAGCCAATTTTAATCCAGGGACGCTGGCCCCCACTCCCCAGAATACGATCCAGGACTTTTCAGATGAATTCCCCTGGATAGAAGAAGTTACGCGAAGGGTATGGTCGATTTATTTACAGGATACCTGGGATATCACAGACACCATCAATTTTACCCTGGGAGTAAGGCATGATCGATATAGCGATTTTGGAGAATCGACCAATCCTCGATCAGGATTGACATGGGCATTTCTGAAGAATGCATCGCTAAAATTTCTTTATGGAGAAGCATTTCGCCCTCCAAATTTCTTAGAGATGTTTACTGCCAACCAACCTGCCATCCGAGGAAACAAGGATTTAGACCCTGAAAAGATCAGGACATTTGAAGTCGGATTAAGTTACCAGTTTAACAATCATGTTGCGAGCAGTATTAATTATTTTTACAATGATATCGAGGATCTCATCGTCCTGCGCGCACCGACCACCACGGAGGGTACTCTACGGTATGAAAATTCCGGAGACGCCCACGTCCAGGGCATTGAGATGGAAACAAAGGTTGACATCGTCACGGATAATTACATTTTCATGAATTATACCTTCCAAAACCCGGAAGATAATCATGGAAATGACCTACCTTCCGTTGCACAACACTATGGCAACTTCGGCGTAAATGTGCACTATTGGAAATACATAAACACCAATCTGAGCACCTTTGTAAGCGGAACACGCTCCAGAGAAAAAGACGATGACAGAGAGGATCTTCCCGCCTATGTACTGCTAAATCTTTCCATTATTGCAAAAGATTTTTTTAAGACAATGGAGATACAGGGAACGGTATTCAATTTACTTGACAAAGATTACAGTGACCCTGCCCCCCAAGCCATTCCCGATGATCTGCCCAGACCGGGAAGGACGTTTTTTGTCGGGCTAAGCTATCAATTTTAGGCGGCATGATACATTGTTCTATGAGTGATTCGTCTCGTTCAACATGGCAGATTAACCATGGTACCACGAAGGAGTCGCACAGTGAATGTTTTGCTGATTTACCCGGAATTCCTTAATGCATTGTGGAGTTTCAAGTATGCACTAAAATTCATAAACAAGAAAGCATACACACCACCATTAGGCCTGCTGACCGTTGCTGCGATGTTACCGGCAGAATGGAAAAAGCGCTTAGTCGACCTTAATATGACTGAACTCAAAGAAGAATCTCTGCGGTGGGCTGATTATGTTTTTATCAGTGCAATGTCCGTGCAAAGAAAATCGGTCCAGCAGATCATTGAAAGATGCAAAGAAGCGGGTGTAAAAGTCGTTGCAGGTGGACCACTCTTCATAAACGAATACGATCAGTTTGAAGGGGTTGATCATTTCATATTGAATGAGGCCGAATTGACACTTCCATACTTTCTGGATGAACTTGAAAGGGGGTGCGTTAAAAGGGTATACAAGACATCTGAATTTACCGATATCAAAAAAACCCCGGTCCCCTTATGGGAGTTGGCGGATATAAAACATTATGCTTCGATGAGCATACAATTTTCACGGGGGTGTCCCTACCATTGCGATTTCTGTAACGTAACGACGTTATTTGGCAACAGTTCACGCATCAAAACGTATGAGCAGACCATTAACGAATTGGATAGTCTATATAACATTGGTTGGCGTGGTTCCATCTTTTTTGTGGATGATAATTTCATCGGAAACAAACGATATATTAAAACCGTGTTGTTACCTGCATTAATCGAGTGGAAAAAAGATAAAAGAGGGACAACATTTTATACGGAAACCTCCATTAATTTAGCCGATGACGAGGAATTGATGCAATTGATGGTTCAGGCCGGATTTGACAGGGTGTTTATTGGGATTGAGACACCGGATGAGAGAAGTTTGGATGAATGCGGCAAAAAGCAGAACAAGAACAGAAATCTGTTACAGGATGTGAAACGCATACAACGGGCCGGGTTGCAAGTGCAAGGAGGTTTCATCATCGGTTTTGACAATGATTCGACTTCCATTTTCAAGCGTCAAATTGATTTTATCCAGAAAAGCGGAATTGTGATGGCAAATGTCTCTCTGCTCCAGGCTCCAACCGGATCAAGGCTTTACGAACGCCTGAGACAAGAGGGGCGTCTGCTAGGTCAAATGGGATTTCAGGTTGTAGACAATGTTACAAACTTTATTCCGAAAATGAATCTTGATGTTCTGCAAGAAGGTTATAAGGAAATTATGCGCTACATTTATTCTCCGAGGAACTATTATAATCGCATTAAGACACTTTTTCTTGAATATGAACCTTCACAGATTTATGCGCCAATAAACTTTGGAAATGTTCTGTCATTGCTTCGCTCCATTTACTATTTAGGTATCTTAGGAAGGGAGAGGTTCTATTACTGGAATCTTTTAGTATGGACAAGCATTTACAAGCCGAGATTGATACCCTTGGCCATAAGACTTTCCATTTACGGTTACCATTACCGCAAAATTGTTGAAATGAAAGTTCAGTGAAAACTACCGTGGCAGGGAAAACAAATCAGTGAGCGCCATGATCATTAATCTGTTTTCAAAAGGCTTTTTTACTCATAAAGAGATCCTCGGCAAGTTCCTCGCATAAGTGGCCTGATTCATCAGTAACCATCGTGGGTTTAAAATAGTCTTTATAACGATAATCGACAGGAAACGCCGGTTTGTAGACGTCATCGAGAATTTCGCTTGTGCTGATATGTGTGCGGGCCCTTTTCCGTTTGAAAATCAAACCTAACCAGTCAGAGGAAGTTGCAAACCTTTCAGCACTTAAGAGAGCACCACCACTTAAAGCAGTTATCATCTGCATAGTGTTAAGTTTTGACCGGTATCTCTTCAAAAAACCGAGAGAATGCTGAAGCACACGCAACCGGTAACCAGATAGATTCTGAATATTACAAAAGAATTTTGACACTTCACTGACAGGATCCAAAGACCTGAGCGACAGGGTGACGCTATCAAGATCACGCAACTTTGTCTTTGGAAGAATAATACCTTTGGCCAAACAGTCGTAAAAGAACGGTGTACCAAGAAAAGGTATAGGCGCTACAAGGTAACTTGGCAGAGTAATGTCAGGTGTGTTGAGAATAAAATCTATCTCGCGTTGAAGATCAGCAATCCGGCGGCTAGTTATATCCATAATAAGGCCGTAGAGAAATACAACTCCACCATTTAGGCTTTTGCGGATTAGTTCTACCTGCGGAAATCGAATATTCTGTACCTTATTGTTCTGGAGCCACTGTGTGTCAAATGCCTCTATTCCGCTAAAAATTCCAAGGCAACCTGCATTACGAACAAGTTCCAAATTTTCGTCATTATAAAAAAAATCATTAGTCACTAATGCGCCCCATGTACGAAAAAGCCCCCCCTCTCTCATTTCTTTAATGAGTTCCATTCTTTCAAGGAAATACTTTCTGTCGCTGCCGTAAAAGTTATTGTCGAGGAAAAAAATGTAATCCTTCTTTCCGACAGCTATTATTTGTTTCCGAATATATTCAAGACTGAATTTTTGATATACTGCCCCTTCACCCGTTAGGCTACAGAAAGGACATCGGAAGTTGCAATTCCTGCTGGATTCAACGTAACCAATCCGACCTGTCCAATATGCCAAATCATACCGCGGGAACATTTCTCCAGCAACGTAAGCCTTCCCAAAGGCGTCTGCGATGACTTCTTTCAACTGTTCTACATCACCGACGCAACAGTAATCAAAAAAACGTCGGGAATAACGGGGAAGCGCGCGGACTGGTGAACCGCCAGCTACCACGATAACATTCGCATTCTTTGAACGTGCATAAGCCGTTACATGCAACATCCTGTCAAATGCCACGGTTATTCCCGTAAGAACCAGCATGTCCGGCCAGGAAAAAAAACGTTCATTTTCGAGAGGACCGCTGTACTGCTCGTTATAAAGGCGGACATCGCAATGTTCTGCTGAAAAGGCACCCGCCAGATAGACCGGCGCCATGGATTGCGGTGTCTTAAGGGTTCGGCGAATAGATTGGCGTGTATGATCGAAATAGCAATTAATAATCAGGATGCGTTTCTTGAGGTGGACATGTTTATATCGCGGCTTTGAGATTGACATTTTGCTCCAAATGCTGGAAATGCAGGAAAAGAATAACAAACGTATTTTATTATGTCAAGCAAAAACAAAAAAGAAATTGCATTTGTTTCACTTGTTGTTATAGTGGAAACCCTCATTAAATTGTGCAATTTTTACTCTTTATAATATTTGCTAATAAATGGTTCTCTTTCATGGGGCATTTACACTGTATTGTAAGCAAGCTGGAACCCGGAGATATTATTTTTAATAGAAGGATTTTATCTGTCGCAGCCATTATATTTAACGGCTTTTGGCGACATACAGGAATTTTTTTGGGTACACCGCACATGCTTTCTAAAAAATTTGATCAGGACAAAAGTATTTTAGCTCATTACGGGGTACCTTTTACAAAATATTTATCCCGGCACCATTCAAAGACTTATAATCACTTTGAGGCTGTTTCGTGTAAAGGCAGCGCCTTTATAGAATCAAACAAACCAGGCGTTGCAATATCCAACTCCGAAAAATTTTTTGACGTTGTTTATACTGCTGCCATTCGCCCCAATCTACCAAATCTTGAAATTGCTCTGGCAATAGAAGAGGCATTCAATCACTATGGCAAAGGTTTTAATTTTTCTCTTTCGTTTGTAAATGAGAATCGCCTCACTTGTACTCAGTTGATTTACCTCGCTTACCGATCAAATCATAACACCAAGAAACGAGGAATAAAATTTACCCTATTCCGACATCACGGTATTCCTACAATGTCAACAAATGATTTAGTAGGCCATTTTGTCAAAGATATTCACAACAAAAAACAACCTTTTACTTTTGTATTTTTTGGTAAATACAGACGTAAGGACAACATCTTTGAATTTTGCTCTCAGCGCGATTTTGTTGATTCATACTATTTATTTCATGACCGATACCGCCCAAACACAGGCAGAAGAACGGATTTACTGGTATGGTTAAAGATGCTGGTCAAACAGGCATTGGTAAGGCCGTACCTCCTCTTTATTTTCCTCCTCTCTCACAGGTCACTGAAAAAGCACGTCCCGCCAGACGAGAATACTCCATCACCCTGAAAAGGCTTTATGCAGGGATTTTTAGTTTTTAGCATACTCCCCCTTTGTAAAATATCTACCAACCATCAAAGCCATTCCGGAATATGAGGATTTAGATACTGAAGCCATCAAATCACCCCGGGGCTGAAGTCATCACTTTTGAAAGACATCCGAGATTATCCTGCACCACACCTGTTTTTAAACCGCCGGCGCCTGATTTTTACTGATTCTCTTTTGCCTTAATATTACATCCGCAATACTTTGTGATATATCTTGCTTTATCTCGCATTGCGATTCAACTTTCTTATAACAATTAATCAGATAAGCACGATGTGTATCCCCGCTAATTTCATCCTGGTTGTTGGCTACGACTAAATCCGCGCCGTTTTCAACCAGGGACTTATATGCCCTTTCAATAAGGGCATCTCTCGATAAACCAGCCTCTAATTTAAAACTTACTAAAAAAGCACGTGGCCATAACTCCCTTATCACCTTTATAACCTTGGGTGTCCTTACAAAGGTCACTACCAGTTTATCTTTATTCGAAGGTATCTTGCCACCGCTCTGAGTTTCCGGGGTGTAATCAAGCACTGCCATGGCATGTACGATGGCATCAAATGAATTGCCTTTCAATCTCCCCTGAATCGCGGCGAACAAGTCATCTAGTGTTTCCACCTCAACAAGCGCCAGCTGGCCGGCGCACTCCTTCCCGAATAAAGTAATGTCCGGTACATTACTTCCCATCCCATAAACAAAAGTTACATGAGCGCCGCCTTTCAGTAGTTCGGTCGCAATCAGAGCCCCCAACCTCCCTGATGATTTATTACTAATATATCGGACGGCATCCATATAACCCCTCGTCGGCCCGGAGGTTATCAAGACACGTATCCCTTCTGGACTCCCCATATTTACAACCTTTCTGAAACGATCAAAAATTGAATCCGGCGCTAAATTATAATATTTCTGACAGCGTATTACAACACGAAGAATTAAATCCGAAAAAGTGTCCTGATGCATACAAACAAAATGCACATCACAAATTGGAACATATTTTGCTTTTGTTTCTTTATCTTCGTCCTAACAGGAATTTTCAGTCATTTGATGTGCCGGGAATACGATGGATATTACAAATATGGACAAAGAGTAAATATTATGCAACGACCCGTTGTTTTTATCACCTTTTTATTTATAGGCGGTATTTGCATAGGTTTACTCACAAAAATCCCCCCCTATTTAACACTGGGAACGGGTTTTCTTTTATGGGTGCTATGTTTTCTCTCTTTGTATTTATACAAATTCAGGATATTCTTACTACCCTGCCTGCCCATTTTCCTGGTGGTGATATCCATTGCGTACTACGATTGCCGGACAGAGCATCTTCCCGGAAACCATGTTGAATACGTCTTAACTACTCACAAATCTTTACAACGCATTACGGGAGTAATTATACATCCGCCTGTTTTATTAGATGAAAACACGGTGAATAAACGATTGCTTCAGATAAAATCAGGGCACATTTCCGGTGAATCTCATTATAAAATCTCTTTTACAATCCGTGCAGAAGAGATAGAAACGGCATCAGGCTGGAAAGACATATCCGGCGTTGTTAAAGTACATTTGTATCCGTCGGAAGACGAACTTTTAAAAGCAAACAACACGTTGCCCCTTAT
This sequence comes from Candidatus Brocadia sp., assembly GCA_011525665.1. Lineage (GTDB taxonomy): Bacteria > Planctomycetota > Brocadiia > Brocadiales > Brocadiaceae > Brocadia. Next base: position 14,507 of record WYAU01000013.1, read on the forward strand.
AAATAAGTTAATCTATGGCCAAAGAGTAACACTTTTCGGATATGCATTCCTGCCAAAACCGCCCGGTAATCCCCATGAATTTGATTATAAAAGCTATCTGCAGAGACAAATGCCGCCGGTTCGCTGTTTCATGACAGTTGTCAATACGAATAATATACGGGTAAGGGAGTCATATCGCAATAACGGGATCTATAGCATCCTCTACGCATTGCACAATTCATTGAACAACACCATATACACCTATACCTTTAGCAACAGCGCCCCGTTAATCAGCAGCATGCTGTTGGGCAACCGGGTCGATCTCCCGATTGAAACGATTGATGCTTTTATGAAAACAGGCGTCATACACTTCATTGCCATTAGTGGTTTTAACGTCGGAATTATCGTCTTTACTGTACTATTACCTCTACGGTTTTTAGGAATAAACCAAACCCTGTCAACACTCATTATCCTGCTCGTTATTGCCCTGTACTCCCTTTTAACAGGACTTAACCCGCCTGTGCTTCGCGCCAGTATAATGGCCGCTGTTTTCTTTTGCAGCTTTTTCGTGCGCAGGCAATGGGACATTACCAGCAGTATCTTTGCGGCCGTTTTTTTTATCCTTATGAGAAACCCCTCCGATCTTTTCAATATTGGATTTCAACTATCGGTGCTGGCGACGATGGGTATTGTCTATGGAACGTCAAAGATTGAAGGCGCCTTGTTTAAAACAGCCTTATTCATTGAAACATTACAGGTAAAGGCAGAACAAGGGCGGCTGTTTTTCCTGAAGAAATATCTGCGGAAATCCTTCTGCGTTTCCCTTGCCGCATGGCTGGCAACCCTGCCTCTTACAGCGCATTATTTCCACCTTTTCACACCCTTTATCCCCATTATCAATATTATTGTGTTCCCGTTATTCTGGATTATTATAGTCTGCGGCATCGCGTTATTAACACTGGGAACGGTATGCCCTCCCTTGGCATCTGTTTCAGCCTGGCTGGCATCGAACGCAGACAGGGCATTGGAATCTCTGGTTTCCAATCTTGCGTCCTTACCATATTCTTACTTTTACACCCGGGGTCCGTCGCCCATAGAGATCGCCGGATATTACCTGTTCCTTATTGTGCTTCTCTACCGCAACTTTTTTTCAATAGACCTCGTGAGCATCGCAATATTTGGCCTGGCGAGCGCCAATATTTTGATTTTCTCAGGCATGCTAAAATTCACACATCGGTCTGTGAAGATTACGTGTTTAGATGTGGGACACGGAAGCGCAGTAGTCATCCGGTTTCCCAATGGAAAAAATCTCCTGTATGATGCGGGTTCGTGGCAAAATTATGACATAGGGAAAAATATTGTGGCCCCTTTTTTGTGGGGACAGAATATAAAGACACTTGACCTGGTAATCATCTCTCACGAACACAAAGACCACCACAGCGGGCTGCCATCGATTATCGAAAGATTCCCGGTAAAATCTGTCTATTCACAGCCGCACCTGTTTTCATCCAGAGAGGGGAAAAGAATACTTACTTCCCTCGGTAAAAAACACATCCGTACCGCAGCCCTTTCTTACGGAGAAGCATTAACCGGCTTTGAACCTGCCGTGGTAAAGATACTTCATCCTCCCTTTGGCTGGGGCATTACCTCACCAAATGATAATTCTTGCGTTGTCCGGATTGAATATCTCGGATGCTCCATCATCCTCTGCGCAGACATTGAAGAACAAGGAATTAAATCGATCATGACAAAACTTCCGGGAATCAAGGCGGATATCATTCACGTGCCCCATCACGGATCCTTTATCAGTAACTTAAAAGAATTCCTAAATACCGTCCGGCCTACATATGCCTTTATCAATTCGAGTGACGGTATAACCTCCCGTAAGACGCTCGATATCCTGCAAAAACATCACATCATAGTTTTGCAGACGCACCGGGAGGGGGCAATAACGTTCACTCTGGACGGAAACGGCATAACGTATTCTACTTTTCATGAACACGAATAGATACTTCTATAAAATACGTTTGTTTTACTTATTAAAAATTATCTTGTATAATCAAAAGCTGTTAATTTTTTATACATTCATAGCAAAAAAACAAACATTTTTTCTTATTTATATTCAAAAACATATCATGCCTCTGCCGATTTGGATACTTACAGGCCCCACAGCAAGTGGAAAGACAGACATTGGCTTAAAAATTGCTGAAATTGTTGATGCAGAGATAGTCTCGGCTGATTCGATGCTTGTGTATCGGGGTATGGATATAGGCACAGAAAAACCTTCCCGTGCCGCAAGAAACAGGATTCCCCACCATTTCATAGATATCGTAGCGCCATGGGAAGAGTATAGCGTAGGCCGGTATGTAAAGGATTTTGAAGCCGTAACGCAACATCTTTATCAGCGCGGCAAGAAATTCATCGTCGTGGGGGGCACTGCCCTTTATTTAAAAGCTCTTATAGACGGTTTATTTGAAGGCCCGCCTGCAGACTGGGAATATCGTGACTATTTAAAATCTGTTGCCGTGGAAAAAGGCCCGAACTACCTGCACAAGATGCTGACTGATATTGATACCGAGGCAGCTGGCAAGTTACATTTCAATGACCAGAAGAGGATTATCCGGGCGCTTGAGGTCTTTAAGGCGACGGGAAAGCGCATCTCTTCTTTTCAGACCCAGTTTGGCCAGAAAAATCCAAAATATACCTGCGTGCCGGTCGCTATTGAATACGATCGCGATGTTTTATATAAACGCATCGAAGCGCGTGTGGATCGTATGTTTATGCGGGGCCTTGTGGAAGAGGTACGGACATTATTAGACAATCCCTCAGGACTGAGCAAACAGGCCTCCCAGGCGCTTGGATACAAAGAAATTATCAACTTTTTCACGGGAAAGCACTCACTTGCAGAGGTTTCCGCCGAGATTAAACAAAGAACACGCCGATTTGCGAAAAGACAAATGACGTGGTTTAGAAGTTTTCCGGATATCCGCTGGGTCCGCGCAAGTGCAGATAGCGACAACCCGAAACTCCCCGAAGAGGTTCTTGAATGTTTTGTACACAATAAACCCTAATCGAAAGAAACGATGTAAATGAAACTCCGCCGTTTGCTTATTCCACGTGAAATACGCAGCCTGGGCATCAAGAAACTAAACCAAGCTTTGACACGACGCAAAACCAGGACTGCATGGGGCATGGATATTGGAGGTCGCGCTTTAAAAGCGGTAAAGATTATCGGGGTTCTGGACAGGTTATGGGTGGAAGATATGGATATCATTGAATACCCTGCGCTCCCCTCCGGCGGGAACTTCCTCCAATCTCCATCTGTCAAAGAGGCCGTCCAATTTTTTCTGACAAAACATCACATCGCCAGAACTGATAATGTGGTGCTGTCTATTCCCGGCCAATTGGTATTATCCCGTTTTACCGCAATTCCCCCTGTAGAGGGGAAACAATTAAAAAACATTGTCAGTTATGAGGCGAAACAACAAATTCCCTTTGGCCCCAAAGATATTGTATGGGACTACCAGCAATTAACGGAACGGGCCCCCGGTGCGGAGAGCATAGAAATTGGGCTGTTTGCGGCCAAACGGGTAACGATCGACCAGTTACTGGCAAATATCTCACCCCTGGGGCATAGGCCTGCTGCAATACAGGCCTCTCCCCTGGCTATCGCCAATTTCATTTCATTTGACCGTCAAATCGATGGTCTAACCATTATCATAAATATGGAAACAGAAAATACGGATCTCATCATCGTTGACGACCGGTATTTCTGGCTCAGAAGCATCCCGGTTTCTACGGTGGACACCGATCTTGTGAAAGAAATCCAGAGATCGATGGAATATTACAAATCCCTAACGAAGGAAACGATGCATTTTAAGACCCTTTTCCTTATGGGGAACAAATTTAAAGACCCGGCCAACGTAAAATGTATCACCGACAATTTTGCCTACGAAGTAAAAGTGCTTAAGGCTTTAAACAATCTGGAATTATCCGGAACTATCAATACTGCCTTTTTCAACGAAAATGTGCTCCATCTGGGTGTTGCATTAGGGCTTGCGCTGCAGGGTATCGGATTAGGCAAAATAAAAATAACATTATTGCCGCAGGAACTCATCAGGGCGGCTGAGATAGCGAAGAAGAAACCTTATGCCCTGGCCTCTCTCGGTTGTCTAGCCCTCTCGCTTATCATTCAATATGCCGGGTTCCATATTCAAACCGTGCATCTTTACGATTCGGGAGACCGTCACCAAAAAACACTGTACGAGATAAAGGATCTCGAACGGAAGCACAAAAATGCTGAAACCCTTGCGCAAACAAATAAATCTGAGCTCGACCTGGTATCCTCCCTTGATTCTTCCCGGTTCATCTGGATGGAAATTCTGGATAAATTGCTCTCAATAATACCTGACTCTGTGTCTATCATCAGCCTCCAGTCTTCGTGGATTGATGCAGACGCCATAAAAACGGGGGACACGAAGAAACAAACGCCTCCGGATCCCTCACAGAAGAAAAGGACTGCCACCCCTGCAAAATCTGACGCTTCAAAAAAATTACTCCTTATGGGAATAAAAGGGGAAAGCAAAGAACCCGGTATGCGCTTTATAGAAGAACATGTCCTGAAGCCTATCCAGGATACAGCGCTTTTTAACCACACAGTCCCTGCGTTCAAAAATGCGGAAATTGTTCCGGGTTCGTCCCGGCAGGTAGACCACAAGGACAGCGGGAGTCGTATTAGTTTTGAGATCCGATGGATTGTAAAATCTGAAGAGGAGGTTCAATTAGAGGAAGATTCGGCATCATTAATCAACGGAACTTCAACGCCGGCAAAAAAATCATGAACGGAAATGCAGGTGCATAAGACATGAATATCGGTAAAAACACCACCTTCCGGAAACTCGGAAAAGTTCTTCCGGATATTTTGGCGGGAATGACGGGTTTTTGGATTCTTAACGGCACAGCATTTTTTCTTTTGCTGGTCTTTTTCTTTGTGCTTATATTTCCGCTGTCAAACCGACATTCCAGGGCATACAAGGCAATCGAAGATTTAACGACAACACTGAAGTGGTACGCGACAAAAAAAGACCTCTCCAACGACGCATGGATTACTTCAGCAAGACAAGAGACTGAGCTTTATAAACAAGAGATTGAGAAATGCGAGTCCTTTTTGAAAGAGAGAGACAACCGGCTGGAAGCGATCTTTTTACGGGAAGACCCTGAAAAAGGTCCGATCAAAATCGAGGATGAAGCACTCTGGAAAAACGAATACATGAAAAGGAGTTCTGCATTGTTAACAAAATTGCAGACAAATAATATTGCCGTGGGTGAAGGTGCCCTGCTATTTCAAAATTGGGGACCGGATATTCCACCGTGGGACGCCATCCTGCCCGCACAAAAGAGGTTCTGGATCCTGGAAGCAATTATCAGCATTATTCTGAACGACACCGGAATTACAAAACTTGGGAAAATAGCATTCCGGGAATCGTCCCCTGCATACGACCCCTCTTTTGAACAACTTTATACCGTTATCCCCCTTACCATCAGCGTTGAATTACAGGCGGACTGCATCCAATTTTTCCTGCATGATATTTTAAAATCAGACATTACATTTGTCATTGAAGGCGTCACGATTTTGAGCACCAATAAAACTTTGCCTCATAGCGCATTGATGGGAAGTGAAGACGACTTGAATAAGGATGGTGCAAACAACCCTGCATCAAATCCAATTATCGACGTTACCATAGATGCCTATGTCATTGATTACAAGGCTTAAATTGTTACTGTTAAACACCACAATGCAATCATGTAACAAATGGATATGAAAAATTTTATCTTCCGGCACGTTGAAAAGTTTGCCCTTGGCATTTCCACGGGTTACCTTATGTATACAATGCTTCATACCTTTATTACGTTAAATTTGAGGGCGCGCGAAATTGACTTAAAATTGCTTTCACTATCGGACACAATTGACAGAAAACTCAAAACAAGTAAGCCTCCGGCTACGGACAAGGAGCTGAAAAACGCAGCACGGCTGGAATCACGTTTTACGACTCCGCCCTCCGCCTCCCCTGTGCAGAGACCATATCTCTTCGGTAAATTCACCAAAGAACAGGCAATTTCGGGCATTACAACCCGTGATTTATTAAAAAAAACAGAATCGCAAAGCCTTTCACATCCGGATGTCCCCACCCCGAAAAACATGGAATTTATCCTGAAAGGCGGTACCGCCGACCTGGCGCTTATCCAGGTCAGGAAACTACATAACGATAAATGGTTGACTGAAAGTTTTACCGTGGAAAACGGGAAAACAATCGGCGGAAAAAAAGTAATAAACAGGGAACCGGTGGATTTCAACACACACTGTAAGTTGATAAAAATTATTCCTCTTGCACAAAAACCGCTTCTCATAAAAAAATCCATACTCCTCCGGAATGAAAAGGGTGAATTTACAGGCACCTCTCTTACAGAAGAAAAATACATGATTCCCACGTCAAAGATCATATTTGAAGACAAAACGGGAGAGACCTACGATGCGTGGATAGGAGAATCAGTAAATTTGGGGACGGAAACGGTTACTGTCTATCCATCAGCAAATACCTCTCCAGCCAACTAAAAAAGACTTTTTGAAAAAGGGGCTTGCATGAAAAGCATCTTTATTCTCATCTCAATCATCATCGTGAACATGTGTATATCATCCCTTGTGCAAAGTCAATCCCGGACACAAGGTGAAGATACTACTGAAACGCAATCTCCTCCCGCAATCAACTATTACCTTAAAACCGCCAAAATGCACATCGGTCTGGGGGATTATGCGAAGGCCGTTGATTCACTTGAACTGGCCATCATGTTGGAACCCGACAATGCGGAAGCGCACACCTTACTCAAAGAATCCAGACAATTTCTGGAAGAAAAAAAACACTTGCTTGAGACAGATGAAAAAACCGCCGTATCCGGGGAAATGGGCATCACCCCTCTTTCCGGACAGGATGTTGTCTGTTTGCTGCAAGGCGCATACACCGCTCTTGAGGACAAACGATATGACGATGCGGCGGAAATAACCAACGCACTACTCGCTACGGACCCAACGAATGAAGATGCATTGTACCTGAAAGAAAAGATACACGAAATAAAGCACAGGCATATAGCCGGAAACCTGAAAACCACATATGCGCAGGAAAAGTTAAAAAGCCATGAATACCTCAGAGAGGCGTCTATTCCCTACCAGGACACTTTACAATTTCCTGTAAAAGGACAATGGCGGGATATTGTGAAACGCACACTTCCTGAAATGGAAAAAATTGTAGAGGAGAACAAAAGACAAACAGAGCAACTACGACTGATTCCAAACCCCGTCTTTGAGTCGCCCCCAAAGGTCATTGAAGATGCCCTGAATATGATCATCTCGTTTGAGTTTTTAGATACATCTTTAAGGGACGTTGTCGTCTTTATCAGAGAAAAAACCGACATAAACATGATCATCGACCCGGAAGCGGGAAATGCTTCAGTTTCCCTGAAGCTTAAGGACGTGCCGCTGAGAACAGCCCTGAAATATCTCCTGCCGAAGGGGCATGAATATGTCATTGAAGGCGATATTATTCATATTTACAAACAAAAAATGGAAATGCGTGTCTACGACGTGAGGGATATTTTGATTAATATGGACGACAGGGAGCCCCTCGAATTCGACATTACAGCAGCTGCCAGCGCTCACACCGGCGGCATGGGTATACGAAGGGGAGAGACCACCAAAGTGAAAGACACTTCGGGACGGGTATTAGATTTGATTGAACTGATTGTTACCACCGTTGAACCCTCATCATGGTCATCCCGTGTCAGTGTCATAGGTGTTTCTGCAAGCGACACACAACGAGGTATTAATATACCTGCCCAGGGGGAAGGGAGCATCATTGCCCGGATGGGCCAACCCGGGGATATTGTGGTGGTCAACAGCAAACATGTCCATAAACAAATTGAAGATTTATTAGCCTCTTTACGGTCATCACAAAACCTCCAGGTGAGCATTGAGGCCCGCTTTATTACCGTTACAGACAAATTTCTCGAGGATATCGGAAATAATTTCACCAAATTTTTTAGCGACAAAACATCTACCGATACAGGGGCTGGAAACATTGCGGGGAACCTTAGCGGAAAAGACGTTACCGGACTCAGCCTCAATTATTCTATCTTAAACGATTCCATGTTGATAGGCTTTTTACGCGCTATTCAAGAAAGCAAAGACTCAGAGGTACTCACTTCTCCCCGCATAACACTCTCCAATACCCAGCGCGGAAATATCGCTGTTGTCAGAACCATTAATTTTGTCCAAAGCACTTCGGTCTCCGAGGGCGTCGTAACCCCTGTTATTGGCACAATACCGCAGGGAACCACTTTTGACGTAAGACCTGTTGTGTCTGCAGACAGAAAGTACATCTACCTGGAAGTGACTCCTTCTGTATTTCAGGTTGAGGAAATACAAGAATTTACTTTTAGCAGATTATCCACGAACGTGGAAACCATTGGAGGAGGAGGAGTTGGGACTGCCAATATACCTCCGGAACAAATAGTCCAATTACCTCAGATAAATGTCTCTCAGGTATCGGTAACGGTCTGCGTGCCTGATAAAGGGACGCTGCTGATTGGTGGTTTGGGTTCTATCACCAAGGAAAATCTAACAACGGGCATCCCCATATTATCCAAAATCCCTCTGCTAAAACAATTATTCACCCGCAACCAGAAAACCAACGAAAAATCAAACCTAGTTATCCTTTTAAAACCCACAATTCTCATCAGGGAAGAACAAGAAGCAAATTTCCTTAGCCTGTCGAACAAAAAATTCAATGCACCGGATTTAAACAATAAGAAAAATTAACGGGCACGTGATTCAAAACAAAAAATGTTATATCAATCGGGGAGGTATCAAAATGCGCAGAATATATAGCGTGAATACGTTTTTACTCGTTATTATTGCCGTACTGCTCATGACGCTGGTGTTTAAGAATACGGCAAATTATGTCGGAGCGCAAGGTGACGGAAATGCGCGACAGGTCTTTGGCGTCGTGGGAGAAAGACAAGGCAACAGGCAGCCATTTTATCTTGTAGACACCGAGGAACAAACCATCATGATCTATGAATATTTTCAGGGAGGAGGATTTGGACTCGTATCTGCCCGAAATTACAAATACGACAAGAAATTACAAGAATATGGAAGAACTTATGGCCTCTCTCTTGAAGACGTAAAGGAACAACTCTCCAGGGCGCAAAAAAAATGACCTTGTACAGACGTAATCAAAAAAGTTTTCCTATACTCTATTAAATAGCACACTGCAAAAACTTCCAAAAAGGACATTTTCACACCGTGATACCGCAAACGTCCAGCTATTATAATTCCTGCATATGATTGTTTCCTTTTGATGCGAGTTGCAGCAATCTTGTCTTAAGCTCTGCAAAAGGAAAATTTTTACCGGGGCATGCCGTACATTTCTGGTGTACCTGCTTATGTTGCAGTATATTGGATGAAGCAATATTGTATTTGCGGGAAAGGTATTGGATGAGCCTGACAAGCGATTCGAGTTGGTTTTCACTGGGAGATCCCCCGTTTTCAAAGTCACCGACCAGGCAAATCCCAATTGCCACCCGGTTGCAATCCATATTTGCCGTATGCGCACCGTGTATTTGCTTTTTCCATCGTTCACCGACCTCAATCTCACCATCCCCGGAAAAAGAGCCGTTTCCAATCACAAAGTGATAAGCAAGGCCATGCTGCCATTTTCTATCTTTTCTGTGATAATGATCAAACCGGGCGGCATTGCCTTTTGCAGTGGCGCTGTGATGGATGACAATATACTCCCATGACCGGCCATTTACACCGACGTGACAGAGTTTTTCGAGATCTTGTATGTACGGAGAGCTTTCAAGACTTAAAGGTCTCTTCTTCCATTCAATTTTTACACCGGTAAAAAAGGGAATAGAAATACACAGACCCGATGCAACCACGATCATAACGAGCGAAAGGCATTGAATTATCCTTTCGCCCTGATGCATAATTCTATTCCTAAAATACATTTTTGAGTTTCGCGACAATACGGATACTATTTTCTTGTACATAGAATGCCGCCTTAACTTAAAATTTTAGAAATAAAAAAACCTTACTGAGAAAATATTCGTTTCCGAACATCTCCGGCAGTAAGGCTATCTTTAAAAGTTAAAGCTCTCTCTATGGTACGCGCCTCTTTTGCTCTTTCAGGTACATTCCGCATGAAACCTGTTAAAGACCCTTTCCTTTGCGTCCCCCGATCACTCGGGGTTTGCCTTTATCGGTTGCCCTATTATAAATTTGGATTTTATGTTGTCAACATATATTTTTCGAATTATATCCCCGGCGACTTTTACACTGAAGATATAACCCGGCCCGTACCCATCCCAGAAGGGGACTAACCCGGATTTCTCACCGAAGAGATAGAAATCCCCTGTTGTTTATGGTATAAGATGTTTGTAAAGAACAGATTATACACAACAGGAGGAGGGTTGAAGGTGAAAACAGGGTGTAAAGATGCA
>WYAU01000087.1 GCA_011525665.1 Candidatus Brocadia sp.
TATCTTTCACAGCTATACTCCTTTCTTTGACTTGAATTTTACTAACTTACTAAACCTATTCTATTCAAGAAAGAGTATAGCTCTTTTCCTCAAAGCTCAACTACTTTCTACAATATAGCAAGCTTTTATAATATGGTGTGACCCGTGGAGCATCTGGAAGGATCTCTTACAGGCGGTTTCAAAATGATGGTTCATTCGAACTATGGGCAGAGGAAACTCATGAACTTATCCTCAGAGAGAAGTTTTATAAATCTCCTCGTTCTCCTCGTGTCGTCTGGTTGCCGGTCAGTCGCGAACACATTACGTATTTTAAGGTATTTGAATCTCAGTCTGATGAAGTGAAAGAAATTAGCCTGCTTTCAACACTAGCGCAGCATAGCCGCAATTAAATTGACCACCCCTCTTTCCCCTCCTTTGCAAGGAGGGGACGTCGTCGTGAACTCAGCCGAACGATGAAGGAAAGGTAAAAACTTACACAAAAAAGAAGTTTTTACACGGTAATGCCATAGTATGGTTTTAAGTTACATTCTCTTTTCCACTTCATCAACAATAAATCTACTAAATGAAAAGGCCGAGGTAAACGCCGGTGAGACGGCATTCAATATATGCGTGGAATTTTCCCCCTGTTCGACAACAAAATCCATTACCAGTTTCATGGTTTCTGTGTCCAGAAGTTGTGCCCTGATGCCCGGTTTCAGGTAATCGCCAAACTTGGTTGTGTCTATCTTTTTTACCAAATGCACTGCTTGTTGAATAAAAAAATTCCGGTGATATTTTTTCATTTCCTCAAAGGCCAAACTCCTAAAATTGAAGGCATTGGTGACAAAAAGTTTCGTTTCATGAAACAGCACTTCAAAGAACTCGTTCAGACTAAAATTCGAAAGACCGTGATAATTTTCCCTCCAGAAGGCAGGAATTGCCGTTGGGCCTATCTTCACTTTTCCCGTTGCCGTGATGGTAAAATGAACGCCAAGGAATGGATTTTTTAAATTGGGAACAGGATATATATGTTTGCGAATTAAAGTGCTGTCTTTGTATTCCAGGTATAAACCTTTGAAAGGAATTAAGGTGTATTTTTGCCCGATCCCAAATTGATGGGCAATTTTATCGGCATATAAGCCTGCTGCGTTGATGAGATGTTTAAATTTTATTTTTTGCGTATTTGTACTCATTGTGGAGAGATCGACTCTTTTTATAAACTTTTCTTTAAGTAGGATTTTTACGTTTCCCTTTAAATTCTGAGCGATATGTTCGACAACTTCCGCGGGATTTACTACCGAAGTCGTCGGAGAATATAAGGCTTTATCAAAAGTCCTGGCGTTTGGTTCAAGTACTTCCAATTTTTTCTCGTCCACCATCTCCAACTCCACACCATTTTTATCGCCCCTCCTTTTTAGCTCACAGATACCCTCAAGTTCCTTTTCGTCCTTCGCTACCACAACTTTGCCGCATCTATTTAAGGTAAGATGATGTTTTAAACAGTAATCAGTTAAAAGCTTATTCCCTTCTACGGTAAATTTTGCCTTGAGACTGTCGGGTGAATAATAAAAGCCCGCATGAAGCACCCCGCTGTTTCTTCCACTGGCATGACATGCCACCGTGTCTTCTTTTTCTACCAGGGTAATGTCTAAATCCGGATGTCTGCCTGCAAGTTCTTTCGCGATGGAAACGCCTGCTATTCCACCCCCGATGATTACAATATCGGTTGTTATCATGTTTATTTATTCAAAAAGTATTGAATCTCCTCAATAAGTTTATCAAAATTACGTTTGTTTGCGCAGATGCATTTGGATACAATTTTTATTACGGAAGGACTGCTGACTCCAAGTTCAAGTTCCACAGCCCTTTTAACCTGCCGTTGTTCCCATACACTTTTCTTGATAATCCCTTCTTCTCCCTCAAATGCTTTAATAATGCTCAATCCTACAACGTCAGCTGCGATTCTGTCTCCGGTAATAACGACAAGATTCGGTGCGGCCACCGTGCCTTTCGTGGGACCATTCTTTACAAAAATCTTTGTCCCATCCAGGATATTAAGATGGGGTGTATAAGCAACGTTCAGTTCTGCAACGATTTCGTCCCAAAATTCAGGTGCAATAAAATAAGGACGTTGCCGGGCATGCGTGGCGCCAATGAAGTTTTTCAATGAAATGGAATAGTTGGCATATCTATGGGTTTTAATAACGGGGACATTGATGATTATATCAACGGAATAGATAATCTCTGAGACAAGGGTCTTTTTAACAAATCTTCCCTGTGGTATGTCAACTTCTACCCAGCCATAGTCCTCAAAGGGGACAAATGTCACGTCTTCTGATTGAATAGCCTCCCAGATGCCTGATTTTATGGCATTTTTCTTTGTAGGAAGCGCAAAAATGGCTGACATATCGCCTATAAGTATTTTGGAAGCCCCAGACTCGCGCAGGAGTTGTATAAGATACTTTATCACAAGGGGATTTGTGTTGGCGGGGCTAGCATAACGGTTGACGATATTGGGTTTTATAAGGACGGATTTGCCTTGAATATCCAGTTTTTCCAGTCCACCTATGAGCGTGATACCGTCTTTAAGCATAGCGTAAATGTCTTCGCCCTGTACAAGAGAGACAAGCGCCGTGTCATCATTTTTATAAATGTTCTGAACAGGTTTTGTGCAGATCTTCTTTGTCCTAGGCCTTAAGTAGAGATGCCTGAATACATATCGCCAACGAAAGTTTAAAATGAGATAGATCGATATGCCAATGACATAGAAGAGGGGGTATTTTATAACCCGCATGTGAGTTTAACCATTGCTTTTTTTGAGATTGACCATGTAGTATTTTTGCTGTACTATAACAAAGCCTGAGGAAAGATTCAAGGTTGTGGATTTAAAAAAATAACGGATAAAAGACACGAAACACGGGAGAAATGTGTTTGTGAGATATGCAAAAAAAGTATTGGAGTTATGATTTTCAGATGTGCAAATAGGAATAAACGGAGGGGATTCCACAATACGAAAATATTACCTTGATTGCTAAATATCTAAATGATTCTGCAAAAGGAGTATCAGTATGTTTATTATGAGGTCAATAAGGTATATTCTGCCTTTATTATGTATTTTAGCAATCACACCTGCATCTGGTCCGTGTGCTACTGAGGTTAGTAAAAGCACGATTCTGAGCCATAATATAGAGATTGAATTGTATTTGAAAGAACACAAGCTCAAGGCCATTGATCGTATGCGGGTGCACTGTGAGGATACGGAAAAGGTTTCATGCCTTATCAACGGGGCATTCCAAATCCTGTCCGTTGGTGCTTTGGACAAAAAATTAGATTTTAAGGTGCGAACCAGCGGTTTCGAGAGAGACGACCTTATCCAAAAAAATGTTTTCGGGCATGTTCAATGCCTGGAAGTTACAATACCCGCAGATTTGGGGCAGGCGGATGACGTGGTTCTGGATATTGCTTACGATGGGTATCTTTTTGAACGGCCCGTCTCATTGGAACTGGAAGATGTTGGCGGGACGACGGGCATTATTGATGAGGCTGGGGTTTACCTGAGTCCTGCCAGCATGTGGTATCCGGATATCCCCGGTTCTCTGGCGACTTTTCGGGTGACTGTTATTACACCGGAGGGATATGAGGCCGTAACACAGGGTGCGCTGATAAGCAGAAAATCACTTGATGGAAAGACTTATACCACATGGGAAGAAAGGAATGTGTCGGAGGGATGTGACCTTGTGGCCGGAAAATATAAAGTGACAAGCATCAATCATAAGGGTATCGATATATATGCTTATTTTTTTCCTGAAGAGCAAGGTTTGGCAGAAACGTATATAAACGCTACAAGGCGCTATCTGGATATGTACCAGAAACTCCTGGGGGGGTATCCGTACAGGAAATTTGCCATTGTGGAAAATTTCTTCCAGACCGGCTACGGTATGCCTTCGTTTACCCTGCTGGGAAATACGGTGGTAAAAATGCCATTTATTGTTGATACATCATTGGGTCATGAAATATTACATAACTGGTGGGGAAACTCGGTCTTCGTGGATGAATCTCAGGGGAACTGGTGTGAAGGGTTGACCACCTATATGGCAGATTATTATTATAAAGAGCTCAAGGATAGTGCGTCTGCCGGGGAATATCGCAGGGACATTTGCAGGAAATATACCAATTATGTAACGGAAGAAAATGATTTCCCTTTAAAAAGATTTATTGGCAGGAGGGATCAGGCAACCCGTGCTATCGGGTATGGGAAGGCGGCAATGGTATTCCACATGCTAAGACGCATGGTTGGCGATGAGTTGTTTTATGAATCGCTCAGGAGATTTTACAAAGATAAGATATGGCAGCAAGCAGGCTGGAGTGATATCCGTCACATCTTTGAGGATGTCGGTAAGATGGATTTATCCTGGTTCTTTGAGCAGTGGATTAATCGATTGGGTGCGCCCTTTATTGAGTTGGGCAAAACAGGGGTAGAGAAGGCCGAGGAGGGGTGGTTGACCACGGTGGAGATTATTCAGCAAGGAAAACCATACCGTCTCTTCGTGCCTGTTCAACTGGAACTGGATGAAGGGAATTTTCATGGTGTTGCAGAGCTAAATGAACGGTCTAACCGCATTTCCATTCCCACAAAATCTCAACCACGGCGTGTTGCCATAGATCCTCAGTGTGATGTCTTTCGGCGTCTTCATAGGGAAGAAATCCCCCCTACGATAGATCTGGTATTGGGGGATGAGGATAAGGTCATTGTATATCCGACGGGTGGTGATAGTTTTTCACAGGAGGCGTATAAAAAGCTTGCAGAATCTCTGACAGACAAAAAAACGGCTATAAAGGCAGATACGGAAGTTACAGAAACGGAACTGGCTCGAAAAAGCCTGTTTATTCTGGGAAGTCCGGTAGAGAATAAACTTACGAAGATGTTTGTCGGAAATTTATCTAAGGATTTCTCCCTTGAAGACGGTTCGTTTGAAGCGAATAAAGTAACTTACAACAATAAAGGTAATGCCCTTCTCGTGACTTCTCAAAACATCAGGAACAGGGGAAAAGGCATGGCGTTGTTTGTGGGGCTGAGTCCGGATGCGATCAAAAGCGTAGGCTACAAAATCCCTCACTACGGAAAGTATAGTTACCTCGTCTTTGCCGATGGGAAGAATATTGACAAGGGGACATTTGCAGTGACGGATAATCCGCTGCGGCGATCCCTTGATAAATGAACATATCTCTTCGTGGCTATGAAGCTTATGTTTTGGTAAATGATATTATATTATGAAAGTATTATTTCATTCGTGAAATTGTTCATAAAAGAACACCCCCTGAGAGCGTATAAACTTATGAAGATTTAAGTATCACTGAAATTTACTACTTAGAAGATATTTTCTGTTTTTTGTATTTTTGTTCCCTGTAGGAACGATTTTTGTCAGTTGTATGAGGTCGTTATTATTCGGGTTTATGAATTATGCAAAATTGAACCTTATGAAACAATTATTCTTGCTAAGCATTGTCGCCGGGTTCTTTGGTTGGAATTTTATAGCACCAACAGATGTTTTGGCGGAAAAGGGTTATACTGAGATAGAAGTTGCCGATGGCGGTACTGTTATTGGTAATGTTAAATACATGAGCGGTTCGGAGGCTCCGGGATTAAATCTTTACCGAGATTGGGAATTATCCGATGCCTCTAAAACTTCTTCAGAAAAACTTATCGTCAGTAAGATTAATAACGGGCTTAAAAACGCTATTGTGTCTCTTACAGATATTTCCCGGGGCAAGAAAAAGGTTACGTCCGTGATTCACCCGCTGATAGATCAGCAAAATAATATTTTCATCCCTCGCGTCCTTGCGATTTTAGAAGGAACCACGGTTGATTTCTTAAATGGTGATGAGGTGATGCACAACGTTCATACCAGATCGCTGAAGAATCAGCCATTCAATCTTGGTACCACTTACAAACAAAGGATATCAAAGAAGTTTGATTATCCCGAGATTATTCAGTTGACGTGCGATCTTCACAAAAATACGAATGCATGGATTGTTGTCCTTGCTCATCCATATTTTGATATGACCGATAGAAATGGATATTTTGAAATTTGTGATATCCCGCCGGGAACATATAAATTCCGGGTATGGCATGAAGAGTTAGGAAATCTAGAAAAGGAGGTAACGGTTAACCCTAAAGAAATTACTACCATAGAATTTGAGTATTCACAAAATTGAGAAAGAGCAAAAACTTGTACTGGTTGAACACAATAGTTGAGTTTTTATAACTGCAATCGGAAAGGAGGAAGGCTGATTATGAAACCGAAGGTCTTATTGGATAAGGTTAGCTTATGGAGTGCAACGGCGGTAGTAAGCGTGGCGCTGATGTTGAGTATAGCGCCAACGAATGTTAAAGCCGAATTGAAAGTACCAACAGAGATCACAGAGTTGGGTAAGGATACATATAAAAAATATTGCAGCCCCTGTCATGGAGAGGAAGGTGGTGGCAATGGGCCATTGGCAAGGTCAATGCTTCCCAAGCCGCGGGATTTTACGAGGGGCGCTTATAAATTCAGAACGACCCCCAGCGGTTCGCTCCCTACAGATGAAGATATTTACCGGACAATTTCCTTTGGTGTGCCGAATTCTACCATGATACCATGGGATATTTTAACGGAAGAGCAGCGCTTATCGGTAATTCCCGTCCTCAAGAGTTTTTCCGAGGCCTTTGAATTCAGAAAGCCTGATCCACCCGTGGAGGTTGGTTTACGGGTCAGGCCGACGGAAAAATGCATTGCACAGGGGAAGAAAATTTATGAAGAAAAACTGGAATGCTGGAAGTGTCATGGCATCGAAGGGCGTGGTGATGGCCCCAGCGCTGCAGAACAGGAAGATGATTTTGGATTCCCCATAAAACCCTTTGATTTTACCACAGGGAAGTTTAAGGGAGGCAACTCGCCTCAGGATGTTTACCTCAGATTTACCACGGGGTTAAACGGCACTCCCATGCCATCATTTGCCAAGGAGCTTACCGACGAAGAGAGATGGTGTTTAACGTACTATGTAATGTCACTCATTAAACCAGAAGACGATAACCATAAATAGCATCTGAATATGTTCTAATACCTATGGAGGTGAATAAATGAAAAAATTAGGAATAGGCTTGTGTTTATCTGCGATGCTGTTTACTTCCGTGGTGTGGGCTGCTGAACCTCCACCCAAGAAGGAAACACCGCCGGATTTGTATGAGGGAACGCCTGACTGGTACAGGGCAGTTTATAAAGACAACGTTGGTCTCAGCGAGGGTTCGGGGCCGTTTAAAGACTACTTCAAGCCACAGATGCTTGATATGTACTGGCAGCCCAATCGACACTACGAACCGATGAAAAACCTGGACCATTCTATATTTATTGAAAAAGAAAGAAGGGATTTGTGTGTAACCTGTCACGAAGAGGCAACCCCGGGTGTCGTAAGAGACTGGAGAAGTTCCGGGCATAAGAATCCCAAGAGCACTGCTTATCTGTCGGGTAAAACCGCTGAGATCGAGAAACGTACCGGCAGGATTTTGGATGAGGTTCACTGTTTTGATTGCCATGCCGATACGAAAAAGAAACAGATAAGGATGCCTACCGGGGAGGTTTGCGGTGAATGTCACAGGCCTCAGTTCGATGATTTCTTAAGAGAACGGGAAGTTGGCCGTCCCAATCACATTCAATCGTGGGAAGCAAATACAATTGTTCCTTGGTATGCAGAGGCTGCGCGAAGGGGTTATTTGTATGGTCAGCATGGCTGCGACTTGTGCCATTCAGGTGCAGAAAAATGCGATGTATGTCATACGCGGCATAAATTCAGCGCAGCTGAAGGAAGGCAACCGGAGGCCTGTATCACCTGCCACATGGGACCCGATCATCCGGACGCTGAATCGTATGGCGAATCGAAGCATGGTGTAATTTACCACAAAGAGGAAGAACATTTTGATTTCACAAGGCCGCTGTCCGAAGTAAGACCAGGCAAGGATTATCGCACCCCAACATGTCAATTCTGCCACATGTATGAAAAACACGGCAGATTTATCCATAATCCTGTAATGAAGGGTATCTGGCGTATGGGTACGGTGCCGCCAAAGAATCTGGAATATACCTCATCATTGAAGGATTATCCTTATGGGATTAAGATTATTGCTGATAAGATCGATATATACTCTGAGGAAAATATCGCCAAGAGATCTTATTGGTTGGAGGTTTGCGCCAAATGCCACAGTGACCGTTTTGCCGATACGTATCTGAAGTCGTTGGACGAGTTCATGTTTCAGGCGCATAAGCTGGCAGACCAGGCGCAGAAGGTTGTGGAGGACCTGATCGCAGACGGTTATCTCTATCCCAGTGCGGCAGACAGAGATCCCTACCCGCTAAGCGATGGAATTGAAAAGATGCTCAGTCCGGCATTTCTCGGTGAACCCATTTATAATGCCTTTAAGACTTTAAAAGGTAAATTCCCTGTAGTCGGACCGATTCTCGGTGTGTATGGTATGTTCCTCCAACAGCAGGACAATCCATCGAATATTGAAAATATGTACAATAGACTGTGGTTCTGGTACAAGCTCCAGGGTTATAAAGGAACAGCCCACGCCCAGCAGGACGTCTCATGGTGGTGGGGCCAGGCGCCTATGATGATGGAATTTACAAAAATCCAGTCAGAAGCAGTCAGATTGCGCCGGGAAGGACGTATAGAAAAGGTTTCACTGACAAAGTAGCTGATTTTCAATCCATGTAAGACGTTTAACTGGATTCGTAACGACAAAAGGCCCATGATAATATTATCATGGGCCTTTTGCTTTACTGCAGAGAAAATTCAGCTTGCAAGCGCCTTTTTAAAAGAGAACTTTCATATATGGTCAATATGTCCTTGAAATTCCTGGCGAATCTCGTGAAGAATTCTCTTGCCACCATTATCCAGCATCCTCCGGGCAAGCTCATCTCCTATTTTCACGGCTTCTCCGGTGGGCCCACAGTGATTATCCCGTATGGCATGGTCCCCATCCACGGTGCAGATGACAGCTTCAAGGTACACCTCTTTACTGTGCGTCTGTGCATATGCACCAATGGGTACCTGACATCCGCCCTGAAGTCTTGACAGGAGGGCCCGCTCCGCTTCTACAGCAATCCTGGTCTGTGTGTCGTCAATACATGAAACAATTTTCTGAATTCGGGTGTCGTTGTTACGGATTTCAATGCAGAGTGAGCCTTGTCCCACGGCCGGAAGCATAAGATCAAACGGTATGATTTGGCTTATGGGGCCTGTATAACCCATTCTGCGCAATCCCGCATAGGCGACGACTATGGCATCCAGATCATCGGTTTCAAGCTTTTTGAGTCGCGTATCCAAATTGCCACGCAGGTCTAAAATTTTGAAATCGGGACGAAAGGCTAGTAATTGTGCCTTTCTGCGAAGACTGCTTGTTCCAATTCGTGCGTTATCGGGCAGCTTTTCCAAATTGGCATTGTTGTTACTGATAAGGGCATCATGAGGGTCTTCGCGCTTGGGTGTAGCGCCTATTGTCAATCCTTCGTGCAGTTCCGTTGGTACGTCTTTGGCACTGTGAACGGCAATATCAATTTTTCCTTTAATTAATGCCACCTCCAGTTCCTTGGTAAATAAGCCGACTCCCCCCAAACGTGATAAGGGGGCATCGGTAATTTTATCGCCTTTTGTCGATATTTTTTCGATGTGAAATTCAAATCCGGGATTTAGTCGTTTGAGTTCTGTTATAACCCAGTTTGTCTGGATAAGCGCAAGTTTACTGCCTCTGGAACCTACGATAACTTGTTTTTCCTTTACCAATGCAGATTTTCTCCATTTTCTAATGAATTATTAAAATAATTATATTTCTCCAATGAACACAATAAGAACGCTGTCGTTGTTTCTGGCAAACACCCGAAACAACGACAGCGCTCTCAAGTAAAATTATTTTGATACGTTCGCCCTCTCTACAGCGAAAGAACTTTTATTGATAATATCATAATATGCTAGAGGTGTCAAACTCCTTTGCCGGTTTCATGACCGGTAAATATTTTATTTTTTTCTTGAAATTAAATACTGAAAAAGACTATAGATGGTATACAGTCTGTGCCGGTGGACTGGCTGAAGACGCTGAATCGGTGGTCTTTTCCCATGCACTATTTTCAGCAAAGGAGGTGGTTATGGGGAGAAATTGATGCCGTTGTTATATCTCTGACGACAGCGCTTTTGTTTGGCAATGGGCAGTTTTCGTTTATCAAGACGCCGCTGCCCCAACAGATTTGTTCATTTTTTGATAAAGGAGTGATAATTATGAAATTATCCGTGATTGTGAAAAAAGGCCTGATCGCATGTCCGGTCATGTTATTTCTGTCGGGATGGACCGACCCGTCAGTTCTGTGTGCGGGGGAGCATCCAGAGCATCCACGGGGAGGGTACAATGTTGAAGAGCAAAAACCGCGTATAACTAAGGAGGATGTGGCAAAATTCGCCGAGCAATATATTCGAAAAAATTCTCAGGACGGAGTCTTTAAGTATCATGACAAGAACACGGGAAAGGAACTGGAACTGACTCTTGACAGGGTGCATAGGGACAATCTCTCCCTGACAAAGAGGGATGAATATTTTGTTTGCGCTGACTTTAAAGGGAAAGACAACAATACATATGACCTCGATTTCTTTGTGCAGGGCACGGATAAGGGTAATTTAAGGATCGATAAAACGAGCATTGCCGTCCATAAGGTGAATGGCAAAGAGAATTATAGCTGGGAGTTCAATAAGAAGAAAGACCTTTGGGAAAAGAAGTCTATCATCATAGAAAAGGAATATCCCAAAAAGGGGGAGCATCCGGGATTCCCTTAATTTTTTCAAAAACGGATCGCCAATCCGTAAATTGTCTGCGTTGCACGTTTGTCTTACCATTTCCGGACGCTTTTCTTGGGGGTGTTGAAGGCTACGGATGCTTACATGACACGAATAGTCACGTTCGTCTGCATTTGTTGAGGCCGATGACACCCCTGAGGACGCCACACAAACATCAATTTGGCTACACTGTTTTTCGCACGGGAAACAGGCCCCTGCTACTCTTTGGCAGCACGAGCGAGTTTTGGTTGATAAATGCAATAAGGTTCTTCAGCCAAATAGTTGCCCGTGTCGTAAAAAGCCCGCGCCCTGCAGCCTTCACACACCTTTTTGTACTCACACGCGCCGCATTTACCTTCCAGGAGATCAGGGTCGCGCAACTTTTGAAAGACAGGAGAATCATTCCAGATCTCCGCAAATCTTTGTTTCTTTACATGGCCTGCCTCGACCGGCAGATAACCGCAGGGGAAGACCTCGCCTTTATGGGAGACAAAGCATACGCCTGTTCCGGCCAGGCAACCTTTTGTCATGGCTGCCATGCCGTGAGTTTTCGGTGAAATGGTAACCCCTTCCTCCTTTGCGCGTTCCCTCATGATACGGAAATAATGGGGTGCACAGGTAGCCTTTGTTTGAATCTTTGCCTCTTTGGAAAGGTCATAAAAATGATTCAGTACCTCTTCATATTTTTTGGGGTGAAGCATCTGGTCGTCGGCAATCTGAACACCGCATCCCACGGGTACCAGCATAAAGATATGCAAAGCCTCGGCGCCTAGTTTTAAAGCCAGGTTATAAAGATCGTCAATCTGGTGAACGTTATGTTTTGCAATAGTGCAGTTGATTTGCATGCTCATACCAAGGTTTTTTAGGCGTTTAAACCCGGCAATCGATCGCTCAAAGGAGCCGGGTATTTTTCTGAATTCGTCATGAGTTTTTGCATCGGCACCGTCGAAACTGATGGATACTCGGGCTATGCCCGCATCAACGATTTTTTTTGCAATCGTGTCGTCGACCAATGTTCCGTTGGTTGCCAGCGCAACGCTCAATCCTTTGCTTACAGCGTATTTTGCAATCTCAAAAATATCGGGTCTGAAAAGCGGCTCTCCCCCGCTGAGCACAAGGATAGGCCTGCCTGCCTCAGTGATTGCGTCTACGAAGGCAAACGCCTCTTGTGTAGTCATGTCGTCCTTTGCAAGGGTCATACTCACATCAAGTCTGCGGCAATGGATACATTCCAAATTGCATCCGGCGGTTGTCTCCCAAAAAACCAGGCGCAACTGGTTTTTCATGTTTTTCATATATTCGGCAGCAGGTTTTCCGGACGTATCGTCTTTGATACGTGCATACGTTTCTCTTATCGTTTCAGGGTGCTCGCCATGTCTATGAGACACAGGGTGGCCCCCCGGGTGCTGACCGTGTGGATGATGTGGGTGCGGCATGGTGTCCTCCGATTATCGTAAAGTGAAAAAGGTTTTCATGAAAACATGTGAATAGGTGACTGAAAGATACTTATGAAAAACCTTTAGGCAATTATAAAGAAAAATTCGTTCTTTGGTCAACGAATAAATCAAGAAAATGAGAAAAAAGACGGACTATAAATTTCCGTGCGTATGACATAAAGGATGATTCTTTTAAACTTGACAATGTATGTCGCCATTGATACCATTGAAAATCTTTCAAAGACTACGTGTCGCCCAAGGTTTGACGCTTTACCCGGAGGGGTCCGTACATTAATTCTTAATTCTTGGAAAAAGAATCCTGCACCTCTTTGGCTTTCCCTTCAAAGGGAGAATTAATGAAGAGTGGCCTTTGGATTTTCCCTGTGAAATTATGGATAAAATATTCATCTACGATACTACATTGCGGGACGGCAGCCAGGGGGAGGGGATATCCTTTTCACTACAGGACAAGCTGTCCGTTACCGTAAAATTGGATGACCTCGGGGTGGACTATATAGAGGGTGGCTATCCGCTCGCCAATCCCAAGGATGAGTCATACTTTAAGGAAGTAAAATCCCTGAAACTTCGGCACGCCAGAATTGCCGCTTTTGGAAGCACACGGAGGGCTGATAAACATGTCGAAGATGATAAAAATATAAAGGCACTCCTCATGGCAGATACACCGGTGGTGACCGTTGTCGGGAAAAGCTGGGATTTTCAGGTAAAAAACGTATTAAAGGTTTCGCTTGACGATAACCTCAAAATGGTTTCTGATACTATTGAGTATCTGAGAGAAAAGGGCCGTGAGGTCTTTTTTGATGCAGAACATTTTTTTGACGGATACAAAAAAAACCGTGAATACGCCTTAAAAGTGCTGCGGGAGGCTCAGTCATCAGGCGCCCATGCCGTTGTATTGTGTGATACGAACGGAGGCAGTTTGCCATCGGAAATAGCGGAGATTGTTGGAGATGTCAGGGAGAAAATACAGGGTGTGCTTGGTATTCACGTTCACAACGACGGTGATCTTGCGGTTGCCAATACCCTTGCAGCCGTAGACGGAGGGGTAAGGCAGGTGCAGGGCACGGTCAATGGAATTGGTGAGCGTTGCGGGAATGCCGACCTGTGTTCTATTATTCCCAATCTTGTCTTGAAGATGGGCTATCACTGCCTGGGGGAGGGAGGTCTGAAAAAACTGACCGACGTGTCCCGGTACATTTATGAGACTGCCAATTTGCTTTTACGTTCTAATCAGCCGTTTGTAGGGACAAGCGCCTTTGCCCACAAGGGCGGGTTGCATGTAAATGCCATTCAGAAAGACAAGGGTACCTATGAACATATTCCGCCGGAATTGGTTGGAAATGAAAGAAAAATCCTCATCTCCGAACTCTCCGGCAGTTCCACGATCCTGGCCAAGGTGGAAAAATTTAATCTGTCCCATGACAGTAAACTTATGAGAACCATTCTTGAAGAGGTGCAAAATCTGGAGAATGAAGGATATCAATTTGAGTCTGCCGAGGCGTCCTTTGAATTGCTCGTGAGAAAGAAGATCGGCCGGTACAAAACTTTTTTTGATCTGGAAGGGTTTCGGGTGATCGTTGAGAAGAGGGAAAACGGCCTACCTATAACGGAAGCCACGGTGAAGGTTAAGGTAAATAATATTCAGGAACTCTCTGCGAGTGAGGGGGCGGGTCCCGTCAATGCCCTTGACTCTGCATTGCGCAAGGCGCTTGAGAGGTTCTACCCCTCATTAAAGGATATGAAACTTGTAGATTATAAAGTACGGGTAATTAATCCGCGTTCAGGAACTGCAGCTAAGGTGAGGGTGATTATTGAGTCCCGGGATAAAGATAATATCTGGAATACCGTTGGGGTGTCTGAGAACCTTATCGAGGCAAGCTGGCATGCCCTTGTGGATAGTATTGAGTATAAACTATTGAAAGAGCAGGAGGTCGAAGCAAAGGGGAAAGTGCCGGTATAGAATCTGAGACGAGTTGTGGCGGGATGAGAAGAGGAAATCACGAAAATTCATGGGGAAAAACCGGGATGGCTACGTCAGTCAAACCACGGTCGTCCCCATGAAAAATGCTTGACCTGAGAAACAATTTGTCATAGAATTCTGTTATAAAAAAGAGAAATGAATGTCTTCCCGTAATTTTAGGAGAGGGTAACATGGGTAAGGTGAAATGCCCGGGCAGTATACGAAATGCAACGCCAACACCGATAGATCGTAAATGCCATAATTGTGGTGTTATGGTAGAGATGTGGAGCGATGAAGAAAAGGCGGAATGTCATAAATGTGGCACAACGATCTTTAAAGATAAAGTACCGACCTGTGTCGAATGGTGCAAGTCAGCGGAAGAGTGCATGGGTGACATACTTGACGTGAAAAAGATTCAGGCAGAGGCAAAGAAGCGGGCTGCAAGCGATGGAAATCCAAAGTTCTTTGAAGATGTTACCGAACTGATAAAAAAGAAGAGAGAGGAATCGTAATATAACACCTTTGTTCAGAACAGAATAAGCCGTCAAACTCAGATTTTACTTAAACCATTCAACAGTTACCACGTAATTATAAAGCATTACGGCACATCCTGATTATTCGTCCGGGGGCGCTTGGCGATATAATTGTTACCCTGCCTACCCTTGGCGCCATTCGTGGCCATTTCCGCGACGCCAAAATTGACGTTATGGGATATCCATCATTCCTGGAAATTATCAAAGGTCGCTTCTACGCTGATACGGTCAGCCGGTTTGATCATCCCGATATTGCCCATTTATTTTTGAAAGACGCCACTATCCCTCTATCGTTGAAGAAAAGACTCAGCGGTATGGATTTGATTCTTTCTTTTGTTTCTGGCGAAGACCGGATTTTGTCTTGCAATCTTAACGCAGCAGGGGCACGCCGCGTTATTCATTATAATCCTTTCCCCACCGGAGACGAATGTGTTCACATTGTCGATCACTTATTAAAATCTCTGGTTCTCGTGGGTGTGCCTTACGCCAGCAAGATACCAAGAATATTTTTACACGCGGAGGATATGCATTTTGGTGATAATTTTATAAGGGGCAGCATTGCTGATTCTGAAAAAAACATGGTTGTGCTTCATCCGGGGAGTGGCGGCAGACAAAAGTGCTGGCCTGCGGAAAGATTTGTCGCGTTAATGAAATGGTTACGCAGGGAAATGGGGGCGCAGATATTTCTTGTTTCAGGTCCCGCCGACAGAGAAATTATTGAAGAATTAAAATCGAAGGTTAAGGATAGTTTTACCCTGGTTGACCATCTCTCTCTGCCCAAACTGGCTTCCGTAATAAAACGATGCGACCTTTTTATAGGAAATGATTCCGGTGTCACACATCTGGCTGCTGCCATTGGCGTTCACACGCTGGCCATCTTTGGCCCGACTGATCCGGGAATTTGGGGACCGCAGGGAAAGCGCGTGAAGATACTTTATAAAAAGGCATATTGCAGTCCCTGTTTGGCAGACATAAGAAGAAAGTGTTCTTCACAAATTTGTTTGGAAAATATAGAAATTGAAGATGTGATGCATGAGGTTAGGTCAAAGTTTTTACAACAATGATTTGAACAGTGCGATGCAACATTATTCTTTTTCAATTGACTGGATAAGAAGAGTTTTATATACTCCCTCTTCTTTTTGCCTTTGTATACAGGAGAATTCACAGGAGTGGTGAAGCACCGCTTCGCACCGGCTTTTTGAAAAAACAGGGAAGGCCTGGCTTAAAAATACCGGAATTTTGCACGAATATTAATTTTAAGGAAAGAACTAATATCTATGTCTAAAAAATCTAAACAGTTTCAATTACAGCATAAGTATCTGTGTAAACCGCGAATATCTCCCCAGGTCTTAAAGAAGGGAATGAAGGTTAAGGATCTCGTTGATGAATATAGCCGTTCAGGAGCATTTAATGCGGGGAGGCTGGCAGAGGCATGCAGGTTATACTGTCACATGATCGATGAGAATGCTACCATTGGCCTCACGCTCTCCGGCGCTATGACGCCCACGGGTATGGGCGGGATACTTATATCCCTTATCGAAAACGGGTTTGTGGATTTTATTATTTCCACGGGGGCTAATCTCTATCATGATTTACATTTCGCGCTGAATCTCCCGATACATCAAGGAGATTTCAGGGTTGACGACACAGAACTTTATGAGGCGGGAATAGAACGTATCTACGATATCTTTATAACCGACGACCTGCTGCTTAAAACAGATAAATTTATTCAGGATGTAGCGAAAAGAATTACCCCAACGGAGCCCCTTTCCACAGCGGATTTTCATTATATCTTAGGTATGGCGGTTCTGGATGATACTCCATCGCCTCGCCTGAGTTTTGTAGCCCAGGCCGCAAGACACAATGTGCCCGTTTTTGTCTCTTCCCCCGGCGATTCTTCAATCGGAATGAACTTGTCTTATCTTAAGATACAGAATAGAGGTATTACAGTTGATACCGACCTGGATGTCCTTCAAACTACAGCCATTGTTTTCGACAGCGAAAAAAATGGTATAGTGAGTATTGGGGGAGGTTCTCCGAAAAATTTCTATATGCAGACACAGCCTACCCTGGCGCAGATACTTGATATTAATAAAGGCGGGCATGATTATTTTATCCAGATTACCACTGATGCGCCCCAATGGGGTGGACTCTCCGGTGCAACGCCAACGGAAGCTATATCGTGGGGTAAGATACGGAGGGAAGAGGTGAAAAATCATGTGGTTGTTTACAGTGACGCTACGATAGCCATGCCGATTCTTGCAGGATATGTTGTATCGGAAAGGAAGCCACGGAAAAAAAAGCACCTGTACAGAGGTCTCGCTGAACAATTGGCAGCGTTAAAGAAGCAAGTGAAGTAAATTATTGCCACTGGCCAAGTTGGTTTGTGGCGAATGCATCCGGAAATCCCATGCCAAACCTTGCACAAACACTGTGCTTTCCCCCCCAAAGTACCCGCTTAGCGGTATTTGGTAGTTCACTTCAGAGGGTATTTCCAATCATGTTAGAATGTTTGACATACGACAGCATTTCACTGGTATCTTATGGTGCAGAAACAGGAAAACCTCCATGTGAAACTGAAGGAGAATGGGGGTTCTTCTCTATGATAAAAAGCAAGAGATAAGAGAGTGTTATCAACATTATTGAATACTTAATGAAGATAAACGAATATTGTTGTAACTTTTCTTTTTAAAAAGTTTTATATATATGCTAATGTAAGGTTATTAACTGATAATCCACACGTTATCCACAATTTATTTTCCTGATAGTGGTAAAATTTATGGAGGAGAGATTTTAATTAGGTACCCTAAAGTAATATGATTTTATGGTAAGCAAAAATTCTCTGCTTCTAAGTTTCAATTTAATATGAAATTACAGACACAAAGTTTTTCATGATAAGAATTGATGTCGATAAATATTTTTTAGGGAAATTTATTTATTGTTTTGCTGCGGGTTTATAAATTTTTTTAATTATATTATTCGCTGAAGTGTTACGTACAACAGAACTGTGTGCCAAAAATGCCTTCATAAAACGAATATCTTTTTGCTTTGACACATATAAATCCTTCTGCTAATATCGCCCTCCTTCAAAATATAAAGCTTAGTCCATTTCCACAATAACCTTCTTTTAAATTTATAGGGGAAAGTGATGGAGTTATACACAAAGGTCTGGGATGATGTCCTTCATGACATTCGGGAAAAGGTAGGCCCCTTGCGATTTAACCTATGGTTTAAGAACACCCGGCTGGAGTCATTCGATGATAATAGTGCGAATATCCTGGTGCCCAATGTTTTTACTCAGGTGTGGCTACAAGAAAATTTTTCAAATGTGTTAAGAGAAGGTATCGGGAAATTAGTCAATAAAGATTTGAATATAAGATTTTCAGTCGTAAAAAGCGGCGGGGGAGAAAATGTCCCAACCACGGATATCCCTTTACCCGAAAAAAGGGCAGGGGGTAACAAAAACTATACGCAATTAAACAGAAATCTAAGGTTAGAAGAGTTTGTGGTTGGTCCTAATAACAGGCTTGCTTATACGGCTGCCCTCGAAATGATTAATGACAAATATCCTGCTTTCAACCCGCTGTTTATTCATGGTCCTGTCGGTGTCGGGAAAACACACATCTTGCAAGGAATTTGGAATCGCGTCAAAGAAGAACAAAGTGTGAACGCCATATACATGCCAGCCGAGAAATGGACAAATGAATTTATCTATTCATTACAAAAGGGGAAGATGGAAGCATTTCGGCAGAAATTCAGGAACGCGGACATATTTCTCATTGACGACGTCCATTTTCTTTCCAACAAGCAGGGAGTGCAGGAGGAATTTCTGCATACTTTTAATGCATTATACGAATTGTCGAAAAGGATTATCCTGGCCAGTGATGCACATCCGAAAATGATCGGACAGCTAAAAGAAAATCTTGCAAGCCGGTTTATGTCTGGTATGGTTACAAAAATAGATAAACCGGAATATGCAACGAGGCTTTTAATCTTGAGATCAAAAGCGGCAAGATTTGATGTCCATTTTTCCGAGGAAGTGTTGGAGTTCATTGCAAATAAATTTGATGGCAACGTAAGAGAAGTTGAAAGCGCATTGACCACGCTCTCTGCGCATGCCAAATTCAATGAGAAAAAAATAGATATCCAGTTGGCTAGTGATGTTTTGGGCGAATTTTTCTGTGCGGAAGGGAAAATTATCAAAATTACGCAAATTGAAACCGTGGTGATGAATTATTTTAACATATCGCGAAATGATCTCCATTCGAATAAAAAAATGAAATCTATCTCATTTCCACGGCAAATATGCATGTATTTGATAAAAACACTGCTCGATTGGTCATATCAGCAAATCGGGAATTATTTCTCGAGCAAGAAACATACTACGGTTATGTTTGCCATAAAAAAAGTGAAGGAACAAATCGATTGCGATAAGCAATTTAAGTTGTTTATAGATACCCTGACGGAAAAAATTAAAAAAGAAAAGCATTAGTTCTTGCGCTGCAAAGAATAAACTAAAGATAAGCCGGACAAAAGGCAATAAATCAATTCTGCCCGTCCTGTTCGGTTGTGGCTTACACCTTCATGCATTGTTTAAGTAAATTAAAAGAAGAATTAAAAGAAAAAAGGATAGAGGGGTTTTTAGTTTCCAGAGAGGTTAATATCCGTTATGTAACAAAATTTACTGGTTCGGAAAGTATTCTTTTAATTACGCCGGACAAGGATTACTTGTTTACGGATTTTCGATATGTTGAACAAGCCCGCCTCGATGTCCCTTGGATTAGGATTGCAGAAAAAAAAGTTTCTTTAATGGGCACGATTTGCGGGAAATTAAAGCGTCTGGGTATTAAAAGGCTCTCTGTTGAATCTCTGCACCTTACCCTTGATCAATATGAAGAAATAATAAAGAATATAAAGGGAATTCACGTTATACCTACAAAAGGTATTATTGAACGGTACCGGAAGCGCAAATCGCAGGAAGAATTACGAAAAATACGAACGGCAATTGACATAGCAGAAAAGGCGTATTATGGTATACAAAAGAAAATTAAGGCAGGGGTATCGGAAAAGAAAATAGCGGATCTTCTCGAGCTTGAGATAAGGAAATATGGCGGAGGAAGCAGTTCCTTTGAAACAATTTGCGCAGCGGGTTCCCGTGCCTCGCAGCCTCATGCACGCGCGTCAGTAAAAAAGATACAAAAGAACGACCCGATTTTGATAGATTGGGGCGCGAATTTCCAGTTTTATAATTCCGACTTGACAAGGATTCGTTTCATGGATAGAATATCGACCGAATTTAAGAAGATATATCAAATAGTGCTGGATGCACAAAGCTTTGCCATAGAAAGCGTAATGCCCGGTCGAACGGCGAAAGATGTTGATTCGGCTGCAAGGAATTTTATTAAGAAGAAGGGGTTTGAAAAGTGCTTTGGCCACGGAGTGGGGCATGGCATCGGACTTGAGGTTCATGAGGGCCCTACAATAAATAAGAGAAGTAGGGAAATACTGGAAGAGAATATGGTATTTACAATTGAACCCGGAATTTATATTCCGGGATGGGGGGGGGTTCGTATTGAAGACATGGTATTAGTAACCTCCAACGGCTGTGATATTTTAACCCACGTACCAAAAACCCTAACAGAAATAGCAATGTAAACGCAAGTTTTACAGAATACCTTTGCATAAATCACAACTAATTAAGAAACGTATCGGTATATTTCATCTTTTTATTCCATCCCTTTTTCGTTTTATAGTTCTCCGCTTAATACAGCGCAAAGGTATCCCTCTTTCGGTGCAATAGAAGGTTTTGGGCTTTCCTGTTGAATAATTAAATAACTCCACAAAGGAATAGACGATGAGTATTATAGACAAGGTAAAGCAGTTAATTTCCATTATGAATGAAAATGAATTATGCGAGATTGAAATTCAAGAAGATGTCACCAAAATACGGATTAAAAAAAGCGAGGTTGGATATACCCATACGATTTCACCGGTAACTGTTCCCTCAATGGTCCATCCAAAACTTGCCCAGGAACATTCTTCACAAGCGATAACAAGGGAAAGTGAGAACTTTGTGGAAATTGTTTCACCTATGGTGGGCACATTTTATAGGGCCAGTGCGCCTGGTGCCGATCCCTGTGTAAATGTGGGGGATTTTGTTAATGAAGAGACAGTTGTTTGTATTATTGAGGCAATGAAAATAATGAATGAAGTGAAAGCCGAGACCGTGGGCGAAATTACTGACGTGTATGTGAATGACGGGGAGGCCGTCGAATTTGGACAGCCCCTCTTTCGTGTTAAACCTTCTGCAAAGGCGACATGAAGGTATGTTTTTGTGTTGGAAAATTAATAAATAGCTGAGGGATACCGGGTAATATGTTTTCCAGGATTATGATTGCAAATCGGGGTGAAATAGCTTTAAGAATTATCAGGGCGTGCCGCGAAATGGGTATAGAAACGGTTGCGATCTGTTCGAAGTCTGACGAGAATGCAATGTACTTAAAGCAGGCCGATATTACCGTATGCGTCGGTCCACCTGAAGCTGAAGGTAGCTATCTAAATGTCCCAAGCATCATCAGCGCCGCAGAGATAACTGACATTGAGGCTATTCACCCGGGTTACGGTTTTTTATCAGAAGTGAGTCACTTTGCAGAGGTGTGCGAGTCCTCGAAAATAGTATTTATAGGCCCCAGATCGGAAGTATTAAAAAAACTTGGCAATAAGACCGAGGCAAAAAAAATTGCAATTGCGAGCAAGGTTCCTGTCGTGCCGGGCAGTGAATCGGCTATAAAAAGCCAGCAACAGGCGCTTGATGTGGCTCATAAGATCGGGTACCCCGTCATTATTAAAGCTTCTTCGGGTGGCGGCGGACGCGGCATGCGTGTCGCACATAATGATATAAGCCTTGTAAATTCGTTGGCAGTTGCACAACGGGAAGCCGAGGCGGCTTTTAAGGATCCATCCATCTATATAGAAAAATATATAGAAGATACCCGCCATATAGAAGTGCAAATCTTCGGTGACAACTATGGGAATATTATCCATTTGGGCGAAAGGGATTGCACATTACAGCGCAGGCACCAAAAGCTTATCGAAGAATCCCCTTCTCCGCATATTTCTGAGCGTCTGCGCGAAGAAATATGCAAGGCTGCAATTAAGATTGCCAGGGCTGTAAATTATACAAACGCCGGTACGGTTGAATTCCTTGTCGATAAGCAAGGCAATTTCTATTTCATAGAAGTAAATACACGGTTACAAGTTGAACATCCAGTTACCGAGATGGTTACCGGTATTGATTTAGTCAAGCAGCAAATAAGGATTGCCTATGGTGAGCGATTAAATATAAAGCAGAAAAAGGTCAGACCGCGGGGTGTCTCGATAGAATGCCGTATTAACGCCGAAGACCCCCAGAACGGGTTTAGGCCTCAACCCGGAAAGATCACACTATACAATCCGCCGGGAGGCCGCGGGGTACGGGTTGATTCTCATGTACATGCCGGATATGAGATTCCTCCCTACTACGATTCCATGATATCCAAATTGATCGTGCATCAAAAGACGAGGGAAGAAGCTATTGCCTGTATGAAACGGGCTTTGAGTGAGTATGTCATTGGAGGCGTTAAAACAACCATCCCATTGAATTTGGAACTCATTTCACACCCTCAATTTGCAAGCGGTATGATAAATACCCTTTTTGTGGAAAATCTCTTGTCAAAAAGCCAGCATTAGCTTGCCGGGAAACGAATTTTTTCTTGACACCATTTAAAAAGCATGCTAAGGTATTCTTCCCTTTTTACGGCAGATATGTGTGAATACCGTATGTTTGCGATGAGATGAGAATTTTTGATGTGAATAAAGGGTGAAGTTTCTGGGTTTGCGGAGAGTCGTTTTTGTTATTTATTTTCTTTGGTACACGAAAGGAGATTGTAAATGTTTGGTAGTAGGAGAGCTGTATACTTTTTAGGGGGTATCGTAGTTTCTGTTTGTTCACTAACTTTTTCATTATCTACTATATCCACCGGGGCTGAGTTTGTCAGCAATAGTGGTTGTAAGTGCCATATGGGAAAAGGGTGTTTTGAGGGAGAAGAATATAAAGAAAGATTGCATTCCAACACCTGGGAAAAGAGGTTAAAAGGAACTCCTGATGCTGAAAACCCGGATTGTTTGAAGTGTCATGCAACTGCTTACGGTGAAAAGATTGCAGAGGTTGGCAAGAAATACTTGCCTAACGTGCAATGTGAGGCCTGTCATGGTGCCGGCTCTGAGTATAAAAAGGTAAAAGAAAACTACGAAGGTAAGGGTAAGGATGCCTTTAAGGAGTTATTGAAAAAGGATCCTCTCATGGCCAGGAAAGTGCAATACGATGCCGGCCTAATTGTGGCTGGTATTAATAATCCTCCTACCGTCAAAGAGCAATGTTTGAAATGCCATTGGGAAAGCAAGGATGATAAGAATAAGTGTCCGAAGACGGACAAAGTTATGGATTATAAAGAGTACTTTAAGAAGGACGACCATCGTGACGAGGATGAAATTGATATCGCGATCAAGAAGCTTTCTCCCGAGGATAAAAAGAAATGGGCGGCAATATTGCCTAAGGATGAGATACTTCTTACACCGTTAAAACCAAAGAAAAAATAAAGGAATAACTCTTTAAGCTCAAGAGTTATGGCTGAGGAGGATTCCATTGATGAGTTATAAGCGAGAAAAAAGCTGTGTGTTGGGAATTTTGTCGGATTTTATGAAATTTAGAATGTCTGCATTTTTGGTTTTATGTTTGACAGTCATTGGCCTATCGCCTGCAATTACCATTGCAGGCGATAACGGTCCGTGCCTTGAATGTCATACAAAACAGGATAAGTTAAAGACCACGGAAAAGGCAAAAATAGACCCTATCTCGGGAGAGATTAAAGTTGTTTCTCTTCTGATTGATGAGGCCATTTTTAAGACGACAGCGCATGGGGGTGAGGATTTTTTCTGCATTGATTGCCATCAAGACCTTGATGGCGCGGATGTGACGGAAGGACATAAGCCGAACTTAAAGCCGGTCGATTGTATAACTTTTTGTCATGATGATCCGGCCGATGAGTATCTGCAAAGCAGCCACGTAAAGCTGATGAAAGAGAATAACAAAGATGTGCCTACCTGTAAAGACTGCCATTTCGGTCTGACGTATCATTTTACCCCCCTTGGGGAAAAATCGCCGATGTACGTGCCGAGGGGAACAGATCCGTTGCATAGAAAATTAACAATTCAATCTTGTGGATCGTGCCACCAAGATTATCTTGATAGCTATAAAAATAATGCGCATGGTCAAGTTACCGCTTTAGGGCACACGACTACTGATGTACCGGTATGTTTTGATTGTCATGGAATGCATACAATATTAAATTCGTCTGAACCTGAATCCAAAGTTGGAAAAGAAAAGATTCTGGAAACGTGTGGAAGTTGTCACGCCAATGCAAATGAAAGCTTTGTTAAACATGTAGAACATCCTCAGATAAAAAACATTAAATACTATAAAACTTTGCTTACTGCATTAAAAAACGCGCGTAACGATCCGGAAAATCTCAAAAAGGTTCTTAAAAACCCGCAAACTATTTTATGCATAGTGTTTGTGATGTATATTGGGATATTGGGATTCACATTTTCGTCTTTCGGACTCCATTCATTGCTAACTTGGTTCGCGACAGCACGGGACGAGCATAAGAGAAAGGGGCATGCAAATGAGGAGCACCACTAACTATTTAAGATTTGGTTTGTTCCATAGATTTTGTCATTTCTTGATCATTATCAGTTTTTTTGGCCTTGTCTTAACCGGGATGCCGCTGGCTTTTCGCGGCTATGATTGGGCTCGATGGTTATATGAATTATTTGGTGGATATCCAACGGCAGGCTTTATCCATCGTATTTGCGCCCTGATAACTTTTTTTGCCGCATTTATACATTTTGCATTTCTCTTTATCAGCATATCGGTTCAAAAGAAAAAAGGGTTTTTCTGGGGGCCAAACTCGCTGCTGATACAACCCCGGGATATATTCGACATCGTGGGCGATATCAAATGGTTTCTCGGTATCGGAAAACGTCCTGATTTTGATCGATGGATTTATTGGGAGAAGTTTGAGTATTTATCATTAATGTGGGGAACCTTGGTGATGGCCATAACCGGCCTGATTCTTTGGTTTCCCGTCCAATTCACTAAGATTATACCGGTAACAATTGCGAGCGTTGTGGACCTTCCCAGCATAGCGCTGATTATTCACCGGTATGAGGCAATTCTTGCGGCAGGTTTTATCTTTACGATTCATTTTTTTCACACCCATTTGCTTCCTGAAAAAATGCCTGTCGATGAGGCAATTTTCACAGGCAGTATCACGGAAGAGGAATTTAAGCACGAGCGTTTAAATCATTTTAAAAGGCTCGAAAATCAGCGGCAGCTTCAAGATTTTAAAGTTGCCCCTCCATCTCTTTTTGTAAGTTTTCTAACCAGGCTTTTCGCAGTTCCCATTTTGATTACTGGCCTTATTATGGTAGGTTTCATGTTTTCTGCCCTCATCGTTTGGGCTATTTGATTTCAGGGTTGGCAAACTCTATAGTAGGCGGATTGTAACTGTTAAGTCTTTGCAGGTTTGGAAAGTACCGAGAGTGCTTTTATAAAGGTCCAAAATGGCTTACAGAGTTCTCATTGCAGATGATGAAGAACGCATGCGAAGGGTGCTTGCTATGGTTTTTGAAGAAATGGGAGGGGTTAAGGTTGTAACAGCAAGCAGTTGCTCGGCAACGTTGGATTTTTTGGATAAAGAGCGTTTTCATCTTCTTATTACCGATTTAAAAGTACAGGAGATGGGACGCCTAGAATTCCTGAGGGCAATTAAAAGTAAAGCCCCTGATCTCCCGATCATCGTACTGACCGCTTATGGCTCTGTTGTATCTGCAATAGACGCCATGAAAGAGGGTGTTTTTGATTATTTAACCACGCCTTTCGAAAAAGATATCCTCAAATTGGCGGTTACGAGGGCGTTAAAAATGAGTTCTTTGACTATTGAAAACAAGTATTTACGTCAGGAGCTTGAGTCTCAATATGACTTTGGTAATATCATTGGTAATTCCCCGCAAGTAATAGAAGCGCTACGATTAGTTGGAGAGGTTTCTAAAACCGATTCCACGGTGCTCATCTCAGGAGAAAGTGGAACAGGCAAAGAGTTGATCGCGCGAGCAATTCACTATAATAGTAACAGGGCATGCGGTCCTCTCATTGTTCTGAACTGTGCTGCAATTCCGGAAAATTTGCTGGAAAGCGAGTTGTTTGGCTATGAAAGAGGTGCCTTTACCAGCGCTGAAAAGACCAAGAAAGGGCGTTTTGAATTAGCGGCCAGTGGCACCTTTTTTATGGACGAGATTTCCGAAATGAGTTTGGCAATCCAGGCTAAAGTATTGCGTGTTATTGAAGCGAAGGAATTGGAACGACTTGGTGGTACGGAAACTATTAAAGTTGATGTGAGAATTATTTGTGCTACCAACAAAAATCTGGAAGATCTGGTAAAATCGGGGAAATTTAGAGAAGATTTATACTATCGAATAAGCGTCTTCCCGATTACCTTGACGCCGCTCAGGGAAAGAAGAGACGATATAATTCCTCTGAGCAAGCATTTCTTAAAACGTTTTTCAACGAAAATGGGAAAGACTCCCCTTTCACTGAGTAAAGAAGTGGAAAAATTATTTGTGATGCACAAATGGGAAGGCAACATAAGAGAATTGCAGAACGTTATCGAGCGTGCAGTTATTTTATGCAAAGGGAATGTAATTAACCCAGAACACTTGCCCATATCAATGGTCAAAGGTGTACCCTTCGTAGAAAAGGATAAGCCGCAAACGATGGATAAGTCTGTCTTATTTGACATCCCACCTCATGGATTATCACTGGATGCTTTGGAGAAACAATTAGTTACGCAGGCACTTGAAAAAAGTAAAAACAATAAGACAAAGGCAGCCAAATTATTAGGGCTAACGAGAGGTACTTTTCGATATCGATTGCAAAAATATGGTCTGGCAAACTAACAATGGTCAGTATCTGCCATTTCATAGAGTTTCCCAAAAATTAAGAAGCACGAGTGCTAAATCGCAATAATGCGCTATATTTATGTTATTGCCTTGAATATTAATGAAAACACACGGATTTTAGGTGAGAAATACTATTGATAATTTATGCAATTAAGCACTAGATCGTAGCGAAAAGTCTTAAATTTGTCACGGTAGTGAAATATTGGTTGATAACAACCATATTATTGGCAGAGATTTGAAAGCAATAAGGAAGTTTATTTTCTGCAATTCATTGTGAGTGAAAGTCTTATAGATATTTTTTTTGTTTAGAAAACTTTTGGTACGGCGAATGCTAAAGTTATTATTTTTTACGTGAGGTTATTTCTTTGGTTTACAAAAATATTAGGATTTTATGAAAGGGGGTGAATAGAGTTATGAAGATGACCAGTTTTCTGGCGGTCGGTATTTTTAGTATTTTCGTTTCTGTGACCCAATCTGCTTTTGCCGCTTGGGATAAACCTTGTGATAAGAGACAGATTTTAGAGGCATATTGGTGTGATGCCTGCAAAGAAGTCAGGGAATTTAATGAGTGCTCCGAGATAGGATATATCTGGGACTTTGCAAAACATCGTGCTGCAGGGGACAAAACACATACTGATTTACCTACCTGCTGGGCATGTCAGAAGATTGCATATAGCTGTGTAAACACTAATTGCAAGAAATACGGCGTGTGCATGCCGGCTCCGGGCGCATGTGATGAGTGTGGTGATGATATCACAAGCAAGAAAATATGGGCGAGGGCTCTTTTTAAATGTCCAAAGTGCGGTAACGAAAGTCCTGAAGCAGGTAAAGGTTTTACAACCATGAAGGGACGGTATGCGCCGCAAATTGAAAAAGCAGGAGATTGTGAGCACTGTGGTGTGCCTTTAGAGGTTATTTGCACAAAATCAGGCACTTGTCCACATGTCAGCAGATAGTTGTGTTTTATATCACGGAAGTTATTGGTTAACCGATTTAGGAGGGAAGGAAGAGCGATGAAAGGAAGAGGATGGATAGGAGCGATGGTGTTGGGGGCGGTGATGGCGGGTGGAGGAGTAGCGAGTGGGGGTTTTATTCAGGGGACGCACGTAAAGACGGAGA
>WYAU01000014.1 GCA_011525665.1 Candidatus Brocadia sp.
AAGTTGCTGCGTGGACTGACCGACGCAATCAGGCCAAATCAACAATAGATTGGAAGTTTACACGACAAGATGCTGATCAAAAGCTGTCAAGGCACTATGTTTCGTAATTAATTTGTTACAATACTAGGGTATAATCATAGATACATTTTGTGTATACGCATGGTTTGCCGGCACAGATGGGTACCATTCTTCAGGAATGCCATGTCATTCTCAAGACCCAATAGTATTCAGCCCCCCTTTGCTTCCCTGTTCATTGCTCCGGGATTTGCCTTTGCATGGTGATAATTCTTATCCCGCTATATTGACTGACATGGAAATAATTGTTGAAAAAATGAGAGGTGTACCTGTTCAGCAGTCATCTGTTGAAATTGTTGAACGCAAAGGATTAGGACATCCCGATACCCTGTGTGATCGTGTAGCTGAAGAGCTGAGTATTGCCTTTTCCGGGTACTATTTTAAAAAGTTTGGCAGGGTGCTCCATCACAATATTGATAAATGTCTTCTCGTGGGAGGACGTTCTGATGTTTGTTTTGGTGGAGGCGAAATGACAATTCCCATCCAGGTAATTGTTGTGGGTCGGGCTGTAGAAGTCGTGGGAGATGAAAAAGTGCCTTTAGAAGCGATTGCCAGAGAAACGACCCACCGGTGGTTAAAAGAACGGTTACGATTCCTCGATCCGGAGAAAAATGTCATTGTGGAAACAAAGATTCGAACCGGCAGCGTGGACCTGCGCGCGACATTCGATAGCTCGGTTCCCCTGGCAAACGATACCTCGATTGGCGTTGGTTTTTCGCCTTTGACAGAAACAGAGTCTCTCGTTTATCACACGGAACAATTTCTCAATTCTGCGGAAGTGAAACAGAAATATCCCATGATCGGCGAGGACATTAAAATTATGGGGATACGTGTATACCATCGGATTGACCTTACGATCGCCATGGCTTTTGTTTCACGGTTTATTTCTTCAAAAGATGAGTATTTTCACGTGAAAGAGGAACTGCGCGAATATATTCTGGCCTTTGTGAAGAAATTGACGTCTCATGCAGTTACCGTTGCAATCAACGCAGCGGACAGTTACCAGCGGGATATTGTTTACGTAACGGTGACAGGGACAAGCGCTGAATGCGGGGATGATGGTCAGGTGGGCAGAGGAAACAGGGCCAATGGATTGATTACACCTTTCAGGCCGATGACTCTTGAGGCCACAGCGGGGAAAAATCCCATCACCCACACAGGAAAATTATATAATCTGGTTGCCGGTGAAATATCTGCGGAGGTCGCCAGGGATCCCGATATTTCCTCGGCGGAATGCTATCTGGTAAGCCGGATAGGAAAGCCCATTACAGAACCCCGGCTTCTCCATATAAAAATCCATTCCAGCCTTGACCAAAAAGTGCTGGAAGAAAAATGCAGGGGCGTCATAAAAAAGCATCTCAACCAAATGCCACAATTGTGGACGGGGATTTTAGAAAGGCGCTATTCACTGTTTTAGAAATTGCAAAGTGAGGATTAACTTATGAATCTCAATCCTGCTGTCAAAGGCACATTAGTTTCCTTTCTTGTGGGAATTACAGAGATCAATATCGATACGGTAGAAATCGTCGATATCAAAAAAGGCAAGAGTTCCCCCTCGTATCCCGATGTCATTCCCAAACAGATGGTGGTCAAGGTTGAAAAGAGGACTGTTGAATCCAGGGAGGTCGATTTCCTGGTTAAGTTCTGTCCTCCGGGAATTGTCATCGTGGAGGCATCTGTTGATCTGGAGGATATCCTGGGTGAACATGTATTTGATATCAAACGAAGTCTTACTGTTGAATGCAGGGCTATCCTGTGGGAATATCATTGTGATCCTTATTTTGATGAAGAGTACAGCGTATACTGTGTGTCTGATTACCATGGGGACCCGGAAGACATTATTTCGGAACATAAGGATAGTATTGCAGGACTCCTGAAAACTGAACGCATACCTTTAGACGAAGAAGAGATTAATGCGACCCTCAAATTTAATATTAAATATTCAAAGGACGATATAACGATTGTGGAATGGGATGGGGCATTTGTATTTGATCCGCGCGGTGATTTTGCCAGCAATATCGAACTTTTCGAGATTGCCAATCTTCAGTTATTAAAATTGAGGGTATTGGAACACGAGTTGGAAAAACGGCTGGAAAGGGCTGCCTGGCTTCTGCAAAAGACGACAAAAAAAAAGATACCGCTGCTCAAATCCCATGAGATCCGGTACTCCTTGCGTGAAATTATACAGATACGTACCGAATCCGTTCTGGAATTTGCAGCTACGGAACGCAACATCAACCTCATCGGGGATTGGTATTCAGCCCGGTTGTTTGACCTGATAACCAAAAAGCTCCACCTGGAGGAATGGAAGACGAATAATAACGAGACACTTGATGCCCTGGAAGACATTTACAGCATGATCTCTGAGAATTTTTCCATGTCCTTTTCCACCACACTGGAATTCATAATTATCTTTGGCTGGTTAATCATGCTATTCGGCTATTTTGCCTTGTTCTTTCTGGAAGTGTTACAAAAGAAACCATGATGTTTTTTATGAAAAGGAGATTGAGATGTTTATGCTTGCGTTCGGAAAAATGAATTTTAGACGGTGGTATGGACTTCGTCGTGAGCGCTCAGTCGAACGACAAACGTATTTGTCCGTGCTTCCTTTAACCAAAAAGATACGGGTGTATATGACTCCTCTGGCAGTTTTGTTTTTTGCGGCATCCTTTGTGACAGCAAATTTCACATTATATGCATTTGCCGAAGAAAAAGGCCTGGGTACCATCACGGGTACCGTCAAGGCTAAAAAGGCAAAGTTTCTCAAGGACACTATTGCCTATATCGAGAATGTGCCAAATGCTTTTGAACCCCCGAAGGAACACGCCCTCATAGACCAGAAAAATATGACCTTTATCCCCCGCGTGCTTCCCATATTAAAAGGTACCACAGTCGATTTTCTTAATAGCGATCTGGTTCAGCACAACGTCTATTCACCAGATGCAGTTGCAGATAATTTTAATCTGGGAACGTGGCTTAAGGGTGAAACACGACCGTTCACGTTCAACAAATTAGGAATTGCCTCCATCCGGTGTAATGTGCACGTCGATATGCTGGCCTACGTCCTTGTCCTTCAAAATCCATACTTTGCAAGGGTCAACATTGACGGGAGTTTTTCTATTCCGGGCGTACCGGAAGGGAAATACACTATCAAACTGTGGAGCGAAAGGCTTAAGGCGCAGGATCACCACGTGGAAATCAAGGCGGGCGCCTCGACTACGGTGGAATTCGATTTGAAATAACTCTTAAGGATTCTTCCCGCTCTACTTTACCGGTCAATCCCCCCCCCCGGTCATTGGAAATTTGACTGAGCGCTCACGACGAAGTCCTCGCCATCCATTTCCAGGTTTACCATGTATGCGCCTCCCGCACTTTTTCTATCGCCTTTACAGGACACTCCTCCGCGCAGATCATGCAACCCTTGCAGTTATCGTAATCGGTAGAGGGAAAGCCATCCTCGTTTACTGCAATGCAACCGTCCGGACACCGCGCAACACAGGTCATACACCGGGTACAGACTTTGTAATTCCAGACGGGCTTGAATACCCGCCAGTTGCCGGTTTTTCGTAAAGGGGTATTTCCGGTGGTATTTATGGAGGGGCTTGAAATCGCAGCAGGTTCGAAAGGGACAACAATGACAGGATTTTCCTTGCGGACAGGTTCCGTGGCCTTTATTTCTCCGGGTTGTATAGCACGGAAACAACAGAGTGCCGCCTCTATATTTTTTGCTATCAATGCCTTGTCGGTTAAAATCCCGGATGCTTCCTTTTCGACTGCCTTTCCCAGAGAATCCTCTTTGATTCCGGCAATCCGTGAGGCAACGCCACCCGCAAGGGTGCTCAGTACAGGTGATCCCAGCATATCAATGCCAATCTTCGTTATATCCCAAGCAACGACCTGCGCTGCAACAGTGTACTTTTTCTTTGCCTCTGAAGGATTATGGATGGTATTTATAAAGACGACACCTTCCGCATGAAGTCCTGACAATGGGTTTGCCAGCGGGTCGTTCAGGAGGGATTCGTCCATCACAATTACAATATCGGGTATGGATATTACTCCCCGTTCCAGGATAGGCTTTCCTGATATGCGGGTGAAGGCTGCTATCGGCGCCCCCCCGCCTCTCGGCTCCGTAAAGCGGGAAATCCTGCGCGTGATAACCCTCAAGAAAGGCTGCGGTGCCAAGCACCCTGCTTGCAACCTTCGCCCCCTGACCACCCTTGCCGTGGAATCTTACTCTAAGCATGTAGTTATTCCCGAACGCCGCAAAATCAGACTGCGAAAATCACCCGGTATCTGCCCTGTTGCCTTCGGGCACTGAGAGTGAAGGTGCTTTTCGGAAAAGGACAAATTAATACAGTAAAAATTATTGTACTCCACGACATCCTGAAGAGGCAAGAAATGTTTTTTCTGAGTGTACCTGCCACCTATCAATGGGGGGTGTCCGACAAGGGCGCGTGATTGTTTATGCGTCGTGCAACAAAATATTTTTTGTTGACTCTGCAAAAAAATTGTGTTATAGCTTAAACAAAACTTTATGTTCATCCTGCCACTTTTTGAAAAAGGAGGAAAATCATGACAAAGCATATCTTCGCCTGTTTTATTTTATTATTGACGCCTCTGACAGTAACGCTTGCTACAGAGACAAAAGACACACCGCTGCTTATTGTATGGGAAAAAACCCTCGATGATGCAGTCGCAAAGGCAAAAACATCGGGAAAGCCTATTTTGTTGGACTTCTTTGCACCTACCTGAACGGGCTGCAAAACATTGGGTGCCGTGACGTACCCTGATGCCAGAGTAGGAGGCTACATCAGCAAAAATTTCATTCCCCTGCAAATTAACATTCAAAGCAGTTCCGGTCTTGCCGGAAAATACCGGACATTTTGGACACCCACCCTCATCATTTTGGATTCTCTGGGAACCGAATATTATCGCTTCTCCGGGTTTTTGCCTCCTGATGAATTTATTCCGCAACTGCAGTTCGGATTAGGTTTCATGTCGCTGGAAAAGCAGGATTATAAGAGTGCCAGCGCCCGGCTAAAGTTGGTAGTGGATAAATATCCCGGGAGCGACATAGCCCCGGAGGCGCAATATTGGTTTGGTGTTTCGGAATATAAGGCCACACATTCCGTGGACGCATTACTAAACGCATGGAAGAAAATTAAGACGGATTATCCCGGGAGTATTTGGGCAAAGAAGGTCTCTTTTGTAAAGGATTGATTGTTAGGAAATACCAGAATTATGGTGAATCGCGTTAATTTTACGTCTCTTTCCAATTGATCCATTGTGGGACTTCGTAAAGGGGTTTACTGCATATAAGTTCCTCCAGGAGCGATTCCGGATTGTCAGAGGTTATGAGAAGGCGGTGATGTTTTGTCTGTATAAAACGTTCCCGTAATACATGGTTTATAAATGCCAATAATAGATCAAAATATCCTTCCACATTGAGCAACCCGATGGGCTTTGCATGCAGTCCCAGTTGCGCCCACGTAAGAATCTCGAAGAATTCATCAAAGGTGCCAAATCCTCCGGGCATTGCAATAAAGGCATCGGCTAATTCCGCCATCATTGCCTTTCGTTCGTGCATGCTTGATACCATTCGAAGTTCTGTCAGACCCGGATGGGCAAACTCTTTAGAGGCAAGGGCGTGTGGGATTACGCCGATAA
This sequence comes from Candidatus Brocadia sp., assembly GCA_011525665.1. Lineage (GTDB taxonomy): Bacteria > Planctomycetota > Brocadiia > Brocadiales > Brocadiaceae > Brocadia. The sequence continues at coordinate 5,743 of WYAU01000014.1, forward strand.
CATCGCCCTTTTCTTGTAAAGCTGCGTCTGCAATAACTCCCATCAGGCCGACGCTTCCTCCGCCGTAGACAAGCCCCATTTCACGGAATACGATAGCCCTGCCGAGTTGTTGGGCGGCTTCTGTATACACCGAACGTGCACCGGCATGGGAACCGCAAAAGACACAGATGCGTTTTATAGAGTTTTTATCTGCCATGCGTTGCCTATATCTTTGCGCCCATTTTATATAAGGTATTCAGGATATTCATAGCAAGCTCCATCGCCTGCGATTTTGAGAGGTACAATTCATAATCGTCGGTGTCTCTTTCGCCTTCCACGACGATTTCAATACCCTCAGTCCTTGCGACAACAACTATTTTTTTCTTGTCTTCCATACACACCACCCTTCCTGCAATAAATGTTAGTCTTTAAATCTTGTTTTTGACAATTTCCATCTTCAGGTGAGCAATAGAACCGCCCGGATTCAAATCCCTGGGACATACCTCCTGGCAATTGAAGACCGTATGACAACGCCACACGCCATGCTCATCGTTAATGATTGCCAGACGTTCCTCCTTCGCACCGTCCCGGCTGTCGGATACAAACCGGTCGATGTTGAGTAAAGCCATAGGGCCGAGATACTTTTCGTGGGATGCCGTAACAGGACACGAGGAATGACAACAGGCGCAAAGGATGCAATCGGTCAGGATGTCGATTTTCGCCCTTTCTCCGGGACTCTGCGACTGTTCTCCCGGTGTTTGCAGGGGTTTGCCACGCATCAGATACGGTTTAATATGCTCGTATTTTTCCCAGAAGAGGTTCATATCAACGAAGAGGTCTTTGTGTAAAGGCATGTGCGCAAGCGGGCGAATCGTAACGGTGTCTGATTTGAGTTTGGAAACCTGTGTGTTGCAGGCCAGACGATACTTCCCATTGATATGCATGGCGCAAGAACCGCAAATAGCCTCCCTGCAGGAAGAGCGAAAGGCGAGAGAGTTATCCAGCCGCTGCTGGATATAATAAAGCCCCTCCAGAACGGTCAGGTCTTTCCGGATAAAAGGAATTTCAAATTTCTGGAAAAATGGTTTTTTATCGGTATCCGGATGAAAGCGAAAGATATTAAAAAAGACCTTGTCTTTTCTCATCATGAATCTTCTTTATGCTTTCCTTGTATTCCCGGCGCTCTCTGCCGGTAAAGAGAGTATACTACTCAAACAGGGCGTTCACAAAGGCATCAGGGTTAAATTTCTCCATGTCATCAGCCTTTTCCCCCAGTCCAACGTATTTTACAGGGATGTTTATTTCATTGCGCATACCGAGTACGAAACCGCCCTTAGCTGTGCCGTCCAGCTTTGCCAAAAATATCCCCGTGATGTCTACTGCCTGTTTAAACATCTTTGCCTGGGCAATGGCATTTTGCCCTGTTGTGGCGTCGAGCACCATCAGGACTTCATGGGGAGCGCCGGAAATTCTTTTGGAGATAACCCGTTTAATCTTGCCCAGTTCGTTCATAAGATTCTCATGGGTGTGAAGGCGCCCCGCAGTATCTATAACGACGACATCCATGCCCCTTGCGATACTCGCTTCCAGTGCGTCGTATGCCACCGCAGCGGGGTCGGAACCGGTTTTATGTTTTACAATCTCCGCCCCGATGCGTTTGCTCCAAATATCCAGCTGATCAACGGCAGCCGCCCGAAAGGTATCTCCAGCCGCAACCATGACCTTTTTGCCATCCTTGATGAAATTATTTGCCAGTTTTGCTATGGCCGTGGTCTTGCCCACTCCATTTACCCCCACAACCATGATAACGGTAGGAGGTGTAGGGGCATAATTGATGTCGATGTGAAGAGACCGCAGGCTTTCTTTGAGTCTGTCTTTTATAAAATCCTGTATCTGAGAGGTTTCAGTTATGGTTTTGGATTTCCATGCCTCGTGCAGTTCGCTCACTAATTTTTGGACGGACTTTACGCCAATATCTGCACCAATCAGAATGTCCTCCAGTTCCTCAAGCACAGATTCATCAATCTTTCTTCTGAAAGAAAAGATGTTTTTCAGGCGGGACCAAAAACGATTGCGGGTCTTCTCCAACCCCTTCTTGAGTTTTTCAGACGAAACAGAAATTTCCTCTTCAGCAATTGCTGTTTCCGGCAAAGGGGAAACAGGCTCTTCCGGCGGAGCCAGGGTTTGCCCCCCCGTTTCCCCTTTACCCGCAACGGTCTCCGGCACTACCGAAACCGGCATTTCGGGAGAGGCTGATGTTTGCGTTCCCCGAGATTCTTCAACAACCGCAGTTTTTTGCGAGAGGGGAACGAGTTTTATCGTCTCCCCTTCAATGACAACTGTTTTTGGCGCTTCTGCTGTAAAATTCTTTAACCGGTGCCAAAAACCTGCCCTGCCGTTCTTCCGCTCTTCAGAGGATGCTTCGGGTTGGTTTTCCCCACCTTTTTTTCTTCGATCGGTTCCCTGTGTTTCCCCTTTGGTCCCGTCCAATACACGTGCGTCTTTCTTCGAGGTCTGTGCCATTAATTATGATCTCCTGACAGAATATTTATATCACTACTATCGTTTATTGATAAATTATTGACAAAACAAGATGCTTCATTTCGGGGGGCATTTTTGTCTAAGTTTGCTGACGATGTCACCCGGCACGGTTACTTTTGCAATGGGGCTGTCTAGTTTTCTTTCTCCATGGAAATCCGAACCACCGGTTATTGCCAGGTTGTATTTCTTTGCTATCTTGAGATACTTATCAACAGCCTGGGGGGTATGAGACGGATAATACACCTCGATCCCTTTCAGTCCGTATTTTACCAGATCTCCAATAACATTGTCTCTTTGGGTTAATCCCGGATGAGCTAGAACCGGCACTCCCCCGGCATCCGTGATCAATTCAATAGCCTGTTGCGGGGTTAACGTTTTCTTGGGAACATATGCAGGCTTGTTATCCCCAATATATTTTAAGAATGATTCGATAAGGGAATTGCAATAACCGTGTTTCCATATCATTTCTGCCACATGCATACGGCCGGGAGAACCTTTTCCTGCAAGTGTCAAAATTTCCTGCGGGTCGATATCAACCTGGAGATTCCGTAATTTCTCCGCCATGGCATAAATGCGGTTTATTCGGTCCTCGCGGGATTGTTTTATGATCTTTTGTAAGACGGGGTTATTTACGTCAATAAAATATCCCAGGATATGGATCTCGGAAGGGCTCAGATAGGAAGAAAATTCTATGCCCGGTATAATATGGAGATTTTTACCATGCCCATAACGTTTGGCGGCTATGACACCATCGACGGTATCGTGATCTGTGATCGCGATCGTCGAAACACCGAGCCGGATTGCTTCAGCAACGACCTCTTCCGGCGTCATTGTGCCATCAGAATAATTCGTGTGTACATGGAGATCTGAGTTTCCATAGTCTATTTCCCCCTCGTCCTGAAGAAGGGAACCAAGGCTGCTGTCTTTTCCGTTTCCAAACTGGGTATAAATCTTGTCTAAAATTCCATTCACAAACGTTCCTGAATTTTTCGTACTAAATTTTTTTGCAAGCTCTATGGCCTCATTGATTGATACCTTTGGCGGGATATCACTTCTGTACAGTAGTTCGTAAACTCCTAAACGTAAAATATTTTTGTCAATGATGGCCATGCGGCGTAATTCCCAGTGTTCTGTAGCTCCAGAGATCTTTTCATCGATTTCTCTGAGGTGTGATCGGCATCCGTTGACAAGCGCTATGGCAAACAGGTATATATCGTGCTTTTCCGTGCTTTTTTTGCAAAAAGTATCGACTTCCTCGATGATTTCGTCACCACGCAGATCAAGTTGGTAAAGAGACTGGAGTGCAAGTTCGCGAGCAATCGTTCTGTTGCGCATGGAATATTTGGTTTTCGCTAAGAGCAACTATGTAAATATATCTACAATAGAAACAACTGATTATGAAAAAAGAAGGGTAAAATACCGAATAGCGGGTTAGCGACTCTTGATTGCTTTTATACCGGATTGCATCTGCTCAAAAAGATTTGCCATCTCTATGGCGGATATGGCAGCCTCTGCGCCTTTATTCCCAGTCTTTGCACCTGCACGGTCAATAGCCTGTTCCAGTGTCTCTGTTGTAATTACACCATAAATAGTTGGAATCCCTGTAGATAATCCAACGTGTGTAATGCCCTTGGCAGATTCGTTAGCGACGTAGTCAAAATGCGGTGTTTCGCCGCGGATGATCGCGCCTAAACAAATTACTGCATCGTATTTCCCGCTTTGCGCCACCTTAAGGGCTGCGACCGGTATCTCGCAGGCGCCGGGCACCCAAAAGACATCGACATCCTCATCTTTTACACCATGTCTGACAAGTCCATCAATTGCACCGTCCAATAAACGCCTTGTTATGAAATTATTGTATCGGCTAATGACAATTCCAAAAACCTTCCCCGCACCAACGAAATTGCCCTGAAATTCAACACCCATAGCATAAGCACCTTTCCTGGTTTGCCAAGCTGGATATATTATTATTACTTTAACATATCGCCTTATTTAAGAACAACCAATAATAGCACATGCATGCGAATCTTTCAAGGCTTTTCTCCGGGGTTTCTTCCGTCATCTCTGTCGCTGGCGAAGCAAAATGTAGTGGAGAATCCGCTCCGTCCATCATAATTCCACTCCTGGTTACCCTCCTGGAATTGGTGGGTTGTTGCCTTTCCCATATCCAATGTCATGTCAAATTCCCTTGCCCATAGTGAAAAATTCTTGTTTACAATTTGAGTGGGCTTGCCGGGATCTCCTGCTCCGCGAAGCAACTCAATGACTAATGTCAGATTGTCGGCTACAATCGCCTTTTTATGCCACCGGGAAGACTCCACATGCATGGGCACATATCTTACCGTAATCCTCTCCGGAGGAACTTTTGCAAAGCCAAATACATGGTTTTGAAAGATGTCCAGCAATGCGTTTTTCTGGACGGCTGCGGCCTTTTCGTCAAGGTAGAAAACAATCCAGTTTTTGTCCGGCCTTGCGGTTAAATCCGTTATTCCTATTACGGTTTGACCGTCCACAGCATGTTGCCCGTAATGTCCCTTTTTAATATGAAAAACACCGGTAATTTTACACGTTTTGTTATGAGTCGGTTCGCTTCCGAACATGCACGGGCAACCGGGATTGCAGGTGCATCCTTCAAAATATTCACCTTCGATCGACCACGTGGGGTCTGCAAAGACAACACCGAAGATACCACATGACAGAACAACGGCTATGAATCCCGCCAATACATATCTGCTCTTCATCGTCCATTTCCTCCCGCAAAATTAATGAAAATATAACACGCTCCCTTTGCAAAGCCAAAGAGCTGCCTCATTGCCTGTATGGAATTACCGGTAGCATAATCATAACCATAGGTCTTTGTCAAGTTTTAGCTTCGATAAAAACATGTTATGCCACATCTTCCAGGACGCAGGGGCTTTGGTTTTAATTTTTCTTGCAAAAACATTGTTCAAGGGTATAATGAAAATTTCATAAAAAAGGAGTAATAATTGCTGATTTAAAGTATAAAAATATTTTAAAGGACACATCTTACAGTAATCAAGTATAAAAAAAACGCTAAAATTGGCAGTTTTTGGATGTCTTTTGAAGACTGGCTGCTTTGGGGTGTGGGTATATAACTTATTGTCAAACCATTTGTATAACAACTTGTAATCCAATGCGCCCGTAGCTCAGCTGGATAGAGCGACGGTTTCCTAAACCGTAGGTCAGACGTTCAAATCGTCTCGGGCGCATTAAATTTTTTCCACAATTTATTTTTACCGATGATTGATTTGCACACCCACACGTTGTTTTCTGATGGCGTACTTTTGCCGTCCGAACTAATCCGCCGGTGTGAGGCGAAAGGCTTTCGGGGTCTGATAATCACGGATCATGTCGACTATTCCACTATCGACACGGTAATACCGAACGTCTTAAAAGCGTGTAAGGAAATTGCGGCTGTTTCAGAAATCAGGGTACACGTTGGGGCTGAATTAACCCATCTTCGTCCGGAACATATAAAAATCATGGTAAAACGGGCAAGGGAACTTGGTGCACATATAGTGGTGGTGCACGGCGAAACCATTACGGAACCCGTACTTCCGGGAACAAACAGGGCGGCAATAGAGGCCGGCGCTGACATCCTGGCGCATCCCGGCCTTATTACAGAGGATGATGCAAGTCTCGCCAAAAGCAGAGGCGTCAGATTGGAAATTTCCGGCAGGAAAGGGCACGCCTATGCAAATGGGCACGTTGTTAAAATGGCACAGAGGGTTGGGGCAAAACTTGTCTTTGGCTCTGATTCCCATACACCTGACGATTTGTTAGACCGGGGCCGCGCCGAATGCATTGCCCGCGGGGCAGGTTTGGAAGAAAAAGACATTCAGGAAATTTTTAAAGAGGCGGAATCTTTAATCGGTTTATAACTCAATTGTACAAGAAAATTCCATTTTATTTATGAGGTATATTGGGCGGCGCGGACTTCGCTGTGATCTCAGTCGAACGACTGACTTGTGTGTCCGTGCTTAAATGGTAGAGAGAGAAAAAATGAAAGAAGCTACTTTAAATGTATTAAAAACGCTGAATAAATATAAGGTTTATATGGGAATAGGTGTTGGCATTGCAATTGCTGCGGGAGGGGGAACTGCTTTCTTTATCACAGAAAAGGCCAGAAAGTCTGAGGTTGTATGGCAAAACCTGTGGAAAATCAACAAAGACCTGGCAATGGCTGCACAACAGGGAAAGGGTGAAAAAGACAGAACCACCGCATTAAACACAGCAGCTGATGCCTACAAATATCTGAGAGACAATACGTCTTCCTCCAGCGCTACGCCGTGGGTATTGCTTCAGATGGGAGATGCCTATTATAACCTGAAGAACTATGATGAAGCCATTCGAGCCTACAGTGATTTCTTAGAGAAGCACAGCGGTCATCCGCTTGTGCTCATTGTAAAGCAATCTTTGGGGTATGCCTATGAGGAAAAAGGGCTTTTTCCGGAAGCGGTAAAGCAATATGAGGATATTACAGTTGCCGGCAATAATTTTCTCGTTGCACAGGGAAATTGGGATGCCGGCCGCTGTTATGAAAAGTTAGGTCAGATAAGTGATGCAATCCGCTCATATAGCAAGGCAATAGAACTCTCTCCAAACAGCAACTGGGCTACCCTGGCGCAGTACCGCTTGTCAGCAATCCGATAATACTATGCAACGGGAACTTTTACCGGTAAAAGAGGTAACCTTCGATATAAAAAAGGTGTTTGAAGACAAAAGAATTGATCGATACCTTGCCTCGCGTCTTCCCGATTATTCCAGGACATTTATTCAGAAATTAATAAAAGAAGGGGCCGTGCTGGTCAATGGCCGTGCGGTCAAAAGCAGCTATGATATACAGAAGGGTGACTTTATTTCCGTTCGTGTGCCCGTCCTCGAGGAAAGCAAGATCGTCCCTGAGGATATCCCCTTGGATATCGTTTACGAAGACGATTATTTAATGCTCATCAACAAGCCCTATGATATGGTGGTACACCCCGCTGGCGGCCATCCTTCCGGCACCCTTGTTAACGCATTGGCTTTTCATTGCCAGAATCTTTCTCAGGTCAATGGACCATTGAAAGCCGGTATTGTGCATCGACTGGACAGGGATACAAGCGGTGTTATGCTGGTAATCAAGAGTGACGTCGTTCATTCCCATATCGCTATGCAGTTTGAAAAACGACATGTGAAAAAGGAATATCTTGCCGTGGTAGAGGGTGAAATTATGTTTGATTCCGATGAGATTCATTTACCCATTGGAAGACACAGGGTGGACCGGCAAAAAATGGCTGTAAGACGTGATAATGGCAAGGACGCCATATCTGTCTACGAGGTAGTGGAACGTTTCCGGGGTTATACCTTGGTGAGAATAATGCCGAAGACGGGCAGAACACATCAAATCCGTGTGCATATGCGGTCAATAGGGCATCCCGTCGTAGCGGACTTTATGTATAGCAATCATGAGGCATGCTATCTTTCCGATCTGTTGGATAAGGAACGCGAATGCGGAGAAGCCCCGATTATTGAAAGGCAGGCGCTCCACGCGCATAGGATCGAATTTTTCCATCCAATCCAGAACAAGAAAATGGAATTTCAGGTAGACATGCCGGAGGATATCTCACGCCTTGTAAGAACACTGAAGGACGTAAGGCCTAACAAGAACAGCAACAATTAATAATCGTCGTGGAAGCGTAGAGATTATCGTGAACGGTTTAAACCTGTTTCTTTTCCTGCTGGCAGTACAATCCCTGACAGGTTCTGGTGTCCTGGCAGCGGATGCCATTCCGATTCATTCGTTTCTCCGCGAATCGTTTATTTCTCAAAAACAAATTCATTGATTTTCAATGGTAAAAAATGATATAATTTCTGCATTATGAGAATTTTGTATAAGGAGGCATGAATATGTTTAGTATGCCAGGTGGTTGGGAATGGCTTATCATCCTGATTGTTGCGCTTCTGATCTTCGGCAAAAGGCTCCCGGAGGTAATGAAATCCCTCGGAAGAGGCATTGTGGAGTTTAAAAAAGGTGTAAAAGGAGTCGAGGAAGATGTAGAAGACGCAAGCAGCAAGAGTGCGCAGAAAAAGATAGAGACAGAAAAGGACGTTACCAAACAGGAAAGCAAGTAACCGATTGAAAATTTATATTCAGGAATTTTAAAGTAGGGGTGCGGTTTTACCGTATCCTTAAAAATTAATATCTTTAGGCAAAAAAATTTGTGGAAGGCCTAATGTGCTGTTAGGAGATTTCGTGTGAAAGAGTGTCACGGGCAAACCTTTTTGCTTGTGTTTCATTGTAGGTTTTTAGGGGGGAGAAATTTCTCATGAGAGATAAGAGGAGGCAAAGATTAACATGGCGCAGTAAGCGCGCGAATCATGGAAAGATGGGATGCAAAGGGAGAAGGGTTGGGAGATATAAGTAAAAATAAACTTTCAGCCATCGGCTGTCAGCATTCAGATGCCGGATGACAGACAAAATATAGCATCATTCCTGACAAACAACGGAAAGCCACCTCTTCAGGGGTGGCTTTTTGATTTAATAGCGAAAGCAATGTCAGTAAATCGGCCTGTTTTCAAAACTTTGTGTATGCATAATTATAATTAATGAAAGTAAGTACCTATAAAGATTCTCACGCGACCTTTCTCTCGATCTCCTCAAATTTAACAGCCACCTTCATGGATACGCCCGGTTCCTGCATGGTAATGCCATACATCACATCAGCAACGCCCATGGTGACCTTATTGTGGGTAATAACCAGGAATTGCGTGTCCCGGGTAAACTCTTTTAAAATATGGGTAAATCGATTGATGTTGTTTTCATCTAGGGCTGCATCCGCCTCGTCCAGGATGCAAAAGGGGCTGGGTTTGGATTGAAACACTGCAAAAAGGAGCGCTACGACGATCATTACCTTTTCACCTCCGGAGAGCAGAGTAATTGAACGAAGTTCTTTATTGGGTGGTTGCGCCATAATCTCAATACCTGCCTCCAGGATGTCTACGTTTTCCTCCAAAAGTATATCGGCCTTGCCCCCGCCGAACAATTTCCGGAACACGATCTGGAAATTCTGGCGGATGTCATTGAAGGTTTTCTCGAATAATTCCCGGCTGGTATGGTTGATCTTTGTTATCAGGTTCTGCAAGGCTTCCTGGGATTTTTCGAGGTCTTCCTTCTGATTTACCAGGAATGTCTCACGGATTTCCAGTTCGTCCTGTTCTTTGATGGCCTCCAGGTTCACATTCCCCAGCCTTCCGATCTTTTCCTGCAGTTCCTCGATCTCCCGGGAAACTGCCTCCCAGAAATCAATACCGGTTTGAGCCGGATCGTCAGGTTCAGACGGTGACGTAGTTAGTTCCACCGTGATTTCTTCGGTGGTAGCATCTAGGTTTGACAGATCGAGCTGATATTCTTCACGGACACGCTCTTCCAGATTAGATAAGCGAATTTGGTATTCGTTTTCTTTGAGCTTTAGTTCCTGTAGCTGTTGTTCAGAATGTTTCTGCTCTGATCGTTTTTCGTCCCGGTGTGCCTTTAATTCTTTCGCCTTAAGATTGTGCTCATCCTGCACGGCTTTGAGAGATGCCATTGACTCTTCCAATGCCATCCTTTTTGTGTCGAGTTCGCTTATGAGAAGTTCCAGGCGTTTGATCTCTTCTTCAGCTTCCCGCTTTTTCTGCTGGCAGTTTTGTTGTTCCTGGACAATATGCTTGATTTGTTCCTGGGTTTCCCGCACTTCTGCATCAAGTTTAGCTGCTGCCTTACTCAGACCATCTTTCTTTTCCTGTCTTTGCGCAAGACCGATTTTTACCGCAGTGATTTCCTCCTGAACGCTCCTTTTTAAAAGCTCTTTTTCTTCAACAAGCATGGCGGATTCCTCTACCTGTTGCTCTAATTGCTTGTGCTGCTGGCTGAGATGCATTAACTCTTCTTGCAAACCCCTTTCACGTTCACAAGCATTTCCCACTTCCACATCGATCTCTTCCATTTCATTCTCGTTGATCTTTTTCTCTGCTGTAAGCTCATCCCGCTTCTGTTCATTCTGCGCAAGTTCATTGTCTTTCGAAATTTTCAGGATATTTACCTGCTCTATTCTCTTTGCCAGGTGTGCCGTCTCCGTTTCAAGCCCGGTAAGCTCCTCGATGTGGTATTGTTTATCAAGTTCCAGTTTTTCAAGGATTTGACGGATTTGAATCAATTCCTCTTCGATCTTCTTCAACTCACTTTTCCGGGATATGATTCCTACCTGTCCCTGTTTTTTGCCACCGCAGAGCGCGCCATCGGGCTCTAACAATGCACCGTCGAGGGTAACGTACCGGATGGTGCGGTTATAGCTGCTCATGGCGAGAGCCGTAGTAATATCCTTTACGACAACAGTATTGTTCAGGAAGCCATCGACCGCCGTGCAAATCTCTTCCGGATTGCTGACGAGTTTGCGCGCAATACCCACGACATCAGGCTTTTGCAGGATTTCATCAGGGATGGAGGAATAGCCATTTGTTCTGTCTAAAGGAAAAAAGATTGCATGCCCCTTTTGACTCTTCTGTAAGAATGCAATCGCCTGCACGGCATCATCTGTGGTATCGGTAACAATACCCTGCACCCTTTCACCTAAAGCCGTTTCGATGGCCAGTGCGTACGGGAGATCGACTTTTATCAGGTCGGCGATCATGCCCCGTATCCCCTTCATCGAAGCACTGTCCTTTTTTGTTTCTTCCAAGATAGCCTTTGCGCCGGACTCCACCCCTTCTGCCCGCATTTCGAAGTCCATGAGCACTTCGTACCGGGATGTTTTACTGCTCAGTGATTGTTTTTGCTGGTTGATTTGCTCGTCCAGAGACCGTATCATATTTACCAGTTCTTGTATACGTCCCTTTGATGCGGATATTTTCTGATCCAAAGTGTTATATTCTTCGGTGAGTGTATCTTTTTCCCTCGTGGCTTCCTGATATTTCAACACCAGGGAATTCATAAACAAAGCAATTTCCTCCTGTCTCCTGGAAAGTCTCATTTTTCTGCCCTTCAAGGCGTCTTTTTCGGTAGTCAGGCCGCCAATTTCATTCTGAAGGCTGGATTCCTGTTGAAGGATAGAGATAACCTCAGACTTCTTTTCATCAATACCCTGATAGAGCAGGTCACATTCGAAGCCAATCTGCTTCTGGAAGGTCTCTTTTGTCTTCTGGATATCGATAAATCTAATAATTTCCTGTTCTACCGTATTCATCAGTTCTTTTGTCTCTGCAATTTTATCGTTTGCCTCACGTATTTTATTTTCAAGTCCCGTTTGTTGTTCGGTATATTTTCCCCGGAGAATTTCTAATTCTTGTATGCGCTCGTGGTCATATTTTACTCTGTCATGATTTTTTGATATTTGTGCCTCCAGATTTACCCTTTCGGTCTGCATCTGAGCCAATTGTTTCTCCCCTTGTCCTATCATGCCATCAATTGCACTGATTTGCACTTCAAGTTCGTTGATTTCAGAAATCATCTTTTGGTTTTGTTCTTCAATCTGATTGAACTGTTCTGAAACAGCCGCTTTTTTCTCTTTCAGATCACGATAGTTTTTTAGGGAAAGTCCCATCTTTAATTTTTTCAGCTGTTCCACATATTCCTGATATTTGCGTGCCCTGGATGCCTGGAGTTTTACCGAACGAAGCTGTTTTTGCAATTCCTCGACAATATCGCCGACCCGAAGGAGATTCTGCTCCACCTGTTCCAGTTTGCTCAAGGCAGCTTTTTTGCGTGATTTAAACTTGCTGATTCCGGCAGCTTCTTCAAACAGGAGTCTCCTCTCGCGAGAATCCGCCTGCAGCATGGCTTCCACATTGCCCTGCTCGATCACTGAATAGGCATTCGCACCAAAACCCGTATCCAGGAAAAGCTCCCGGATATCCTTTAACCTGCTTACCTGCTTATTGATGAGGTATTCCGATTCACCTGAAGTGTATAAACGACGGGTTATGCAGACCTCCGTGTATTCGAGTGGTAAAAGTCCTTTGTTATTTTGGATAGTGAGGGATACCTCGGCATAGCCTAGGGATGGGCGTTTATCCGTGCCATTAAAGATCACGTCGGCCATTTCATTGCCCCGTAACGACTTCACGCTCTGTTCTCCGAGCACCCACTTAATGGCATCAATGACATTGCTCTTTCCGCACCCGTTGGGTCCTACAATGACGGTTATTCCATCCTCAAAGACAATTTCTGTCTTTTCAGCAAAGGACTTGAATCCGAATAATTCCAGTTTTTTTAGTTTCATGGTTCTGATAATTCAAGGTTATAAACGAAGTACCCTTAATAAAAAGGGGTATTTCGCTTGTGCGAAACACCCCTCTCTCATTATACATACAGCGTGTGGTCTCTTGCGTGAAATATAAGAAATTCTTTATACATTAATCATTACTATCCTCGATACATACGCTCAGCACGCAAAACGTAATTATAACCAAAAATATCAATTAAGTAAACATTCCCCCCTAAAATTATCATAAAAGGCTTTTAAGATAATTTCAGGTTGATACAATCGTCATTATTTCTTTGTCGATTTTTTTGTCGTTGCTTTCTTCGTGGTTCCTTTTGCCGTCTTTCCTGAACTTCCACACTTCTTCATTGCCATAGAAAATCACCTCCTTTCTTAAACCTTATATGAGACCAAACGGTATAATGAAATTACCAATTTCTCTGTAAAACCCTTCCCTCCTCGCCGCGCACACAGCAGTAGCCAACATATTTGCCAGCGTTTACGGCAAAACTTCTCATCGTCTCAGGAGGATACGGCTCGATGTTTAACATCTCGGCGTCCAAACAATGATTCGGGCGGAAGGACTGGAGGATATATCGCCCGGCGCCCTCAATAGTTCGCCCGATTTCCTCAATGTCATCTCCATCCAACTGCGACGGACAAACGGTAGTGCGAAATTCATACTCGATACCGCTATCCATAATAATCCGGATACTCTCCCGGATATCCTCAACATTACACGGTACGCCGGCAACCATCTCATATTTCCCCTGCTGAAGAGGGGCCTTGATATCCATGGCCACACAATCCAGAAGCCTTCTGCTGATGAAATCCTTTAGTATTCCGGGATTGGTGCCGTTGGTATCCAAGCGCACCTGTACTCCTGCGTCCTTCAATAGGGCAAGAAACCCATCGAGATGCTTGTGTGCGGTTGGCTCACCGCCCGTGACAACAACGCCATCCACCCATCCAACATTTTGCCGTATCCTGCCAATTACGGCATCGACGGGGATGGACTCCAACTCATTCGGCGTTTGAACCAGATGGGGGGCATGACAATAAGGACAACGAAGGTTGCAGGTGGGCAAAAAGATTATCGAGACAATCTTGCCTTCCCATTCGATGAGACTATTTTCTATGAATCCCTTGATTGGTACCGTCACGCTATAATGTAATTAAAAGCAGGATAGGCTAAGCGAAGCAAACCTATTCCCTCCTCAGCCTTTTAAAGGCTGACACTAATTTTAACCGTTTGTTGGGTGTGCTCCGCGTCACCCAACCTATTACTTAGTACTTCGTTGTACATGATTCTGCAGGCATGTGGCCCTCTTTCGGCAAAAAATCGCTTACCGTATAATTACCCTTGTGCCGGTCTGCCAGTTCCCCGATCTTGGACTTGTTCCAGTTATTGATGCGGCTGAAGTATCCTACGATCCGTGAAATGCCATAGACATTCCGGGAACCGCAGTGCCCGCAGATATCGGTAAGTTTTTGGGTAACCTTTTTGCAATCATTGCAAATTGTGAATTCCGGGGAGATGGTAACCTGGGCAGCCTGGGTGTTTTTGAATGTCTTTTTAACCAGATTCATGATACTGGATGCCGGCGGCCTTTCTTCACCGACAAATGCATGGATAATGGCCCCCGATTCGATCATCGTATGGAACTTGCTCTGGAGGAAAATTCGGGTAATCATGTCTACCGGGGCATCGGGACGCAGATGCACACTATTGGTATAGTAGAATTCATCCCTTTCAATGTTTCCCTTTACCATGTCAACCGCTTCCGGATAATTTCTTACATCGACCTTTGCAAGTCTCCTGCTGGCGCTTTCTGCGGGAGATTCTTCCAAAGAAAATTTAAACTTATACTTTTTTCCTGCTTCCTTTACGCGCATATACATGTGAGAAACGACCCGCAATCCCTGCTTGATCATATCCTCACCTTCGTGTAATTCTCTTCCGGTCATAAATTGCAGGCACTCATTCAATCCCAGGATCCCCACGATATATGTCGAGGTCTCCAGATCCACATAAGGACGCCCGTCCTTTGCCTTCTTGCCAATCTCCCAGAGCGGCATCTCCGGGCTGGCCATTAACTTTGCGACAAATGTCTTTTTCTGGAGATGCGCCTTTACGGCAATCTCAATGCCTTTGTCGATCTCCCTGTACAGCGCGTCCCAATTACCTCTCCCTGCCCGATACGACGCCTGGGGGAGGTTGATGGTAATATTTTGGAATCCGCAGAAACGCATACTTTCCGGATGTTTGATCATATAATTGTCATCTATCGTGGTACGCAAACGGCAGCAGGCCGAAAGGGTAATTTCGTCCCTGTCGAAGATGAAATAGGGAACGCCATTTTCACTGGCAATCTGACAAGCATATTCAAGGATTTCGTATTGCTTCGGGTCGGTAAGGGTATCTTCATTAATATGGAAATCGCACTTCGGAAAGGCGAAGACATGCCCATAACAATCCCCTTCGCGCCATACGTCCAGCATGGCTAAGGTAAATTGCCTGGCCGTCTCCTCATAATCTCCATAGGTCTTTCCTGTGGGTTTCCCGCCGGGCCCGATAGCGGGAATATTCTTTAAATACCTTGGAATCCCGGTATGGACATTAAAATCCAGAAACAGGGTCTGCCCCCCGCGGGAAAAGGCGCTCTGCGAACAACTGAAGATCAGATGTTGCGCCTCCTGCTTCATTTCCTTATAGCTCATCCCTTCCAGGTAAGGGGCGTACATAATATTGACGTACCCTACACCGAGCGCCCCGGCATAATAGGCCTGCATAGAAGCCAAAAAGGTATTCAGATGGCCAGTCAGGGTGCGCGCATGTTTTGCAGGCGCGGACTCTGTGTCCAGGTTTTGAAGCGACAGGCCATACTTTTTCAGATATTCAAGGGAGTGGGAAGAACAATATACACGTGTCGGATAACCCAGGTCGTGGATGTGTACCATACCGTTCAGGTGGGCGTCTGCAACATCCTTCGAAAATACCTCCTGAAGGGCAAACTGTTTCAGCGTGTTTTCGGCGATTGCAAGATTGATTGCCTCGGGGTTATTCGTGGCAATATTACTGTTTTCCTTGTTTTTTGACATGATCAACTCTTCGAGATC
Source organism: Candidatus Brocadia sp. (assembly GCA_011525665.1). Lineage (GTDB taxonomy): Bacteria > Planctomycetota > Brocadiia > Brocadiales > Brocadiaceae > Brocadia. The sequence goes on from WYAU01000014.1 coordinate 21,624, forward strand.
GTACTTGGGCATACCGATCATAACCTGTTTTTCGAGTTTCTTATTGTAGCCTCTTTCGAAAAGTTCATTGTCTACCAGTTCTCGTATTAATGCGGTAGAGATACGGTTCAATCCGGACGCAAAGACCCTCTCTTCAACTGCTCCGGCAATTTCAGAAGCGACCTCTTCGGAAAAGTCGGCTTCCTTTATCAGGGCATCTGCAATCTTTCTTTTATCCCAGGGAAATGTTTCGTCTTTTGTCTCTGTATTAACCAGGAGGGAGACATCGGTTGTGTCCGCCCGTTTTTTTGTTTGTTTGCGGACGCGAAGGGATTCCCGAATCCTTGCCCTTTTATCGCGATAGAGTATGTAGGCCTTGGCAGTTTTAGCATGTCCCGTCTCGATGAGTACCTTTTCTACAACGTCCTGAATCTCTTCAATACCGGGAGTCTGCCCTGCATATTTTTTTTCCAGAAACATGGTGACAACAACCGCCAGCTCATCTGCCAGGGCGCGGTCTTCTCCCCCAACCGCCTGGGCCGCCTTGAAGATGGCGTCGGCAATCTTTTTTTCGTTAAAAGACACTAATCTTCCGTCGCGTTTTACGATATATTCTATTGTTGTTGCTGTGTTCATCTTCCTTTTCCCTTCGGTTTAATGTTGAAGAGATATACTCCGGGAGTCGTTACCCCCGTCCTTTTTTTTCTTCTTTTCGGTTGTCATTAATGGTTTTAGCTCATCAATAAATTCGGAGATATCTTTGAATTCCCGGTACACCGATGCAAACCGCACGTAAGCCACTGCGTCAAGGATCTTCAGTTTTTGCATCACAAGAGACCCGATAAAGTTTGTCGTTACTTCCCGGTCAAATTGGTTGTAAATTTCAACTTCAATTTGATTTACAATATCTTCAAGCGTGTCCGTCGAGACCGGCCTTTTTTCGCACGCCTTCAATAACCCATTGAGTATTTTCCTGCGATCAAACGCCTCGCGCGTCCCATTTTTCTTAACGACACGCAAAGGACTTTCTTCAATCCGCTCGTATGTCGTATAGCGGCGACCGCAGCTCAAGCACTCCCGCCTTCGCTTGATGCTCAGACCATCCACCGATGTGCGGGAGTTAATAACTTTGTCGTTATCTACTTTACAAAACAAACACTGCATAAAATTTCAACGTGGAATGCCTGTTAAATGAAGCAGTTTTTGGGTTCGCACGACTATGTGAAAATATCCATATGTGACAGGCACAAATATATATCATACAACATATAGGATGTCAAGGGGATTTTCGGAAAAAAGAAAAATTCCCCTTATTCAAAGGTTTTTCAGATGAATGTTATCACCAACAAGCTTGTAATTTTTACTAAAGATTTACCTTTACGAACCGAAAACCACTTCCCCCCACACTTACAGAGAACTTTATTTATAGGGCGTAGGTGTAATTGGTAATGGTAACAATACATTTGATGCCTGCATTCACGAGCATCGTATTTTTATATATACGGGGTTTAGATAGAAGAGGCTTATAATGCACTACTAGAATCTTACACTGCTACTTCCAATTGCACTGCGAGGGAATACGTGACTTTATTCTTTTCTGTCTCATGATAATGGCGCTCCCTTACTCCATCATCAAAAACAACTATAAAATCAACTGTTTTTACCATAAGGAATTCAGGGAATGTGAATGGCCTTCTTAATCATAAAAGGAAGTTTTATTTAATTTTCTTTCTAGGATTTTCTGGAATCGAAACTACTCCCTGGCCTGCTCATCTAGCTTTATAATCTCTACTTTAATATTTGCCATGGAGAGTATCTCTTTGGCAAGGGCATCCGGGTAATCAGTAAGGGTAACAATGCGTTTGATGCCTGCATTGACCAGCATCTTGGCGCACAGGGAGCAGGGGTACGTGGTACTGTATAATGTCGCCCCGGAAATTTTTATACCATAATGCGCCGCCTGAAGCAGGGCGTTCATCTCGGCGTGGAGGCCGCGGCAGAGCTCATGTCGCTCTCCGGGTGGTATCCTGAGCTGTTCCCGCAAGCAACCAATTTCCAGACAGTGCTGAAGTCCGCTGGGCGCCCCGTTATAGCCCGTCGTCAGGATGTGTTTGTCCATCACCAGGAGCGCCCCCACCTGCCTCCGCAGGCATGTGGATCGTTGCGCTACCTCCCGGGTAATTCGCAAAAAATATTCATCCCACGAAGGTCTCCTGGACATCTTATTTCCCGATACAAAATTCAGAAAATATTTTATCCAGAATGTCTTCCGTTGTTGTCTTTCCCATGATCTCGCCAAGGGTATCTATTGCTGCGTGCAGGTTCAACGCAATAAATTCGTAGCTTTCCTGATTCTTGGTGGATTCTATAGCTTGCTGAACTGATTGAAGGGATTGCCGGAGCGCCTCTCTTTGGCGCATGTTCAGCATGGGAGGAGTAGCAGAGGTATTTATCTTGCCACACAGCACAGATTCGACCAGGGTTTCTTTCAGTCTTTCCAACCCCTTGCCGGTCAGAGCTGAAGTATGCACTGCAGGGTAATTTTTAAGAGACATTGGTAATTCGCTGCAATGGCTATCTTTTTGCAGGTCGCATTTGTTGATAATAACAATCACGTTATTTGTCAATCCCTCCAATTTCGTTTCCCCGAATTGTTTTTCCAGATCAGCGCTGCTATCTAGAACAAACAGGATCAGCTGCGCCTTCTTTAATACGGATTGTATCTTTTCCATTGCTTTTAAAATTATGTTGTCCTTTGTGTCGTCTACCCCCGCCATATCTATCAGTTTAAAACGAATCCCCGCTATTTCTAGAATATCGGCAACAACATCCCGCGTCGTTCCCGGTATCTCACTGACAAGAGATCTCCGCTTGCCCAGCAGGGCATTTATCAGGCTCGATTTTCCGGCATTGGGCTTACCGTATAAAACGGTGTCGATTCCTTCAGGAGAAACCTTGCCGGTTTCCGATCGGCTTAAAAGATCAAAAATATTTGCCTTTATTCCCTCCAGCCGTCTTAAGATTTCTGTTGCGGACGCCAGTTCAATGTCCTGGTCTGAAAAATCAATGGACGCCTCTATCTGTGAACAAAGGGATAGCGCCTCATCCTGTATGCGTTTGATTTCTAAAGAAGCATCTCCGGCCAATTGAGCAATTGCCATCTTTAGCTCGATATCTGTTTGTGCTCGAATGACGCGCATGGTTGCCTCGGCTTGGGTAAGGTCAATCCGGCCATGCAGGAAAGCGCGTTTTGTAAATTCACCCGCTTGTGAAAGCCGGATGCTTCCTTTTGGCTGAAGTCCTCCGGACAAGAGGGTGTCCAGGATCATTTCAGTAAGGGGGGGGGAACCGACGGTATGGATTTCTACCACGTCTTCCCCTGTATAAGAATGAGGTTTTCTCATAACATATAAAAGTGCCGGAATAGTGACAAATTCCCCGGGGGGATAAATATGTCCCCATACAGAACGGTAGGTCTGAACGGTCTCTAAGGAGATATTGTCGGCGGAGACAAAAAGTCCTTTTAGACACCGGATCGCATCAGGCCCGCTGATCCTGACAATTACCTGAAGCGACCTTCCCGCCGGCGTGGAAACTGCAACGATCGTATCCTGAATCCCGGGATACATACAAAGAATAGAGCGCTTATTATTTTATCTTCTTAATAGTTTTGCGAATCACAATGCCTTCAATAATACTAAATATTGTGCTTGTTGTCCAGTAAACCGTGAGTCCTGACGGCATGTGGTAGAGGATGAAGGCGAACATGATCGGCATAAATGACATCATCTTTTGCTGTGCCTGGGCTTGTGGGTCGGCAGCCGGGGCTTTGGGTGTGACCTTCATTTGAGCAAAGGATGCACCCGTCATGATTAACGGCAGTATGTTGAGGGCGTTTCCGAGAAAGGGGATGCTGAAGGGAAGGAGGAGTAATGTGTCTGGCCTGGAAAGGTCTGTGATCCAGAACACAAATGGCGCCTGCCTCATTTCAAAAGAGAGTTGCAATGTGCGAAAGAGCGCAAAAAATATGGGAAGTTGCAACAGCATGGGCAAACATCCGCTCATGGGGTTGACCCCGTATTTTTTAAACAACAACATCTGTTCCTTTCCCATCCTTTGTTTATCGTGTTTATACTTTTCTTTGAGCTGGTTTATCATGGGTTGCAGTTGTTGCATTCGAAACATGGAGACCTGGCTTTTCCTTGTGAGCGGGAAAAGGATTGCCTTGATGATGATGGTTAATACAATGATAGAGATACCATAGTTGGGAATTACCCGGTGGACGGCGTTCAAAAAAGCCAAAAGCGCTTTGCTTATTACAGTAAACCAGCCATAGCTGAGAAGAACATCCAGGGTTTCATATTGTTTCAGGACTTGTTCCTTTTTCGGCCCCACAAAATAGGCGTAGCTGTGTTTAACAGTTTCATTGGGTGGTATCCGGAGCTTGTTTGTTTGTAAAACAACCATAAAGTCGCCTTTTTCTGCCTTTTCCTGGGTAAGCATTCCCTGGGCATCAAATGCCTGTGCGTTAATGAATGCCACCAGATCACTGGACGTGGGTTTCAAAATCGTTGAGAAATACTTGTTTGTTGATCCAGCCCAAACAATGCCCACCGATTCATTCCGGGAGGGCAATTCCTTTGGTGCCATAAGAACCAATTTTGTCCTTTTGTTTCCCACATCCACGCCTGCAACGGCTGCTATGTCCGTTGCAGGTTCGCCTTCATGGCTAATCAGGGAAGATGCGATGATGCTGTATGAGGTTGAAATTTCAGTGTTTGTTGTGTTTTCCAAGGTAATGTCCATGCCCACGTGATATTTATCAGGGGGTAAGGTTACCGTCTTGACGATATCGATCCCTTCCTCCAGTGCAGTCGTAAAAACTATCTTGTCCCTGCCTTCTTCGGTTACAGTGTATCGGCGTCTCTGAAAGTTCGTTTTTTGATGGATACTGTCTATGGCAAGGGGGCGATATTCTGTGTCAACATCCTTTAGTAAATCCAGGATGCTTTTTGCCTCCGCATCTTTAAATTGCTTCAGCTTAATGGATTTGAGCGCTGCCCCTTCGTTTGTCCATATCAGCCTGACGAGTTCGTTTTCAATAACGACTTCCCGGGATGGAACGTCTGTGTGTGGCCTGGCAGGTTGTGGTGGCAAGAATTCCGGGGCTTCGGCCGCCTTTACCCTTTCCCGTGGCTCTTCTAAAACAGCCTCTTCTTTCGTTTCCTCGCCAACCTTTGTCTTTTTCGGTGAAAAAAGGGGTAATATAAAGGGATAATACAACAACATAATTACCCCGCAAACAATCATAGCAATAAGCGCCTTTTTATCCATGAATCTTTTTTGGTTCCTCCGGTAATTCAGCTTCGTCAATAATCATAATGGGAATATCGTCTCTTATCGGATACCGTCGTCCACACTTCGTGCAGACAATCCTTTCGCATTCTATGCGGATATCTGCCTTGCAGAGCGGACAGGCAAGGACATCCAACAATTCCCTGGCAATCATAAATAAATCACCTTTTATCCGAAAATGGATATTTTACCAATTCACAAATTTATGAGCTTTTTTGATTTTAAAACATCAAACTCCTTGACGTTTTGCGGAATCTCCCTGGCCACAAATGTGTAATCCAGGCGGCGAGGCACATGACATCCGAACGTGGCGTCCACGAAAATTGTCACGAGTTCAAAATGCTAACAAACTAGTCCGCTAATTTCAAATTAAAAGTACGATTCGTGGTGATTATCTGTTGCGCAAGGCGCAGGGTGAGAAGAGAAGGATATCTGGATATCCGCGTAGTTTGCCGGTTGCTCGATCTTTATCCTGTTCAGGCGAACCAGTTCCAATAAAGCCAGGAAAAATCCAATAATCCTGCGTCTTTCTTGTATTTCGGCAAAAAGATCGGTAAAAGACAGGGTAGTATGGAGATGTACCCTTTCTAAAACTTGGTTCATGTACTCCTGTATCGGCGTATCATCATAAATCACTTTGGTGGAGACGTCCAGCAATGTTTGCTTCAGAAGCCGGGAAAATCTTTGTAAAAGATCCCACACGCTTACCCCCTCTAAGGGGAGTTCTTCCTCTTTCTTGTCCATCGTTTCGGCAGAGAATCCCGCGTGCGCCCGCGTACACTTTTTTTCCCACTCAGTGGCTCGTGCAGCTAAAACAAAGGTGCTCTCCTTATATTGCTTGTATTCCAGTAATTGTTTTACCAGAGATGCACGCGGGTCTTCCATCTCTTCTTCGTCCTCCTTCATTTCCGTACGGGGAAGGAGCATATACGATTTTACATACATAAGCGTGGCTGCCATCACCAAAAAATCTCCCACAATGTTCATATCCATGGCTTGCAATGCTTCCACGTATTGTAAATACTGATCCGTAATCCTTGCAATGGGGATGTTGTAGATATTAACCTCTTCCCTTCGGATCAGATACAGGAGCAGATCGAGGGGGCCGTTATAAATATCCAGGTCTACTTTATAATCGTTTGTCATTTTCCTGTGAAAATTCTACAATCCGTGTGATATTACAGGCCCGTAAATAACCGGAGAAAGTATTGTATGGGTGGGCCGAGTATCATGCCCAAAATCGGGACTCCGGCGTAATTTCCCATAATAATTAGTCCCAGCAGAATAAACGGGCTGTATCGCTCAATCTCTTTATATTTCTGCGCCATTGAATAGGGCAGCAAACCTTCCAGGATATGAGAGCCGTCAAGAGGGAATAAGGGAATCATATTAAAAAAAGCCAGCGAGAGGTTAATAATAATTCCTGATATGAGTACATTATAGAGAAAAGCGGTTACGTTCATCGGGATGAATGGCACGTTCTGTAATAGTTGAAAGAGTGCGCCGAACAAAAATGCAGAAACAAAATTTGAGGCAGGGCCTGCAAAGGATACGATTACGTTGTCCCGGCGGGGGTTTCTAAAGTTGTAGGGATTTACCGGAACGGGCTTGCCCCACCCAAAATGGGCGAAGACAAAACATAATGCCCCAAGAATATCGATGTGTGCCAGGGGGTTCAATGTCAGTCTTCCCTGCAGTCTTGCCGTAGGGTCGCCAAATTTATTTGCAGTCCACCCATGGAAATACTCATGAATGGTCAGTGCGTAAAGTATCGCCGGAATTGATATGAGTAGGTTGTTTAGGTTCACAGATACACAAATTCTCCTTTTTTATCCGTATGCATATTAACACAGGAGGAATAAGTTGTCAAGCGTGGAGCACTTAAATTGAGTGTTTTGTCCGCGGTAATATCGTTGTTTTCTCTTGAATGTTGAAGAAGTGGCCACTATAATCTGTTACATTAATGCATAAAAATTAATCGGTTCCCCGTTGCCGTCGCGAACAGGGCCGTGAAGGATTTAGGTTGTTCAGACGAATTTTATAGCCGCAACCAGGCTGACCAATAAGCGGGGAAGACCGCTTCTGCATTCCCTCATTGCAAGTGAGGGGGAAGAGGGGTGGTCTTAAGTTTTGGAATGCAAGACAATCTGACTGAAGAAATCGTGCGAACAAATACAGATATCGACTTCGCAAAGGAAGTGTTGTTCCTTGAATCGGAAGCCATAAAAAATCTGATCAATCGCCTGGATCATGCTTTTCAACGGGCGGTTGATTTAATCTTTTACTGCAAAGGCCGTGTGGTAGTCACGGGCATTGGAAAGGCTGGGATTGTCGGGCAGAAGATTTCGGCGACGCTGGCAAGCACGGGAACCCCTTCCTATTGGATTCATTCGTCCGAGGCAAGGCACGGAGACCTCGGGCGCATTGTCGCCGACGACATTGTCCTGGCGCTCTCTAATAGCGGCGAAACGGAGGTCGTTGCGCTTTTGCCCTGGGTGAAACAAATCGGGGCAAAGGTGATTGCCATGACGGGAAACAATAGGTCTTCCCTTGCCCTCCATAGCGACATCGTTCTTGACATCGGAAAGATTGAGGAGCCCTGCCCGCTGGGACTTGCCCCCTCGGCAAGTTCTACGGCAATGCTTGCTCTTGGTGACGCACTGGCCCTTACGATTTTTAAAAAGAGAAATCTCGGGAAAGAAGATTATGCCTTTTATCATCCGGGCGGGGAGCTTGGCAGAAAACTGCTGACGGTAGAGATGGTTATGCGCAAGAATAAAGAGAATCCTGTAGCCGACGAGGACATGCCTTTGTTAGACGTTCTCGCCATAATGACGGAAACAGCGGGCAAACCCGGCGCCGTGAGTGTTATTGACAAACAGAAAAAACTCGTAGGATTTTTTACTGATGGCGACCTGAGAAGGCACTTGAAGAATGGCATATCATTTCTCCATTGCAGTGTAAAAGAGGTAATGACGCGGTCGCCCAAGGTCATCCATGCCCATTGCCTGGTCGCCGAGGCATACAAAATATTAAAAGATCACAAAATCGATCAGATTCCCGTTGTCGATGATTCCAATACCCCTGTCGGGATTATCGACGTGCAAGATTTACTGGAGGTCGGATTTTAAAATTTACCGGATAGGAATTTTCATTTTATTTAAACAGATTTTGGGGTGGCATGGACAAACTTTGTTTGTCCATGCCTATTTCTTACCTTGATAAAAAATATAAAACTCGTCATTGTTGATGTTGATGGCGTTTTGACGGATGGCGCCATTTATGTTGACTCACAAGGACGCGAAATAAAGGCCTTCAGTGTATTGGATGGCGCCGGCATTTCATACCTCCATCGCGCCGGTATCAAAACCGCAATTATCAGCGGGAGGAGTTGCGACGCCGTTATATATCGCGCAAGGGAGCTAGGTATTGACAGTGATGACGTATACCAGGGGGCCAAAGACAAAATAGATGCCTACCGGAAAATCATCGGGAAATACGCCCTCCGTGATGAAGAAGTGTGTTTTATTGGCGACGACCTTATAGATCTCCCCCTCCTCCTCCGTGTAGGATTTCCTGTTGCAGTCGCCAACGCATCTCCCGGCGTTAAATGCGCTTCAGCCTATGTTACTCAGGCAAAAGGGGGGTGGGGTGCAGTGAGAGAGGTTGCAGAAAAGATCCTGAAGTTTCAGGATAAATGGCATTCCATCATGGAACGATATAAGAAACCTGATATGCAGGGACAAAAAATGTGAGTGCTCACAATACAGCAGGGAGTTGGTAGCTCCAGCTGATACCGCCTGAATTAAAAAGGACGTGGGGAAAGAAGTTATTATTTCCATATTGCTATGACCGCACGAAGATACGTATTTATTGGTATTCCCGCCGCATGTGTACTTTCTATCATCGTATCGCTTGTTATCCATAACCCGAAAAAAGAGGTTGGAAATCAAAAGGAAAATCCCGCCGCCCACCGGGAAGAGCAGAAGCATCATTTTGCGGGAACAGAAACGGTGACACAGGCAGTACGGGGTTTGACCATGCCAAATTACGATACAGAAGGGAAAGAAGTTGTTGTTATGCGAGGCGAAAACACCTTGCTTCTGAATGACAATGTCTACAAGATCATTGCCCCGGAAATCGAGGTTCTGGACTCGGCAAATACAGAAAGCGGAACGCAGTCTCTTTTGATCACATCCCGTATAGGGGAAATGAATAAGGCTTCAGATGAAGGCTATCTCTCGGATAACGTGGTTGTCCATCTTGACCCTGAAACCCGGCTCAATACCGACTATCTGAGATATTTGCCCGATAAAAAATTTGTGCATACCGACGATCCCGTTACCATCAACGGGAAGGGCATAAAAATTGTGGGACAGGGCTGTGAAATAGATCTTGTCAACAGGAAAATGTGGATTAAAAAAGACGCCGAGATGGAAATGGACGGCGTTAAGAACGATCTCTTTTTTTTGTCGCAGGACGACGCTCCGCACACGGCCCGGAATCATCCGGATGAAAAAGGCATGGGAGAAACGCCACGCGAAAAGACCTTTATCCGGTCCAGCGGACAGCTTGTTTTTGACAGGCACCCCGATGCAAACAGTATGACTTTTCATGACAATGTTGAAGTAAAGAAGGGGAGTTCAACCGTTTTTTCCGATAAACTGGTTGTTTTTCTTGATCCGGAAACGAAGAAAACGACACAGGCCATTGCCAGTGGAAACGTGCTCGCATCACAGGGAACAAAAATCGCCAAGGGAAGTTTTTTAACCTGGGATGTTCATACGCAAAGTGCAACGCTGGAAGATGCCCTGAAGGCGGAGTTTGTCGAAGACAATCTGAATATTGACGCCCTGAAAATGATCTTCTATAAGGATACGGGCAAAATAGACGTTCCCAGTGCGGGCAGCCTGAAAACTACAATGAAGGGAAAAAAGGGCAAAAAAAGAACCCTTTCCGGAACAGAGAAAGACGACAAAAACATTAGCGTAAAATGGGAAGGGAAAATGAATTTTCATGACGATACACGGGAGGCAAATTTTGAAAAGAACATCGAGGTAAGAAAGGAAAATTCAACCCTTTTGTGCGATAATCTGAAAGTGACATTCACCGATCACGATTATAACCTGCAGACGTTCAAGGCTACCGAAAAAATACATATTATTGATAAAAAAGGCAATTTATTCAAGGAGGCCGTGGGAGACCATGTTACCTGGGACGCAAAAAATAAGGTTACCATCCTGAGAGGACAACCCTTTGCGTTGCTGCGAGAGGGAAATAAGAGACAAATCCTCGCCCCCCGGGTTTTCTTTTATGAGGAGGGAAACAAAATACTGTGCGAGGGCAAGGGCAGTTTATATGAGAAGACAGAAGAAGGACTTTCCAAAGAAAACAGTGAGGATACGGATATAAAAGTGAACTGGGCAAAAAAAATGGTCTATAACGATGCATTAAAAAAAACGAGCTTTTATGAAGTGGTTGAAGTAACAAAAGGCGGACAAAAGTTGAACGGTGACCAAATCGATGCCTACCTGGACGATAACGGTAAGATAAGGAAAATTATTGCCACAGGCAATGTCTATTTTTTTAGCAAGAGCTTGAGTGGCAGCGAGGGTTTCGGGTCGCTCTTTACCTGGGATTTAGCGAAAAATGCGGCCTTGCTGACAGGCAATCCAAAGGCGGAATTGCGAAAAGAAGGCTCGCGAACGTTCTCGGAAAAAGTATATTTTGATATGGCTGAAAACCGGGTTACATGGGAAGGCAGACCGCACTGGCAATTCATCAGCCAGGATACAAAGCGTTCGGAGGAATAAATACATGCGTTATATTCCAATCATGATTTCTCTCCTGCTTGTCCTTTCGTCAATTTCGGTTTTTGCGCAGGGCACAAGGCGGGTAGAGGTCTTTGCACATCGGGGCGTACTGGAAGATGTGCCGGAAAATACGTTTGCAGCATTAGAGAAAGTCGCTGCATTGGGCATTGACGGGATTGCAGTTGATATCCGGCAAACAAAGGATAACCAGCTTGTGTTGATGTGTGATGAAACGATAGACAGGACAACCGACGGGAAAGGGCGTGTCGACCAGTTGTTATATGCCGAACTGCAGCAATATGATGCGGGTTCTTGGCGTGGCGCAGGATTCCGGAATGAACGTGTGCCATTGCTTTCCGATGTCCTGAGCTTTTGTAAAATTAACGGCCTTAAATTGATCCTGAATGCCCGGCATGCCTGTTTGGAAAAGCACGTGTTGAATCTCGTTAATGAGTTTGGGATGTCTTCGCAAGTATATTTGTGGGGGACGTTGAGAAGTCTTAGTGCGGAAGATGCTGAATCTATCGGAAGAGAACTCGTTTTTGTATCACCGGAGGAAATGACGGAAGAAAAAATAAGCCGGATACGCGAGGAAAAGAAATACGCCCTCTCGGTTCTGCTCGAAAATGACGACAGAAAAATGGTAAAGGAGCGCATCAAGGCGGGGGTGGATGTTGTTTTGGTGGATTATCCCTGCGTTGCAATGGATATCCTCAATAGGGAAAGCCACATAATTGAGAAGAAATCAAAAAACAGGAGAGTTATCAGCCAACAGCGCGAAGCAAATAATGCGGCATATATTCAGGAACAAGTAAAAAATCTGGTGAAAACAATGGAAGGAGAGGACGACGACAAGGCGAGGACGGCTGCTCTGTCACTAAGGGTGTTGCCGCAGAGTTACACGGTGCCTCCCCTTGTAAAACTTCTCGAAGATCGAAAGGCACCGGTAAAACAAAACGCTGTTTGGGCGCTTGGATTTTGCGGTGATGGCACTATAGCGGAATACGTACAAGCGCTTCTCAAAGACAAAAACACCGCGGTGCGCCGGGAGGCCGTTCTCGCATTGAAACGGCTGGGCGCTGCCCAATCTGTTCCGGCGCTTCTAGAGACGTTAAAAACAGAAACTGATGTGGGCGTGAAGTATGATATCGCGCGGGCTTTAGGAACACTGGGAGACCAAAGCGCGGTCTTTACTTTATCAAACATACTTACGAAAGAAAAAAGCTGGTATGTGAAAAGCGGTTGCGTGGAGGCATTGGGTCATATTGCCAGCGATAAGGCTATAAATGTCCTGGCCAAGACCCTTGTTGCCGACGCAGGGGAGGATGCTGCGTGGGCACGCACAAAGGCAGCATGGGCGCTGGCTGCAATGGGGGAAAAATCTGTCCCCGTGTTAACGCGCGCCTTGAGCGACAATGAAGAGGTGACAAGACGCAGGGCAGGATGGGCACTGGTAAAGATCGGTGCTCCTGCAGTAAAGGCTTTAATCGGCTCGCTGCGGGAAATTAACAAAGATACCAGGGAACGGGCTGCACGGGCACTTGGCTGGATTGGCGATGAAAGGGCAGCCACTTCACTCATATGGGCGCTCAAGGATAAAGAACCTTCTGTCGTGAGTTCTGCAGCGTGGGCGTTGGGCAGGATAGGCAATCCTGAGGCGCTTCCTGCGCTTCGGGATCTGGTTAACGATAAAAATGAAGACATCCGGGAGAATGCGGTCGAGGCCATTGAAAAAATTGTCGCGTTTAAAGAAAAAACGGCTTATTATCCAGAATCTGCACAATAACCGTAAAACAGGGTTGATTAATGAATAAATTTCCCATATCATAATATTTTTATAGTTACTGACATTATAATTAACAACTTGTAGAAAGGTTTTGTTTTGATGAAACGCAGCCTTGTATATCTTGTGGGTGCAGGTCCGGGTGACCCGCGGCTTATTACCGTAAAAGGCTTGGACTGTATTAAAAAGGCCGATGTGATTATATATGATTATCTGGTAAACGTAGACCTCCTCAAGGCCGCCAGGCCTGATGCAGAATTTGTCTATGTCGGTAAACAGGGAGGGGCTCATACGCTGGAACAGGATGAGATAAATAAACTTCTTGTGAGGAAGGCGTTGGAGGACAAAATAGTTACCCGGCTGAAGGGTGGCGACCCATACGTCTTCGGGCGCGGCGGCGAAGAGGCGCTGGTGCTCTCTGAAAACCGTATACCCTTTGAGGTGGTTCCCGGCATTACCGCTGCCATAGCAACCCCTAATTATGCAGGCATTCCGGTGACGCATCGCGACTTTACATCTACCTTCGGCCTCATCACAGGGCATGAAGACCCCACAAAAGACGAAAGTTCGATCGATTGGGCGAAGATAAGCACCGGAATCGGTACGCTCGCGTTTTACATGGGAATCAAAAACCTTCCGTATATTACCGGACAGCTCATGAAGCATGGCCGTTCCAAAGATACCCCCGTCGCTGTGATCCGCTGGGGAACCACGCCACAACAAAAGACGGTGGTAGGGACGCTTGAGACGATTGTACAAAAGGCCAAAGACATCCGCCCTCCGGCAATTACCATAGTTGGCGAAGTAGTAAAGCTCCGCGAACAACTCAACTGGTTTGAACACAAACCGTTATTCGGGAAGACGATCGTTGTAACGCGTTCACGGGAGCAGGCCAGCGAATTTGCAGATCAGTTATACGAATATGGTGCGCGTGTTATTGAATTTCCAACCATTGAAATCGCAAAACCGGATTCCATTCAGCCCCTGGATGAAGCTATAAACAATATCCAATCCTACAATTGGCTTGTCTTTACCAGCATCAACGGTGTGGATGCCTTCTTCCAGCGTTTGTTTGAGTTAGGAAAGGACATCCGCGATCTGAAGGGCATTAAGGTTTGCGCTATTGGTCCGGCAACGGAAGGTGGAATTGAAAAGTATCACATAAATGTCGATTGCCGGCCGCCGAAATTTGTTGCAGAGTCTGTTGTCGAAGAGCTAAAAAAGGTCACCGCCATAAGAGACCAGAAATTTCTGCTGCCAAGGGCGGATATTGCCAGAAGCTTTCTTCCCGAAGAGCTTGAAAAGCTGGGGGGGATAGTGACTGATCTGGTAGCCTATAAGACCATCATGGCACAACCCGCGAATATTAATCTTCTCGACAAGATCAAAAGCGGCGAAATTCATATTATCACATTTACGAGTTCTTCGACTGTAAGGAATTTTGTGCAAATCATCGGAGAGAAAAACATTGCGGCATTGGATGGGTGCGTGCAGTTTGCCAGCATAGGCCCGATTACCACGCAGACCGCTGAGGAGATGGGATTTCGCGTCGGCATCAGGGCTCATGAATATACCATTCCGGGATTGGTAAGCGCCATCCTGGAAAATACCCTTTCCGGAAATTGACGAAAACCCATAACCGCACATCCAACGCCGTAAAACCGACTATGACATTCCTCGCAATCAGCGATTGTTGTTCTGCGTCTATTTCGGGTCGGATGGACTGTAACAAAAAAATCCAACCGTACCCATATACCACAAACACAAGCTTACCCCTATCCACTATGGTTCTAAGCCCTTGTGAGGTGAATTGACAACTCCTGTTTTGTAGAAAAAAATTTCCTCCAGTCGAATAGTAGGAAAAAGTCCTGTGAGAAAAAAAGGAAGAACTGCTGATAACGATATTTGCAGTACTGATTCTGCTGGTGATCTCTGCAAGCCTGATGTATTTTGTTGAAAACGAGGCACAGCCAAATGCCTTTTCGAGTATCCCGGCGTCAATGTGGTGGGGGGTGGCTACCTTAACAACGGTTGGCTATGGAGACGTTTATCCGATAACGCCTTTAGGGAAGCTTTTGGGGGCGATAATTGCTCTTTTGGGGATTGGAACAGTTGCAGTGCCGGCAGGAATAATCACTTCCGGTTTTGCCGAGAAAATTCAAAAAAAGCACAGGAAAAGAATCACCTGCCCGCATTGCGGAAAAGATATTGATGAACCACGGGAAAAGTTACCTGGCATCAAACAGTATTGTTAGAACCTTTTTATAAAATTTTGCAATCTCCGGAAATTGTTTGTTCCAAGAAAGGACAACAACAGGAAAAAAAAGGCGCGTATTGCCACCGGATAGATTCTCATTGCCCGTAAAAAATATTTCCGCCCGTTTTTTGTATTTCCATTACAGCAATAAAGCACACCAAGGCGAATATGATATTGACTATAGGCATTACGATGAGAAGAAAAGGCTTTGCTATATCTTTCCAGCATTAATTCAATTCCCCTTATTCTTGTTTCGGCATTAGCCGAAATGCTGTTTTTGTGAATGTGATATTTTACAAGGGGTTTTTCAATATATTCAAAGTGAAATTCTTTCGAAATGCGAATCCACAGATCATAATCTGTCGGATAGGGTATCATTTTATCAAACAACCCTATTCTGTCAAAGCATACCCGCCTTACCATAACTGTCGATGGTATTCCAACGTAATTTTTGATAAGGAGAAACTTATAAATATCGCCTTTTTTGGAAGGGTGCCTTTTTTTTAATATTTTCTGACTTGTTAGGTCTACTTCAATATAACCGGTATACACCACACCAACCCTTAATGAGCTATTTTTTAATAAATCAACCTGTAGTGTAAGTTTTTCCGGCAACCATTCATCGTCATCGTCTAAAAATGCAATATATTCAGAATCGGAATTCATTATTCCGGTATTCCTGGCCACTGCTTCGCCTTTGTTTGTTTTATTACGTATATATTTTATTTTCTTATTATTCAGTTTTCTCACAACATCCGGGGTGTTGTCCCGGGAACAGTCATCTACCACGATTATCTCAAAATCCTGAAATGTTTGATTTAACACGCTTATAATTGCAGAGCAGAGAAGCCCTGAACGATTATAGGTAGGAATAATTACACTGACTTTAGACACGAATAGCCCCTTCCCCTCGTTGAGGTTCCCTTATAAATTCCTCTCAATTACTAATAATCGGAAGATTTACAAAAAATTTAATAAAAGATAATTGTACTAATAACACAAGACAAATTCCGGAAAAGAGCGAATAATGGAATTTACGTGCTACTCCTTAAAAACATCCGGCTGTACTTGTTTCTGCCGGAGGATAAACTCAGGCATTGATACCGCAGTCGTCCCTCCCCTGCTTCTTTCTTCCAAAAAACGCCGGTTTATTATATTTGGCGAATCTCATTTGGCATGTGTTTCTGTGTAGCCGCTGTGTCCCTGGTTTGCCAGTACATACGGTTTCCTGCAGCCTTTATGCCCGGCGCGGCGGAGTGACCTCCAAAATCCAAAAGGCCCGGCCAGGGTGCCGATAATTTCGATCATAAGAAGCGACAATGGATAGATGTTTCCGCCACATAAGCAGTGTATGATCCGCCGCAGATGTACCACGGGTAACTCTAGCAACAGCCGCCACAGTGCACGCAAGTTGCCATCGAAAATCAGTGTGGCAAGATGGCAGGCAAC
Source organism: Candidatus Brocadia sp. (assembly GCA_011525665.1). Taxonomy (GTDB): domain Bacteria; phylum Planctomycetota; class Brocadiia; order Brocadiales; family Brocadiaceae; genus Brocadia. The sequence continues at coordinate 38,260 of WYAU01000014.1, forward strand.
GTGCCCCTTCCCATAGTTGTAAAGATGATGACGCAGAGACGTTATAGAGGGGTAATGCCTACTCCACACATAAGCGTTTGGCCTGTAAACAAGCGTATAGCCTGCCCTCACGACCCCATAGAAGAGATATCCGTCCTCTCCCCCACCAGAAGGCGTGCCGTGCCCCAGTGCTTCATTCATCAGGCCAATTGCGGGATTTTTGAAGATACTGGCACGTAACGCTGCATGGGCGGCCGTACCGAGCTTTTCTAAAGGCACAGCACGGCACCAAAACGACTTAAACCATTCTCTGTCCGCTTCGAATGGCTCAAATGGCTCAAAGCCACATTTGAAATCTTCGTGCATAGCAAAAAGCCGTTGCGACCTGGTTTCAAGTTCTACGGGCAAAATGTTTCCGGTAACGATCATAACGTCGCTGCGGACAAACGGTGCAACCAGTTTTTCCAGCCAATCTGAAGGCATTGTCACGTTATCATTGACGGTAACAACAACAGTGCCCTTGCTCATGATAAAGCCTTTATTTCTGGCGCAAGCCAGCCCCCCGAACGGTGCGTTTATCAATATCACGCCGGGAAAACCTGGCAACAACAGATGCAATCAGACCGGAGGATGGGTTGCGATCCACAACAATAATCTCAACCTCGCGGGAAGTCTGCTGAGACACGAGGCAATGCAAACATCTGCTCAAATCATCAGGCCGGTCAAGTGTTGCTATTACGACTGATACAGAAATATCGACCGGCAAACTCGTCGTCTCGTCTGCAATTTCCGCATTAGACGCTATAGTGCGCCGGAGTAAAGATGTACATACGCTTGTCTGTAAGGAAGTTATGTCAGGATCGTGATATGGTTCGAGAAGCTTAAGATTGAAGCGATCGATGATAGCTTCACAAAGACGGGTTGCACTTATTGGCTGGTGATGATTAGCTATGTCCACACTGCCCAGAATGTTGCCATTCCTGATCACAAATAAGCGGACATCTGCATAGTCAGTTACATCAGTCAGCGCACGCAGGGGTTGGCCAAGATCAACGGTACGTACAGCGACGGCATATGCGGATTCTTGAGGACAATTTTTTGTGATATAATTTTCTCAGGTAACGCCGCTTGTGTAAGATTACCAAAGCTGTGCGCGATTTCTTTTGCGGTACGCCGTGCTTTTTTGTAACAGTACAAACCACGAAATGAACCCTTTAGCCTGGCCAGGAGAATATCACGAGGGAAGTACGACGGATACACCGAGGAAATTAACAAAAAACGCATCTGTCGCAAGAGCCAGCGGAACCCCAGCCGGAAAAAGGCAATTCGTTCATCGGGATATACAAGAATACTGCGCGTCAGGTATGCATAAAAGGCAGTGTCCCAGGTAGCAAGCTGAGTTCTTAGGTGGGCATAATCGCGGCGGTGGCAATGCCGCACAACCGCTTCCGGCTCATAGACCAATGCATATCCCGCTTTCAACACACGAAAGAACATCTCGAGGTCACCTCCTCCATTGGTAACAGTACCTACATCCAGGGCGGGGTCGAAGTAGCCAATCCGGTCAAACAGGTGGCGCCGGTAGGCCATATTGGCCCCGGTACCGTACTTGCCCGTAACTCCATGAAGGGATGCCGCCCGTTCACCTCTTTCGGTATTTACTCGATACCGCCTGCGCTCAAAACCTCTCCCGAAACCGCCGCATTGCTCAAAGAGTAGCTGGGCTTCGGTTTCAATCTCGTACGGTACAACAAGACCGGTAACAGCCATAACCTCAGCATTTTCGGCGAAGACGGTGGCAAGGGCTTTAACCCAGCCTGAATCAACTACCACGTCGTCATCGGTGTAAGCGATAATCTCGCCGCGGGACTCAAAATGACCCCACGGTTGCGTGCCCAGTCAAGACCGGGCCTGGGCTCGCACACATAGCGCACATTAGGGTACGTTGCGCGTACCAATTGCTCGGTTGCAGTACTGTTCGGTGCATTGTCAACGACGAGAATGTCCAGTTTCGGGTAATCGAGGCGGCAGAGAGAATCAAGGCATCGGGCAAGGTCGGCAACGCGGTCACGCGTGCAAACCACCACCGTCACCAATGGCAGTGGCCCGTTGTAAACCGGATGCGATATATCAAGTAGATCGCCTATCCGTAATCTACCCGGACTTGGCAGCGTCAGCAAACCATCGCATAAAAGATGCCGTATGATGGCGTGCCCATGCCCCTTTTGGACGGATCTGCTAATCGCCGCCGCTGTACATATACCATCGGTGATAGGTATTTTGATGTACCCAATTGGCGTACCGTGCAAACGAACCAATGCCTGCAATGACCCGTATCCATCCACGCCCTCAATATCTGCAAGCGGGCGGCTCAGTTCTATGTCAACTATTTTTATTGGCTTATACACAATAGTATTTGACGTGTTTTAATAAATTTTCGCATGCGATTTTTCTTGCATCTGGGAAACTGTATGCCAAGTATTGATTTAAATCAATACTTGGTCGCTTGTCGAGTAGGAGAATATTACATCTTATGAACATCGAGCTTTGCTATGAAGTTTTGTAAGTTATCGGAATCCCCTGGCTCGATACGGGGTAGCGCAAGCAGGGAATCATTCAGTTTGCTTGTTTCTGCCTGGCAGGTCAGGCCAAAGATGTAACCACATGCCCCTATGAGATGTTGAACGATTCTGTTTGTCGCCCCGTATGGGTATGAAAAGGCCTTGACTGCCACCCCAATTTCATGGCCTAAAGTTGCCCGCGAACGAGCCCCTTCACGAACAATTTCCTCGTGGGTGAGTTTTGTAAGTGAACGATGACTGGCCGAGTGGGAGCCGAATTCTATACCTTCTGCCTGGAGAGTGCGAATTTCATCCCATCCGAGCAGCGGGATCTGTCCGCCGAATTCACTATCACAGTTACGTAATGTTTCCACCCAGTCAGTGACAATAAAAATTGTTGCCGAGAAGCCGTAACGGCGTAAGATTGGCCATGCGAAAGTCAGGAAATCCAGGTAGCCGTTATCAAAAGTAAGAAGAATCGCCCGTACGGGAAGGGGTTTTTTCTCAAGTATTGCCACACCCCAATCTTCCAGCCTGATACTTTGAAATCCGGCATTGTGCAGGCAGGAGATATGTTCTTCAAATGTTTCCGGAGTTATAGAGCCGTCTGCTGTTGCCGGCGACGTAGCAGGACAAATTCTGTGATACAAAAGGATCGGAAGTTGGCTGGTCACAGTGTTTTTATTCCTGTGGTCATGATAGGCGCCTGTTGCTTTTGTCTGCTGAATCTTACGGGAAATATTTGGGTTAAAAAAGGGTTCTTGCTTTTGCAACAAGTGATGCCAAATGAGATCGGGGGAATGAATGATGCGTTTAGGGGGACCATTTTCAGACGGTGCCCGGGCTATCGATTCTCCATTGGCCAGTGCCGCATCAATGATATCTTTTTCCGTAACGGCCGGAAGTGTTGTCCGTCTGGAAGCGCTCGTTCCCATCAATCCATATGTGTTTCGGCCGAGTATAAGGTTGTATGTGTCAGGAATCAGTGTTTTACAGGCAGCATGGTCAAGCGCACGAATGTCATTTCCGAATGCATACAGAGGATAGCCGTCTTTAGAAAATCGGTTTACAGTTTCTGCCGATTGGGAAAGCCGGTCGCGAAGGGACAGAAGGCTTGTGGCGGATTTGCCAAGAATCCCTTCCCGGACAGCCACACGGCATAATTCAAAACCACTCGCTTTTGTAAGCATTGCACGTAATTCATCGGCACGGAGTATATTGCCTTTAATGGGAATGGTTACGGCTCCGACTGCGGCTCCACCTACGGTCAACAGAACGTTTATTTCAGGACATGAAACCCTCATATCAGAAATATCTTTACTGACTTCAACTATCAGCCAGCTGTTATTAACACAGTACCTTATGACTTTTTTGGAACCTTCGAACAAAAAGATTTGTGGTCGGTACATGGATTTTTCTTGTGGCTTATCGCAACTGGTCAGATAAAAATGTTCTAGAGATACATTAGGGCAGCCCCACACCTCCTGTAAGAATATTACCCAACCAATCAGTTCATGTAATTGTATCCATAGAGCACGCTCATCTTTTGGAAGACCGCTAACAAGGCATAATTTTTCTTTGTAAATGGATAATCCGGCAGGTTCGTGTTTAATACGGATATTCCGGTAGATTGTACGTTCAAAAAAATGACGAATAATAGGCCAGGCAAAATCAGCTGCAACAGCATCTGAAAGGACATATGCGGGAACGAGCCCATCGCAAATGGGCAACTCGAGTGTGCCGATGTAAGCGCCCATAAATTCGATTTGGCAAAAGAGCCGGCTTGCGAATGCATGAGGGACAACATCGCTAACGGGCTCTGTAACCTCAATCTTGATTATATAGGCGTCCTCAACGGTCATTGGTAAGGTTTCCGCTGCAATTTTCTTGAAATCTTTTTGATAAATTTTGGGGTGAACAATTGCGAGTTGAGAGATATTCGTATTTTCCAGTTCTCTTTCAAGGAGAGGATAATTGCCAATGCAATTGTGTTTAACAAAGACAAAAATATTTTGAGCGTAATAGGGTTCTACGTTTTCATTGTCCCATATTGCTCTCCGCAAACAATCAATTATTAAATAGTTATTCTTTTTAAAGTACTTTAGCCAGTAATGAGGCCATTGTTCATTTACGTGACATACCCCTCCTTGAAAAGGGATAGCTGCTGAAAAAAGAATAACATGCCCCAGTTTTGTGACAGAATCTATAAAAATTTCCGCACATTCAGCGGGGAGATGTTCCGCAACCTCCAGGGATACAACTAAGTCAAATTCCCTGTTTAATTGAAGGGGTTTTGTCAGGTCAAACGGCAGAAATTCTTCCTGGGGGATTTGCAACATGTTTTTCTTTATATAATCGCCATCAATTCCCAGGCATTCTGTAATGCCAAATTCCTTAAAGACAGTTAACCAGGTTCCTAAACCGCAACCGACATCAACAACACTTTTGGGATGGATAAATCCAAGAATCAAAGGTATAATTTCTCTTGCCGATCTTTTTGAGGCCTCTTTTTGAATTCTGTAAAAATCTTCTTTATATAGTGTATTCATCGGTATATTGTATTGATTTTTTCCTGTGCATTATCAGAACATTTTCCTATGCCGTTTATCTCACAAATAAAACTTTTAGTTTTATTTAATCCTCAAAGAATTCTTCCCATGGGGTATTTTTAAATTCTTTCTTCAGTTCAAAATAATTTGTGATTATTTTAGAAAGCGGCTGTTTTGTCTGTTTATATGTGGATGGTTCAAGAATTTTATAATGTACACCTAAAAACTCTTGTATGCGTCTCATTTCGCTTCCGTAATTACGGGATAGATTTTCATAGAAAACGTCAATCTTGTGATGGTTTTCAAAATAGACATCGTATTGTTTTTTAATCTCTTGCGCCCAGGTAAATTCATGAAGACATTCTTCGTAGCCAAGCGAAACAGTAAAATCTTCTTCCCCGGAACCGGTAATATCAGTCCATTTATCAGTTTTAAATGCCCTCTTAAGGGAGAGCAGGACTTTAAGGGTGTTATTCCTCTTAAGGTGAATTATTTTTAAATCTTTTTGATTCTTTAAGAATGTCCAGACGGTTTTGCGGGAGTCGTTTTGTGCGTGGTAATAAAATATTTTGAATCCTACCGCCCCTATTTGTCTTGGGAATTTTTTAAATACCTTTTCTTTTAAAAATCTATCCGGTCTATTTTGGATTAATGCCTTTAAGCGCCGGGATTGCAAATATTTATCATAATCGGGTAAATCCCATCCGATAGAATCATATGAGCGAAACAATTCCCCGAAAGCAACGATCTGATCATGGGAATTTAATAAACCGCGAAGAAAGTTCGATCCGGATCTTCCTCTTGTAAGAATAATAAATTTACAATAATCTGAGTGGCCATCACGTATTCCTAAGGCAATAGCCAGGTTCCTTAAATGAAAACAAATTAGACCTTTCAGAGTCGGGGGGCTTGCAACGGTCATTTTTTTATTGTAAGGATATATAAAATTATTGTATTTTTTCCCTGCATAGTCATTTACCAAGGTGAAAAGACACACCGTATCTTTTCGGTAGCCCACGTGGATTCAGATGCCTTTTGCACACTTTTTCAAGGGTATTTGCAGCATCTACATGCATTTCGGGCGAGGGATAGTACCAATTCTTATTCCAAACACCGCCCCACGGATCTTCAATAGTGATTGGTTTGCCTGTAAACCGGTTAATAAGCGAGTGTGGTATCCCTTTCCTTGATACACATTCAACATATTCGTCACCAAACTTTCGTATTTGGCTAATCATATGTGCATTAACCAATTGGGGAAATTCTCCAAATAACGTGTCAATATCTTTGTATTTTTCCTTATAATGTGGTTTTCTGGTTGAGAACCAGAACAATATTTTGGGTGGGGTAATTTCTTCCAGGAATTTTCTATAGTTATCAACCCAATTATTTCTGGTTTCAGCAATAATTGTTTTTATATAATTTTTATCGTGGTGTTTCAACAACTCTCTAAAAGCGTCGTCACATCCAATCGGAGTGCCATCGGATACTCTCGTATAAAATCCCAGGCCTTTACTGTTAAATAATGAATTACTCTCGGATCTTCCCGACAGTATTTGTATGATGGCAAACCTGGCATTGTTGATATATTTTAATAGTTTATCGTTATCTTTTGAGAAAAACGATGGTCCTGCACCTCCCCGTCCAAGATTTAATGTTTGTATACCAAGCCTCTTTTGCAGTAAGGTCGGATATGGTTCTTCACAAAAACGCCCGAAAGTTTGTGCGGCACCAATAGATACGAAGTAATTGCCCTCTTCTAATTTTTGGGGTTTAGGTCCTCTGAACAGCAATTGAGTATTGGTCTGACGATCAATTATTTCCGGATCTAAACAGTACATTTGATAATCAACTACTTTCCAGTCCTGGTTTGTGTATCCTTCAGCCACTGAGTCCGCCTCCTCTAACTTTACGTTATTGTTCTTATAATTATCTTTTCATTATAATTCCCGTAAGATTTCCTAAGTGGACTAACGGTTCATTAAAGATTTCATCATTCAAAATATCAATAAACTCATAATGACTTGGGTGCGTAGGAAAATGAACGGCCCTATTTCTAAATTCCTCTTCAGAGTATGTTCCGTAATTCACTAACTGGCTAAAATAAACGGTATCAAAATTGAAATACTTGCCAAGGCGTACAAAATCAGGCATCTCTTTAAAGTTGTTTTTTTGAACAACCATGCTTATGCCTACCCACTCTAAGGGGCCGTTTTTACGAAGGGAGCTGATAAATTTGAGGTTTTCAAGAAGCCTTGCGAAACTCCCGCCCCTGCGATTAATTGCATAAGTTTCAGGGTTTGCTGCATCAATTGAAATATCTGCGCTTTTTATAAGCTGTTGTATATCCTTTGCGATCGTATTCCACATTTTTACTGTCCATAATTGCGCGTTTGTTTGTAAATGTATCTTATCAATATCCGGCATATCCTTTCTTTTCATAGTTTGCAGCCATTTCCTGAAAAAAGGACTGCCAAAAGGGTCGCCTGATCCCGTAATGTGTAAATAGTTCGCATGTTTCATAGCCTCCTGTTGAATCTTGTGCTGGATTCTTAATATTTGTTTCTTGGCTTTCTTCTCTATAATAATATTCGTTCGACAGGAAGGGCAGGAGAGATTGCAAGATTTATCGTATGTACAAATAATTTGTTTCGGTCCATAAGGTAGGAGTGTGAGTTTGTTTTCTATTACGGTTTTTAAATATTTGTCTTTAACATCTTCAATTTTTTCAACCGGTCCTGATACCGTTTGTAAAAAAGCGCATCTGGAGCGATTGCAATAGGTAAATGAACCATCCAAAATCGAGCGCCGTATTTCTTGTGCCTTTTCACCATTCCATATCTCTTCAACCGTCTGATCTTGTAAATTCCCTATGGATGTATCAAGCCATGCAGGACAGCACAGAAATACCTCCCCGATTTTTTTCAAATGGGTGATCTCAAACCATGTAAAAGGTTTTGAGCAAAACAAATGTCTGTTTTCTGACATAATATTTACCCTCTTAGTTTTTTTGACCTTTTTATCAGGTGCGAAAGTTTCCACTTATTGATAATTGATTCTTTTCTTCGTTTATTTATATCGCAACAATAGGGCAAATTAATTTTCTGACTGGTCCAGTCATTAACATTTTTTGGTTCCTGTAATTTTTTAAAGAAAGCAGTATTATTCATGATTTTTATTAATTCCCATTCTTCCTCTATACTTAAAAAATCATATAATATTTTAACTGATGGTATCTTAAAGTCGTCTACGCATACAATGCCTCCCGGCTTTAACTTGGATGCTGTGTAATACCAATCAATAATCGGTATAGGGAAACGATGTGCTCCGTCGATGAATATAAAATCTAATTCTGACTGTATCAATCCATGCTGCGGAAGGATTTTATCTGAAGTTTCAATAATGAAAGTTATATTTTCTGCAAGACCTAATTTTGCGCAATATTGTTGTACCCGTTCAGCTTCTCCCGGATCAGGCGTAATGCAAATATGTTTTGTATTTACTATAGAGAAGATGACTGTTGTATGCCCACAACCGGTTTCCAATGTTGACATGCCCGGAGCCAGCAGGCTGTGAAGAAATCGCAACGTATCGGGATGGATAGCCCAACTGGTGAAAGCTCCCTTGTAATAGTGAAATTGGGGATTATCTTTAATTAACATTTCTAGTAACATTATTTACTCCTTTTGTATTTGCGGTTAACTCTTTTCTGCCTCTCATATATTAACTTAAAGTATTTACGCAATCTATATTGAATTAAATGTATCCATGAAGTATACCTGTGTGCAAAATCTTGGTGTAATATGTAGCTCTTATTTACTATTAGATACGGAAAAAATTTACTTAAAATAGCGTTTGCCAGTTTCCATGATTTCATAGCATCAATCAAAAGAAATTCAATATCTCTGCCAATCCATCCAAGCTGACAAAGGTCACCAGCATATATTTAAATGCGAGCAGACCAGGGGCTTATCCGTTTTTTAAATTCCTCAAGAAAACTTTCGCCTGGTTTATGCTTACCTTCGAGTGCTGTTCCTTTAACAAAGCCGTTCATCCAGTCTTCCCAAATAAAGTGGTCAAAAGCATGAATTTTTCTATTTTGTGCTTTAGGATTAGAATTTTTATACAGCCCTTTAACGCAGGGAATAGTAGTTGACCCTAGCCAGCAACCAAGACAACAATCTCGCCTTCACCCGAATAATTAGTGCAAGCATACTTTTCCAAATACGATTGCTCATCCTGGGTTGCCATGCAAAGCAAGGTGCGACAAGGGTTGGGATTGTTTTTGAATAATCATTCTATTTCGTTCCTCTCTGTTTATTATCCATTTATTGATACGGTATCCCTGTATTATGAATCAGCAGTTGTTTGTTAGTTTCGAATATACCGCTTCATATTGTGGAGCTATATTTCTCCAATCCAGCTCTTCAGTCCTCTTGCGGGCTTCCAGCGCCATTTTTTTACGGTCCTGTGGATTCAGAACCAAATGTAATATCGCATCTGCCAATTGTTTTGGATCATTGTTTCTTACCAAGAGAGCTTCTTTTCCTGGTACATATGTCGCAACCGATGGCAAGTATGTCGATACAACAGGTAACCCACAGGCAATTCCTTCCAGGAGCGCATTATTCGCAGTGGATTGTAGCAAAGGCAGAAATAATATGTCCGATTGCTGGTATAGTTTAAGTAACATGTCATCGTCTATGCCGCTATATATGGTGACGTTTTGTAAATCCTCTATTTCAGTTGCCTGTGAGGACACAACATGAAATTCTATATTTCTGTAACTGCTTAATCTCTCTGCCACCTTTCGCAGCGCTTTGAAATCCCGTAAATAATGTCCTACGGTAATGCACTGAAACTTACCGTTCCTTCTTGGAGTATCTCCTGGTTTAAAATAGTCAGTATCTACACCATGAAGAATTAAATGGATTTTATCAGGGTCTATAAATTCCTTAAAATAAGATGCTTGCTCTGGCGATACAACGGTAATGCAATCAAGCTTCCGGACAACGTCCTTAATAATAAGAGAATCAAGAATTTCTGGTGGCTGATGATAGGTTACAACGATCCTGGGGCGTATTTTATGAAGCCGCTTTAGCAATTGGGGAAGAAACTGTGCTGAATGTTCACCGTCAAGATAATGTACGATATCTGTCCTTTTAAAATAACAATGGTATAGCGCTTTTATCTCAGCAGTCAAATCACTAAGTTTATACCATTGCATGCCGCGCTTTTGAATGGTGTTACGTAAGTATTTTCTTATTAATCTGTTCTGTACAGGAAAATCTTCATCATTATCTGGTATCTGCTTTACTTTTATTTTATAATTAATTGTATCAATATATTTTAAAAACTGATTTATACCAGAATGAGCGCACCAGTGAGGATAACGAGTATGGATCAAATATATATGCATAATCATTCTACCTTCGTCCGGCTCCCAGCAAGCCTGCTATATGTCCAATCGTAATTAATGCGAGGCATTTTTCGGTAAATCGCTTTGGGTCCTTTCTCGGCAATATGAGATTTATAATGGTTCGTGGAGATTGCAATAAAGAATATAGTTTAATTGCAGCGCAGTTTATACGTTCTGCTATCGATGGTGTTTCTTCAATTAATTGCATGATAGCATCGGAAATTCCCTGCCAATAATATCTGTAAGTAAACCAGCGCTGGTTAAGTCGTGACTTGGGTGTAAGATGATGAATGGCTATCTCCGGATGGTAAAAACAAGCATATCCTGCCTTCTGTATTTGCTTTTCAAGAAAAACATCGCCTCCCGACAAAAGGTGTTTGCCCTTACGGTCAAGGTTATGGGTAAATCCACCGACATGCTTAAGGACTGCGGTTGGAAACGCAATATTCGCGCCAACGAGCCATTTCCGGTTCAGATCAGTTAAAGTATGTGGTGTGTCAGACCAGTCAATGATCGTGAGGCTGGTTAAAAGTTCATCAGATATCCAGAGGGGTCTGGGAGCTTCCCAAATGGGATTTACCTTTCCCCCTACACAGCCGGGTCTTGGTTTTACCGTTTCAAATACCTCCAAGATTTTGCTGAGCCAGGTTGGACAAGCAATGGCGTCGTCATCCAGGTAAGCAACATATTTTCCCCGCGCATTCTGCCAACCAGTATTCCGCGCATAAGAGAGACCCAGCTTCGATTCGTAGAGGTATCTGATGTTCTTGTTTAAAGTCTTTTTTATTACTTCTTCGGTGGAATCTGTAGAGCAATTATCTACTATAATAATTTCGTACGTGTCTTTATGCAGATTTTGATCAAGCAAGCTTTGAAGTGCTTTCGCTAGATATTCGGCACGGTTGTGTGTACATATTATTGCAGAAATAAGAATATTCATTTTACGTGTTTTGGTATTAATTATAGGAGAAATAAAATTTGACAACCAGATAGGAATATGCGCGCTATCTTATTTTTCACTTTTTTTAAAAATAGCAAAGCCTTCCTTAAAGTCTTTTTATGAAAAAAATAAAGTAGCATATGTTCCAGAATACATTGAAATAATTTATTTTGTGTTGAATTTGCAGTTGCTGAATTTACCATGTAAGCCTGAGCAAGAAGGGCAATATCCTTAGCATCGCGGTTAATAAGGTCTGGAAATCTTTCAAAAAGTTTCCTATATGTTCTTCCATAAACCCCCGTATTTACAAAATGTAACGTTGATTCTTTTCTCTGCCTAAGTTCTCCCAATATTTCCGGAATAGTAGCAGCAGCCCATCCTGCAGCCATCACTGCATTGAAAAGGTCCCACGTGTCATATTCCTCGCTTATTGTGGAGCGAAAGTAACCGGCTTCTTGCAATGACTGTGTGCGAACGACACTAAAGGGCATCGCTTCATTTGAAAGCCACTGATAAGGGAAGGATGGGCAGAAGTTCGTCAAAATTTTATCCTTAACTCCAATATACTGCGCCCAGCAGGAGACAAGGCCAACTTCTGGAGATCGTAGAAGAATAGATTCGCAGATGGCTATAAAGTTAGGTTTTAACCTGTCATGGGCATTGAGGAAAGAGAAACCGAGGGGTTTCGTTCCTGAATTAAGTATTGCTTCAATGCCAGTATTCTTAGCCGGCGTTACATCGCCATTTTTTTTGAGAATAACATGCCATCCTCCTTGTTGCGTAATAGCTAGGGTTTTCAATGCCTGATTTTGTGTAGATCTATCATCTACAATAATTACAGCAGCGGGTTTTTGTGTTTGCTGTTCAATGCTTTGCAGGCATTCAGTAAGAAATTGTGCTGTATTAAAGCAGGTAACAACAATGGCAATTCCTTTTTCGGAATTATTTTGCAAGACCTTATGCTTTTGCCTCTCATAAAGGGGTCTTGTAGACCATGATAAATTTACCGGCAGGTTTAAAGATTGTTTTGGCCCTTGATTGACGATTTGACTGCGGAAGTCTAAATGCCTTTCCAGGATTTTCTTGTTATCGCACATCTGGCGGATGGATGCTGATGCATTACTCCCCATTTCGGCAATTTTTTTGGGAGGTGTTTCTAATGCCCGTTCGAGGGCTTCTGCAAGGCCATTATTTTCAGTTTTTTTTGCCAGCCAACCCGTTTTGCCGTCTTCGATCATTTCGACCATTCCTCCCTCACGCGATGCAAGAACCGGTAGTCCTGAACACATCGCTTCAACGCAACTATAAGGGAAATTTTCCCAACGAGATGGTACTACGGCAATACGTGCTTTAGCCAGAAATTGCGGAAGCAAAGAACGTTCTTGGTGGCCCAGAAAGTGAAACCTTGTCTTTAACTCGTCGGGGATACGACGCGTCACGAAATCTTCACCACTCATGTTTTTTGTGGTAAGAATATTGGCGCCAACAAACTCGAAATGTGCTGCCGGATATTTATGGGCAACCGCTGCTGCAGCATCGATCCATTCTATTATTCCCTTGCGCCGCTCAAGTCTTCCCATATAACTAATTTTTCCGTATTCCCATGTGTCTTTATTCCGTTCGAGGATGGGACTGTCTCCAATTGGTAATGGAATAACCCGAATGCTTCCTGCCTGCAATCCGTAATGCTCTTCTGCTTGGTTGGCTAAATAACGACTGGGGCAAAGGAGGGCATCGGCCGACGTGATACTAAAGTCCTCAAGCCTTTTTATTTCCAGATGAGAAGGAGAATAAATATCCCAATCATTGTGTTGGGCGATAAATTCAATGGGAGAATGTAAATGAATAAAACAGGGGGGACACCTTTTTGGTCCTAATCCCATGGCCCGGCGAAGTTGAAAAAAATATAAAGGCGCCTCATAATCCTGTGATTCAATTATATCGATCCCTTCCTGTTCAATAAGTTTCTCTGTAAGAAGGCTAACTTGCCAGGAAAAAGATTGGGCGTGGAGACTCCACTTAAAGAGATTATTCGCTTTCTTAAATTTGATTAAGGAATTTGATTCGTGACTCATAAAAGATTTACAGTTCGTAGAGGGAAGACGATGGATAATTAACCTCCCGTTGCACTGTTCTTCAGTCTGCCTATGGGAGCCTTCATAAAATTTACCGATTACATGTACTGTCTCTCCATTTTCAGCAAGTAGCCGGGCAATATGGACTCCATACGTTCCAATACCACCTCCTGGTGCCGGTGGATATTCACTGCAAACTATAAGATGTTTCATAACGGTTCGCTAGTTTGTCAATAACTGTGTAATAATCCTTCCTGTTTTACGTAAAAATATTTTAAATAAAGGAAGAATATGATTTGAATTGTTAGGGGGTGCAGATAGGGTTTTTTCCGTATAAACATATTGCTTCAATTGATTTTCCAATTGCATAGCAATTTCAACGGCAAATTTGGAGACCGTTTCGCGATGGGTGTTCAACATAAGTTCCCTCATAACCTGATTCTGCACAGAGGTCATGCTTCGGTAAAGTGAATCCTTGCGAACCCGGTATCTTGTAAGGTGCATGGGAATTGTTATAATAGGCCATCCTGATGCAAGCATTCTAACGCCTAATTCCCAATCTTCATAATTATAACGCTGGCGAGTATCGTAGCCACCTAGATCCCGTAAGAGTTCTGTGCGTGTCAGGCAGGGAACGATCACGCTGTGTTCGATAAATAGAAAGGGTAGCTCCGTCTGCGGAGCGTTCCAGAAGCCATCAGGGATATCATTCCCAAAAATAAAAGCCCAGGCGGCAACTCCACCTAAACGTGGATACTTATTAAGGATTTGAAGGGCAATATCATAAAAAGGAGGCTCAATCATATCATCTCCATCAAGAAAGGAGATGAATTCCCCGCTTGCTTTCTCGAGTCCGGTATTTCTTGCCGCTGCTAACCCCTGGTTTCGTTTGTGAATAACTGTAAGGGGAAGACCTTTTAAAGATGCCTCTTTTTCAAGCTCCCTTATATACGAGCGTGTTTCTTCTCCGAGTGATCCGTCGTTAATCAGAAGAACCTCATCAGGCTGATGTTCAGATGCCCAAACGCTTTTTACCGCATCCTTTATCAAAGACCCCATTTCATAACAGGTTACGACAGCCGTTAATGTTCCCTTTCTGGTATGAGGTTTAGGCTCCGGTAATAAAGGTGGTTTGTCAGCCGCTGCGTGTGTACGGAGAGAAATGCGGCGGTCAAGGAACATAAGAGCCATCCGCGACAAATTCTGTGAGTGACGTGGATGATGAAGAAGTTGTGCTAAGGCTGCTGTAGTTTTTGTGATCAGGCATTGCCGCGTATCTCCACAGTGAGCGCTGATAATACGCTTACACAGTTCCCGTCTTATTTGATCCAGTTTTTCAACATCGGTTGCCATGATTTTTTCCATGAAATCTGCTACATTCTCAGGAGTAGGATCTCCACGAATTAAAATTTCTTCGGGCAGGATTTCTTCAGGTGCCAATCCTTCTGCAGCCGCCGGAGAGAGTAACACAAAAGACCCTTTGGCAAGTTCATGCCAGATATTCGGGAGATGATCAAAAAAACTTGGGTAGAGACGCACAGGAAAGATTTGATAGGGATGTTGTGGATATTCTCTTCTCCATTCCCATTGTTGTTCCCGCACCAGCTCCTTTACAAATCCCCGGGAGGACCAATAGTCAACAAAATCCCTTGGTTTCATAGGGGCAAAGATCATGGGTGGTCCTGCGCTGATTACCGGATTTTTAAAGGACACTCCTTTGTTTGTTAAAAGAGTAACAGCATCAAGTGCCGCTAGCACTCCCGAAGAGGCCTGTTGAGGTTCGTAGAGAAAAAATCCCGGATATTTGCAGGTATTGGTGGTGCATGTTGCAGACGTACGGGAGATTGCATCAAGTAATTGTTTATCAACAAAACGTGGTGCAAAAACAGGGGGTAAAGATTCGGGCAGTCTGCCATCAACGGCTATCTTATTTCCTCTGTGTCCAAAAACTAATGCAAGCTCTGCTAAAGCCAATGACACATCTTCCATCTGCCGCCGGATGATCGCATGGCGGGTCCATATGCCTTCCTGATTAGCCATCTGGCGGTTAACGGATTTATCGGTAATCACAACTACGAAAGGCACATCCACCCTATGGGAAACCTCGGTTGCCTTTGCCATCTGTGAGACATATCCGAGACCTCCCCACATTGGCAGGATAATAAGCTGAAATGGGTCTATTGTATAAAGTGCCTGAAGTTCTTTGTTCAGGCAATAAGAAATAAAAGATAATAGCCCACCATCATTGATTAATCCGTGAGAACGTGGGCTTAAGCCTTTTTCATCGAACGGAAGCCAATATTCAGGGTCCCTCGCAGGAATTGGAATCCATTTTACCCTTTCTGATCCGAAGGGATACGGCATAGTCTCAAAGTTTAGTTGTAATACCGGACGCGTTGCCGGGGTCGGCACCCAGGTTTTTCCTGCTTCGTAACGGTACCATTCACTCCAGCAAAGAATAGTGATCCGGCAGTCAAGATGCTCGGCGATTTCTTCAACCGGAAGTCCTAATCCTCTCATGGATATTCTTTCTTCTGTCTCATCTGAAAGAAATTCACAGTACCCCTCATACCCTTCTATGATAACAATGTGATGTCTGTCTTTTTTATTCATTGCTTAACTTTACGGTTGCGTAAAATAATCTTAATGCATCCTTTTCGTGACAAAAGAAGTTTGTTTTCAGTGAGTTACGATATTTGTTTCTGGTGTCTTGTTGTGCATATTTAAAATAGACCACGCCGGACATAGTGAAATAACACCCGTATCTCCGGAGTTTGCTCCATCTTTACTTAAAATATGTAAGGGGTGCATTTGCCAGTGATAATCATAGATATAATTCCACTCAAGAGGATAGAGGCCGACGTTGATGTAATACATGCCGGGAAGCAGGGACAGTTCTGGCAAATGGCAAATAAAATTGCCGTGCTGGTCTATATGCCCAAAGGTTGCGCATGCAGAGACAATATAGGTTTCAAAACACTTGACATCTGCCTCATTGTATATGCCAAAGATAACTGCTATATCAGGCATGGGTTTTGTTATATTGTATTCAAGGCTAATCGTCAGACCCTCACCGCTGCTTATTGTATCAGTAGTTTTGCCCAGTGTGTCATACAAATAAACGGCGCATATCTCCGCTTCCTGAGTCCCTAAACGTTTGCCATATGGGGTTACTGTATTAGGCTGGTTTGTTTTTCCAAAAAGCTTCTCTGCCCGTTTTTCTGTCCGCTGACGCATAAGATCGTTATAACAACGAATAGCGCTTTCCGGATCCCCTTTCATTGCTATACGGCCTTCCTCCAGCACAAGCACTTCATCACATAAACTCCTGATCTGTCCGGCATCATGTGAAGTCAGGATTGTGGTTTTGTCTGATGCTCGAAAAGCCGCCAACCGTTCAAGGCATTTCTTCTGAAAGCGGGAATCGCCAACCGCCAGCACTTCATCAATAATCAAAACGTCGGGGTCGAAATGAATGGCTGCGGCAAAGGCAAGCCGCAAATACATGCCATTTGAGTAAGTTCTGACCGGCTGATCCATGAATTCTTCCAGTTCAGCAAAGGCAATAATTTCTTCCTGCCTTGCCAGCACCTGGCGTTTCGTAAGGCCGCTCAGGATGCCCCCGGTCATGAGATTTTCACGACCGGTCATATCGGGATGGAAACCACTTCCCAGTTCGAGTAATCCACTAACGTGACCTACACGACGGATATATCCGGTGGTAGGTCTTCCCAGACCGCACAGTAAACGCAGTAAGGTACTTTTTCCTGCACCATTATGACCAATAATGCCCAGCGCCCGTCCCTGTTCCACAGAAAAAGTGACATCACGCAGCGCCCAGAAGTCATTGTCTCTGTTGTGGCGGCCCGTAAACCTTCTGATTATTGACTCTTTGAGGGTAACCGGACGATTGCGTTGAATCCGGTAACGTTTTGAAACAGAGTCCACTATTAGAACTGCGGACATATTGTACTCCTATTTTTGTCCCTCAAACATACCCCTCGAAGGTTTCATTTTATTGCCGTTGAGAAGACAGTAAATTGTTTTACCAAAGCACGGGTATCTTTTGTACGTATACATTTTAATGAAACGTTATACTAAATGGTATCAATAACATCATGAAGAAAAAACCTGTAAAGAAGGTAACCAAAGACGCATACAAAGATACTTGTTACACCTGCAAACAGAAGCAATCTTCCTTCAGGAAACGTACCATAAAAAAAAATCTCCCGGTAGCCTTGTATCAACACTGCAATCGGACTAAACGTATACAAGCCACGGAGGTTTTCACTGACTGCTTGAGGCTGATAAAAAACGGGGGTCATGTAAAAGAGGAGCATAAGCACCACGCTCATAATGTGTTGCACATCCCGATAAAAGACATTTAGGGTTGCGATGATCAGGCCTAGACCGACGATCAATATGCCCTGAATCAGTATGAGCAAAGGAAAAACCAGAATAGCCTGTGTCACGGTTCTGTCGTAGATGAATAACATAACAAGGAGTATCGGCAGGACTACAAAAAAGTTGATCATGTATGATAGGGTGTTAGCCAGGATAAGGGTCGCCGGTGAAAAGTTAGGCCTCCTAACCAAGCCTCGATTGTTAATCAAAAGATTGCCAGCGGAACCAACACACGTGCTAAACCATGTCCAGGGCAACAGCGCACTAAAGACGAAGGCCGGGTAAGCATCAATGTTCAGAGGGACAACCCTCTGGAAGAGGAAAACCAATACCAGTAATTGAGACAGAGGAAGCGCAAGTGACCATAGCACACCCAAAGCCGAACCTTTGTAGCGAACAGTAAAGTCGCAGCGCACAAGGTGGCAGATGAGGTCGTAGTAGTAACGTACGGCTCCCGATTGACCGGATTTTTTGCTGGGAATTGGAATTTTTTCCTGTGAGATTGGCAATGTCCGATTTGTCAAGGAATGTATCCCTACATCTTCCGTATAAATCTGAAAAATCAATGACCAAACAGCGTAGATAAAACAAAACTATCTTCGCTTATCTTCTTTCTACCTAAATAATTAGATTTGCACCATACCAAATACCATTATCGGCATTCCATGGTTCTTCTGAAGAAGCAAAATGATCGGTATTCAAAACGGCTGAATTTTTCGGCATCAGATTATTGTTGCAGGATGTTAAAAATTTTTACGCCTCAAGCATCTCCACATTGGTCCGCGGTACGACAGCCGAGGAGCCGTCGGGAAATTCGATTTCAAGGATGCGTACCGTGGCCCCGGTTTCAATGGTTTGGGGAGAAAAGGGGAGCGCCTTGATCTTGCCGATCTTTCCAAAATAGGGCACGCGGATGATCCTTACGGTGTCTCCGATCTCCATACCCCTGTCGGGTAGCTTATCCATCTCTTCTCCGGAAAACCCACCTGTCTCATAGGGTATAATGATTTCAGGTCTTACCACACCAGCCCGGATCTGCGTAGCGCCATTAATAGAGGTTTTAGCGCCCGAGCGGGATTTTAAAAGTTCGAAGGTTCTCTGGGCCATTGGTATCTGACCAAAGCCCTCGGTAATAATGAGTGTAATGCCAATTTCTTCAGAACCCGTAATGGCTACGCCAAGGTCGTATCCAAGCAGTTTCCTGAGATCTTCGTCATCAATCCCGCCGACAATGATTCCTTTTACCCCCGTCCTTCTTGCCTTGTCAATAGCGTCGTGTCGGATAAACGCACCCCCCACAATGATTTTATCCTTATGAAGGGGCAGTATGTGGTCAGCGGTAAGCATATCATCAGGCTTATCAACAGTAACGGCAAGTTCACCCACCGTTTCGCCACCCACGCCAAAGATACCCTGAATAAAGGTTGCAGTTGTCTCCATAACTACACCCTCTTTTTCCATAACCGCTGTGACAGAGCCGCCTATGTAAGCGTATACTTGTATTGGTTTTGGTGGTTCCCGCAAAAGGACCTGCCCAGTTACCGTGGATATGGTTTCAATCGTACCTGTGATGGGAGAAAGCAAGACGGTCTTTAATATCTTAACCCATGGTTTGGTTTCAGCAATAATTTCATCCTTCCGGACAGGATCGCCTTCCTTCTTCAGCATGTATTCCCTGAGGTCTTTGGGCTGAATGCCCAACCGGTTCACGGCATTGATGGCGTGAACCTTTCCCGGCAAATGGGTCCTCGCCACAACATCCTCTGCCTTGAGGACGTCACCCTTTTTGACGATAACGTCACCCAATAGGGGCAGGACACGTTGACTCGTGACCTTTGTCCTTTCGGCTATGCGTAAACCCGGTGTATATGCGTGTGTCATAGGGTAATAGGGTACAAAAAAACCTTATTGATAAAACGCCTCAAATTAAAAAGCAACCACGAATAAACCGTTTAAACAGCTCAAACAGTTCAACCGGTTTAAGTGGCTTTGTCAATCTGTATCATCTGTGAAATCTGAGGTTTCTCGAATGCTTTTCTTATTCTGGATACGCATCGATGGCCTTTGTCCATTGTTGCAATTGTTCTACCCTTGATACCTTATCCTTTGCTACTGTTATGGGTCTTCCCCGGGTATCAATTACTATCCCCACAACTCCCCCAAAGACCTTCCTTCTCACGGGTTTGCCCTTTCCTTCGCCGGCATCAAAATTTTTTACCGGGAGAACCTCAATTTCAGCCACCTGACCCGTGTCGAGCGGTAAAACACAGATATCCCCGTAGGAAAGAGCGCCTTTCGTCTGCTTGCCGTCAGGCATTGTTATCCTGTATGAGATGCATTTTTCACCGCGTTTCCCGACACTTTCCTTAACGAGGGACACACACGTACCCAGATGAATCAGACAATCTTTCTCAAAAACCTCCGTTGCGGCCTGTTCATTCACGGTTGAAAGGACGCCCAGATGCGGCATCATGAAAATACTATCAACGGCGAGCCTTGTGACGCCTTCGGGCTGGAATGCATCAATCATCATGAGCATTGCCTGAGACCTGCGCGGTGCATGGGAGAGTACGCCCCCGCTGCCTACCAACAAGTCCAAAGTTAACATGTCTATGAGTGTTTCACCGGCAATTTCCTGTTTAAAGGCCTCGGAAATGTCGCGCTCCCTCTGTACGCCTTTCAGTCCCACGGCAAGGGACTTGTGCTGTTCAAAAGACAGCCGCAGGGCTTCCCGCGATATGGCCTGTTCGACTTTCAGTTCTTCCAGTGTCTGGGGGATCGTTGTGGGACGGATCATCTTGTTCTTAACCCTGTTCCGGAGGTCTGACTCATCGATATCAAATGGCACCCACCGGAGAATGTTTTCAAGTCCTGCCTCGGCCAATACATTGGAGATGCTGTAACTCATTCCAAGATTGGCGCTCACCGTGCGGTTAAAGATTTCGCCGTATACAGAAAAGACGTCCGTGGTGGCACCGCCAATGTCTACACCCACCACATTAATAGTGTCTTTTTTGGCAATGGTCTGCATAATGAGACCGACGGCTCCGGGAGTGGGCATAATCGGCGCTCCCGTCCACGACATGAGTTTTTTGTAACCGGGCGCCTGTGCCATGACGTGTTCAAGAAAGAGCTTCTGGATTTCCTGACGGGCCGGAAAGAGATTTTCACGTTCAAGCATTGGCCGGATATTTTCTGTAATATGAAGCGAGGTTTTTTTGTCCAAAATTTCTTTAATTTTTTCCCGGGCGACTTTATTGCCGGCATAGATGACAGGGAGTTGAAAGGTCATGCCGAGCCGCGGTTTTGGGTTGGCCGCAGAGATATATTCAGCCAGTTCTACCACATGGGTGACTGTACCACCGTCTGTGCCTCCCGAGAGGAGGATCATGTCCGGTCTCAGATGCCGGATACGGTCGATCTTTTCATGCGGGAGACGCTGGTCGTTGGATGCGATGACGTCCATAACGATTGCACCCGCGCCGAGCGCAGCACGCTGGGCGCTTTCGGCGGTCATGGTCTTTACGGCCCCGGCAACCATCATCTGCAATCCTCCGCCGGCGCTGCTTGTGGAAACATAGATATCCACTCCCACATTTCCCCGGGCAGGTGTTATAATCTTTTCACCGTCTAAAATCTTCCGGCCGGAAAGTTCTTCTACTTCTGCGAATGCATTTAAGACGCCACGGGTTACATCCTCAAAAGGGGCTTCCACAGTGGTGGGTGATTCGCCACGAAATGTCTGGCGGTATGCCCCCTCCTTTTTTTCGATCAGGATGGCCTTGGTGGTGGTGCTTCCGCAGTCTGTTGCAATGATAACGTTCAAATTTCCACCCTCTTTTTGTAAAAGCCCAATGCAAAGGCGCAAAGCGTTAAAAATAATCGACAATCCTTTTGTTCCATAGAAAATGCGCTTTCCTCTATCAGCTATCTATAAACTTTGTATCTTCCTTCGCGTCTTACCGGTGAAGATCAAGCTTTTCTAACTCTTCAATAATCTTTTTTATCCCTTCTCTCCTTTCAAGGATTCCCTGAAGCAGGTCATATTCGGCCGGAGTGAAGAAAAAGGTTAAAAATGGTCTGAAGAATACCATCGTCTGGCTTCCAAGATAACTGAGTGGTTGTGCGCATTCAAGAAACATTGTGGCGGGAACCGTGATTCTTCTTTTGTTTATTACCGTTGCCAGTTTCCGGATGAGGGCCAGTTCCTGTTCGTTCATTGTCATTTTTTTATGAGGTGTCCCTGTACTAAAGGCATGCCGGAACTCCCGCCGGACAGATTGTCCGTTTACTTTTGGAAAACAGGAAAATATTTTTGAAAATAAATTGTGTAAATACATGACGTTAAAGAATCTTATCAAAGTGGTGGCATTTTTGTCAAAAGCAAAAATGGGTTTTTTTCCCTGGCCAATAAACTTTTCAGTATTTCAGTGGCGCATCCGTTTGAAAAAACTTGACAAATGAGAGAGGGGAATCTTATAATTCTAAGATGCCTGAAATTGAAGAATTAGAACATAGAATTGCAAGGCTTGAGGCCCTTTGCGAAGACGTTCTCAAGGAAAGAATTGCACAAATTGCCTCAAGACTGGACCAGTTAGTATGAAAAAAACAGAACGCGACAAGGCGGAGATACTGACAAAAGCTGAAAAAGATAAGTCAAGATAAGTCAGAAATACTTGCCAAGACAGAAATATTGATAAAAACAGAAAAGGGCAAGCGGCAGATTATTTATTGGATGGCGGGATTGAATGTTGGCTTTTTAACCCTTACCATTACGGCGCTCTGGGCAATCCTGTCTTTTGCATTAAAGCCGTAAATGTTTCCCAATTTTGAAAGGAGAAATAGTTCATGCCATACAGGGCATGGTTTCAGTGTATATCGGGATGTAATGAAAAGTACGAACTGAATGAAGTCGTCTACCAGTGTAAGAAGTGCGGAGACTTGCTGGAGGTCAAGCACGATATGGACAAACTTCGCAGGCACTCCCCGGAACACTGGAAGAAGTTGTTCGATGAACGCTATCGGCGCACCAAATGGCCTTACGGGAGCTCTGTTTGGGGGAAGAAGGAATGGGTTTGTCCCACTGTCAACAATGAGAACGTGGTTTCCCTGTACGAAGGAGGCAGTAACCTTTTCTGGGCGGAACGATTGGGGAAAGAAATCGGTCTCCATGACCTGTGGATCAAACAGTGCGGTAATGCCCATACAGGTTCTTTTAAAGACCTCGGGATGACTGTGCTGGTCTCCATGGTCAAACAAATGATTGCCGAAGGGAAGAATATTCCTGCGGTTGCCTGCGCCTCCACGGGAGATACTTCCGCTGCGTTGGCGTCATATTGCGCCGCTGCAGGCATTCTTGCCATCGTATTTCTGCCCAAAAACAAGGTGTCTCATGCACAGCTTATCCAGCCAATTGCCAATGGAGCGCTTACGTTATCTCTGGATACTGATTTCGACGGCTGTATGAAACTCGTGCGGGAGATTTGCAGCAAAAATAACATCTACCTGGCGAACTCCATGAATTCCCTCCGCATCGAGGGTCAAAAAACCGTGAGCGTTGAAATCGTCCAGCAGTTTGATTGGGAGGTGCCTGATGTCGTAATTGTACCGGGGGGAAATTTGGGTAATACTGCTGCACTGGGGAAAGGCTTTCTCATGATGAAGGAATTGGGACTGACAGATAAGCATCCTCGTATTGTGTGTGCACAGGCAGCCAAAGCCAATCCTCTGTATCTCAGTTATCTGAACGGATTCAAAGAATTTAAACCGATTAAGGCACAAAAGACCCTTGCCAATGCCATCCAGATAGGCGACCCGGTGAGTTACAAAAAGGCAATTGGCGTTTTAAAAACCTTCAATGGAGTTGTAGAACAAGCAACGGAAGATGAATTGGCGAATGCCTCTGCGCAGGCGGACAGAACCGGTCTGTTTAGTTGCCCCCACACCGGCGTAGCCCTGGCAGTGTTGATAAAATTGCTGGGGAAAAAAGTGATACGGCATGACGAAAAGGTGGTTGTTATCTCTACGGCACATGGCCTGAAATTTCCCGAATTTAAGATAAACTATCACGAAAACAAACTGGAAGAAGTAACCCCACGCTTTGCCAATCTCCCGGTAGAAGTTCCCCCTGTGTATGAAGCGGTGAAGACCGCAATCTGCAGGAAACTTGAACAAATATCTTTGTAGTATTTCTCGCCCGGCACAAGGAACGGCGCCCTATTTCCATATCCCTTTACGTAAAACAGACTGCGTTACTATCTTATTTCCACTGAAAAATGCATAAGATTAAATTCCTTGACAAAAAATAGGCTGTACTTATAATAATTTTTCACGGCAAAGGCATTCTGACGTTAGGGATTTTCAAGCCAGTCTCTGGAGTGGCATTCATGTAATTACTACCATACCAGAAAAGACACTGAATGCCTAATGAGAGGACAAGGAATTTTCCCCCCATACCCCCCGCAAATGGGAAGGAGGGGGAGAGCGACAAATCTCGTCGCTCTCCGGGGGAAAGGTTGCCGTAAGCATGATTTATCTAAAATATACAGGGTTTCTCCCCTAAAAGTTTCTTTACGGGTATTTGAGGAGAAATAATATTATGAATTATTTTAAGACAACGGTATTGTTGATTGCCCTGACGTTATTGCTCGTTTGGGTAGGCAGTATGTTCGGAGGACGCCAGGGCGCGGTCTTCGCATTTGCCATTGCAATGGGTATGAATTTTTTTAGTTACTGGTTTAGCGACAAGATCGTTTTGAAGATGTACGGCGCAAGGGAGGTTTCAGAAAAGGAGTCGCCAACCTATTACGGAATTGTTAAGGAATTGACCATGCACGCAGGATTACCCATGCCCAGGACATATATTATACAGACGAATGCTATGAATGCCTTTGCCACAGGCAGAAATCCGAATCATGCCGCGGTGGCAGTTACCGAGGGTATGCTTAACTCCCTGAAACGCGAGGAACTCAGAGGGGTACTGGGACACGAATTGTCCCATATCAGAAACAGGGACATACTCATTTCTACCATTGTTGCAACCGTTGCCGGTGCTATTATGATGCTGGCCAATATGGCCCGGTGGGCAGCAATCTTTGGGGGGTACGGAGGAAGGGATGAAGAAGAAAACAGGGGTGGAGGCCTTGCGATGCTGCTGATAGCTATCGTGGCTCCCATAGCCGCACTTATAATCCAGATGGCGATTTCCCGTTCACGGGAGTATGCGGCCGATAAGGGGGGCGCATTATTAACGGGAAATCCGCTGGGACTGGCCAGCGCCCTTGAGAAATTACAGCAGGCATCAGTGGTCAGGCCTATCGATGCTAGCTCGGCTACGGCCCATCTTTTTATTGTGAACCCGTTAAGCGGCCGTTCATTTGCTGCAATATTTAGTACTCATCCACCAATCGAAGAGCGGATCAAGAGGCTCAGGGCAATGGCCTGAAAAAGGCTTTCTATGACTGCATTCACCGTGACAACGATTCTCTGCAGCGGATTTTAAAGCCAGCCATTCCGGAGACCGGTTTTACATTCTTATCCTGAAGGAGCCTGGTGTTATTGTATCTTAGTAGCGTGGACTAATTATCGAAAACAACGTGTGTTTTTACAAAGAGAGCAATTTACTTGGAGGAACATGAATGGTGCACTATACTTGTGATATGTGCGGAAAACCATTACTGGCGGATGAAGAGATTCGGTATGTGGTGAAAATTGAGGTATATACCGCATGCGATGCTATGGAGATGGACGATGACGAAGATCTGGATGATGAGGGATGGGAAATGGATGGGGAAAACGAGAGGCAGGATGGCGCATCGGGCCCTGCAGAGTCTTTGGAGAACGGAGAATACAAGACATTCCGCTTTGATTTGTGCACCAAGTGTCATAAAAAATATTTACAGGATCCCTTGTTTTTAAAATCGTGGAACAGAACGCGATTTTCAGAAAATTAAACATATTTTATTAATCCTTTTTTCCAAAAAATATTCGGTGCTTGCGTTTTGTAGAAAAAAGACGAAGCACACTGCAATGGCAAAAACAATCTATGCGAATGACAATAACAGAGAAGATTATCGCCGCACACTCGGGTCTCAAAGAAGTGCATCCGGGACAATTTGTTTACGCAGATGTGGATATCTGCCTGGGCAACGACATTACTGCCCCGATCGCTATTGAAGAATTTGAAAAGACAGGGATTAAAAAGGTCTTTGATCCGGAAAAGATCGTTTTGGTTCCTGACCACTTTACCCCTAATAAGGACATTAAATCCGCGCAACAGTCAAAGTCCCTGAGGACCTTCTCGGAAAAACATCACTTGCGGCATTACTTTGAGATCGGCCGGATGGGAATAGAACACGCACTGCTCCCCGAAAAAGGGATTGTGGCGCCTGGAGACCTTGTCATAGGCGCCGATTCTCATACGTGTACCTATGGCGCGCTCGGTGCGTTCTCAACGGGAGTCGGGAGCACCGACCTTGCCGCGTGTTTTGCTGCGGGAAAGGTATGGCTGAAGGTGCCTGAATCTATTCGATTCATTTTTCATGGCAAGGTGAAAAACTGGACATCCGGAAAGGACTTGATCCTTTACACGATCGGGAAGATCGGTGTGGATGGCGCCCTTTACAAAGCAATGGAGTTCAGCGGCAGCGCCATATCGGATTTGCCCATGGACGATCGTTTTGCCATGTGCAACATGGCGATTGAGGCGGGGGCGAAAAGCGGCATAATCTCCCCCGATAAAAACACCGAGGATTATATAAAGGGCAGGGTAACAAAAAAATGTGTGATGTATCAAAGCGATCCCGGGTGCAATTATACAAAAACGTATGAATTCAACGCCGGAGAGATTTCTCCCCAAATAGCGCTCCCCAGCTTGCCGGAAAACACAAAACCCGTGGAAGAGGTTTCGGGAATCAAGATCGATCAGGTGGTTATCGGCTCCTGTACCAATGGAAGAATTTCGGATCTCAGGATAGCAGCCAAAATTCTCGCAGGAAAAAAGGCGCATCCTTCCATCCGGCTCATTATTATTCCGGCAACCCAGGAAATCTACAAGCAGGCTTTGCAAGAGGGTTTGATTGAGATTTTCATTGATGCTGAGGCGGTAGTTTCTACCCCAACATGCGGCCCGTGCCTCGGAGGACATATGGGAATTTTAGCGGAAGGGGAGCGGGCGTTATCGACAACCAACCGCAACTTCGTTGGCCGCATGGGGCATCCCAAAAGCGAGATATATCTTTGCAGTCCGGCCGTCGCCGCCGCGTCTGCAATTACGGGAAAGATTACACCGCCTGATGAGGTGGTAAAAAGCTGATTGTTGCTATAAGAGTTTCTGAAAAGCTATCGATTGCCGATTCGGTTGTTTTATCGGAAACAACTGAATTGTCGTATCTTCAGGTTAGTCAGGCAATAAATTATGGAAAGAGTGAGTAAAACTATGTCCCAGAAAAAATATATTGGACTTGACATCGGTTCTGTAAGTGTAAAGGCGGTATTGATCAACGAACGCCAGGAGATCCTGGAAAACCACTACGTCCGTTCGCACGGTCAACCGGTAGAAACATTCCTCCTGGTCTTGAGAGACATATTCAACCGGATCCATATTGACGACATTGACGGTATCGCTGTCACAGGCTCCGGCGGGAAGCTTATATCCGAACTCATGAACATTGCATTTATCAACGAGGTCGTTGCTCATAGCCAGGCAACGACAACCTTATACCCTGAGGCGCGCACCATTATCGAAATCGGCGGCGAAGATTCCAAACTCATGCTTATCGAGAAGGATGCTTCTACGCAGCACACCAAAGTTTCCGATTTTTCGATGAATACCATGTGCGCGGCAGGCACGGGTTCGTTTCTGGATCAGCAGGCCACAAGACTCGGTATCGCGGTAGAAAGAGAATTCGGAGAGCTTGCGCTGAAATCCAAAAACCCGCCGCGCATTGCTGGCCGTTGCAGCGTGTTTGCCAAGACGGATATGATCCATTTGCAGCAGGAGGGCACTCCGGTGCATGATATTGTAGCCGGCCTCTGTTATGCCATGGCCAGAAACTTTAAGAGTAATATTGGAAAGGGAAAGGAATTCTTTAAACCGATCGTCTTCCAGGGTGGCGTGGCAGCCAACGTTGGTATGATCAAGGCATTTGAGGATATCCTGGAACTCAAACACAACGAACTGATCATCCCGAAATATTTCAATGTAATGGGGGCAATCGGAACGGTTTTTACCATGATGGCGAAAGGCATCCATTCACCCTTCCGCGGATTAAAGGAAGTTGAAGAATACCTGAGAAGCCGCAGCGCGAAGGCGTCGAACCTAGAACCTCTCAAATCAGATAACTATAAAATTGTTGATCACATACATACAATCGCCGGTGACGAAAAGATCGAGGCATACGTGGGGGTTGATGTGGGCTCGATCAGTACCAATATTGTTGTTATCGATAAACAGAAAAATGTCCTGGCAAGACGATATCTCATGACGGCAGGAAGGCCCCTGGAGGCCGTGAAACAAGGTCTCTACGAGGTAGGTCTGGAGGTGGGGGATAAGGTGATTGTCCGTGGTGCGGGAACCACGGGTTCCGGGCGTTACCTGACAGGGGACTTTATCGGTGCCGATATCGCAAAGAATGAAATCACCGCCCATGCCACTGCCGCGGCAAACGTTGACAAAAATGTGGACACCATCTTTGAGATCGGTGGACAGGATTCCAAGTTTATACGGCTGGAAAACGGCGCAATCGTGGATTTTGCCATGAACAAAGTCTGTGCAGCCGGTACCGGCTCATTCCTGGAAGAACAGGCCGAGAAACTCAGCGTCAGTATCAAAGGGGAATTCAGCAAGCGGGCGCTTTCGTCGTGCTGTCCCTCCCATCTCGGCGAACGGTGTACCGTCTTCATGGAATCGGACCTGAATCACCATCAGCAGCGCGGAACATCCAAGGACGACCTGCTTGCAGGCCTGAGCTATTCAGTGGTGTTGAACTTTATCAACAGGGTCGTAGAGGATAGAAAGATCGGAAATACTATTTTTTTCCAGGGAGGAGTCGCTGCCAACCGAGGGGTAAAGGCCGCCTTCGAAAAAGTAACAGACAAAAAGGTCCTTGTCCCCCCCCATCATGATATCATGGGGGCCATCGGATCTGCAATTATTGCCATGGAGGAAAGGCAGTGGGAAAAATCGAGGTTTAAAGGGTTTGACCTCCGCCACAAGAGGTACGACCTGTCTTCCTTTGTCTGCAAGGATTGTTCGAATATTTGCGAGATTAGAAAGGTTACCATCGATGGTGAAAATCCGCTTCATTACGGGAGTCGCTGCGGCAAATTTGACGACGAAAGGTCTTTGAAAAAGGGGAGGCACTTGCCAAGGCTTTTCCGTGAAAGGAAAGATGCGCTCTTCAATACCTATAAGAAAAACAAACCGGACCGTCCGATCGGAAAAAAGATCGGTATTCCACAGGTGTCTACCTTTCACGACCTCTATCCGATGTGGAAGGCGTTCTTTGTCGAACTGGGTTTTGACGTTATAACCTCCCGCGACACCAATAAAGATATTATCTACAATGGCGTGGAAGTAATCACCGCGGAGACCTGCTTCCCCATCAAGGTAGCTCACGGACACGTGATCGACATGCTGAACAGGGATATCGATTACCTGTTCCTGCCCAGCGTTGTCAATTTGACGCACAGCAGTCCGAGACTCACCCACTCATACGCTTGCCCTTACGTCCAGTGCATACCGTATCTCGTCCGTTCGGCCATTGACTTTAAGGAAAAAGGGTTTGAGGTCTTATCTCCGGTCATTCACTTCGAGTACGGCGAGGAGTATGTGGATAAGACGCTGCGCCAGATCGCAAAAAGCCTTGGAAGAACCGGAGCAGTTGTCGAAACAGCCATAAAGTCGGCACGTCATGCGCTGCAAACTTTTCAGAAAACCCTTGAGTCCCGGGGAAAAGAGATCCTTGAAACTTTAGGGGAAAATGAAAAGGCATTTGTGCTGATCAGCCGGTCCTATAACGGTTGTGACACCGGTATGAACCTTGGTCTTCCGGAAAAATTACGTGATTTGGGGTTTTTGACCATCCCCCTCGACTTCTTGAAATTAAACATTGAAGATGTGGCCCACGACTACCCGAATATGTACTGGAAGACCGGACAGAAATTTCTCGCCGCTGCCAGGATAATTGCCGGGGATAAGAGACTCTATCCCTTATATATTACCAATTTTGGCTGTGGGCCTGATTCGTTTATCACCAAGTTCTTTACCAAGGAACTGGCAGGAAAGCCCAGTTTGACTATCGAGATTGACGAACACAGTTCCGACGTGGGGGCAATAACGCGGTGCGAGGCATTTATCGACAGCCTGAAAAATGTCAAGCCGGTCACGGAGAGAAAAAAGTTGCGAGACGATGTCCCGGTCCGAAACCTGACGGAGAAAAAGAGACGCACGATTTATATCCCCTACATGTGCGACCATGGCAGGATGATTGCTTCTTCCATGAGGGCCAATGGAGTGCTGGCAGAGGCATTGCCGATGGCGAATAAACAATCGATTGATATCGGACGAAAGTTCACATCGGGAAAGGAATGTTATCCTGCGATTCTTACAACGGGGGATATCGTGAAAAAGGCCATGAGTCCTGATTTTGACCCCGAGGCCAGCGCCTTTTTTATGGCTACGGCATCCGGTCCCTGCCGGTTTGGGCAATACAACAAGTTTCACCGCATGGTACTGGACGAACTCGGATTTCCCCATGTGCCCCTCTATACAATGGACCAGGGAGAAAACTACGGCGAGGATACCAAGAGCCTGGGCACTCATTTCCGTAAGCTGGCGTGGAATGGTATTATGTACATTGACCTCCTGCAGAAGTTACAAAGAGAAACGAGGCCTTACGAATTACAGAAAGATGAGACGGATGCCATTTACGAAACCTTTGTGAAAAAGGCAGAAGCAGCGCTCGAAAAACACCAGGATCTGGTTGAACTTGCACGCGAGGCGAGAATCGCCTTTGCAAATATAAAAACAGACCGGAGCAAACCCCGGCCATTGATCGGTGTTATTGGAGAGACCTATGTCCGGTGCAATGAGTTTGCAAACAACTTTCTTGCGAGGAATATAGAGAGACTGGGCGGAGAAGTATTTATACCCCCCTTTGCTGAATGGATTAATTATATTGCTCACTGCCGGAGAGAATCATGTCTTTTTGAAAAGGATTACAAGGGATTTTTTGCTGAATTTATATCGGACATTGTCCAGAGGTACGATGCGTATAAACTTACGAAGGTGTTTAAGGGCGGAATCAGGCACTTCCTGAAAGATGCGCCGATTAAAGAGCTCATCAAGAAAGGAAAACCGTATATTGATGATTCTTACAAAGGCGATCCGGTACTCAGCATGGGTAAGGTGATTGAATACGTTGAGGAAGGATTTGATGGTATCATTAACGTAATTCCCTTCCACTGCATGCCCGGCACCGTGGTGAATGGCGTGCTGGAGAGATTTCAGAAAGATTTTTACGGCATGCCCTGCCTGAAATTATCTTTCGATGGCCAGGAGCAGACAAATGAAGAAACACGATTGGAGGCTTTTATGCACCAGGCGTATCAGAGGATGGAAGGGGGAGTAAATTCTCAAAAACACGGCATGCGAAGCCGCAGACGGAAAGACGAAGCGGGTAGAAGGCAGGTGGCGGTAGGCAAGGGGTGATAATTCTTATATTTGCTTCATGTGGTTCACATTTGGAATTTTTCGCTTCGGATTGAGAGGTTTTTTTTACGAACAATAAATTGCAAAAAGATGTTTTCACGGCAATACTATATGACGAGGCTACAATGAAAGGTAAATGCTGGAAGTTTGGAAATAATATCAACACCGACGAGATTATCCCGGCGCGATATCTGAATACCACGGATGTGAGAGAGTTGGCTGCCCACTGTATGGAAGATGCCGACCCTGATTTTGTGAAAAAGGCCAAGCCGGGCGATGCGATTATAGCAGGAGATAATTTCGGATGCGGTTCATCCCGCGAGCATGCGCCAATTGCCATCAAGGCAGCGGGGATTTCCTGTGTTATTGCAAAGTCCTTCGCCCGTATCTTCTTTAGAAATGCCATCAATATCGGGTTGCCTATTTTTGAATGTCCTGAGGCAGCAGACCAGATTCGGGAGGGTGATGAAATAGAAATCAACCTTTCTGCGGGTGAAATTGTCGATCATACGTCAAAAAAGAGATTTAAATTTGAGCCATTTCCCCAGGAGATGCAGGAAATTATCCAGGCCGGAGGATTAATGAACTTTGTGAAAAAGAAGATGAGCGCTTGATAAATCCCAAATCACAAATACCAAATTCCAAATAAAATCCCATGAACGAAATTTCAATAACAAAACCGGATTGGAATTTTGGGAATTAAAATTCGGAGTCTTTTTGTAATGTGAAGTTTGTTATTTGGGATTTTTCTATTACTTAAAATTTTCCTTTAATTCTGTCGTTAACAACAATCATGCAAACCTTGGAAATCAAAAAAGACATCCATTGGGTCGGGGTATTAAATGCGACCCTCAGGATATTTGATATAGTGTTTCAGACACGCTTCGGAAGCACGTACAATTCCTATCTTATCCAGGCAGAAAAACCCACGCTTATCGATTGCGTTCATGAAAAATTCACCCCCGAATACCTTGAAAAACTCCGGTCATTGATAGAACTCAAGGACATTTGTTACATTGTGATAAATCATACGGAAATGGACCATACAGGGGCGTTGCCTGCCCTGCTGAAAGAGACCCCGAATGCGCAAATCCTCTCTACAAAAACAGCTGCTCTTTTTTTAAAAAATATCCTTCACGGGGATATAAAAGGGAAGATGGTTGAGGATGGCGAGTGTATCAGTCTGGGCAATAAGCACCTAAAGTTTATTCATGCACCGTATTGGCACTGGCCGGACACCATGTTTACCTATCTGGAAGACGACCACATCCTGTTTCCATGCGATGGTTTTGCAACCCATTTTTGTGATGAGCGGCTTTATGATGACCGGGTTGATGACTTTGCTGAAGATTTTCAGTACTATTATGAGCACATCATGGGCCCTTACAGAAAAAAGATACTTGAGGCGATTGAAAAGATCAAAGACCTGGATATCCGGTTAATTGCACCAAGCCACGGCCCTATCCTT
Source organism: Candidatus Brocadia sp. (assembly GCA_011525665.1). GTDB lineage: Bacteria > Planctomycetota > Brocadiia > Brocadiales > Brocadiaceae > Brocadia. The sequence continues at coordinate 71,366 of WYAU01000014.1, forward strand.
CGTACCGACCCCTGGAAATACATTAATGCCTATAAAGACTGGAGCACCCCCAGAAAGGATCCTGGGAAAAAGCAGATAGTGATCTTTTACGCGTCCATGTACGGAAACACGAAAAAAATGGCGGAGGCCATAGGACGGGGGGCATCAACCATAAATACCGAGGTCAAGCTGATAGATGCAGCAAACGTGTCGCCTGAATTTATGCGATGTGAGATTGAATCAGCCGATGGCATTCTGATGGGATCATCGACGATAAATGGTGATGCATTAAAGCCTTTGTGGGATATTATGAATGTTATGTTTAGTATCAACGTAAAACTTAAGAAGTGCGCAACATTCGGTGCGTATGGATGGAGCGGGGAAGCCACAAGGCTTATGGAAGACAGGCTGAAAGGTCTTAAACTCACCGTTGTCCAGCCTCCGGTAAAGGCCCTTCTTACCCCTTCCGACGAAGACGTGAAAAGGTGTTCTATCTTTGGATATGACTTTGCCCAGTCCCTCTTGGGCAGTTCAACAACATAACCCTTGTAGAAATGCCCCGATGGGCCGTCTCTACGACAATGTTACCGGTCCTCTTGCCAGCATATAAAGAAATTGCTGGGCATATCCCGCATAGCTGCCAAAATATTTTAAGCCAAAGGCCTGCAGTCGCCGGTTCGATACTTCCTGATTTTTGAAATAGAGACTCTGAAGGATCTTTTTTATCCACGTATCGATGGGAAACGCCTCGGTAAAACCCAGAGAAAACAAAAGGACACAGTCCGCAATCTTATCCCCCACGCCGGGAATCCGCGTCAATGCCCTCTTTGCCTCAAAATAGGGAAGTTTTCTTAATGACAGTAAAAAGGCTTCACTGATGGAATCATTGGCGGCTTTAATGTATTTTGCCCGGAAACCCGTCTTTGCAAGCAGGATCCGCTCAAAATCATTGAGCGCGCCGGGACGAGGAAAAGAATGCCACGCGCCCCCGTTCATTTCAATGCTCTTTCCAAAGAATTGCGCCAACATTTCCAGATTTAACCTTATCTTGGGAATATTTGCTGCCGATGAGCAGAGAAATGATATTAAGCATTCCCACGGGTCTTGCCGGACGATGCGCAAGCCGCGATAGCTCCCGATTGCCCTGCCAATATGTGTGTCCCTGTTTATCTGCGCCAGGATGTCACTATAGGGCTCGTCAAGGGCAAAATAATGCGTAATGAATGTCCGGTTTGCGCCCTCGTATTCCAGATAGTTGGCAGACTGCCGGGTGCGAAAGACACGGTCTCCTGTCGCGATATAATACCAGCCGTCCATTCTAGACACCCGAAACAGTTGTCCACACAGAAGTGTGGATTCGAGATTAAAATCCTTTATGAATATTTTTGGCAAAGTGTCTCTCCCTCTAAAAGGTCTTTTGCTAAAAAGTTCGGTATGTGTGTTCAATTATAAGGGTGCACATGAAAAATCAAAAAACAAAATCGAAAGATGTTTTGCAGCCCCGCACCAAGCGCGCTTTTTATTCCGCAGAAACGTCCTTTTTCTGTCTGCATTGCTAATCAGTTAATCAATAGCCGAAAAGAACGATATTGCCCAGATTGATTCGTATAGATACGGGACACGTTTTGGATGTTGTTTTGATATAAGTATAATTATTGTCAACTCTTATGCTGATTTTGCAAGGCAAAGTTTGGGCCTTTTTTAAAAAATAATTTAGATTATTAATAATTATTCCGATTATAATGGTAGTTTGATATGTATACATAGATGCCAGACACTAATTTTTATTCAAAAAAGTTAAATTTTCCGGGGGCGTTCTTTATCCGATGCAGAGTGATGGGCAGAAAAAAAATTTACATTGATACATCTGTTTTAGGCAAGTTGCAACCTGACATGGCTGAGGAAGTAAAGAAGAAGCTGGGGTGGTTTGAGTATTACAAGAAGTGCGGAAAAAACGCGCGACTTACCTGCCGGCATTTTGGTATCTCTCCGGACACCTTTTATCGCTGGAAAAAGAGATACGACCCCAACAATCTCCTCTCCCTTGTTGATGATAAAAAAAGCCGCAGACCAAAAAATATAAGGAAACCAACGACTCCACCGTGGGTCGTAAACAGGATAAAGGAGCTAAAAGAAGCATATCCGGTGTGGAGCGCGAATAAACTTGCAAATCAACTCAAAAAGGAAGGGGTATCGATTACTGCCCCGACTATCAGGAGAATAATTAACCGGCTGAAGGAATCGGGCATCTTGCATGAAACTGCTGCAGAGATTAAAAGAAAAAAGATAACCGATCGTCATGGCTTGAATTTGCCGACGGGTTATTACGAATATCTGTCGCTCCTGCAGTTGTGGGAAAAATAATCTTGCATTTACAATGTCGTGTATCAGAGAAGGAAGACAGCAACGAATTGGGCGGAGGTGGCAGCCGCTCGAAGAATTGTCAGAATATTTTATTTCTTCAACACTTTTTATTGGAATAAAGCCATGTCAAAGTCCGAGTTAAACACAGCGCTTTTAGAATTAAACAAACACGTGGAAGAACTGCAGGAGGTTTTTAATGCTTACAAAAGGCTGATCGCCCACGTATCGCAAAACATGCATGAATCATTAGGTGTCCTCTTGGATAAAATTCAATCCCTCGTTGAAATGGCATATATGAGGGATGTCAATCCCGAATCCCTGGAAAAAATCTCAACTGCTATATTAGAGGAAATAAACACCCTCATTGCGTTAAAGACAAAGATGTACTCCCTTTCCGGTATCGAAGTGAAAAATGCCATAAAAGTTTTTGACATGAACTTTAAAGGACGCGAAACAAGGGAGGTGAAATGAGGATTTGCGTAAATAGCGATTTGTTCCTTATGGGTAAATCTTGATGCTAAATTAAAGAAAAGGAGAAAATTGATGAAGTTAACGGTAGGAAAGAAGATTGGAGCCAGCTTTGTCATATTAATCCTCATATCTGCAATAACGGGGGGATTGATCCTGTATTGGCTGACAGGCCTAACGGCAACGAACCGGAAGGTTCTGGGCGTACGCACGCCGTCCATGATAGAGGC
>WYAU01000088.1 GCA_011525665.1 Candidatus Brocadia sp.
GTTCCATGGAAATAAAATCGTGAAAACCAAGATTTTGCAGGCTATTCCGGCTATACCAACCTCACTTCCCTTACGGAGGGCTGGTTAGCTGGTGTTTGCTCTATTTTTCACGCAACTTATGTGTAATCACCAACTTTATCTTCGACTAATTTTAATTCTTTTGCCGTTAGTTTTCTTTCCAATTCCTGTTCTGCAACATTTTGAACATCTTCGATGTTGATGGAATAAATAATTTTTTCTGGATCGATCATACCTGATACCTCTTTAGTTTTTTATCTTAAAGTTGCGTGTGTAGTGTTGAGTGAGGTGAAGCCCAACAATTCAAATCATTCATGCTCCACCTTTGTCCCATGACTTAATTTACATGATTATAGATTACATAACCAACGTGATACCAACGTGATACAGACGCTATTTGGTTATCATCAGTTAAGTTTGCAGCATTTGAAAGTATACCCTTCTTGAGCAGATTCCATATTTCAACTGCCATTTTTGCCAGTGCAACAAAACCAGCGCGAACTGCGTGTGTAATCATACCGATTGCAATATGGTGGTGAAGTAATGATAGCATCATAAGTACCTGTGGGGATAGTTGGCAACACTTCAAGACACGAGCCACCATAGAGATTAATTGTACCTTTTGAATGCTTTGAGGTAAAAAGTGGTTTTTGTTTTCCTCTGGTTTGTAAGTCGAAGATGATTTCGTCTATTTTATCGCAAATAGCCTTCTCAAAACCAAGAATTGTTCCTTTGTTAAAAGGCTTTTTACCCTGTCGCCTTCCCGACCGATAATCCCACCGTAGATATTGACCGTCTTTCCGTATATAGCTCACCGACTCTAAAATACATAGTAAAGCAAACCGCAAAACTGTCCGAACGCGTTCATTTTCTTGCTCACATGCGCCTAAGTATCTTTCGATTGCCTCTTTTGTTTGTTCTGGATATGCATCTTTCGTAATACGTAACTCGTTTAGTGGTATTTGTAACTCAGATTTTTTCCAGGGTTGTTCAAGCGACCACCGTTTGAGGGTAGAAAAATCATCTTTCGTGAATTCTAACGCTAGTATTTTTTTCGTGTTGATTATTTGTTGACCAATTGGCAACAATTCGATTCCATCGGCGTTTATCCCTTTTGCAATTGCCGCAAATAAGGCTGTTCCACTGTCAGCAAATGGGTCCAGGATTACGCCGTTAACGATCTTGTACTTTTCGAGCAGATATTCGACTAAGGAAGCGGAGAACGCTTCTTTGAATTTATACCATCGGTAAATTTCTCTGGTCTTATTAGCCTGAAAACTTACGATCGAACGGGACAAAGAAGGGTCGAGGTGAAATGTGTCTTTGAAGTAATGATATAGTCCTTGATCAAGATGTTCAACTGCATTCAAAGTAGCCTTTTGTCGTAAGACTTTAACATTCTCGGACAGAGTTAACATTCGGTTACGCCTTCTTTAGAATAGTATGTAGTACTACGTAATGATCCTGATTATTCAATATACAGAAATAATTTTGTAATCAAAACAAAAAGTGTTTTTTCGAGTCCATTGAATTTGTAGCCAACATAAAACTTAAAAAACTCCTTATTTATGTTCCAATGTATTCGTAATACATATCACTAAGCGCGTCGTGGAATCCCCACCCAATACCACTTGTATCTTCGATGATCTTTCTGCAGCGTACCTCGAACATGTTCTGCATGCTGTGACTGACAATAAACTTTATTGCACGTTCGTACATACTTTCCATACTGTTGTAAAAGGCTTCATGGATATCTCCATACTCATTTGTAAACCGTACTCCCATCTCAACGAAGAAAATCATAATGTCCGCTAAACTTTCTTTAGAACCAGACATTTTTTGATAATCTGAAACTGCCTTTCTTGCAACCGAGAGTCGCATCTTTCCAAATCCACGAGTCGGGAAGAACTCATCCTCTATGATGTCTTTATATTTTTGCAGAACCTGAGCATCGTTTTGTCCAAGTTTTGCCTGGTAATAATCCCTTACATATTCAAACTTGGTAAAGAGGTCAGAAATTTCATTAATCAATTCTTCTTTAGAACGTTGTTTTAGATACTTTTTGAGGTTTTTAAGGCTAATCTCTTTCATGCTCCTGTCCTACGACATTTTGAAAATATCCGATGATTAGTGGATTCAGTGGATATAAAGCTAATAGGTCTTTACCAAGCGGTTTCGAGTATTCTTTTAGTGTAACAAATCATAATTGGGAATTTCGTAACAATTTAGTTTTTCGAAAAACATCCTGACTCGAGCAAGTGGGGACATGTAGCACGATATTTACGTCGATGTCCTGCGAACTGAAGTTCGCGCTACACGGGCGGTTTATTTAAAGACAATTTTAAGCGGCTAAAATGTTACGGAATTTTTGATGGCTTCGGAACCGGAATTTAGCTTAACGATTTTATCCCATAATATCTTGCTACCATCTGTAGTACAAAACTCATCCATAAATTGCTTGGTAAATTTATTTACCACCTTATCATATTCTGTCAAAAATTCTTTGTTCTTTTCCTTTGCTTTATGACCGAGTGGTTCGATAATATCGGTATAAAGATTGTCGTTCCCAGATATAAAACTCCAAAAGCTCTGTCCACATTTTTTCAGATACTCACCTTTATCTTCTTTTCTGAGTTTTCCATAACAACATCCATTTACAGCAACAACATTAGTTTGTGAAATGTTTGCCCTTCGTCTCTGCTTAGCTTTTTTGAAGTTATCTATCATTTTCTTGACTTGACCACTATTTCCCCAATTCGGCCCGGATTTAATTGAAACGATATAAACAATCGAATCCTTTTCAAATTCCAAATCTATACCTTCACTCGATGATTTATGGCCACCATATACTTTGTTATTAATAAATACAGCCAATCCTTCAAGAAAATCACCAAAAATTCCCTCTTCCTGTGATGATAGATGTGCATCAAGCAGTCCTTTTACAAGTTCTCCAGCAATGGTAATATTTTTGGCTTTGAAAAGATAAGGGTTTTTACGTTTTAAAACTATCTTCAATTTCAATTTGCTGAGACTTTCAAGACGCCGATGGTGAAAGCTTTCGATGTTCTTTTCAATGTAATTTGTTATTTCTTTTTCTGTTATGTTTCCCATAGCTGGCACTTTCTTCACAAAGGAGCCTTTCTACCTCTTTGATTTTTGATTTAGCCATGTTGTAATATTCTGGCTTAATATCTATTCCCACGGAATTTCGCCCCATTTCTTGAGCAACTTCACATGTTGTTCCTGAACCCAAGAAAGGATCTAAAACCCAATCATCTTCCTCAGTAAATAATTTTATAAACCATTCGGGCAAAGATTTTGGGAACGTTGCACTATGATTTTTATTTCCCGTCTCCGTTGCAAGGTGAAGGACATTCGTAGGATAAGCAAGATCCCTGTTCAACCAATTGGCAATATTTTTTCCGAATCCACTGCCTGCCTGTGAGTTAAATCGGATTATGTCGTTTTTCCCCAGACACTTTAGACGCGTATTTGCCCACTCTCCCATAGGGACCCTTACTGCGTCTTGAAACATCTTAAATTTACTTGATTTGTTAAACTGTAAACATCGTTCCCATGCATCGCGAAAACGATTTGGCCATTTTCCAGGATAACAATTTTTTTTATGCCAGATAAATTCTTCTGTCCAGAGCCACCCCTGCCTGCGCAATGAAAGGATCAGTTCGAGGACATAGGTATGACGCTCGCCGTTAACTGCCTTTTCCTTAATATTTAAAATGAAGGTTCCTGTTGGCTTTAGAACGCGAAGAAACTCCAGCGAACGCGGCAAAAACCACGCGACATAATCATCGGGTTTTATCCCTCCGTAAGTCTTGGAACGGCTATCGGCGTAAGGGGGGGAGGTGACTATCAAATCAAATGTGTTATCCGAAAACGTTTTGAGTACCTCAAGACAATCACCAAGACGGATGTCTGCTCTTATCTCGCGCATAGGATTGATACGATTTACCAATGAAAGGAAAAATTTTTATTAGAAGGTAATTCTTTAAAACAGATATTAATATATCATCAATGAAAAACGAAAGCAAAACCAAAGAAGGTATTGTTAACTAGACATTCTATGCTTATGGATCGGTACGAAAATACCCCTCACCCTGACCATCTCCCGCAAGGGGCGTAGGAACTTTCCCTCACTTCGTGGATTAAGTGGGTGACGTATTTTCATACCCTTTTGTGAGCCTTTGGTTCATGAATGTTTATTCAATAGTTATTTTTAATGGTTCTTTTATTTAAAAACAACTCTAATAGTTTTCTATTTAACATTTTAATATTAATCATATCTTCTAATAATTTCTTCTGTCTTTCAGAAGATGCGTCAAATAAAAAACCACCTTCTTTTTCAAACCCACGTAATATTCCATGGTGTAAAAAGGCAGATCTCAATTGCCCATAAAGACGTTTAATAAATTTAACATGATTGTTAACATTATTTCCCGTCAGTGAATCTTTAACAAGCTTTTCTATTTCAGATATACGGCTTGTTTCATGCTTCTTACTTATTTTTGTTCCACATTCTTCGCAGACAATGTTACCATTACAAATTATCTGAGAGGCATTTGCTAATTGATCAATTGAAGATAAATAAAGCATCATGTAAAAGGTATATTTTAAGTGAAAATTTGGAAGTTTTTCAATCTCTTGAGCCCATGTATATGTATTAAGAGCATTATCAAATTTCTTGAAATCCTCGCCCTTCAATTTTTGCAACAACATACTATAACTAGCTACTCGACGAATAGGGCTTCTATCAGATACAAGTCCATGAATAATATTGGGATCGTAAAATATATTATACTTATAATCCTCATATAAACTTTCGAAGTTATTATACTCTTTGATATCTTCCGTTAAATATTCAACTGGGAGGCCTGTAGCAAGCCATATTAAGTTTAGCAGTCTTTGCACATTTTTATAATAATTGTCTTCATTTATTTCTTCTTCTGTCTCTAAATATAAACAAGTTGGACCTAAATTATCTGATGAAGTGATATTTTTTGAATATCTACCAGCAAATATTATAGACCCTTTGATATCTGAGTCTCGCAAAGGTATTATTTCAAAGAAGGGCCTTTCATTATTGTAAGTATTCAATGTAAATATAAATAAATTTCGTTTTCCACCTCCATATCTTTTCACAGACATTTTATTCATGCAAATTTTTGTAATTTAATGTTTACATTAAAGAAGAGAAGCAAATTTATTCTATTATCAATTTCAGATAAATTTACTTTATTTCTTATGGTAAATATTTTGTTTTCAAAACGTCAACAACTCTATCAGTTCCTTCCTCGAAAATGTCTTGAACACGGCATCGTCTGACTCAACTACGGAATTCATGAGGGTGGCCTTTGTGGTGATCATGGCACCGATCTTTCCCTCGGATGTACCTCTGGTGATAAGTTTGAAGACCTGGACTCCTCTGGTCTGGCCAATGCGGTGAACACAGCCGGTGGCCTGGTCTTCCTAAATGGCATTTCACTACTTCAAATATTAATCTAATTGTTTTGCACCATGACAGATTGCAACAATTTCAACAAATTCTTCTTTGAGACGATAGACAATTCTGTAGTTTTCGTAGATTTTTTCCCGTATATTTTCATCTCCATATTCTGGAACAATTCTTCCGGTTTTAGGGAATTGAGGGAGGGTTTTAATAATGGCATTTACTTTCTTTGCAAATAGTGAGGCATAGTATTTGGAATCTTTCCCAATGTAGTTGCAGATATCTTCAAAATTAGATGCGGCCCGCGGAGACCACTTTATTTTGTAAGCCATTTGGACATCCTTTTTTCAACTTCCTCGTGGGATATCCCTTTCCCCTCATCCAATTCCTTTAAACCTGCATCCACCTGTAGTTTGAAATACAATTCTGCCATAATATCATCAACAGTGACACTATCAGGCAGTGACTGAATCATTTGAATAACTTGCTGTTTTATTCCTGCCATTATTGATCTCCCTTCTCTAATTGTTTATCAAAGTCTGGTTATTTTCTTGTTTGATCTGTATCGTTTTGTATGTCTATTTACGGGTAAATGTAAGCTACCCGGAGAATTTTCTCAAGATAAATTTGAAAATTATTACAGGTTTAAGAACATGATTGAGATATTAACCTCATCAATCTCTTTTAATCCGTATCCACCTGTAGTTTGAAATACAACTTTTTGATTTATTCTACATGCCTTTCATAAACTCTTTAATCCTATCTTCTACCCAATCAACTGGTATTTGTTCTTCCATGCAGCGTTTATAAATACCGCTATCTTTCGTAAGCACAATAAATATTCTGCCTGATTTCGCGTGTGTTTTTGCAAGTTCGATGATACTCGTATCGACTGGTCCTAAATCTGTAAGAGTGTTTTTGGGCATATCAACGAGATGTTGGGTATCTTCATTGAATTTTAGATCTTTCATTTTGTTCTGGACAAGTGTCCAAAAGCGTTCCTGAAGCTCTTTGATTCTCCGATGGTGTGCTTTACTTACTGCACTTACTGCTCTGCAAATATGACGCTCAATCTCTGCAATTACCCCCGATGAAGTTAAAAGGCGTCCTTTATGATGTTCGAGAAAGCTGTGAAAAGCAGCTACCCATATCTTGTTTCGTGGGGTCACAGGAGAGATATGGGCACTGAGCCATGTTGAGTGATACTGGTCATCATAGAGTCGGACAAAGTAATCAAGAAGTGGTCCTGTGTCCAATACAAAAATGTTCTGGCAGGATCATGATCGCTTATGAGAACGGGGTTGGTGCAGCAGGAATATCATATTGTGTACAAAGTTTATAACTCTTTTCTTGTAACCAATCGATTAGTGCTTTATCGAATTCTAATAAAGTATAACAGGCATTATCAACCTTATCGAATTCACTGCCTTTGCGGAATTTTAGAAATTCCTTGCCATATCGTGTCCAGAATAAGAAATCAGTAAAGTGTTCAGGCAGCGATTCAATCCGATTCACGACGTGCTCGGCAACGAGATGTTGGAATTTTTCCTCTGGGTACGCGCCACCTGGGTATTTCTTTTGGACTGATTGGTACTCAGCCAAAGTGTAATTAACTTTTGCTACAAATTCTGGATTAGACGATAGAGCAATAAATGCTGCCTGAGCAGCAAGCTTAAGAGTGTCTGCAAGCTTGTCGTGGTCCGGTAAACGTTTGGTAGCATCAGCGTTTGCTTTCATAAAATCGCGGTAGATGTGTCGTGCAGATGGGGAGAGGTAGTTTTCTATTGATCGTATAAATTCTAACGTATTGTTAAAAAATCGAAATGTTATATTACCTCTCTGGAGAAAGGATACTTCGATTGGAATTATCTCTAAAAGAGGGTTAATTACTTCGTAAACCCAACTTGCCACGCGTGGAGACTGCCTTTTGGGACTGGTTTTGCTTACCTTAGTAGTCATGTATGTTCACTTTGCTATAGTGATTCTCTGTAGTAAGGTTTATAGGTAAATTACATCTTTGCAATTATAAAGTCAAGAAAATCATGGCATCAATCTTTTCCCCCAGTGTCCTCTGGTAATGAGCTTGAGGTTAAGTAATTTGTTGGGTTTTCGCTTCGCTTAAAACCAACCTACGTTTCTTAAACCAATTTGCGTTTCTTAGTGGAGGGTTTGTTCAATGCCTTGTTAACCCCATATTGAACTGGTCGTTCGAACAATCTCATCTGAGTTGCAATATGGCCTTTTCTTCGGGCAACACCATTTGAGCTGTTTTCCTCCACATCTTCGTTTCCCCACTGATCCCATTCCTCCCGCCTGAATCTGGCGAACAATTCCAGGTAAGGGCCGGGCGAGCAGTTTTCGATAACGTCGTAAATCTGATTTGGTTTTCGTGAATGCTCCCTCTTCCGTGATGAGATGATGTTCACCTGAGTCCGTCCAGGTTGAAGTGTTCTCATGTGTCCACGGACACCAAACAAGACGAGTTCTGTAACATTTCGAAAATAGAATCCAACCCCCCGACCGTCAGGACCTCCATCCTTTCTGATCTTATACCAGACGATGTTAGTTTTATATGTGAAACCCCAACGTTTCATCACTTCAAGGCCTTCGGCGAGCAAGGCATTTGGCACCCACAGATAAAGATGCGAGTTCGCTGCAGCAACTTGAGACACAGGAATTTCACAAATCTCTTCAATGGTCATTGTCGGATAGCGAAGAAGTCTCTGATGCTCCGGTGCCATCTTCCCGGTACGGTTTTCGAAACGCCAGGGAGGGTCGGCAAGAATCGTTGAATAAAGGCCACAGACCTTAGACATGAAATCCTGTGCTGCCGTGGGCTGAGTAATATTAACAATCTTCTGCATAAAGATTTCTCCTGATACCAAAAACAAGAAGAGGACATCCGGCACCTCCCCCACCTTGTATTCTGGGAAGAAGTTTAGACATATGTGTGGTCGAGGCTCCATATGATGCCCCGCGACCGAGGCTATCAAAAAAATCTCCTGTAACTCATCGCAACGTGTTATTATTACCCCAACGGAAATTGCACGAAGATCAAATAGCAAACGAAAATTGTTTAGATCACGGTCGAAGAATGGATCCTTGTTATTCCACTCTATTTCAAGTGCAACCCGGTTCTTGAAACAATCGACTTCATGTGTGGGGGACTCCATTACTTTCTCATCGACAGTAATTTTCGTATCAAAATTCTTTGGTTTCCACCCTTTCTGAAGCAGTTCAATATCAATCCAATCGGCTACCTTCGACTTACGTCCTCCTCCAACGGTAATCCAACTCTTTCTTAAGCGAAACCGAGTCAAAACGTTACAGATGTCGTTATACTCGGACTTAAAATCTTGTCGGAGGATGGCCACGGCATGTCGCCACTCGTGAACCTCGTAGTGCTCTTTAATAAATTTAGGCAACTGGTCTACGGACATTTATCTCGTTTTACTGTAAACTGGGTGTGCATCAATTGTGATGATTTACAGCTAATTATTGTTTATAGAGAAATAATACTGTAGTTAATATAAAATGCTTAAAATTCAGCATATCAGTATATTTTTGCCTGAGCATAATAACCTTTCAATCTCAAAACGTCAACAACTCAATCAATTCCTTCCTCGAAAATGACTTGAACACGGCATCGTCCGACTCGACTACGGAATTCATGAGGGTAGCCTTGGTGGTAATCATGGCATCGATCTTTTCTTCTAATGTGCCTTTGGTGATGAGCTTGAAGACCTGTACACCCCTGGTCTGGCCGATGCGGTGGACGCGGTCGGTGGCCTGATCTTCACGTGCGGCGTTCCACCAGCGGTCGTAGTGGATGACCACAGAGGCAGAGGTGAGGTCGATGCCTAAACCTCCAGCCATGAGACTCCCCAGGAAGACGTTGCAGTCGGGATCGTTCTGGAATCTCTCGACGACCTTACCGCGGTTCATTGTACTGCCGCGCAAGGTCTCATATCTGATGTTAATTTTTTTCAACCAGTCACCAATGATATCCAGCATCTCCAGATACTGAGAGAAGACTACGACCTTTTCTCCGGCCTCCAGCGTCTCTTCCATGATCTCCTTGAAGAGTTCGAATTTGCCCGAGGTAGCCCCTTTGGGGGAACTTCCGTTCAGAACCAGTTTGGGATGGTCACAGAGCCGTTTCAATTTGGTAAGCAGGGCGAAGATGTGGATATATTCCACAGGCTGGTTTTCATCCCTTAACTTCGCAATAAGTTTGCTTCCCCGCTCACTGATGATGTCTTTATACATAACAATTTGCGCCGGCACGAGTGTACAATACCGCTTCTCTTCTGTCTTTGGCGGGAGTTCTGTGAGCACGTCCTTCTTGAGTCTCCTTAATTTGAAGGGGTGGATGATCTTCTTTAACATCTCGCGCCTTTCATTATCCTGATATTTCGTGATGGGGTTCTCGTATCTTTTCCTGAAGTCATCCATGCTTCCCAGATAGCCCGGCATGAGGAAGTCGAAGATCGACCACAATTCCGTCAAACGGTTTTCAATGGGTGTGCCTGTCAGTGCCAGGCGGTGCTGTGCCTTGAGGAACTTTGTGGCCTTGCACATCTGTGTGTTATGGTTCTTGATCTTTTGTGCCTCGTCCAGTACTACGTAATTCCACTGAATCTTGCTGAGGCCTTCCACATCGCGGGAAAGGATGCTATAGGTGGTTAATACAACCGATGGGAGGTTGTCTGAAAAGAGGGTATTCCTTTCTTTTCCATAAAACAGGGCAATTTTTAATTCTGGTGCATAGGTCTGAAATTTGGATTTCCAGTGATCCAGCACGGATGTGGGACAGATGACGAGGTTGGGCAGGTTTGGCTCGGTTTGTAACGCAGAGAGGATTACCACCATCGCCTGATGTGTCTTGCCCAGCCCCATCTCATCGGCCAGAATGCCGTTAAAGTTGTTCGCATGCAGGAACCAGAGCCAGTCATAGCCTGATTGCTGATAGGTGCGCAATTCCCCCTTGTATGAAGTAAGGGGTGGCGCTGGCTGTGGCGGTGTGATGCGATCAAAACTTTCCAAAAATTTTTGCGTCTCATGGCATGCTGTTACCTTCGCTTTCTTGCTGCATTCAGCCCGCGTGCGCAGGTATCCGAGTTTTGGCATCTTGATCCGTCCATTTTCAATAACACCGTTGCCACGTTGCCAGAGGTCCATGATATCCCTGGGAATTTCTATATAATCCGTGTCTTTTCTCATGCATCCGTTTTTATCAATGCATGACAAGATCTCAGAAAGGGTGACGGTGTGCCTTCCTACGGTATAGGTAGGATCCAGCCATAGCCAGTCAGTATCGCAAGACTCCACCTGTACATGGGAAACATCCGGTTTGTCATGAACTTTTACGCCCTTCAATCGTTCTGAAGGTTTAAAGGAAGGATCATTGAGTAATTGATTGAAATCGTATTTAAGGAAATCAATGGCATCCTTTTCTTTATAGACAAGCGATTTTTGTTTATTGAAATAGGGTTTCAGGTTGAAGGGGATGGGGTGGACAGGTCTGTAGGAATTGTTATGCCATACCCATTCTTCACTGATCCGGTGCTCAGCTAATTGTTCCCACTGAAAGGCTTGCTCCTCTTTTTTACCGGAGCCCTTCAATTTCAGTACGGGTGACAACTCAACATGCCCATCGTCGTTTATATCGGCATGGAGATAAGGAACGAGGGGGCTCTTATAAAGCTTTGTCCGTCTTGCACGTTCGGACAATTCCACTGTACTACCGGAGAATCTCGTTAATTTTTGAAAAACATTTGGACTTTTTTCTGCGGAGAGGTGGAACACCGTTTCGCCTCCGCCATGAGGAGAAACCAGCTTGAGTTCGAGTCGTGGCCCGCCATCGAGCAAGTCAACTTTGATGTTAAAATGACCAAAGTCAGAAAAGATTTCGCCTAAAATATCCGCAGGGCCTGGTTCGTAAGAAGAAAGGGGCAGAATTCTCGTAAAAATATCGTCAGGGTCAAAAAGTGTTTTTTGTCGTGGGGGTAGCGGTCTATAACGTTTCTCTTTATCCCTCTGGTCAATCCACTTTAATAAAGTGGCAACTATGTGCTTACATATCTCTCCGTCCGAGGCGTACAAACATTCACAATCCATTTCGTAGATTTCTTCTCCATCTGAAAGGACGTAAACACTGTAAGGCACCGGTTCGCTGCCAGCAACTTCTGCCGTTAATTCTCCGTCGTTATCGTACCTGAGATCATGGACACGGCCGCTTTTGTAATAGGAAAATCCACGGTTGAAGACGCCATTGTCGGTAACGGATTTGATATATTCGAATGTAATGGAATCTAAAAATGATGTATTCATAAATTCATAATTCTTGTAAAGAGGGTTTAAAAGATATGGGGGTATATACGGATACAACATATATATCAATTTGTAGGCAAAAAGTCAACTAATAGCGTCACGTTTCTTCCGTTTTTTGAAAACAGCAGGGCATGAGATAGAGGGGAAAAATGATTAAGGGTATTGAGTTCTCTTCGGGACACTATATAATGTCAAACAGAGAGGGGTCGTGTGGTGGACAGACAAAAAATAAAAAACAGGTGATTGCTATGGAGATAAAAGTCAAATTTGAGCCGGAGAAAATAGACGTCATTATTCAATTGGCTATTCAGGAGGATATTTTTACCGGCGACATTACGACGGAAAATCTTGTCCCGGACAACCTGATGGTGGAGGGGGTTTTTCTTGCAAAGGAAAGTGGGATTATTGCCGGATTACCCGTTGTTGAGTACTTTTTCTCAAAACTTGACAAGAACACTTTTTTTAAATGCTGGGTTCAGGAGGGGGTTTTTGTTCGCAAGGGGGAGATTGTTGCCGCCATACACGGCAGCGCAAAGGCCTTGCTCTCCGGAGAGCGGATTGCCTTAAACTTCCTTCAACGGCTTTCAGGGATTGCGACTCTGACTGCACAGTTTGTTGAGCGTATAAAACCACTAAAAACTGCCATTATGGATACGAGAAAGACTATCCCCGGGTGGCGGTATCTGGAAAAATATGCGGTAGCTGTGGGCGGTGGAGTCAACCACAGGCTGGGGCTCTATGACCACGTCCTTATAAAAGATAATCACCTGGATATTCTGAAAAACAAATTGTTCTATGACGTTTCTCCCCCTCTCAGTATTATCGAAAAGGCAGTCTCCGTATTGCGGCAGAAGATAAAAAAGGGTATTTTGATTGAGGTAGAAACAAGGACGCTGGAAGAAGTGAAGGACGCCCTTGCGGCAGGGGTAGACATAATCTTGTTTGATAATATGAGTATTCACCTGGTGAACGATGCGGTAAAATTAGTTAAAGAGTGGAAATATGATGCGGATAAACGACGGCCACTTACGGAGGCGTCCGGCAATATTACCCTGGAAAACGTGCATCTTGTAGCACAAACGGGAGTGGACAGGATTTCTGTCGGCGCCGTCACCCATTCAGCGGGGGCGCTCGATATTTCCCTGGAAATATCCTGATGGTTCGCAACGCATTGAGAGCTAACCCAACTTTCTGCGAAAGTTGGGTTAGCTGTTGTTTTCTGTTGCCCGTTCTCCCAGGCATATATCGTTAGCGTCTGCCCACGCTATTATCGATGGCCGTACTGCCGCACTAAAAAAACGAAAGTCAGTCCGGGTGGGAATAAGGCGCCTGGATAGTTATGACCGGGTTGTTCACATATACCACAACTCAGACACTAATCGGCCGATATAAAGGGCAGGTTGAATATTTACACCTTACCGTGAAGCGGAAAAACCGGTTTTTGCCTTTTAACAAAGACATGGACAACCCCGATGAAAAAAGAGGGTTTAAGGTAGCCTCCCATGATATATGACACCCTGCGGACTTATTTATCGTGTTGACATTTGTAATACATTTGCCATACAATTGTGTTATGATCGTTTTTGATTCATCGACAATGATTCTTCTTGCCAAAACAGACCTGCTTGATTTATTTATCACAAATTTTCACGACAAAGTTTTTATTTCAGGCAGAGTTATGGTGGAAGTATACAAAGAACACAGAGAAGAATCGCCTGCAATAGTAAAATTAATCAAGGATAAAAAATTTGAAGTCGTAAAGATCAGAAATGTTATGCAGATAAAGAGGTTGATGGAAGACTTTACTATAGACCAGGGCGAAGCAGAGACAATTACCCTTGCACTCAGAAAAGGGATAAATGTAATTGCAACGGATGACAGAAATGCAATAAGGGCGTGTAAAATGTTAAAGATAAGTTTTACTACTGCAATTGCTGTTCTTGTAAGAGCATTTGAAAGGAACCTTATGGATAGGGAAGGAGCCTTTGTAAAGTTACAGAAACTGCAGGCTGCCGGCAGGTATAATAAGGCAATAATTAAGGATGCGACGAAACAATTAAAGGGAGGTAGGTAAGATGGCAACAAAGACCCTGAGCATACGCATAGATGACAATGACTACAAATTTCTCTCTTCTCTTGCCAGGGAGGAAAAAGAAGACGTTTCAAAGGCGATAAGGGAACTTGTTGACCTTGGCAGGGTAATGCTTGCCATAGAGAAATATAAAAAATCAGAGGCCTCTGTTGAAAAGGCCGCTCATATAGCCGGCGTTTCTATCTCACGGATGATGGATATATTCAAAGAGTACGGGATAGAGGCAAACCTGGAATATGAGGACTATCTGGAAGGACTGAAGACACTGCGAGATATCTGGTAATAGGTTTATACAGAATAAAATCTTTGAATGGAAGAAACAGAGCTTACCCGCCGTGTGCAGGATAGTCATCAACGAA
The DNA here is from genome assembly GCA_011525665.1 of Candidatus Brocadia sp. GTDB lineage: Bacteria > Planctomycetota > Brocadiia > Brocadiales > Brocadiaceae > Brocadia. Next base: position 14,267 of record WYAU01000088.1, read on the forward strand.
GTTCCCGGGCGATACAAAGTTCTTTTGAGTGACGTAGTTCTTTCTGTTAAAATAACCTGAGTATATTACCAATGTTTCGATATTAAAGAATAAAGGTTTTTAAAATTCATTTCATGGGCAGGGAATGGTGTGCTCGGATGGGGAAATGGATTTTATCTCTACATATTTTACAATGTGTGGTTTCTATCTAAGGAGTTTTTATGTTCAAGGATTTCAAAAAGATACAGTTTAAAATGCCAAAAAAATTTTCCATCTGGCATATTATTATTGCCTTCGGATTCTTTATCATCCTCCAGATGTATTTGATGAATCCCGGCGTGAGGGATATCACGTATAGTGATTTCAAAAAGCTGGTCAAAGAGGGAAATGTCCTGGAATGCCACATTACCCATACACTGATCCGCGGCAAGCTTCGGGAGATAGAGCGCGGCACAACCAAAAATGCAATTTTTATTACAGCCCGTGTGGACGATCCTGACCTGGTAAAAGACCTGGAATCCATGGGTGTCAGGTATGCAGGGCATTATGAGAGTCCGTGGTTCAAGACGTTCTTTTTTTCCTGGGTAATGCCCTTGTTAATCTTGTTTGTGATCTGGCGCTTTGTGTTTAAACGGTTCGGTCCCGCCAGCAGCATCATGACCTTTGGCAAAAGCAAGGGCCGTCTCTATGTACAAGAGGACCTGAACGTTACTTTCGATGACGTGGCGGGAATCGACGAGGCCAAGGAAGAATTGCAGGAGATTATCGAATTCTTAAAAACCCCGGAAAAATTTCGCGCCCTGGGGGGAAAGATACCGAAGGGCGTTTTGCTCGTGGGCGCCCCCGGAACAGGGAAAACACTCCTGGCAAAGGCCGTGGCCGGGGAGGCCGGAGTGCCTTTTTTTAATATGAGTGGCTCGGAATTTGTTGAGATGTTTGTCGGTGTCGGCGCCGCGCGGGTAAGGGATTTGTTTAGCCAGGCGGACCAGAAGGCGCCGTGCATTATCTTTATTGATGAACTCGATGCCCTTGGCAAGGCCCGGGGCTCCAACCCTATGGGTGGGCACGATGAGCGGGAACAGACCCTAAACCAGTTATTGGTAGAGATGGACGGATTTGACTCCAATAAAGGGGTGATTATCATGGGTTCCACCAATCGTCCCGAGATGCTGGACACCGCCCTTTTACGTCCCGGAAGATTCGATCGCCAGGTGGTTGTTGACCGCCCCGATCTTCATGGCCGTGAAGCGATACTGAAAGTGCATGTTAAAGAGGTAAAGCTGGAAAAAGAGATCAATTTGCATTCAATTGCCGCCATGACACCGGGGTTTGTCGGCGCAGACCTTGCCAATCTTGTGAACGAAGCGGCCTTGCTTGCGGCACGACGGAATAAGAAGGCCGTGGGCATGCCGGAATTTGAAGAGGCAATCGACCGCCTTATGGCAGGGCTTGAGAAGAAGAAGCGCCTGATGAATAAGAAGGAAAAGGAGATCGTCGCCCATCATGAATCAGGCCATGCGCTTGTCGCATGCTCCGTGCCGCATGCGGACCCTGTCCGCAAAATTTCTATGATCCCCCGTGGTATCGGGGCGTTGGGGTATACACTACAAAAGCCAACGGAAGACCGATACCTCATGACCAGGGCCGAACTACTGGACAGGATCGCAATATTGCTGGGAGGAAGGATCGCGGAGGAAATTGTTTTTAACGAAGTGTCCACAGGCGCTCAGAACGATCTGGAAAAGGCGACAGAGATTGCCAAGCTGATGGTCAAGGAATATGGCATGAGCGACAAGATGGGTTTGGTGACCTTCGAGCAGGGCAACCGTCCGCTCTTTCTGAGCGGAGGGTTTGCCGCAAGTAAGGAATACAGCGAGGAAACGGCGCGGGAAATAGACATGGAAATCAAGAAGATCATGGACGAATCGTCCCATCGGGTTAAGACATTATTGACGGAAAAAAAGGAAATCTTGCGGGGCATGGCAAAGACACTGATGGAACAAGAGGTTATTGAGGGAGAAGAACTGAAGAAGCTCCTGGAGGAACTCCACAAAGCCAATGGGAAAAATGCGCCCGTGTGACAGAAACGCTGAAGCTCTCTGGTGAGATAGTACGGTATTTTATGGTATTCTTGGGGAAAAAAGAATGGCGGTGAAGACACTTATCAATAAATACAAGTATTGCGCTATGGGAATTTTGATTGCCCTGAATTGTTCCATTGTAAGTATTTTCAAACTGAATGGAATCACTTTTGGCCTGGTAGTTATGGCTTTTTGCTGCACCCTGCAGTTCCTGGTGAATGGTGAAGAGCACGATACGGAAACCGAAAAGGAATCGAATGCTATTTCTGAACGTTTATTTCACAGGGTCATGGATATTGTTCCGGAGATTGTGTACGTCTCTCTGTTTGATGGTTCCGTGAAATACATCAGCGACGGGATAGAAAGGCTGGCAGGATACAAACCGGATGAAATTTATAAAACACGAAATTTCCTGCTCCAGATGGTGCATCCCGACGACAGGGAAAAGGTGTTGAGACAAATCCAAGACCTGCAAAACGGAAGTGAAGCAATCCTCGAGTACCGATTATTAAAAAAAGACAGGACGTATGTCTGGGTCTCCGATCATCTCAATACCAACAGGAACGAATGGGGCAATGTAACCCACTATAACGGCATTCTCATTAATTCGGATGAGAGAAAAACAACCGATAAAAGCCTGCAAAGCTTAAATGCCAGGATACATCAGTTAAACGATATGGTCAATCATCACGCGGTGCGGGATAGTTTGACTCATATTTACAACAGGCGATATTCGCTCGTCATACTGCAAAATGAGTTTAATCGGGCGCGGACTCAAAACAAGGCATTATCATGCCTGCTGATGGACGTCGACCACCTGGAATCTCTCAACCAGCGATATGGATATTTTATGGGAGATCGTATTCTTACGGAAGTCTCAAAATGTCTTCAAAAATATATCAGGCCATCTGACGTGGTTTCCCGGTTTGGGGATGATGAGTTTTTGCTTATATTACCGGAGATTGATACCGGTGAACTGGGCAGGATATCGGGCGACCTGGTCAATGCCGTAGAGAAATGTTGTGTAAAGGACGAAGAAAAAAATCTGGATATTCATTTCGGGATAACGATAGGAACAAGCTCCATTACTCCACCGATAAAAAATATCACCGATTTAATTGAACAGGCAACCAAGTCGCTGCATGCCGCAAAAACCGCAAAGAAGGCGTCTTTGAAAGGGAGACCGGCTGCAGAATTGACATGACGAAAGAAACCCAATTTTCTTTTCACAAGCGGGGCAATGAAACCTTGCCGGAAATCATCACCGTTATCCCGCTAAAAGATGATGTGGTTTTCCCGCACCTGATTATCCCGTTAGAGGTGACCGGTGAAGGACTGGCAAAGGCGGTAAATAACGCCGTCTCCCAGAATGAATTTATGGGTATTGTAGCGCTGAAGTATGACGTCGTTTCACCAAAAACTACCGACTTTTACGAGATCGGCACTGCGGTAAAGGTCGTTCAGGTATTAGAATCCGGTTCAGACCATGCAAATGCCCTCGTGGAAGGTGTAATGCGGATCAGGATCGCGGATTTTGTACAAACAGAACCCTATTACAGGGCGCGGGTAGAAGAAGTTCGGGAGTTTACAAAAAAATCAGAAACGATCGACGTGCTTGTGCAGAGCGTTATAACGCTCTTTAAACTGAGCGCCATGCTGGGAAAGACATTGCCCAAAGATATTATCTCTCTGATTGACAGCATCAGCAACCCGTCTATGCTGGCAGACCTGGTGGCGATTTATCTGGAATTGCCCGTGAACGAAAAGCAGAAACTGTTGGAGATGATTGACCCCCGGAAACGATTGAGAGTCGTATTCCACTACCTGAACAAGGAAGTCCAGTTGAAAGAGGTTCGGGGAAAGATTGACGAAGAAGTCGCCAAAGAAATGTCAAAGACCCAGCGCGAATATTTTTTGCGGGAACAGTTAAGGGCTATCCAAAAGGAGTTGGGAAAAGAAGACCCTCACGCGGAAGAAATCAGTAAGCTGGAGGAAAAGATAAAAGAGGCACATATGCCCAAGGAGGTGGAAGAGGTGGCCATCAAAGAATTAGACAGATTGCGGGATATTAACCCGGTATCAGCCGAGTATCCGGTTTCCCGGACATATCTGGATTATCTCATTAATATCCCCTGGAACAAAAAGACGATTGACAATCTGGAAATCAACCAGGCAGAACGGATTCTGAATGAAGACCACTACGGTCTGGAGAAGGTTAAAGCGCGTATCCTTGAATTTCTGGCGGTACATAAATTAAAAGAAAAAATGAAAGGCCCCATACTCTGTTTCTGCGGCCCCCCGGGAACGGGTAAAACATCCCTGGGAAAATCGATTGCGCGTGCGCTGGGCAGGAAATTCATCCGTATCTCTTTGGGAGGTATCCGTGACGAAGCGGAAATCCGGGGACACCGGAGGACGTACGTAGGCGCATTGCCCGGTCGCATTATGCAGGAAATCTGTCGCGCAGGATCCAGCAACCCTGTATTCATGCTGGATGAGATTGATAAAATTGGCGCTGATTTTCGGGGAGACCCTGCTTCCGCCTTGCTGGAAGTCTTAGACCCGGGACAAAACGTCAGTTTCGTGGACCACTACCTTGACGTTGCTTTTGACCTTTCACATGTGCTCTTCATCACAACGGCTAATATTCTCGATACCGTTCATACCGCACTGAAGGACCGTATGGAGGTCATTTATCTCCCCGGGTACAGTGAGGACGAGAAATTAAAAATAGCACACCAATTCCTGATTCCGAAGCAAATCAATGAAAATGGATTAGAAAACCATTCCATCATCTTTCAGGACCAATCTGTTTATAAGATCATCCGGGAATATACCAGAGAGGCAGGGTTGAGAAACCTTGAGCGTGAGATCGCGTCGATCTGCAGAAAGATCGCCAAAGAGATCGTTGCCGGAGAACAGGTCACAAAAGAAATAAGGCCGGAGATCGTGGAGAAATTTCTCGGCCCAAGAAAATTTTTCTACCAGGTTACTGACGAAGAAGACCGGATTGGGGTAGTTACCGGCCTGGCGTGGACAGAAACGGGAGGGGATATCATCTTTGTAGAAGCTTCCCGTATGAAAGGAGAAAAGGAATTGACCCTGACAGGTCAATTGGGCGATGTTATGCAAGAATCCGCCATTGCCGCGCTCAGCTATGTCCGCAGTAATGCAAAGAGACTGGGAATCGATGAAAATTTCTACGATACCTCCGAGATACATATCCACGTCCCTTCCGGCGCTATACCAAAAGATGGCCCTTCTGCCGGCATTACAATGTGTATGGCGCTCATATCGCTCCTGACAGGCAGACCGGCAAGAAGAGAGGCAGCGCTCACCGGAGAAATCACACTGACGGGAAATGTGTTACCGATTGGAGGAGTGAAGGAAAAGGTACTTGCGGCCATAAGGGCCGGAGTAAAGACAATTGTGCTTCCCTTAAAGAATAAAGACGATTACGAGGAAATCGACAAGGAGATCCGCGATAAGATCCGGTGCGTTTATATTCAAAAGATTGACGATGCCATAGATACGGTGCTCATTCAAAAACAATAACAAGGAGGGGGGGACACGTGATCAACATAAAAAACATACTTTGTCCGATCGACTACTCTGTTTATTCGGAAATGGCCTTAAAATATGCGATCGAATTTGCTGAAAAATACCAGGCAAAGCTTTACCTGATCCACGTACTGGATATTCGTATCTACGACATTGGCGATCCGGATCTCTACAACGTTACTATGGTAGACACAGAGACTATTGATAAGCTGAGAGAGAGGTTGCTCAAGTGTGTAAATGAAGATACGAAGGGCAGGATATCGGTTGAGGCTATTATTATCCAGGGAGTTCCCTTTGCCGAGATCATCAAGGCGTCCAGGGATTACAAAATTGACTTAATTGTGCTTGGCACGCATGGCAGGACGGGCCTGTCCCATGCGATTATGGGCAGCGTGGCAGAAAAAGTGGTTCGCAAGGCCTCCTGTCCGGTGCTTACGATCAGGCATCCTGAGCACGATTTTATCATGCCGTAGTGTATGAGTGTTTTAAACGAAAGAGGTAAATAAGCTATGAAACATCCAGTTGTTGTCCATAAAAGTGAATACGGATATGATGTCCATTGTCCAATTTTTCCGGGCTGCCATAGCCAAGGGGATACTGTGGAAGAGGCATTGGAAAATATCAAGGATGCCATTATTACCTATCTTGAGGTAATATCAGAAGAAACCAAAGGGTCTATTTATGAGGTTGAAGTAACAGTATAAAATGTTATTTACGGATCTTTCTTCTGAACGTGTAGTCAATGCTTTATCAAAAGCCGGATTTAAGATAATTAAACAAGGAAAGCATATTGGTATGTCCGATGGGTTTCACCGAATAATTATTCCTCGCCATAAGAGGATAAACCCTTATACACTTAAGGCAATAATTAAGGATGCAGGCTAGACTGACGAGGAATTTAAAGAATTGATTTAAGCAAAGCATGATTAAATATATACTTATAGACCACACCGCAGATATTGGTATCGACGTCTTCGGGGGCTCATTACAGGAATTGTTCACCAATGCGGCGTTTGCATTATTTGATATCATTACGGACTTATCGAAAGTGGAAGGTACGGTCGAATATAAAATAAACATTTCCGGTATAGATAAAGAACAACTCCTGGTCAATTGGTTAAGTGAATTATTATACTTACATGACGTCAAAAATCTCCTGTTCAAGGATTTTTGTATTACAGACATTAAGGACAATCAATTAAACGCATCCATACGAGGTGAGGTATTTCGTGAGGATAAACATGTGATTAAAACCGAGATCAAAGCCGTTACCCATCATTGCTTATCAATCGTCCAGGAAGATCACCAATGGAAGGCACGGGTTATATTTGATATATGATATAAGCTGTCAGGAGGAAACTCCTGACAGCACAGAAAAGGTAAGGGCGGGGTTACACTACCCCTGTGTTACCCCTGTGTTACAATTTGCATTTTTCACTTTCCATTTTACACTTCCGACTTGTTCTGGTTAGGCAAGAAGTAGGAGCAAAAGGCCGTTCTCTCCTATATCGCTTATCCATTTAGCTGAATGCTGACCGCTGACAGATGAACACTTTCGTAGAGAGAAAAAGGGGTTTTTGGTTATGACAAATGACAAATATAAAATTCAGAAGATAGACGACTATCGCTGGCGAATTCCAAGGGAAGGCAAGATGCGGGTAGATGGCATCGTGTATGCCGATGCGCACATGCTGGAAGATATTCAAAAAGATGAAAGTTTACAGCAGGTGATTAACGTCTCTTTTCTTCCGGGGATAATACAACACTCGCTTGCAATGCCGGACATCCATTGGGGGTATGGTTTCCCCATCGGCGGTGTTGCGGCATTCGACATGGACGAGGGCGTGGTTTCCCCCGGCGGTGTGGGCTATGATATCAACTGCGGGGTGAGATTGCTGAGAACCGGACTGTACCGTGTTGAGCTTGTCACAAAGTTGGAATCTATCGTGAATACCCTCTTTGCCAATATCCCGTCCGGTGTAGGGTCACATCGCAAGGATTTAAAACTTTCCCAACAGGAAGTAAAAAACGTACTTAAGAACGGAGCACGATGGGCGGTCTCGCAGGGTTACGGAACGAAAGAAGATCTGGAACATATCGAAGAAAAAGGGTGCATCCCGGGTGCTGACCCCGAACTGGTTTCAGATCGGGCGATACAGCGCGGACTGACACAATTGGGCACCCTTGGTTCCGGAAATCATTTCGTAGAAGTTGGCTATGTCTCGGAGGTCTATCAGGAGGAGATTGCCCGTACCCTGGGACTCGAAAAGGACGGTATTACCATCGTGGTGCACACGGGCTCACGAGGATTGGGTTATCAGGTGTGTGACGACTTCCTCCGGGTCATGATAAATGCCTCTCGAAAATATAATATAGAACTTCCCGATCGGCAACTCTGCTGTGCCCCCATTAATTCTCCGGAAGGTCGGGAATACCTTGCTGCAATGGCCTGTGCAGCCAATTATGCATTTGCCAACCGGCAGATGATTACCCACTGGGTTCGGGAATCCTTTGAAAGGGCATTGCGCATTGGCCCAAAGGATTCCCAAATATCCCTAATCTATGATGTGTGTCATAATATCGCCAAATTTGAAGATCATATCGTGGAGGGTGAGAAAAAACGGTTATGTGTCCATCGGAAAGGGGCAACGCGCGCATTTCCTCCCTATCACCCCGATACCCCCGATGCATATAAAGCCGTAGGTCAACCCGTTTTGATACCAGGAGATATGGGGCGTTGTTCCTATGTGCTTGTAGGTACAGAGAAGGCATATGCTGATACCTTTGGCAGTACCTGTCATGGGGCAGGAAGGGTGATGAGCAGAGGTCAGGCGACGAGGACGGCCAAAGGCCGAAGTATTGCCCAGGAACTGAAGGAAAAGGGGATCCTTGTCCGTGCCGACAGCCGAGCGACACTAGTCGAAGAGATACCAGAGGCATACAAGGATGTAACTGAAGTTGTGGATGTCGTCGAACACGCCGGCATCAGTAAAAAAGTCGTTCAACTAAAGCCGTTGTGCGTCATTAAGGGATAGCTTAATCATATAGGAATTTTTATTTATGCGGGTTTTCAGAACATTTTAATGGCGCACGTAATTACTCAATACTTGTTGGAAGACCTCCCCTTTATCCCCTTGCGAAGGAGGGGAATGGGGTGGTTGTAAATTGATTATCGAATTCCGCCTGATAGCTGGTTCAAAAGATTTATTTAACTCAATCCACATAAGTAACAGAACCAGTGAGAACAGCTATTACGCCTGTCAATACAAGAATATTTTGAAAGAGGAAAAGATTATGTATAAAACGATAGAGGCATATTACGAAAATGGTAAAATTATTTATAAAGAAGCCATGCCGCCTCTTAAAAAGGCAAAGCTACTCATAACCATTGTAGAAGAGGAGCCACGCAAAATTCCAAAACTTTCTCGTTTCAAAGGTATATTTAAAAAAAGGGTTGACGGATTAGAGTATCAAAAAAAAATAAGAAACGAATGGAATTAAAATGTCAGGATACTTGCTGGATACCAATTCTGTAATCTATTTTTTTAATGGTGAGGAACCTATTTCAAAACTGATTAATGAGGCTGAAAACAATATAAGCATTTCTTTTATCACAAAGATCGAATTGCTTTGTTTCGAAACAGAAAATGATATTGCAAAGAAAATTGCTGAATTTATAAGTGAAATCGAGGTTGTCTATATTAGTGACGAAATTATCGAAAAGACAATAGACTACCGTAAAACATTAAAACTAAAGATACCTGACGCTATTATTGCAGCAACTGCAAAAGTTAAAGAGTTAACTCTGGTAACTGCCGACAAATCGCTTACTCAGAAGCTAAAGGAACTAGCAATTGTAAGTCCAATTTAAGAGGTAAGAAAATTTTATAAAATATAATAAAGAAAGGAAAGGCAAAAACAGTAAACGTTTACGAAATATTTCCAGAATTAAGAAAGAAATGGCGAATTCAGGGTAGACCTAATTTTGATGGAAGCTTTAAAAGCCTTATAGGGTGGGTAAAAAATGAAAATATGTTTCAAGGAACGCCTATTGTTTTGCAAGAACTAACCATCCTGCTACAAGAAAATAAAAGGTGTGGAGATATAAGAGCATCTTCTCAATTAGATTTAATACCAGATCTTCGCAATCAACTAATTCATATGGAACAAAATCTGATTTTTCGTCCAAGCTCTGCTATTGATGGGCTTAATCAAGCCGTACAGGTGATTAATCGTTTGTTTCCCTGAGGCAATAAGTTTTGTTTAATATAACAAAATAGCTTTTTTAAATAATCGATGGGTCTGCTTCGCTTGACCCATCCTACTGTTTAGTTAGAACCAGGGAGATTTTTCAATGGATAAAAGATTGCATAAAATTATAAGGGATGTAAAGTTTGCTTTTGAAACCGTGGGAATCCATATTAATAAAATAATTTTGTTTGGTTCCTACGCTAAAGGAACTGCAAATAAATATAGTGATATTGATATTGCCGTAATTTCCAATGACTTTAAAGATATGAATTTGTTAAGACGGTTTGAGTTTATCGGTTTAGCTTTAGCAAAAGCCAAAATTATGGATCCAGTTGAAGTCAGAGTCTATACGGAAGAGGAGTTTGAAACAAAAAGGGAAGGCACATTTGTATGTGATGAAATTAAGGCCAAAGGAATAGAAGTCATGCTGTAAAGAAAAGGTATGAGGGATAAACTAAATAAATACTTTTGAAAATGTTATTTACTCAAGGTGCACTGTGAATACTTCACAAAACACCGATACATATGCCACAGACCGGTTTCAGATGGTGCAATACCAGCTTGTCAGTCGCGGCATCCAGGACGAGCGAGTGCTAAAGGCAATGTCAGAAGTACCCAGACACCTGTTTGTACCTGAATTGTATAGACATGCAGCGTATGAGGATTGTCCATTACCCATAGGAGAAGGACAGACCATCTCACAACCCTATATGGTAGCCATCATGACGCAGTGTCTCGGACTAAAAGGGAAAGAAAAGGTGCTGGAAATAGGAACCGGCTCAGGATATCAGGCCGCGATACTGAGCAGGCTGGCAAGTTACGTTTACACCATCGAACGGCATGAAGGGCTTGCGTTAAGAGCAAAAAAGATTTTAAAACAAATGGGATATGATAATATAGAGGTGATCGTGGGAGATGGAAGCCTGGGCTTGCCCGAAAAGGCACCTTTCCACGGGATCATTGTCACAGCCTGTGCGCCTCATGTCCCTGAGCGTTTGTTAAATCAGCTTGAAACCGGCGGGCGATTGGTAATACCCATGGGGAATCCTTATAACCAAATATTACAGCAGGTGATTAAGACGAAAAGTGAGATGAAAAGTAGGGATATCCTGGAGTGCGCCTTTGTGCCGTTAATTGGCGAAGAAGGCTGGAAGCAGGAATGATAATTTTGTTTTGAGCAGAGTCTCGCTACAGTGAAAATTTACCGAAGGCCTGATTAAAGTGAAATCACCAAAGGCATAAAATTAAGAAAACAAAACACCTGAAAGAATACAGCGATGCCCAGAGATATTCCCGTTGGTAACGGTTCATTATTGGTCGCATTTGATGCGGACTATACTATTCGTGATCTCTATTACCCGCGTGTAGGAAAGGAAAATCACGCCCTGGGGAATCCCAGCAGATTTGGTGTATGGACCATTGAGGGGTATTCGTGGGTCAATGCGCGGGATTGGAAGCTCTCCCTGGGATATCAAAAAGAGACCCTCGTAACCAACGTACGGGCGTTTCATGAAAATCTGGGCATCCAGCTCGCCTGTAACGACGTGGTTGATTTCGAGAAGAATATCTTTATGCGCAAGGTAATCGTCCGGAACCAAAAAAATAAGGAAAGAGATGTTCGTCTTTTTTTTCATCAGGATCTGAGTGTAATGGAAAACGAGATTGGCGACACGGTATTTTATGATGCAAAGCTAAATTGTCTCATCCATTACAAAGGCCCCCGATACTTTTTGGTGAACTGTTCTGCAGGAGACGTATGGGGCGTGAGAGAATATGCAACGGGGATTAAGAGGCATCGTGGCGCTGAGGGGACTTGGCGCGATGCCGAGGATGGAATCCTGGGGGGAAACCCCATAGCACAGGGATCTGTAGATTCAACAATCGGTATTTCATTGAAAATCCAGGCCCTCGGAGAATCTGTTGTATATTACTGGATCACTGCCGGCAGGAATTACGGTGAGGTTGACGACCTGAATGACATTGTTTTAAGCGAAGAGCCACAAAAGATCATTGACAGGACGGCAAGTTACTGGTTCCACTGGGTGAATAAGGAGGAATTTAATTTTGGAAACCTGCCAGCAGATGTGATTGATCTTTTTAAGAGGAGTCTGTTGGTCCTTATGACGCAGATCGATGGCGGAGGCGCCATTATCGCTGCAAATGACTCGGATATCCGGCAATATGCAAAGGATACTTATAGTTATATGTGGCCCCGGGACGGTGCGCTGGTGTCCTATGCACTGATGAAGGCGGGATATACCACTACATGCCGGAATTTCTTTAACTTTTGTGCAAATGTAATCACACCCTACAATTTCTGTGCAAGCGTTATGGTGCAGGATGGATTTCTGCTGCACAAGTATAATCCGGACGGTTCTTTTGGGAGTTCCTGGCATCCCTGGGTAAAGGGGGAGGAGATACACGTTCCTATCCAGGAAGACGAAACGGCACTCCTTCTCTGGGCAATATGGCAATACTATGACCTGTATAGAAAAATCGATGAGATACGCCCCCTCTATCATTCCTTTATCGAAAAGGCAGCGGACTTTCTTGTGAGTTACCGGGATGAACAGACGGGGCTACCTCTTCCTTCTTATGACCTGTGGGAAGAAAGGCGTGGCGTCCTGTCCTTTACGGTAGCCACCGTATATGGCGGGCTGATGGCCGCTGCAAACCTTTCTGACATATTTTATCATACCGAAAAGGCTGCATTATACAGACAGACCGCGGCGCAGATAAAAAAGGCAATCGATCAGCAGCTTTACAGCGAGAAACACAAGAGGTTTTTGCGCATGATCTATCCGGGAAAAGACGGTGAATATGAGATCGACGCAACAATTGATGCCAGTTTGTACGGGATGTTTGCCTTTGGTGTATATGACGCAAATGATGTCAGGATACAAAACACGATGAAGGCAATCGAAGAGGCCCTATGGGTCAGGACAAAAATCGGCGGAATTGCGCGGTATGAATATGACCAGTACCAGCGTGTCGGAAACGATGACACGATTCCGGGGAATCCTTGGATAATCTGTACCATGTGGTTGGCACAATACTATGTATCAACAGCAAAGTCCGTTGAAGATCTCGAACGTGTAGTGAACTATTTACGATGGACTGTGTCCCGTGCATTGCCTTCCGGAGTGCTGGCAGAACAGATAAATCCATTTACCGGAGAACCTGTTTCTGTTTCTCCGCTGACGTGGAGCCATGCTACCGTGGTACAAACGGTAATGGATTATCTTGAAAAGTTACAGGAATTACATACCTGCGAGCAATGCGGGCGGTCGATATTCCGTTATGACCGTGCAGGGAGAAAACAAGTAAAAAAACATTCTCCGACGTATTTAGGTGTAATTTCAGATAAAGAACACATCCACTACCTTGATCACGTAAATGTTACAAGAGACAGTGAGACCATCAACGTGAGCATTGACCAAAGAAAGTGCGTGGGTTGTGGAATCTGTGTCGAGAAATCAAATGGGGTTATGGATGTGGTCGAGGACAAGGCGAAGATTATTGCCGAGAAGGTTTCCGGCTGGGGTATCGAACCCGGATTCGAAAAGTGCTGCCCGTTAGGCGCAATTACGGTGGAGAAGAAATAAATGGTCAAAATTCTACACGTGAACCGGGAGAGTGGCTTATTGCGATGATTGAAAAGGCGGCTGGGCTTCCGGCGCCACATGCCTTTGACAAACCCCGGGAATTCAAGAGTTCTGCAGGACAGGTCGTTTCATCGGCCAGAGGAGGACTGCATGATGCCGTGGAGCAGTTAAAACGCCTGGGAAAACCTTTTCTTAACTGGACGGGCAAGGCAGAGCGGTTGTCTTTTGAGTTGAGGCAGGCGAACATGGGCAAATTGCGGTAAAGGTGATCGATGATCGTGGAAATGAAGTGATGGTGGTGAAGAATCTGAAGGAGATAATGGAATGAGTTATCGGCAAAAAACTCTTTTTGTATATCTCAAAGAAGCATTGGAAGCTACTTTATATGATAGTAACCCCTGGTGGCGTGGCGAAAAACTATTCGGACTACCCAAAATGCGGCGCTGGGCATTTCAACCTGCACTTCAGGGTATTCAAAAGGGCTTAGCGCCTGCAGTAGTTCTGCGTGGCCCAAGGCAAATTGGCAAGACAACACTTTTGGCCCAAATCATAGATTATTTACTCAATAATAATATATCACCACACCGAATCTTTCGTATTCAATTCGATGACCTGCCGGAATTGAGAAGATTGAAAGATGTCAGCGTGATTCTTGAATTGTGCAGGTGGTTTTCTGAAAAAATATTAAAGAAAACATTTAACAAGGCTGCACTTGATGGCGAGCAGGCGTATATTTTTCTTGATGAAGTCCAGAACCTGCCTGACTGGGCGCCACAACTAAAACACCTTGTAGATATGCATCCCGTGAGGGTTTTGGTTACAGGAAGTTCCGCCTTAAGGATTGAGGCAGGAAGGGACAGTTTAGCCGGACGTATTACAACGCTGGAGATGGGACCCTTGCTGTTGCGTGAAATAGGTGAGATACGTGAATTTGGCAAGTGTGATCCCTATCTGCCTCCTAACGGAATAGCTCCTCTCAAACAAAAAGAATTCTGGCACGGGTTACGCAATTACGGAGAGAAACAATCCGAATTTCGCCAAAAAGCTTTTCTGGCTTTTTCCGAAAGAGGCGGGTATCCTGTTGCTCAGGCACATGCGGATATTCCCTGGGAACGAGTCGCGGACCAGTTGAATGAAACGGTAATTAAACGTGCTATCCAGCATGATCTTCGTATGGGACCAAAAGGCAAAAAGCGCGACGAGCATTTACTCGAAGAAGTATTCCGGCTTGCATGCCGCTATATTGGACAATCGCCCGCACAAGCTTTTTATCTTGAAGAAATCCGCCGTGCTATGCACGCCAATATTGGATGGCAACGTATTCTCGCATATCTCAGATTTTTAGACGGAACATTACTGCTTCGCCTCATCGAACCTTTGGAATTAAGGCTCAAACGACGCCGTGGGGCATCAAAGTTATGTCTGTGCGACCACGCACTGCGCGCTGCATGGCTTCAGGAAATTGTACCGCTTACACAAGAAGAACTGGAGAAGCAGGCACATCTTTCGGATTTGGCGGGGAGAATTGCAGAAAGCACCGTTGGTTATTTTCTGAGTACGATCATTGGATTGGATATTGCCCATTTTCCTGAGCGTAGCGCAGAACCAGAAGTGGATTTTATACTTACCGTTGGAGAACAGAGGATTCCGGCAGAAATTAAATACCGGCAATACATTGACTATAGAGATACCATCGGCTTAAGGTCTTTTATAGAAAAAGTACATTACAAAGCCCCCTTTGGTTTACTGATTACATTAACGGACACCCCTGCTACGGATGATCCCCGGATTATTTCCCTTCCTCTTTCAACCCTGCTTTTGCTGAGATAAGGGATGACATATGAACAATTACAAAGTTGAAGAACCAATATTAAATTCACCTTCCGAAGAGCCTGCCGAGCACGGGCATATTGAGGAGGGACAACCACCGGAAAGGAGATCGGGACGTCGTCAGGCAGGGTATTTTTGCCGTGACCCAAAGGCCCCAATATCTTCCGGGGAACACGAGACGCGGCGGCAGGAAAGAAACTCCTAAGCCTGAGGCGATTCTCAAATGGGCGAATACGCCTAATAATCAAGGACGTTGTCCGCTTACAGGTCCGGGAAGAATTGAGAACGTGGACTTAAATCCGTATCGTTCGGCGCGGCGTTTCCAGGAACTGGTTTTTGAACTGGCTCGTGATCTGACAAGGGATTATACAAAACAGTCCAGATGCATAATACCTGCACATGTCCTTTTTCCACAAATAGCAAAAATTGTGGATAAATATCTCAAGGAAAAAGTCCTGCCCATTCCACCAGCAAACATCCTCGGCGTGTGCCTTTCTCCCTATTATGGCTGGGTCATTGAGCGATTGATGGAGGAGATCCAGCCGGATACATCGCTGGGAGAAGCGCCAGAGACACCACGTTATGAAACAACCCGTGGTCCAGGTTCTGCGGCCGAAGTGGATTTCACCCCTTCGACTTAGCTCTGGAAGGTATCAACTATGATCGTAACCACGTAAGTAAAGAATTGGACACAGGGGATTGAGCGTGTTAAAATAATGAACGTAAATGAAGATCAGACATAAACTCGTAATACTATTGGCCGTGCTGCTGGTTACTTTAAACGGCGTGATTGCCTTTTCAATTTATAAACGGACACGCCAGGAATTTGTCAAAGAAGTTCGGGAAAAGGCCAAGTTGATTGCCTCGGAATTAGAAACCACCCGAAATTATCTTGCCTCTGCCCTGCAAACATCCAAAATAGAAATCAACGAACAGACAAAACTTTTTATTCCTGCCGTTTCCGGCCATGTCATCGGGATGAAATATGCCGAAAAGACAGGCTACATTATAAAGCAAACCAGCATGAGGTATCGGAATTTATTCAATAAGCCCGATCCCTTTGAGGAAAGGGTACTCAGGGAAATGGAAGGAAATCCGAATCTTCATGAGTACTGGGACGATGATATCATAGATGGGAAGAGGGTTGAACGATACCTGTACGCCTTGCACGTAAAAGAGGATTGCCTCCTTTGCCACGGACCAAAGGAAAAAGCCCCTGAATTCATACAAAAAAATTATGACGCAGGTTATGATTATAAGGTGGGAGAGCTGCGGGGGGCAATTAGTGTCATTATTCCAAAAGAGATAGCCGAACAGCGGTTTGCAGCCAACTTTATTTTTTTTGTTACCGTTGGTTCTATCAGTATTTTGCTCGTCGTGACAATTGTTTTCGTGATTACAGGAAAATTTATGAAGCCGATCGAGCGGTTAACTGCTGCTGTGGCTACCATTACAAAGACGGGTGATCTTACAACGACAGTGGATGTATCATCCAAGGACGAGGTTGGGCAACTGGGCAGGGCGTTTAATGATATGTCTGCCAAACTGCAATCTATATATGTCACGCTGGAGCAACGGATTGCCGAAAAAACTGCCCATTTGCAAGAGGCCGTTTTGGCCCTGGAACGGGCAAACAAAATGAAATCGGAGTTTCTTGCCAATATGTCCCATGAACTACGAACGCCCCTTAACGCTATAATCGGCTTTGCAGAGGTACTCAGGGATAAGATTGCCGGAGACCTGAACGAAGAACAGACCGATTTTGTCACTGATATTCACAGCAGTGGTTGTCATCTCCTCCAGATGATCAATGATATCCTGGATCTGTCTAAAATTGAGGCGGGCAAGATGGAGCTCCAGTACGAAGTTTTTCCGGTGCACGATGCCATTGAAGAGGTGTACACCATTTTAAAAGGGCTTGCGAATAAAAAACATCTGGAATTAAAGACAGAAATCCTGACGGATGTAAAAAATATTGAAGCGGACAGGGTCAAATTCAAACAGATATTGTATAACCTGCTTTCGAATGCCATAAAATTTACCCCGGAAAACGGGAAAATCGCCGTAGAGGCCGGCGTAGTGGATGATATGCTGCAGGTATCGGTTTCTGATACGGGCATTGGAATGAAATCCCAGGACCGGGAAAAGGTGTTTAAAGAATTCTGGCAGGCGGATAGTTCTTTTGCGCGGAAATATGAGGGTACGGGGCTGGGACTTGCCCTGACAAAAAGAATCGTTGAGATGCATGGTGGGAAAATCTGGTTTGAAAGTGAATACGGAAAGGGAAGTATATTTTATTTCGCCTTGCCCTTAAAGGCCTCCTTCAAGCCACCCAAACCGAAAGAGACCGAAGCCAGACCCCGTTTTGTGGCATCCGCCACAGCAGAAAGGGAGACAAAAAGTGTTTTGGTTGTTGAAGATGACCGGATGGCAGCAGACC
This sequence comes from Candidatus Brocadia sp., assembly GCA_011525665.1. Classification (GTDB taxonomy): domain Bacteria; phylum Planctomycetota; class Brocadiia; order Brocadiales; family Brocadiaceae; genus Brocadia. The sequence continues at coordinate 32,014 of WYAU01000088.1, forward strand.
TTCTCACCCTGTATTTGACAAATGCAGGGTATAATGTTATCGTAGCCGTGGATGGAGAAGAGGCCATTAAAAAGGCGAAGGAATTCCACCCGTTTTTGATCACCCTGGATATTATGTTACCGAAAATAGATGGATGGGACGTCCTCTCGGAACTGAAAAATTCACCGGATGTCGCCGATATACCGGTAATTATCGTGTCGATTGTCGATAATAAAGAACTTGGTTTCAGCCTGGGCGCAGTAGAGTATTTGATTAAACCCATCGAGAGGGAAAAGCTCATTACTACGGTAAACGCCTGCGTGCCAGCGGAAAAGCTTACGGGGAAACCTATGAAAGTTCTTGTCGTGGATGACGATGAAAAAGCCGTAAAATATATGAGCGCTGTTCTCGAAAGCGCAGGATTTGAGGTACTGAAGGCATATAGCGGCAAAGCAGGAATCAATCTTGCCATTCATAATGCCCCCGACCTCATGATACTCGATCTCATGATGCCGGAAATCAGCGGTTTTGACGTCATTGAAAGGCTCAGGGTGCATCCAACGGCAAAGGGAATCCCCATTATTATATGCTCCGCAAAGGATATTACGGCGGAGGAAAAAAAAGTCCTGAACGGCAATATTCTGGCCATTGTCCAAAAAAGCAGCCACACAAAGGAAGACCTTCTTGCTGCAATCAGGAAGATAGAACAACTGCATGTGAAATAAAGAAACGACAGAAGCAGAGAGCGCACAATCAGCCTAAACTCTGATATCAGAATTTCCAACTGCTCCCTCACTCTTTCATTAAGGATAACATATGTCTGGCAAAAATGTAATGGTTGTTGAAGATAATGAAAAAAACCGAAAACTCATGCGCGTAGTGCTCAAGGCAAAAGGGTACAATGTGATTGAAGCAACCACCGGGGAGGAGGCATTAAACATCTTAAAGAACCAGAAACCCGATATCATCCTTATGGACATCCAGCTTCCGGGAATAGACGGTCTCACATTAGTAAAACAGATCAGGGCAGATACAATTACAAAGGACATCCCCATCATTGCCGTAACCGCATACGCTATGAAGGGAGACGAACAAAAGATATTAGAGACGGGTTGTAACGCCTACGTCAGCAAACCCATCAATACACAAGAACTACCGCTCGTCATAGAAAAATACATAAAAAAATGAACAAGGCAAAAATATTAGTGGCTGATGACATCAGGCAGAATGTAAAACTGCTCAGAGTGATTCTGGCAGCGTCCGAGTACGATGTTATTGAAGCGTTCGACGGTCAAGAGGCATTAGAAAAGGCAAAAACGGAAAAACCTGATTTAATACTACTGGATATTATGATGCCCAGACTAACAGGATACGAGGTATGCCAGAAGTTACGTGAAGATGGAACGACAAAAAACACCCCGATTATCATGATTACCGCCTTGCACGAAATGGACGACCGTATCAAAGGGATTGAAGCAGGCGCGGATGACTTCATCAGCAAACCCTTTAATAAAGCGGAACTTCTTGCCAGGGTAAAATCGCTGCTCCGCATGAGACAGCCGGTTGCGAAAAAGGACGAAATACCTGTATTGGATACGATCCTCTCCGGCCTGAGCGAAGGCGTAGTCGTTGCTGACGGGCAATGGAAAATCAAGAATATAAATCAGATAGCTCAGGAACTTTTAAACATCAGGACCGATACGAAAGAGACCGATCTCCTGGCACATTTATCACATATGAACTTATCAATATCCGTGGATACGCTTCTGAACACCCGGGAAAAAACCACCGATTTTCAGATACTGCCTTCAAATAACCAACATCCGCTCCCTACAAAAGCCAGAATAACAAAGATGCTTGATGCGGGAGGGAATATGGCGGGTATTACCTTGATTGTAAGGAGCGAAGAGAAGAAATAAGTCCACAAAGCAGCGGTGGGTGAAAATCGCTGAATAATTACCATTTCTTTTCATAATCCCAATTGCGCATAAATGGTCTTAAAATCTATTTCCCGCGCTACCACTTCGGTAGCGCGCTGTATCTTAGACCGTGAATGCAGGCTCACGTACCCGGAAAGGTTTTCGCAAGCCTCCAGTGTCGCTGCGGTATCCGATCTCACCATAACGACCGGTACGCCGATCCCCTGAGCGCGCCCCAGGATAGAGGCGTCCGGATACAGTTCTCCCGTGAGGATAAGGCACTTTGTGGGGGTTTCGAGGGCTGCCAGCTGAATATCGCTCCGGTCGCCGCCGGTAATGACGGCCTTGTTCGGAACCCTTCGGAAATAACTCAGGGCGCTCTCGATATTCATGGCTCCGATCATGAAATGTTCAATCAGTTCATCTGCCTTGTCTTCGCAACAGAGGATCTTCCCGTGAAGGGTTTCGACAATTTCTCTGATTGGTACTGCGCTAAGCACCGGGTCTTTTGGAATAATTCCAAGGGGAGTAATACCGTGGTTTTTGAGAAAGGGAATCAGGAGCTCCCGTATATAACTTACTTTTGTTGAAGGGATCAAATTAAACACGACACCCAGCAATTGATCGCCTAACATTTTTGATGCATAGATAAATCCGTCAAGGGTGTCAATATAAGCCTGGAATTTATCCACGAAGATTACCTTTGCATGGGTTTCCTTGATAAAGTCCAATTCTGAAAACCCCAGACATGTGCCGCCCGAGAGCCTTCCCACGCCGCGCGTAATCATGATGTCCTTTCCCCGGGAGGCAAGGGTGAAGGCCGTTACCGTCTTCTCCCGAATATTCAGTTCCTCGCCCCGTATCAGGCGTCCGATAATTTCATCGGTCAACACTACAGGGCACACGGATTGGAGCGGCTCATCGACTTCCAATGCCTTTGACAGGAAGACGGCATCCTCATCGGTAAGCACGCCTTCAATAAGGGCGGGTGAAAATCCGATGGGTTTAAAGTAGCCGACGTTATATCCATCACTCTTGAATTTTAATCCAAGTCCCAGACAAATTAAATTCTTTCCGGCAAAGGGCGAAACAGAGGCAATAAATACGGGTATCATAGTAACCCCCTAGTATATGGTAAACATATTATAAGCTGTCAGGAGGAAACTCCTGACAGCACAGGAAAGGTAAGGGCGGGGTAACACCGCCCCTGCGTTACAATTTGCGTTTTCACTTTCCATTTTCCACTTCCGACTTGTTCTGGGTAGGCAGTTCTTGTTTCACGATTGTCTGCTGCCTACTGTTTGCTGCCCTTTTGTTGATAGTTTCCCGCTGTTTGCGAGATCGTCAGGCGCGCATCTATGGCCATGGTGCCCCCGTCTTCAGGGAAGACAATCAGGGGGTTTATATCCATTTCCAGTATCTCGGGAAAGTCTGTTACCATCTGGGAAAGCCTTAAGATATTATCAACAAGGGCATTTATATCCACAGGTTTTTCGCCGCGCACACCTTTTAGCAGCGGCAGGGATCGAATGTCGTGGATCATCTCTTCTGCGTCATTCGCCCCTATAGGTGCAATGCGGAACGTGACGTCTTTTATCACTTCTATATAAATGCCACCAAGCCCAAACATCAATAGAGGGCCAAACTGGGGATCGCGGGACATACCGAGGACAACCTCTTTGCCGCCCGTTATCATCTGTTGTACCAGGACGCCCTTTATTTCTGCTGATGGCAGAAGTCTTTGCGCCTTCTGGGTGATGTCAGAAAAAAATCTCTGCACCTCTGACGCGTCTTTTATCCCAATTCTTACCCCGCCAAAATCGGATTTATGAAGGATATCCGGCGAGGAAATCTTGGCAACAACGGGGTATCCGATCTCTTCTGCGGCCCGCACTGCCTCTGCTTCCGAGGTGGCAAGGATGCTTTTCGGAATTTTGAAACCGTAGTGAGAAATGACCTGTTTTGCCTCATCTTCGCACAGGCATTGACGTTCCCCATGTCTTATTTTTTCAAAGATTGATGCCACATTCTCTTTTTGTACAACAAATTTTTTTATTTCTGATGCGGATTTTTTTTGCCACAGGGTGTATTTGTACATGGCCTCAACGGCTGATACTGCACGTTCGGGAAAGGGGTAATTCGGCACTCTGTTCCGGCACATGACCTTTAAGCCCGTTCCGACCCGTTTGCCACCCATAAAAGAGGTTACGATGGGTTTGTCGGTACGGTTTGAAATTTCACCGATTACTTCTGCCGTCTTTTCTATTTCCGTCATGGCCTGGGGCGTTAGAATAACAAGAATTACATCCACGCCGGGGTCTTCGATGACCTTTTCAATAACAAACTTGTACCGGTCTGCCTTTGCGTCACCCAGCACGTCAACGGGGTTATATACATTTGCCATCGGCGGCAGGAAATTCCGGAGGAGGGTTACGGTATTTTTTGAGAAGGGCGCCATTTTCAGTTTCGACCGTTCCACCGCATCCGCTGCAATAATGCCAGGTCCGCCGGCATTTGTAATCACTGCAATGCGTGGTCCTGTGGGGAGCGGTTGATGGCTGAATATTCTGGCATAGTCAAACAATTCCTCTACTGTCTTTGCCCGCAGGATTCCAGACTGTTTAAATGCCGTATCATAGGCATTTTCGGCGCCGGCCAACGTTCCCGTATGCGATGAGGCCGCCCTTGCGCCTGCCGTCGTACCCCCTGCTTTTACGACAATCATGGGTTTTTTTTTCGTGATTCTTTTTGCGGCATTCATAAATGCCGTACCGTTTTTTACTCCCTCCAGGTAGCCAAGAACGACTTTTGTGTGGACGTCCTCATCGATGACGTGTATAAGGTCTACCTCATCAATGTCGGTTTTATTTCCCATACTGATAAATTTGGAGAACCCGACGCATTCGTCCACCGCCCAGTCCAGAACCGACGTGCAAAGCGCCCCGGACTGGGAAATGAAAGCGATGTTACCCTGCGCGGGCATATCGGCAGCAAAAGAGGCATTGAGGCATGATTGCGTATCGATCAGTCCGAGGCAGTTTGGCCCGAGCATGCGCATCGAATGGTGTTTGATTTTCTGATGTAATTCTCGCTCCCTTGCCGCCCCGTCAATACCGCTCTCTTTAAAACCGGCGCTGATAACAATAATCGAATCAATCCCTTTGGCGCTGCATTCGTCTACCACTTTCAGCACATGGGGAGCGGGTACAACAATTACGGCAAGATCAATCCTGTCGTTGATTTCCTCAAGGCTGGCGTATGCCCTGATGCCCAGGATATTATCTGCATGGGGGTTTACCGGGTAGACCTTCCCCTTGTACCCATAAGTGACCAGATTTTTGAGTAAATCGTATCCCACCTTCCCCTCTTCACGGGAGGCTCCGATGACCGCCACTGTTTTTGGTGAAAAGAAATGATCTAGCATACCTTAAAGCGTGTCGTTTCCTGTTTTCTTGTCTTCGGTGTCTGTGTTAATTTCATGTGCTTCCTTTGGTAATAATTCGAACATGTTTCTGATAGACCGGGTAAGGGGTTTAAAAGGGACTGCACGGCTTTCGGGATTTGAATACGTACCTTTGATCTCTACCATCGTTAGCTGTTTTCGTACGCCACCCACCACAAGGTCAAAAAACTTTCCCACAATAGGAAGCTGAGAGAACAAGCCTTTGTTGAATCCGGCAACAACATCTATGTGAATATCACCGTCAAAATTGATATTTCCACGGCCATCGAGTTCAATTGTATCGCTATAGACCCTTCCCTCCTCAACTCGAATTATGCCATCCTTAACGATAAACTTTGCCTTAGCGCTGTGAAAACTTTCTTTTTTGGGCAGACGGAGGTTAAGAAAGTTAAAGACACTAAGGATGATAGGGACCTCGGTGAGGTACCCTTCATTTACATTGATTCGCCCTTCAGCGTAAAAATTTTTGGGATCAGCGCCACTTCCCTGGAATTTTATGTTACCGTAGAGTAACCCGGACACTGAATTTTCTGTTTTTGTGATCTTTTGGGCCAGTTCTTCCAGTGCAACCCGTGAAAAATTTAATTCTCCTTTATAGTGATATGGATCCGCATCCGTTGAAACAGAGAGTGTTCCTTCTACGTGACCCCCGCTGCATTTGGCGTTGATGTGCTTGCTCTGGACCCCCCCTTTATTAAACTCTAATCTTCCTTGTATCCCCCAGAGAGGGATCTTATAGGAGCCCACACGAATCTCGCAATCCTTGAGGTTAATTTCGATGGAATAATCGTCGTGCTTTTTTTCATTAAAACCCTGGAAGTTTGCGCTAATTTCCACCTTGCCCGCGGGATGCAGATTTGACCAAAGCTTTTCGCCGAGTTCCCTGTTGGGGAGGTTTTTCAAAAATGACTCCGTAATGGATAGATTCGGGGCGCGAAAATTGAGTATCTTTCGGCCACTCTTCATGTCATACACACCGTTCATTTCGGTAAAAACGGACTGATCTCCGCAGTGTATAAGGCCGCTTGTGTTTTTAAACACGAGCACATTATTGGCTAGCTTAAATTCTCCGTTTACATACGAAACAGGGAGGGGAAAATCCGAGGGTTTCATTTCGAGCCCCTTGCAATTTACGGTCAGAAAATAACTGCGTTCCTGTCTTTCTCCTTCGTTATGCTGGAGGGTCAAACCCACTAGACCGGTAGGCTGTATTTTTGACCATACCTGTTCGCCGAATTCAGGTATATTTTTCAACAGTTCCTGATTTACAAATAAATTAGGGATCGTTATTACAAAGGTTTTTTGATAACCATACAGATCAAACTCTCCCTTGAATTCGGCCTGAGAGGTGCAGGTTCCACACTTGATATAACCCACAATCCCCTTGAGATACAGCTTTTCTGTATTCAATTCCACAGTGCCGTTTACGTTATAAAGAAGAAATGGCCAATCGGTATATATAGCCTCCAGTCCATTGAGGTTGATGTTAATTCCATAGTCCATTTTTTTTTGCTGATCCCGATTTTGAAAATTCGCGTTACAGGATACGCTGACTTTTCCCACGGGTTTATAATCATTCCAGAGCATCTTGCCAATGTAGGGAAATCTAACCAAAAAATCTTCGTTCATCTCAATATTATTTGCATAGGCCTCAATATCAAGTCTGGGGATACCGGGATAGAGTTTCATGGCAAATGAGTAATTTCCCAAAAATTCATCTTTAATGTTTCCTTTGATAGTAATATCGTGAAACGAGCCTGCATACGGGAGAAAAGTGATGTCAATCCCGGATAGCCGGATTTCCGGACTGTTTGTCTGAAGGTCTTCTTTGATATGGATCTTCATGTCCCTGATCTCAACGCCTTGCCTTAAGGCGTCCGTATAGGCCGGCAATTTCAGATTATCAAAGTTTGTCTTGATCGCATCAAGGAGCGACCAGATATCTGTTGGTTTTTCTACGGTCATTTCAGGGGCGATGATAATAGCATTGATAATGTTGATCTGTCCTTTGAGGATGCTTTGGAGTCTGTGTTTTAATATGACCTTGGGAATTTTAAGAGACTTGCCCCGTGCATCCTCGGAGGTGCCGACAAATGACAGATTGTCGATTTCAATCCCCTCGAAAAAATCCATGTGCGCATGTCCAATTTCAGCGTCTCCAAAATCTTTCAGCATGCTTAGCAGACGGCCCTTTATTGCTTCATCAGAGGTTGCCCGTTTGACAAGAATATAACCGGTTGCTGTTATTCCGATTACAAAGCTGACGATGATCGCGATAATAATTCCCGTCTTTTTCATTAAATATATCTTCTCTTGTTTTCCGATGGATAAATAATAATTGTCACCATTTTCTTAAGGTTACTGTTATTCCAGATGTATTTCAAGTGTTAATTTCTAAATAGGTTAAAACATGTACGGGCAATCTTTTGTGCCTTTTTGAGTAACTCTATGAAAGAGAGGGGGGGGATGAGAACTAAGTTGGACGCAGATGAACACAGTGTGGCAGAGTCACAACCAAAAATAGGACACAGATTACGCAGATGAAACAGATTTACACAGGTTGTCAGGATGAAAAATTGACAGATTAGGTTGATAAAATACGTTAGTACAGAATATTTGCGTGTATCTGCGAAATTTGCGTCCTATCTAAACGTTTTTTTATAATTTTTCAAGACTAGACCAGATAAGGGATGAATTATGAATATCGGGCGGATATGGATATGTACATTCGTATGTGCTGTGGCACTGGCAAATATCAGTAACAGTGTCAAAGGCAGTCCGACGACTGCCTGATTTCATCCAAAAAGAACACGATAACAATGTATACCAAAGAAGGCAAGCGACAGGAACGCATTGTCATCAGGAATAACCAGATAACCGCGTATGACAGTATTTTCAGGTGAAAGATATCTTCATGCATCCCGTCCTTTCATCCATATAAAAATTCTTGCCGTTCGTGAGAAATACGCTATAATGCGTGATTGTATGTGAGCAAATCGATAGCTTTTAACTAGCAAAGGGGCGTAGAAAATAAAGGTAAGTTTTTTGCAGTTTGGGAGAGGAATAAACCCTTGCTTCAGATATTTTCTGAGAAACCTTTATTGTTCATCAGTGATTATGCCAAATTACGCCAAAAGCAAACGGATAAGGTCAAGCCATTTTCTCCACCTGCACTTAATTTTGTTAAAAATAAGCCGTCAATTTTTTTCTTAGGATATTTCAAAGTTCCGTCTTAAGAGTGGCGTTTTTATAAAATTCTTAAAAATTCTGCCGATAATTTTCTTACGTGTTGTAAAAATTGTTCAAAAACTAGCCACTTATACAGGCGCGTGATTTCTTCCCGTTTTGTTGACTTTTTGAAAAACTGCGTCATTAATAACGCTGCAAGACCAAAGATGTCAATATATAGGTAGAAATAAATACCGAAAATGTGAAAATGCAAATCAGTGGTATACGTCGGACAGAAAATTATTGATATTCAATAAAGACCAGACAGGTATCTTTGTTTTATTAACTCGTTATCAGGAGAGGTACGCATGAATCTTCCTAATTCTCTTATTGATTCTCCCGTTAATAACAAAAGCATGAATGGAAAAACGCTGGAAAAAGAGTATCCGGCCTATAAAAGATATATTAAGAATGCCTTTGATGCGGGACAGGCTCATATCTTCAGGTGGTGGAATGAAATAACCCCTTCAGGAAAGGAGAACCTGCTCAACCAGATATCATCTATTGATTTCCTCCTGATTAGGAACCTTGTCAGTGACGCCCTCATGAACAGCCCTCAACCCATGCAGGGCAATATAACCCCACCGCAAATTATACCAATTCCTGAAAGCGCTACGGAAAAACAAAAGGCACAAAAGGCAAGACACATTGGCGAAGTTTCTCTACGAAAAGAAGAGGTAGCCGTCCTTACTGTTGCGGGGGGGGACGGGACACGATTGGGGATCGGAGGGCCTAAAGGGACATTTCCCATTGCACCCATTACCAGAAAGAGCATCTTTCAATTACATGCGGAAAAAATTCTTGCGATTCAACAAAGATATGGCGTCTGCATTCCCTGGTACATCATGACAAGCGAAACCAATGGCACGATGACGCAGGATTTCTTCCGGTCTCATCGGTTCTTTGGAATAGATCCTCAGCAGGTGTGCTTTTTTACCCAGGGTATGCTCCCCGTCGTAGACCTTCAGGGCAATTTACTCATGGATTCCAAATCAAATATTGTAATGAGCCCCAATGGCCACGGTGGGGTAATCATAGCCCTCAGAGAAAAGGGTATTCTTGATGATATGAAGAGACGCGGTATTAAGCATATCTTTTACCATCAGGTAGATAACGTGTTGATAAAGATTGCCGATCCCGTTTTTGTTGGCTATCATCTCATGGACCACACAGAGATGTCATTAAAAGTTGTAAAAAAATGCCACCCCGAAGAAAAGGTAGGCATTGTAGCGAACATCGATGGTCGCTTGCAGGTGATTGAATACAGTGAACTGAGCCGGGACGATATGTATGCAAAGGGTGCTGACGGTACATTAAAATATAATGCCGGAAATATTGCTATACATATGATGAGCATTGATTTTCTTGAAAAAGTTTACCAGAACGGAGGGGCGATTTCCTATCATACCGCAATAAAGAGGGTGCCGTATTTGAATGAAAACGGCATGACCATAGCGCCGGAGAATAACAATGCCATGAAATTTGAAAGTTTCATCTTTGACATACTGAAACATGTACAGAAAAGTGTGATCATGGAAGTTCTCCGGGAAGACGAGTTTTCGCCCGTAAAAAACAGGGAGGGGGAAAACTCCCCGGAGACATCGAGACAGGATATGATTAATCAGTTCGGACGATGGCTGCGAAAAGCAGGCATTTCCATTCCTACAGACCCTCTGGGCAATGTTCTTGGCTTAATCGAAATCAGCCCTTACTTTGCCCTGGACGAAGAAGAACTGGGAAATAAGATCGATAAACACATGAGGTTCAACGGGCATTTAAGTTTGTAAGCCATCCTGAACCGAACGGGTCGAAATATGTAGCGCGATATTTATGTCGCTGCCCTTCGAAATGAAGTTCGCTCCCAACCAGAAATATTTTCATTAAGAAACGAAAAGTTTTAAGAATAAGGATATGAAAATGAAATGAAAGGCAAAACGAAGCATACACCTCGATTTTAACAATATGATGGCACAGGTGGTGGGGCCGGACATGGCATAATTGAGCAGGAGTTAAAAGAAATAGAGACCCTTGACAGGTTCTTGAAACGACGAATGCCATCAGAGGAAAATTTAAAAACCTTGTCGTTATGGGCATCGGTGGTTCTGCGTTGGGCAATATTGCCATTCATGCGGCTCTGAACCACCCTTTTTACAATATTCTCGGTGAAAAAGAAAGGAATGTTTCCCCGCGTATCTTTGTGCTGGACAACATCGACCCGGATAGGCTTTCCGGTCTCATGGACGTCGTTAAGCCCGAAGAAACTTTGTTTAATTTCATTACAAAGTCCGGCACAACGGTGGAAACCATGTCCCAGTTCCTGATCATAATGAGACTTTTGCAGGATAAGCTTGGCAAGTATCGCCTTTAATGCTCAGGTTACTCAGCAAATTGATTATCTGCCGGTGTTATCAAAAAGAGATACTCTTGAATTAGCGAAGAATATAATCCACAAGATTACTCACAGTAATTTGCTTCAACAAGCCGTGAAATTAAATATGTAAATGGAGTGGCAGGAATTTCCTTGGCAGTCGAAAAGATTGTTCCACAAGCACATAACAGGGAAAATAAAAGATAATGAAATTTATAGGGATTACCTTTATTAGATGCTTATGAAAAGTTGATTATGAAGTTTATACATTGCAGATAAAACCAAATCAACTATAACAAATGAGAATCGTATTTACTGTGATATCCGAAGTTCTTCAATAGTTTTCCTTATTGCCTCCGCCTCCTTATTGTTTGGATCCAGTCTCAGAAACTCACGAAACAGGTATAAAGCCTTTTGAACATCTTTTTTATAATTGAGATAGATTATCCCCAGGTTTTTATGTGCATTGGGATAATTGGGCCTTAGCCGTAAGGCCTCCTCGATTTCCATAATTGCCTTATCGAATAAGCCCTTATTGGCATAGACGGTACCCAGGCAGCTATGTGCTTCGGCATGATCGGGTTCGTAATGGATGGCCAGTTTAAATTCTTCCATCGAAGCGTCTAAAAGCCCCTTTCTGAAATAGGCAAGCCCCAGATTGAAGTGGGCATCATAATAATGTGGTTTTAACTGAATGGCCTCTTTAAATTTTGAAATTCCTTCATCAAGACTTCCTTTGTCGATAAAGATATTACCCATATTATTACGGGTAATAGCAGAATTGGGATTTACTGCCAAAACACGGTGGTATTCTTCCAACGCTTCTTTTTGCATACCTTTCTTCTGATAAGCCATCCCTAAATTGTGGTGGTATTCAGGATCAGGCTCCAGAGCTATTGCCGCCTGAAACTCACGAATTGCTAAATCTATTTTATCTTCCTGAAGGTAAATCATGCCCAAATTATTATGAGCCCGGGAACTATCCGGAGAAGCCTCGATGGTTTTTGACCAGAATGTAAACTGGTCCCTCCAGCTTTTATTTCTCTTCATTGCAGACAGCGAATAGAGGACAACCGGGATCAGTATCAGGCAATTTAGGAATACGGAAAATGGACTGCGGTGATTGGAATGTGAGAGATTGTGAAGGTGTGAGGGTGCGAAATTAGGGCTCCCCCTTTTCCCGGCTTTCCCTATAACAACCGCGCATGCCTGTCTCCAGGTTTCCAGTAAAATGCATGATAGTACCGTGCAAAAACCTACCGAAGGGAGATACAGGTATCTCTCGGCCATGATGTTGGCTATCGGGAGGATATTCATCGTAGGTATCAGGGTAACGAAAAACCAGAGGATAAAGAAAAATAGCTGTTTTGCATGGCTATACAATCTGTAGGTGATTACTCCGATTGTGCTTAAAAGTGCGATGCTGCAGACAAAATTCGCGGCAAGCGGGGTTTTGGGGTGTGGTATAATATAGTCTGCATTAAAGCTGATGGGAAAGAATAAGAGTTTTATATATGCCCCAAGAATCTTTGGCATGATTATCAGATTTACAAGGAAGCTATTGCCGGGATACATCAACTGATTTTCCAGGGGATTGTGGAGCCACACGAACCTTATAAATAAATAAAAAACGCTGACAAAGATAAATCCCGCATAAGAGACAACGATATTTTTTTTCATTCTTTCCGTGCCGCCGAAGACCCAGTCAAAAATACAGATAATAAAAGGTAAGGTAATCGCCATTTCCTTGGAACAGAGCGCCAAAAGGTATGAAAACAGAGAAAGGGGATACAGGTAATTGCGGATTTTAGATTCTGGATTTCGGAGCGTTGATTGAATGAACAACAAAAAAGAAGCAAGGAAAAAGATGGTGGCCAAGAGATCCTCCCTGTAGCTAACGGCGTTTACCACTTCTGTTAAGAGAGGATGGGTGGCAAATAAGATACCCGCCAGAAAAGGAACGGGACGGTTCCTGACCAAGCGGGAAAGCAGTGTATAAACAAGTATCGCGCTTACGGTGTGGAGCAGGATATTGGTCAGGTGAAACCCAAAAGGATTAAGACGCCATATCGAGTAATCGATGAAGTAGGAAAGGGTAACGACTGGACGATAGGTAACTTCTCCGGAGCTGTCAAAATACTTGTGAGTAAATAAGGCCGGAAAATTTCCCCAATCCCGGATGAAGTAATTATCACTGATGGTAAAGACATCATCATAGACAAAGGCGTTGTCCAGGGAATTAAGAAAAGTTATAACCGCCAGTGCACTAATGAGTAGTATGTGTAAAATCCTTATCATGATCAATGGGGCACTTAAAATTCATAGAAATTCAACCCGGTTTCTTTTCCAATGACCTCGAAATGTCTATCCAGAGTTAAGAGTTTTGCATTATTTGAACTTGCAGTTACCGAAATGTAACAGTCCGAAAGTCCAACTACCTTTCCTTTCTGTCGGAGTAAAGAGGATAACTCGCCGGCTTTTCTCCACAGTTCTATAGTTTCTGGAAGAAAATCAAACACGTACAAAAACTCCTTTAAGACGTCAAACCCCTTTCGGGACTTTGCACCCTGTAACAACTCAGCAAGCACAATTCCCACACAACAAACCCTGGCATCATCTGTTAACTCCAGAACCACCCTATAATAGGGGTCTTTTTTCCTAAAAAACTCAATCCATGCCGATGTGTCGACCAAAACCTTATCCGAGTCTTTCATCTTCGTGCCTGAGTTTGTCTGCACATTTTATGAATATTTATGCTACCTTTCAAGCGAATTCATGTAACTCATTTCCTCTTAAAATAAAACGGTAACGACACAACGATTGCTATCGCCGTGGCCGCTATTACCGCTAGTTCTACATGGAATATCAACCAACCGCAGATTGCCAATGCAAGGAGGGGAACCGAGTACCCCCCGGGTATCTTGTAGCCCCTCTCCCGCTCCGGCCTCCTCCTCAGGATAATGACGGCCAGGCAGGTGGGGATATACTGAAGGATACTTACCATAACGCTTGCCGCTATCAGGTAGTGAAAACTTCCTGTCAGGCTTAATAAAAGTGTTAAGCCGGTATTAACCGCAATAGCCATGTAGGGGGTATGGTATGTAGGGTGTATTTTGGAAAATATTCCGGGAAGAAATCCATCAGCAGAAAGCACATAAAGACTCCGGGGACTGGTCAGGGCAATTCCGGCGTTAACACCGCCGATAGAGAGTATTGCGCCTGTGCTGATAATTACGCCGCCCGTGGTCCCCATAAAATATCTTGCCGCGTCGGCTAACGGTTTATCCGATGTGGCTAGCCCCGGGAATGTCTCCGTAGCCACAATCTGAATGATAAGATATAAACCCGTAACGATCATCAGCACCCAAAACAATACGCGCGGAATGTCCCTTTGCGGATGCCGCATTTCTCCGGCGGGCACTGCGACAAACTCGAATCCCGTATAGGCATATAAAGCCATAAGAACCGCTACACTGAAATTGCCATGGGTGAATTCTTTCAGGCCTCCGCCGGTGAAAAGGGACTTGCCGTATTCCCCTCTTTCTGGAGAGGGGAAGGGGGGGGACGCGCTCTGCATAAAAAATAATCCCACGCCAACAAAGATAAGCAGGGACAGGAGCTTCCCGATGGTAAAAAAATTAATGGTTTTTGCCCCGGGTTTTACCCCAAAATAATTAATAGCCCCCAATCCTATAATAAGGAATGCAACGATTGGTTTACTTACCCACGCATTGTCTGTGGGGAGGAAATAGCTGAGATACAGTCCAAAGCCGCTGGCAACCGAGGACCATCCAATAAGAGACGAAAGCCACATTATCCATCCTATCAAAAAACCTGCAAACGGGCCAAATGTATCTTTTGCATAGAGATATGCCCCCCCCGTTGTGGCGTACATACTTCCCATCTCTGCAAAGCAAAGGGCAATGGCAAAGCAAAGTGCTCCACACAGGGGAAAAACCCAGAGCGCTGCGTTTCCGGCAAGGGAATAGAGTTGTCCGGGCAACAAAAAAATGCCGGCCCCTATCACACTGTTAATCCCTAAACAAATTACATCAAAAAACCCTAAAGTCCTGATTAAAACATGTTTTTGCATAAAGGCGGTTTTGTTTGATGGTTTATAATTTCGGGTTGACGGATAGCCATTATGCTATATAATTTGTTCTTACGTGTTTGCTTTGGGGATAAAAAATGAAACATCTATGAGTCTCCGGCACACAAAGAGACAGAGTAATTTAAAATTCAAAATTACCTTATTGTAATATTTATTTGTGGGTTTTGCCTGTAATTTTTATTTTTTCCTTTTGAATTTTCATTGTGCTTAACCATGTTAACTTTTTTACGAAAGATAGCGAATCTTTATGGCCTGTTATAAACGTTACATCTGCTTCCTGTTTTTCCTCCCCGTATTTCTTTTCTGCAGTAATCTTGGTTGCGGGAAAAAAGAATCCGATACACAATCCGCCCCCCCCCATGCGGCCGCCATCGGGCGTGAAGGAGAAAATCCTTCTGTCCATAAGAAAACGATGGTAGACGAAGAAATTGAAAGAAACCAAAGGCTTCTGAAAACCAACCCGAACGATGCGGTGGCTTATTATAATCTGGGGTTATTGTATAATGAGAAGGGCATGCTCGATGAATCCCTGTCTGCTTACCGGAAGGCATCAGAACTCAATCCCGCAATGATAGAATCCCTTATTGGGCAGGGGAATATTCTCAATAAGAAAGGGAAATCTGATGAAGCAATTGCCTTCTTTCAAAAAGCCCTCGATATTGATTCCCATTATGCAGAGGCACATGAGGGATTGGGGCTTGTATATGTACACAAAAAGCAGGAGGAGGATGCGATCAGGTCATTTCGCAGGGCTATTGATCTGAATCCCGGCCTTGTGAATTCACGGTACAATCTTGGCATCCTTTATACAAAAAAGGCTCAATTCAGTGATGCTGTGGCAGAATGGACAAAGGCCATCGAAATTAACCCGCAAAAGATAGAGATATATTACAATTTGGGTATAGCCTATACGAAACTTGGAAAGCTGGATGACGCTATTTCTGTGTGGCAAAAGGCATTGACGATACGTCCCGAAATGGCAGACCTTCATTATGCCATAGGGCTTGTATACAAAGAAAAAGGAGACTTTACGAATGCGGAGGCGTCTCTTAAAAAGACGCTTGAGGTCAATCCCAATTTGGCGGAGGTTCACAAGGTGCTGGAAGAATTATATCGTTCGAAGGGGATGTACGGTGATGCTGACCGCGAGGCGGAGCTTTACAAAAGCAGATCCAGCCCGCACCACTAAACCCAAAGATGTCACATCAACTCCTGCGGTTACAGCGTAAAAACCCCAAAAGAATAATCGGTCTCATGGCGGGCACATCGGTGGACGGTATTGATGCCTGTCTTGCGGAAATTACGGGGAACGGAACGGATACAAAGACAAACATACTGGATTTTGAGACCTATCCGTATCACGCGGCAACCCGTAGCGCCATCCTTGAAGCCTGTAATCCTGAAACGGGCACCGTAGATAAGATTTGCCGGCTCAATTTTTACCTCGGAAAACTCTTTGCAGATGCGGCTAAATCCATTGCAAACAAGGCGCGGGTTCCTCTCGCGGATATTGATCTTATCGGCTCACACGGGCAGACGATCTACCACGTGCCTGATTCACCGGCGAAATGTCCTTCACCACAGCATGAAAATGAGATCGGATGGCAGGGGTCAGGGGAAAGAGGGAAGGCATGGGCGTCCGGATACAGAGGCCGTTCTACCCTTCAAATCGGTGAACCTTCCGTCATTGCTCAGGAAACGGGCGTTACTACCGTTGCTGACTTTCGCCCGCGGGACATAGCGGCCGGGGGGCAAGGCGCACCCCTCGTTCCGTACGTCGATTTCATTCTCTTTCGGGACAGGGATAAGGGACGCGCCTTGCAAAATATCGGGGGGATCGCCAACGTTACCTTTTTGCCTCCTGACTGTGGCATTCACGATGTTATTGCCTTTGACACGGGTCCCGGAAACATGATAATTGATCGCATCACGGAACTTATCACAAACAACGCATCTCACTTCGATGAGGGTGGCAGGCTTGCTGCAACAGGTTTGGTAAACAAAAGGCTTTTGGATTCCCTTCTTGCGCATCCGTATCTTGTAAAGCCGCCTCCGAAAACTACCGGAAGGGAGGAGTTCGGGCGGCCATATGCGGATAACCTTTACAGAGATGCCGTATGCTCAGGCATTGAAGGACCGGATATCCTGGCAACCGTTACCGTGTTTACGACGCGCACCATTGCGGACAGTTACGCGCGGTGGATTTTACCAAGGCATCCCATATCAGAAATAATTATTTCTGGTGGCGGAACTTATAATACGACCCTTATGAAATTTCTTGTCCAATATTTTCCGTCTTCCGTTACAATACATTCCATCAGTACCTTTGGTATTGCGCCCAACGCAAAGGAGGCTCTTGCATTTGCTATCCTGGCCAACGAGACAATTTCCGGAAATCCCAACAATATCCCCGGCGCTACGGGGGCAAAGGGAGCGGTGATTATGGGAAAGATTATACCATAAGTATTTCCTTGCTAAATATTTCTCCTGTTTATTATACTTGTTTTATAGCGAAAGACAAACGAAAGCGGCCTGCGGAAGAAAAAGTCTTGGAAAAAATACCCCCGCGCCGGATGAATTAAGTAAGGGAAAAGGGGTACCGCGCTTTTTCTGTGGATAATTATGTTTATATCATTTTTCGACAAAAGGGATCTCGCATGAAATCAAAATTTACCTTTAACTATTTGCCGACAATATTCTTTTCCTTATTTTCTATTTTCTTCCTTTTCACGGGCTTCCATACGGCCTTTGCTCTTGAACAACGGTTTGAAAAGCGGGCGACAAAAGAAGATGCGGGTTATAAATTCCGTTTGCCCGGGATTGTAAGTTCCTATGTCAACCGGCTGTATGTAGACCCTGAACGCATTAAAACCGTCGAAATGCTCAAAGAGGCGCTTTCGTGGGAGGAAAGGATTATACCCGAAGTATTGGTTGACTTTCCTGAAGGCGCCAAGACGGGAAAGGTGACCGTGGATGATGTTTCAAAGGCCTATGATTTGGCCAAAATTAATCGCCCCAAGGACATGATCGAGATTCTCCAGGATGCCCTTACCTTCATAAACACAAACCGCCAGACTACAGAAATCCTTACTGCCAGTGATATTGAATATACTGCAATTAACGGTATGCTGACACAACTGGATCCGCACTCCGTTATCCTGCCGCCTAAGGAATTCAGCGAATTCAAGATAGGCACGACAGGCAAATTTGGGGGGTTGGGGATGGTGGTCGGTTTACGGGAAGGCGTACTTACGGTAATATCACCGATTGAGGGCACCCCGGCAGCGAGGGCCGGCATGAAGGCTGGAGACAAGATTATTGAAATTGACGGGGAGTCCACCGTCAACATGAACCTCACGGAATCGGTTGGAAAATTACGCGGCGATCCGGGAACAACCGTTACGCTCTCCGTTGTAACCGAAAAGTCAGCACAACCTGCGCTGTTTACTCTCAAACGGGAAATTATTGTTATCCCTACGGTAGAGTCTGCATCCCTGGAGGATAATTTGGGCTATATAAAGATAAGAAATTTTCAGGACGATACCTCTCAGTGTCTCAATGAACACCTGAAACATTTGAAAGCATCCAATAATAAGTTGAAGGGATTAATTATTGACATGAGAAATAACTCCGGGGGGCTCCTGGATCAGGCAATAGAAGTTGCAGATAAATTTCTCGAGAGCGGCACAATTGTCGTTACGGTTGGTCCAAGTGGCCACCCCAGGGAGATACAGGATGCGAGAAAAACGGATACTGACGAGGCCCTTTACCCCATTGTCGTGCTCGTCGATGCCGGAAGCGCCTCGGGCGCAGAAATTGTCGCAGGGGCGCTGAAAGAAAACGACCGTGCCGTAATTGTAGGCGACAGGAGCTTTGGCAAGGGTTCCGTGCAGCAGCTTATTGAGCTTATGGATGGTTCGGCGTTAAAATTAACCATTGCCAAATACCTTACCCCTTTGTCCACAGATATTCAGTCGGTTGGCATTACGCCGGATATAAAGCTCGTTCCTGTAACCGTTGCAAAAGACAATATTAATCTCTTTCGCGGCATCGTCGCCCTTCGGGAAGAAGACCTCAAGCAGCATCTCGATGAACACCGCAAAGACGAGGCTCCGTTTGCCATAGTCAAGTATTATTTGGAGACCAAGGAAAAGGATAAGGCAGAAGAACCGGAAGAAGAGGCGGGAGATCCTTACAAACTGCCTGATTTTAATACGGACTTCCATGTCATTTTTGCCAAAAAATTGCTTGTGAACGCACCTGCCTGGCAGCGTGAGACATTTTTGCGAAATTCTTCATCCACGATAGAGGAAATTGCCCGGTCAGAGGAAGAGAAAATTGCCCGGGAGCTTCAAAAATTTGATATTGATTGGTCTACCGGCACAAGCACGGGAAAGGCAAAAACGAATGTCTCATTTTCCACAAATCCCGCAAACGGGAAGGTAAAGGCCGGCGACAAGATCACCCTTACCATAAATGTGTCAAATGTTGGAGAAACACCCTTGTATCAGTTGCGGGGGATCTCGACGAGTAAAAACGGGCTCTTCGACAAGCTCGAATTTATCCTCGGCAAGGTCGGGCCGGGAAGCGTGAAATCGTATTCCACAACGATTGAAATTCCCAAAAACTCTCTTGATAGAGAAGACGAAGTTATCGTCAAATTCGAAGAATTGAACGGCAGGAACCCTAAGGACGTTAAATTTAACATCATTACGGAAGCGCTCCTGAGGCCGCTTTTTGCATATTCCTATCAGATTCTGGATACCGTAAAGGACTCTTCAAAGAACAACGGTGACGGGTTAATACAGACAGGTGAGGATATTGACCTCCTTGTCTTCGTAAAAAACATGGGAGAAGGAACTGCTGAAAAAAATGTAGTTACCCTTAAAGACCTGAGCAATAAAGAAGTTTTTATAAAAAATGGCAGGGCTGAGATAGGGACATTGGAACCCGGAGAGATAAAAGAGGCGAAACTGTCTTTCATTGTAAAAGAAACAATGCATTCGGATAAGTTCAGTGTGGATGTGGTTGTTTCCGAGATGATTTTTGGGACGTTCCTAACCAACAAACTTACCTTCCCCGTCGTAGCAAACAAATCTAAAATAATACAGGCTTCGGGTTTTGTGAAAGTGGCGAAAAATCGTACTTCACTTTACGGCGGCATGTCGTTTGATTCGCCGATATTGTCCATCATGAAAGAAGGCGCTTGTCTGGCGTATAATGCAAAAAATCCGGAATGGTTCCGAATAACCCTTCCGGGCGATCGCTACGGATGGGTATCAGCAAAAGATGTTGCCGAAGTGGATGACGCGGTGGTCGAACCGGGCGCTTTAGAGCCCTTTCTGCAACGAGTGCCGCCGGTAATTACCTTGAGCAAATCCTTGTCGAATGTATTATTTGGAAACGAACAGTTACCGTTATCAGCTACGATCGAGGATGATAGCTACGTGAAACATGCCTACGTGCTGATTAACAATGATAAGGTCTTTTTCAAATCCAATAAATTTCTTACACTGAAAGGGCAGGCGCGGCTGGAAATAACCACAGAACTCCCTCTCAAGGAAGGACCTAACGTTGTAACGATCGTCGCGCGCGATGATCATGACCTTGTTACCGTCAAGTCATTTATTGCGACACGAGGCATCACTGTCGCAAAAGGGCTATGACCGCCATTCCCCATAATTCTTTACTGTCCCAACGTGCGGGAGTGAGAATGTCCGTTCATCCTCGCACGTTGGGGCAAGAATTGCATCATCATCGCGCAGGGTCTGTGGGCAGTTGGCAAAGTGATTATTGACGGCTATTTTAACTTCTGGTAATATTCGCTCAATACCCGTGCAACCTCCGCTCTTGTAAAGGTCGGCGGTGGAGCTTGCCCCGCGCTTAACATCTTACGAACTTCCGTTCCACTTAAGATGACATGGCTTGATGAATCATGGGGGCATGTTTTGTAGGAAGCCATACCGTTACAGGATTTACAGTAAAATGTATGATCAAAAAATAACGGTGTAATTCCTATCTCCTGCGGATCAAATTCATCAAAGATATAATGAGCGTCAAATGTTCCGTAATAATTCCCTACTCCCGCATGATCGCGGCCCACAATGAAGTGTGTGCAGCCATAATTTTTTCTTACGATAGCATGAAAGATGGCCTCTCTCGGCCCCGCGTACCGCATGGCGGCGGGAAAAACCGAAAGCATTGCCCTGTCCTTTGGATAATAGTTCTCCAAAAGGATTTCATAACTCTTAATCCTTACATCTGCCGGTACATCGTCACTTTTTGTTTCCCCTACCAAAGGGTGCAAAAGGATGGCGTCTACGATTTCGAGGGCACATTTCTGGATATATTCATGGGCGCGATGCACGGGGTTACGGGTTTGGAATCCGACCACGCGCCTCCAGCCTTTTTTTACAAACACCTCCCTCGTCTCGTGGGGGTCCAGCCGATAGGGTAAAAAATCGGCTGGCTTTGTCCGGTTGACTACGCTAACCTTGCCACCCAGAAGATATTCTCCCATTTTATAAACATACTCCACGCCGGGATGTTTTCTGTCATCTACGCCATAGACTTCTAAAGATTCCTTCGGTTTATCGTGATGAAAGATTTCTTCCAGATGTAAGATGGCAATCACTTCGTCCGCCTGATCCGTAAGGGCAACATCCTTGCCTGGCTTGAGCCCTTCAACCTCTGCCTTCGTGGCTGCGAGAACGATCGGAATAGACCATGGCAATCCGTTGGCCAACCGCATATTGTCAACCACATTATCGTAATCGGCCTTGCACATGAATCCTTCCAGCGGGCTCATTGCCCCAACCGCAATCATATCGACATCCGACATTTCGCGGGAGTCCAAACGGATTTTTTTCATATCGTAATGAGTGGCTTTATCCAGCAATACTGCCCGTTCTTCCATGGAAACAATTCTGTTTACAAGCTTCCCCCCGTGGGGAGCAATGTTTTTCACCATTTTTCTTTAATCTCCTTTCCAACTCCGTGCCTGAATAATAAATTCTTCCTGATGCCCCTCGGCATCCCATACCGTCCAGATCGTTTTGTCTTGCTTCAGCCGCGCCTTCAGGGAAGAACCGTCGCTGCACACCTGAAAGGGCAGCCGCAGTTCAATCGCCTGCACCGGGCATTCCTTCACACAGCATGCACAGGTCCAGCAGGCAGATTGATCACGAATTATGGCCTTTGTATTTTCCCTGCGATAACACAGGTTTCCGGGGCAGATGCGTTCGCATCGCGCCTCGGGCAATCCCTTGCAGCCATTACAAATGTTTTCATCGATGAAGATACTCATGAATTCAAAGGGCGCTCCACCATTTTTATTTCGTCCGTGTTCGGATCATAAATAGAGTTAACAAAGGTGAGCCACCGGCTATCATCTTTTTCCGGATAATCCAGCCGGGTCTGGTAGCATGCCCACCGCGTTTCTTTTCGGTAAATCAGATGTTCTACCAATACCCTTGCGACATCGATTCTATCTACACATTCTAACGCCTCAACCAAATGATAATTATCGGCGGCTGCTATATCTTTCAGGCGTCCTTTCAGACACGTCAGCAACCGTCTTGCCTCCAGCAGTCTTTCTTCGTGAAGCGTATAATTCATGGAAATGCCTCCGGCATATTCATCCATAATCTTTTGGAGCCGTTCCCGCACATCGAGTGGCGATATGCCCGTTTTTTTCGTTAAAGGGGCCAAGACCCTGCCTTTTTCACCCAGAATGATCTCGTTGTCTATGTCGTTCCAGGGAGCGTCTTTTATCTCTTTTACTGCTGTCGCTGCTGCAATACGCCCTTCTACCCAGCTGCCGCTTACGTATTTTTTCGGCGCGCCACCCGCTACCTCTCCGGCAGCATAGAGACCGGGAATCGTTGTCCTTCTTTCTTTATCTATCCAATATCCTGCCTGGCAATGACCACCCACAATAAAAGGCTCCGTCCCCTGAATTTCTACGGGTTTGCATCGGGGGTTCATATCCCTGCTTGCCCACAAAAGAATAATCGGGGGGTTCATATTCAGGAAATCTTCTTTCAGTTTCCTTTCAACCGCCTCGTTCACAGTCGTTGTATCCAAATAGCATGGCCCCCGCCCTGCTTTCTTTTCCTCTAATGTCGCCAAAAGTCTGTGTTGTGTCAGGCATTTGTTGCCGCCCAGATGGTGATAATAGCGTTCCAGGTAATCTTCCCCGCGTGCATTAATCTGCTTCGACCGCGCCCCTACGGCAATGGTACCTGTTGGCGCATTCACATCCTTTACCCGTAATGCGATGAACCGGTTCTCGAAGCTCGTCATCTCCGCGCCGATACGTATTCCCATGGCGTATCCTGCCCCCGCGTTCCAGGGACAATACCATATCAGGTGCCTTGCCTCTCCCGTATTATGGGGTTTATAGATACCCGATGCTCCTCCCGTTGCAACAATAACGGTCTTTGCCCTGACCACATAAAACATGCCATTTCTGATACCGTAGCCAAACGCCCCGCAGACGCGTGTGCCATCGTAAATAAAATTGGTTGCTACAACACGATTTAAGACCCGGGCGGGGGTTTTTTGTACTGCCTCCGCAAGAATGGGTTTCAACCGCTCGCCAAAAATACGGATACTGCGTTTTCCCCGCATCTTGTATGTGCCGTCTTCGTTTTTTTCTATGGGAAGCCCCATCTCTTCCACATCTTTGACGACGTCATTCAGTCCCTGTACAATGCTATAAACAAGGTCTTTTCTGATAATACCTTCAAACTGCCGTTCGATAAACGAAATATAGGAATCGGGAGACTGCCCCGAATGCAAATAAGCATTGATGGCGTTCAAACCCATGGCCAGACAACCGCTGCGCTCGATATGTGCCTTTTCCATCACAACCACCCTGCAGGCGGGAGATTTTTTGTAAATCTCCACAGCTGCAAAGCATCCCGCCGCCCCGCCGCCGACAATTAATATGTCGGTATCTATGTGCAAAGTCCTCATATAGGTAAAAATCGATAATTCATAAAAAAAATTATACTACTCATTATTTATTCCTCTGTCAATTTTAAAAACGGATGAGAGAAAAACAACGGAGGAAATCAAGGGGAAAGGGGTTAGCGATTATAAGCGAAAAACGTTTTTTTGTAAGTTATTAAGATACAGTCCTTCTGTTCGTTTCAGTGGGTAGTCCAGTTAGCGGAGGATTGCTTAGTTCCCGCTGTCAACAGCCTCCTGTCAACCGCATACTGTATATTTGCCTTGGTTATGCCTCGCCGGGTTTACATATCCCTGTTTGAAACAAAAAGGATATCCCTGTGTCCGACGGAATCTTTTCCCAGCACAAACAGGGGTATTTCAAGAGATTTTGATACGTCCCTGAAATCTCTTTCCTGCATAAAAACAAAGACCCGTTCGTTTGAATTCAGGAATTGTTTTAGATTGCTTAGTCCAGTTATCACCTCGAGAAAATTCCTGTTTGTATAGAACAGGTATGGATCCCGGAAGAAATTGTACAAGGCCAGTTTATCCGAGGGTTTCATCACGGAGTTGGCCTTATCACAAATTTCTTTGGCCGATTTATACCGGTTCAGAACAGGGATAGCTTGCACGGTGCTCAGCGTAAAGACGGCAAAAATAACAAAAGTGGTGGTAAACAGAAAAGGGATTATTCTGGCGCACCTCACAAATCGCAGCATAATAAGTCCGCCAACCAAAAGAATCATGGCAAACGGAATTGTTATGGCCGTATACTGGGGGAGAAGTGTGTAGACCGTAATCGGCAAGAGAATTCCTGATGCCAGTGAGATGCAGCACAGCGTATAGCAGGGATAATATCCTATTTTTTTAAAAGGCTTTTCGCGGAACCGCTCAATGAATTCATTCAAAAACCAGGCGGTAAGCAAAGCTGCTCCGGGATAGAGAGGAAGTACGTAAATGTCTCTTTTCCCTGATACAAGGGAAAAGAAAACAAAAATAACGGCAAACCAGACGAGAGGCAGCAGGATACTGCGTATCTTTTCCTGTCCTTTTTTTGAAAACAGATAGAGTACAATGCTTGGAATGAAGACACTCCAGGGCAAAAAGTTAATTGGAAAATGGATGAAATAATAATAAAAAGGCCGTTTATGGGCAAAAGAACTGGCAAATCGTCCGACGTTCTGTTTGAAAAGGATTTGGTAGGTATATTCTTTGCCGCCGTAAATGCCTGCCAGAGAGACCCATGTGAATACGATAAAGGCAAATATCAGCCCCCCTGTCCAGGGGTGCATTTCTTTTACTATTCCGGTGTTTTTTTTCAGGAGGAGATACGTGAGTACGACGCAAAAAGGCAGGATAAAACCAACCGGCCCCTTCGTAAGGACTCCCAGCGCCATGAAAATATAAAAAAGCACGTAATACCAACCCGCGTATTTTTTTACTATCCCCGTATCTCCCCCGTGCGACGGGGAAGGAGCCACGCTGCGATCATGCCGTGCTGCGTATCCTTTAGAGAAGCAGAATACTGCCATGGTTACAAAAAACGTAAGGAGAATATCGAAGGCCACACGATGAGCCATCCAGAGGAACTTTGAACTGGTGGCAAGAATGAGCGCAGATAGCAAGCCGATCCGTGTGTTCCGATATAAACTTTTACCGAGATAAAATAGCGCCAGACAGCAACCGATTCCTGCAAGGGCTGAAGGCAGGCGGGAAGATAATGCCGTAATCCTTCCGAAAGGGATGGAAAATACATTGATGAGCCAAAACAAGAGGGGGGGTTTGTCCGGATAGGGGGCGCTGTTTAAATGAGGAACAATAAAGTTGCCGCTATCCCGCATTTCTTTGGAAACTTGTGCGTATCGTGGTTCGTCTGGCGCCCACAGGTCACGTTTCCCTATATTGAACAGAAAGAGAAATGCCGTAAAGAGTATAATGCATGTCGCTATTACGCGGGTGTTGTTCCCAGCGGTTGCCAAGCTCATTTCACCGTCTCCTCATGTGCAGGCGCCGCCCTTAATTGCCGCAACTTCCAGCCAAGTCCTGCCAGCAATAAGACGCAAGCCCAAAAAGTGTTGCCCATCGCCTTGAATATGTCAAATCCAGGCGCGGGCAGCGTAAGGCCAAGAAGAAGCAAACAAGCGATAAGCCAGAGTGACGTTATGGTCCTCGTTCGGGACGGGTTTGGTGAAGTAAGCCGGATATTCAAGGCAACGGTGAGGGGGCACAAAAGCCAGACATAAAAGTACGTGAAAGAAAGCGGTGTAAAGATCAGGATTAATAACAACAACATTGCGTACTCGATTGAATTACTGTATTCCGTTCGTTGCGTGTAGCGTGGCATTGATGCAATGTAAAAGGAACACAGAGAAAGACCTATGACCGCAATGATCAGATTAACGTACGTGAAGTCAAGATTTGCTATGTTTATGTAGCGCGGATTATCTTTTGACCGGAAGGCATCCACGGGGCGCAGTAGTCGATTGGCGACAGCTATCAGCGACTGGTTCTTCCCGCTGTACCCGCGGCTGGGACGCTGGGCAATTGAATCTGCGTCATAATGAAATACCATGCCTTCACTCCAGGTCATAAGATCCTGAAGGTTGCGCTGAAATCCGCGTAAAGGGGCCGGTAAAAGCACGAGAAAAAAGATTAGAAACGCAAACGTGGAGAGTGTTGCCTTCCAATGACGGCGATACACGAAATATGCAATGGAAAGTATAGGGAACGCCTTGATTGACACGGCCGCCGCAATCAATGCCCCCGCCCACCATTCTTTTTTCACGTGAAGACAGGTAAATGCTCCCAGCATACACGCCAGCAGCAATAAATTGGGTTGCCCCAGCAGGTAAATGTCCCAGACGTAAGGTGCGCAGCATGCGGTTGGTATCAGGTACAGGAGCGGATGTTGCCGGAGCGCCTTTCCTGTGGCAATATACACCGACAGGAGAACGCTTGCGACCCATGCTGCTGAATTTACGAGCACAAGAGTCCCTATGAACGGTAAAAGTCCGCATGCGCTCAAAAGGGCAAAACAGAAGGCTGCGGGGGGAGGGTACATGAAATGAAACATTTCATCTCCGCCTTTTTGGTATATATCGCCATGGTGAAGCGCAATCTGTCCGATTTCATACCATCTGCCGTAGTCCTTCATATGATCATGGGCTTGGCTGCGAAAATAGTTGCCGATGGGGATGGCAGACAACCCCATAATGGCAACTGCAAAGATGATGATCTGTAGCTTGTAGGTGTGAGTGCAAAGGGTATTTTTAATATTCATCCAATCACAGATCCTTTTCTCCATAAATCAATCATCAACCAACCATGGAGGGTTTGTTGGGCCGTAAAGATATAGTCGGGCAGAAAGATTTGAAGATAAATTTGTAGCATATTCTGCCAACGGTTGCAAATGTTTCCTTGTTCAGGGTTATGACACAGGGGTAAGGCTCAATTTTAATGTGAATGGTACAGCAGCATCAAAAAATACTTGGATTACGTTCCGGGGTTCGTTACAATTACTGCTTTAAGTGCCTGATTACCGGCAATCAACGGACGGGCAGACGCTGATTGCCGATACGGATGGCGGATGTTTACAGGATTTTGTATCTGTTTTAAAAACTGAACTTATAAACCCATCTCTGAAAATGCAGTTACTGTATATTATAGACCTGCGCCATGGCTGATTCTGTTAATTTTACGAATAAAGATCGACAACACAAAACAGTTTTTTTTGAAACCTTCGGCTGCCAGATGAATAAGCTCGATGCCGAGCTTTCGCTGGGTCTGTTGCAGGAGGAAGGCTATAGAATTGTTGACAAAGCTGACGAAGCCGATGTCATCTTGTTTAATACGTGCAGCGTGCGTCAGCACGCCGAGGACAAGGTATATTCCCATCTGGGAGCGCTGAAAATGCTGAAGAAAAGACACCCCGAAGTCGTCGTGGGTGTGCTTGGATGTATGGCGCAAAAAGATGGTGAGGCAATATTTAAACGTATGCCCCATGTAGATCTTGTCTGCGGAACGCGCATGTTTTCGCGGTTGCCGGAATTGCTTCTAACCATCAAAAACCAGGGTTCGCATGTCCTTGCCATAGACGAGGATCAAATCGTTAGCGTGAAGAGGCCGGTGGCCTACCGGCCAAATTTTTATCAGGCATTCGTCACGGTTATGCGGGGGTGTGATAACTTTTGCTCTTATTGCATCGTGCCCTATGTGCGGGGCGGTGAAATCAGCCGGACAATTGCCGACGTGAAAGAAGAGGTGCAGTCCCTTGTATCAAATGGTTGTAAAGAGGTTACCCTGCTGGGTCAAAATATAAATTCCTACGGGAAGGGATTGGCTGGCGGCATAACGCTTGGCCATTTGCTTTCTGAATTGAATGATTTGGACGGACTCGAAAGAATTCGTTTTGTGACCTCTCATCCGGCAGACATGTCCCGCGATCTCATTCGTACCATGAGCCGTTTGAGCAAGGTCTGTGAACATTTACACATGCCCGCCCAGTCGGGTTCTGACCGGATCCTCCAAGAAATGCGGCGCGGTTACACAGCGGGTTACTACCGCGATTTGATCTCTTATGCAAGGGAATTAATTCCTTATATTGCGGTAGCCAGCGACTTTATCGTTGGTTTCCCGGGAGAAATGGACGAGGATTTTCAGGAAACAGTGCGTTTGATGGAAGATATCCGTTTCCAAAACTGTTTTATATTCAAATATTCTCCCCGTACAGGCACGAAGGCCGCAGAGTTGAAGGATGATGTTGTTGATGAGGTTAAAAGGGCAAGAAATATGAAGTTGCTGGAACTGCAAAAGAGCATCAGCCTGGAACAGAACAGGAAGATGATAGGGAGGAAAGTGGAGGTGCTTGTGGAAGGCGCCAGTAAATCCGATTCACACAAGTTGTCAGGCCGCACACGGCAAAACCATATTGTCGTTTTCAATGGCCCTGCGGTTCTGGTGGGAAGACTGGTAAATGTCGTGATACATGAAGTAACGGATCTTACTCTTTATGGTAAGCCGGAGGATTGTTCCTGATCCGAACGGACCGGGAGGAAAAGGTCTTTTTTTCGTCCGCGATTCCTGTGCGGTGCCTGTGAACAGGCACAGGAGTAATTATTTTACCCGCTCCAGTTTTGCATATGCCAGCATGAGATGTTTTACCCCTCCAACAGTAAAATGAACCTTGACGCTTGCCTTTTCATTGCTGCCAGAGACCTCCAGTATCCTCCCAATGCCAAAAAGGGGGTGCCTGACTACTTCTCCGTTTAAAAACGCAGAGGAATTTCCTCCCGGAGAGACGCTTGTAACGTCAGGGGTGTCCGGGACAAAGTCATATGAGTATGATGTTTCCTGATGTGGCTGGTAACTCTTTCCGGAGGAATACGGGTTTTTGGTGTAATGTGTGTTATAGGGGTAATTTTGGTTTGTTCTGTCAATTTTTACTAAAATTTCATCCGGTATCTCATCCAAAAACCGGGAAGGCCTGCATACGTTCATCTGCCCGTACCGCATCCTGCGTTTGGCATGGGTAAGAAAGAGTTCCTTCATCGCCCGTGTAATGCCCACGTAACAAAGCCTTCTTTCCTCTTCAATTTCCTCATCGACGTCGTCGGATTCGGAATGGGGCAATAACCCCTCCTCCATACCGGTAAGAAAGACAACGGGAAATTCCAGCCCCTTGGCCGTGTGGAGTGTCATGAGTGTGACCGCTTCAGCAGTGTCTTCCAGTTCATCCGCATCGGAAACGAGCGCCACTTCCTCTAAAAATCCCTGCAAGGTGCTTTCTTCATAGTGTATGTCGTATTCATGAGCGGCATTGGCCAGTTCTTCCACGTTGGCAATCCGGTCTTGTGATTCCTTTTCCCCCGACTCACGGAGGAATGAGAAATAATTTGTCTTCTCTATTACCCGTTTAATAATGTTTTCTACGGGTGATCTGGGCAGTTGCTGCAGCGCTGAGATGAGTTCGGAAAACCTCGTTATTGACAGGGCCGATTTGCGCGTAATCTCGGGTATTGAGTCGACCTGCTGCAGGGCATGAAAAAGATCGGTGCCGTGTGCTGCAGCCCATTCTTTCAGCCTTTTCACGGTGGTATTTCCAATGCCGCGTATGGGCGTATTGATGGTTCTTTCCAGGGCAACCTCGTCGTGCGGATTGATGCACAATCTGAGATAGGAGAGGACGTCTTTTATTTCCTTTCTTTGATAAAATTCAACACCCCCGATGATCGTATAAGGGATTCCGGAGTTTTTTAAAGAGATTTCAAGTACACGGGATTGGGCATTGGTGCGGTAAAATAGTGCAATGTCGGAATATTTAATGCCCCTTTCTTTCAACCCTTTTATTAAAAGGGCGATTTCATCCGCTTCTCCGTGCTCGTCTTCACAGAAAATAACCCTGATCTTTTCTCCCAAGGTATTTTCCGTCCACAGGTCCTTCCGTCTTCGGTATTTGTTCTGCTGAATTATGCTGGAAGCTGCATGGAGGATATGTTTTGTAGAGCGGTAATTCTGCTCCAGCAGCACAACCCTGGCATCAGGATAGTCCTTCTCAAAATCCATAATGTTCCGGATATCTGCCCCGCGCCACCCATAGATGGACTGATCGGGATCCCCCGTTACGCAGATATTCCGGTATCTGCTTGCCAGGAGCCGTGTAATGGTGTACTGGGAGTAATTGGTGTCCTGATATTCGTCGATGAGGATAAACCTGAATTTGTCCTGATACATCTCTAAAATATCATGATGGTTTTTAAACAGTTCTATGGTTTTTATCAGGAGGTCGTCAAAATCCAGGGCATTGTTGGCTTTTAGAAGGGCCTGGTATTTTTTATAAATCCGGGCAACGTTCTGATTGAAATAGCCCGAAGTAGTTGCGGCAAAGGTCTCCGGGTCAAGGAGCCTGTTTTTGGCATTGCTGAGGGCGCTTACAATGTTGCGGGGTTTCCACTGCGTGGTATCCATCTGAAGGTCGGCCATAATGGACTTAACGCGGTTCAACTGGTCAGTTGTGTCGTAAATACTGAAATCCCTTGAATATCCCAGCCGGTCGATGGAACTCCTCAGTATCCTCGAGCACATTTTATGAAATGTGGATACCCAGAGCCCTTTGTGTGACGAAAACTGTTTTACCCGCTCACACATCTCATCGGCGGCCTTGTTGGTAAAGGTAATAGCCAGGATGCTGTAGGGCCTTACGCCCTGCGACATCAGATAGCCGATACGGCGTGTAATTACCCGGGTTTTCCCGCTGCCAGCCCCTGCCACGACCAAAAGAGGTCCTTCAATGTGGGTAATAGCCTCACGTTGTTTGTCGGTTACGTCTTCTAAGAGCAGCATATATTATTAAAGGTTCAAAGTTCTGAAAATTTAAAGTTTAAAATTTTTCATCGTTTCACTTTTCAGGATAACGGTGGAGAAACGTATTCCTGTTTGTAACGTGTGTAGTGTTAGGAGTTAACCCCATGACGCCACAAAATCTGTGGAATTTAATCCAAAAAATCTGTGCAATCTGAGAAATCTGGGGTTCCAAACGTTTTTATTTTTTTGCAATCAGACTCGCAACGGCCTTTTTGTTGTTTAAAATAAGTTCCCGGTAATAAATAATTTTCAGGTCTTTGAAAAGGTCTAAGAGTTCATTCGGTTTCAGTAAGTAATCCTTATTTTTCGGACCCTCGAACCCCCGCTCCCAGTTTTCTATAGTGTAGGTCTCATAGATAATCATGCCGCCCGGCTTCAGCGCCTCTTTCATCCGAGGGATAAGATCGCGCTGCAGATAATAAAAGCATGCTATCACATCGTAGGTGTCTTTGGGCAATTGGTAGGTTTCCAGGTCAGCAACAAAGGCATGGATCGTTACATTATGCTCCTTTGCCAGCGCCACGGCTTTTCTGACGGCTATTTCAGAAATATCGCAGCCATCCACCTCATATCCGTTTTTCGCAAGGAACACGGCGTTACGCCCCTCGCCCATCGCAATGTCCAGCACCCTCCCCCTGGGCAGGATGTCAATATGCTCTTTCAGGAATTCAACCGGTTCTTTGCCGAAGATATAGGCCTCCGTTTCGTATTTTCTGTCCCAGAATAATTTGTCCTGGTCATTTGCAAACAATGCTGATACTGTGCTCCAGATGAAAACAGGAGAGAACATTATATACAAAAAAATACTGAAAGAAGGAACAGATTTTTTCACAATTATTTTCATCTTGCTAAGCCTTTCGATAAATAGCCTTTGCGCCGATGTCTCTTCGGTAGTGTGCCCCCTCGAAAGATATTTTCTGAATTGCACGGTAAACAGTCTCCTGTGCCTCTGATACATCTTTCCCCAGTGCAGTGACACCCAGGACGCGCCCGCCACTGGTGATAAACCTTCCGTCTTTCTTGGAAGTTCCCGCATGAAATACCTGGACGTTATCCATTCCTCGGATGGTTTCAAGTCCTGAAATGGGGAATCCTTTTTCATATTTATCCGGGTAGCCCCTAGAGGCCATCACTACGCAGATCGAAGCGCAGTCATTCCATTCAACTTCTGTATTTTCTAAGGTATTCTTTACCGTTGACACGAGGAGCGGGACTAAGTCACTCTTCATCCTCATGAGCAGCGCCTGCGTCTCCGGATCGCCAAACCGGGCGTTAAATTCAAGCACTTTTGGGCCGGCGCTTGTGATGATTAATCCTGCATAAATGACACCCTTATAGGGACGGTTTTCTCTCTTCATGGCATGAATGACGGGCACAAGGATGTTTTCCTCTATGGAAAGCTGCATATCGTCTGTTATTAATGGCACCGGTGAGTATGCCCCCATACCGCCGGTATTTGGCCCCTTGTCTCCGTCACAGATAGCTTTATGATCTTGCACGGATGGGAGGGGCAGAATGGTGTTTCCATCGGTAATTGCAAGGATGGAGACTTCTTCTCCCGGAAGAAATTCTTCAATGACTACCCTGTCGCCTGCGTGTCCGAAGACCTTTTCCTTCATGATATCATCGATGTGTTTGGTTGCCTCTTCCGGGGTCTTGCAAATAAACACCCCTTTTCCCCTCGCCAATCCATCGGCCTTAATAACTACGGGGAATTCACATGTTGCTATATGCCTTTTCGCCTGTTTTACGTCATCAAAGACCTTAAAATCTGCGGTAGGGATGCCGTGTTTTCTCATAAGGGTTTTTGCGAAGGCCTTGCTCCCTTCGATAACCGCTGCCCTTTTACTGGGTCCGAAAATATGCAGATGTCCTTCCATAAATCTGTCTACGATGCCGGATAGTAAGGCATCTTCCGGACCGACGATGGTCAAATCGATTTTTTGTTTCATCGCGAAGGTATAAAGACCATCGATATTTTCCGCCTCTATGTCGATGCATTCAGCAATTTCAGCAATTCCCGGATTTCCCGGTGCGCAGAATATCTTTTTTACCATGGGTGATTGTGCAATCTTCCATGCCAGGGCGTGCTCCCGTCCCCCGTTTCCGATAATCAATATTTTCATGGGCTTTTCCACCTTGTTTGTTTAGATCATTAAATCTGTAAACATATCCAAAGGCATCTATTTTTTGAAAATCTCGGCTAATCTCCTTACAATTGTCATTAAAATGCCTAGGCACTGTTTGTTAGTCCATATTTAAAGAATTGCAGCGCCTGGATAAAATAAATACAGGTCAGACAATAACGAGTCCCGGAAGGATGAAAGAATCTAGCCAGAGGTGAAAAACCCCTGGAGAAAAGACTATTGTATCAGAAGCGGTGGAGAAAAAGGAAAGTTTTTTTGTCCTTGACAGTTCAGTATGTGCTGATATACTGATTAAATAATAGTTCCCGATTCTTGGAATATACAGCCAGCTAAATATTTACGCAATAACGCGGGGTAGAGCAGTCTGGTAGCTCGTCGGGCTCATAACCCGGAGGCCGTGGGTTCGAATCCCACCCCCGCTACCAATAAAATCAAGGGTTTGCGGTTACACCGCAGCCCTCAGGATTTTTATCCATCATCTCCTTGAAGGTGCTATCAGCACACTGATTAACATCAAACCATAATGATTGGTAGTTCAATCCAAACGTCCGTGACCCTCTAAGCGAATCGGCTTTCTAAGCCGATTCGGTGTGTGCTTAACGTATGTACTTTAAAACGTATAACAACTAAATTTTTGTTACAGTCTACTTTCCGGTACTTGTTTAGGCAATAAAGTATTTGGCAAAATTTTATTGTTAAAGTTTTCATCAACCAAAAGTAATGTGACTTACCCTTTATTATCTTTCTTCTAAGCCCCACACAGTATGATACTTGCACTCCACACCGTATGTGATAGACTCCCTTTAATTTTCACCTTCCTCTCTAATCTCTTGTAAATCATAATACTTTAGTTTTTTGAAGAACTCTATGAAAAGCTGAAAGAAGGCAGAGGCGACTATGAAGGGGCAGACCCGGAGGATAAAAACGAGTACACAGCCGAAAAGGTCTTTTATGTGCCACCTGCACGATGGAAATGGTTACAGGGCGGGACAAAGTTGCCGACCATTGGCAAGGATATCGACGATGCCATGGATGCCATTGAAAAAGATAATCCGTCACTCAAAGGGGTGTTGCCAAAGGTGTTTGCCCAGGAGAAGTTAGACAAGCAGAGTTTAGGCGGTTTGATTGACCTTCCGGGCAGGCAGGCTTTGTGCTGGCAAAGGGTTCGCTGACCACTAAGACCAACAATGAAGGCGAGATACTGTTTATTGATGCCCGCAATATGGGACATCTGATTAACCGCAAAAACCGCGAGTTGTCTGATGATAATATTGCCCTGATCGCAACCACTTATCACAACTGGCGTACTTCGACAAGCTCAGCACCCGGCGAATACAAGGACGTGCAGGGCTTTTGCAAATTGGCCTCACTGGATGAAGTAAAGGCCTTGAACTGTGTATTAACACCGGGCAGGTATATTGGCTTGCCCGACGATGAAGATGATTTCAACTTTACGGAAAGGTTTATTGCCTTAAAAGCTGAACTGGAAAAACAGATTGCGGAGGAAATCACACTTAATGCCTTGATAAAAGACAACTTGTCCCGCATAAAACTACCGGAGGGAAAGTAAACTTAGCCTTTTATTCATGTAAAGCAGGCAGAGGAAATATGCAACCTGAGCACAAAAGCTGCTAATGGACTGGTTAACCTGCTTGTGCAACAAGGCATTTGGTAATGTCAACAATTTTGTGTAAATTCTTTTTCAACAATTTGTTTAAAGAAGGGCAAATTTGCATTCACCTTTCCAACAGGAGTTGTTCTCCATGCGAGTTCCATTTTTAATGAGATAAAGGCCAAGAGCCGATAACAAGAATTTTCCCCAGCTACAATCTCCATAGACTTTGTCCTTCTTTTAAACTCCTTGTTTAATCTCTCGATAATAGTTGTTGTCCTGAGAGATATCCACTCTTCCTGAGGGAACGAGAAAAAAGTAAGGCACGAATCTATTGAATTTTCAAAACACTTCACTGCTGATGGGCATTCTGCCTGCCAGTCCTTTTGAAATATATCATAAAACTGAAGCGCCTTTTCTTTCGTTGATGCATAGAAAATCGAACGCAGATCATCGGCCATTGCCTTTTTCTGTTTTCTCGGAACCTTAGCCAAAACATTTCTCGCAACATGAACCTGGCATCTTTGAGTTTTAAAATGAGGAAATTCCTCCTGGAACACCTTCTCCAATCCAGGAAGAGATTTTTAAGAGCAGAGAACTACAGGAGGATGCAACTATTCGAAAAATTCGAATAGTTCAAAGAGAGGGTAGCCGTGATGTGTCCCGTGACGTTGATTTCTATAATTTAGATGCCATTATAGCCGTTGGCTAAAAAGGCTATTCAGCCGAACAAAGGCCACATGACCACCTCATTATTGATGAAGGTTGTTTGTAGATGAAAAGCGATGAGTCAATAAGCCACAGGATGACGACCTGATTGTAAATGAGGGACAATAAACCCACGAATCCAAAAGGACTACCTTTTCATAAAAATCCGGGGATAAACAAGAATCGCTCCGTTAGGAGCGGTCTGTTTGTAGCATTAAAATTTAAACATAAATAAAGCTCCATAGGAGCGACCTGTTTTTAGGAATTGCAGGAGCGACCGAAATATGCCAAATACCTATTCGCAAATTTATATTCAAATTGTCTTTGCGGTAAAAGGCAGGCTGAATCTTATCCCAAAACAATACCGGGAAGAATTGCATAAATATATTACAGGCATTGTGCAGAACCACGAACAAAAAATGATTTCGGTTTTTTGCATCCCCGACCATACACATCTGCTGGTTGGATTAAAACCATCCACTGCCATTTCTGATTTGGCAAGGGATATAAAAGCCGGTTCTTCAAATTTCATCAATGGTAACAAGTGGATGCCTGGCAAATTCAATTGGCAGGAAGGATTTGGCGCTTTTTCTTATTCCAGAAGCCACATTGACTCGGTTATCAAATATATTCTAAATCAGGAGGAGCATCACGGAAAGAAAACTTTTAAGGAAGAGTACCGCGAATTTTTGAAGAAATATGAAATCAAATATGCTCCTCTGGGAGAGGGTCTGATGAAACATCAGATTACGTCTGGCGCGCAATTTTTACTGTACTGTGCATGCTACGCTGTATGTGGATAAACTAACTCATGAAAGGCTACAACCTGATGTAAGCCATAGCAAGGGTAAACAAAGATAATCAAAGATAAGCCCGGTGGTTTCGTGGTGGATTGTTTAGGTATTGCATAGCATGAAAGAGTACCCTCAATATTGTTCAGTGTGGGTTTCTGTGATAAGTTCCCCAGTGAATCCTTATGGGATATAACTGCGTTTTGTCTGAAGGAGAACGAGGCGGACGCCTATCTGGTGCACGACCGGCACAAGGACCTGCACGGGAACCCATAGAGGCATTGCAGATAAAGTTACCAGCGGTATTCCCGATCCGGAACATACCGGTAGTCACAAAAAAAACTTCCCAATCACCGAAAAGGTCAATAAAAATAAGGCGTTCGTGGCCTTTTTATTTTTCACCTTGGGGTGAACATCCGGTATAATGCTTACAACAAATACTTATTTGAAAGTCCGGACAGTAGTGGTAAATTATTACAAAAAATATTTGAATACGAAAGATTTGTTCAATAAAATAAATTATTTGCGACAGGCATGGACGAACAAGTTTGTCCATACTGCCCTTTTCTGGTATTCGTTTTATTCGTAGGTATGAAGTCCCTGATTTTC
Organism: Candidatus Brocadia sp.; assembly: GCA_011525665.1. GTDB lineage: Bacteria > Planctomycetota > Brocadiia > Brocadiales > Brocadiaceae > Brocadia. The sequence continues at coordinate 69,263 of WYAU01000088.1, forward strand.
CTTGTGTTCCGTGTTCAGTGGAGAAAAGAGAAGTCTGGATAATTTCATGGTTGAAAGTATTATATGAAGGCGGTTGTCGTAATTCCCGCGCGGTATGCGTCGACCAGATTGCCTTCTAAATTAATCCTGCCGGAAGTCAAGTCCGTTACGGGAAGGTACATCATAGAACATGTCTACCATCAGGTAAAGCAGGCAAGGCGAATTGAAAAAGTAATCATTGCTACGGATAGCGAGCTTATCTACGATATAGTGAAAGGGTTCGGTGGCGATGTGGAAATGACTTCCGTGGTGCACGCCTCGGGGACAGACCGTATTGCGGAGGTCGCAGACAGATTAGCGGCAGATGTCATAGTAAACGTGCAGGGGGATGAACCCGAAATGAATGCGGCTATGGTCGACCAGGTCGTAGATGCTTTAGTGGACGATAAGGTTGCTGTCATGGCGACCCTTGCGCACAGGATAAAAGATGCCGCAGAATTAGCTAATCCAAATGTGGTAAAGGTTGTGCTGGATAATTTTGGGTATGCGCTCTATTTCTCCCGTTCGCAGATACCGCATGTGCGAGACAGTAAAGATCCCATCAGTGAACCAGGCACGGCTTTTCTGAGGCATCTAGGGATTTATGCGTATCAGAGGGATTTTTTGTTAAAATACTCCAGGCTTCCGGCATCACCTTTGGAACAGAGTGAAAAGCTGGAGCAACTCAGGGCACTCTCCAACGGATACAAGATAAAGGTGGCGATTACACCGTATACCTCCAGAGGTATTGACACAAGGGATGATTTGATGGCATTTTTGGAAAAATACAAACATGACTAAACACATATTTGTCACAGGTGGTGTGGTTTCTTCTCTCGGTAAAGGTCTCAATTCTGCATCCATCGGGATGTTGTTGGAAAGCAGGGGGCTAAAGGTGCGGCTTCAAAAGTTTGATCCCTATGTAAATATCGACCCGGGGACGATGAGTCCGTACGAACATGGCGAGGTATATGTAACCGACGATGGGGCTGAAACAGACCTCGATCTGGGGCATTATGAGCGCTTTACGAATAGCAGGACGAACCGTTACTGTAATTTTACGACGGGGTCAATTTATTATTCTGTCATCATGAAGGAGCGTAAAGGGGAATATTTGGGCAAGACGGTTCAGGTGATTCCGCATATAACCAATGAAATCATAGAATGCATTCAGAAACTGGATGGGCCCGACACGGACGTCGTCATATCCGAAATTGGCGGTATTGTAGGGGATATAGAGAACCAGCCGTTCCTGGAGGCCATCAGGCAGTTTGGGCAAAAAATGGGGAGGGAAAACGTGCTCTATATTCATCTCACCCTTGTTCCTTATCTGAGCGCAGCGGAAGAGATAAAGACGAAGCCTACACAGCATAGCGTTGGCATGTTGCGTCAGGCCGGTATTCAACCTGATATCATCATTTGCAGGACGGAAAAGCATCTCGGTGCGGATGTGAAGGAAAAATTGTCACTGTTTTGCAATGTGGATAAAAATGCGATCATTGAAGAGCGTGATGTAAAGCCGTATCTCTATGAGATACCATTAATCCTGGTTGATCAGGGTTTGGATACATTTATCATCCAGAAACTACGGTTAAAAACAAACGGCAACAATATTGATAAGTGGTTGTCAATATTGGAGATACTAAAAAATCCGAACCAGGCAACAGAGATTGCACTTGTGGGAAAATATATAGCACATCAGTCAGCTTACGAGTCTATTTATGAATCCCTCATTCATGGGGGAATTGGTAATAATGCGCGGGTTCGGGTGCGGAGGGTGGAATCTGAGGAAATAGAAAAAAATGGACCACTGGCGCATCTGGAGGGGGTAAAGGGTATCCTTGTTCCGGGGGGATTTGGCGCGCGTGGTGTTGAGGGTAAGATCGGGGCGATACGATACGCGAGGGAGAACAAGGTGCCTTTTTTTGGTATTTGTCTGGGGATGCAGTGTGCTGCTATCGAGTTTGCAAGAAACGTATGCAAACTGAAGGGCGCAAACAGCACGGAATTTGATATCAATACCCCACATCCGGTAATCAGTTTGCTTGAAGAGCAACGAACGGTAATCGGAAAAGGTGGAACCATGAGGCTGGGCGCCCAGCCTTGCGTCATTCAGGAAGGCACGAAGGCGTCGAGGGCGTACGGAAAGAGGGAGATATCGGAACGGCACCGGCACCGATATGAATTTAACAATAGATATGCAGAAATGTTTGAATCCAATGGCATAATCTTTAGCGGGTATACCTCAAGCGATCAATTGGTGGAAATCATGGAACTCAAAGACCACCCCTGGTTTGTTTGTGTGCAATTCCATCCGGAATTTAAGTCAAAACCTACCGCCCCTCATCCGTTATTCAGGGAATTTATCCGGGCATCCCTGGAACAATAAACGGCATTCAGCAAGACTTCCTTGTGCTCTGTCGTGTTTATCGTCGATGATTAGAGTTGAATTCCCAGTGTATTTACAATCCGGCCAAACTCCTCATTGGAGTGAAATGCAATCAGAATCCTCCCCCTGCCGTTTCTTTCCTTAATAGTAACCTTTGTTCCAAAGAACCTCCGGAAGCGGTCCTCCAGGTCTTCAATGTGGGGGGAAGATGTCTTTTTCGCGGCTGATGGTCTGGCCTGTCTTTTTTTCAGCGAAACCAGCTCTTCTGCCTCCCTTACCGACAGCCCTTCCCTGGTAATACGTTCGCAAAGTTTTACCTGCGCCTCTTTGTCCTGAATGGCCAGTAATGCCCGTGCATGTCCCATGGATAATGTTCCACGTGAAACATTATCCTGGATTTCCTGGGGCAGGTCCAGGAGCCGGAGATAATTGGTTACGGAACTGCGATCTTTCCCCATGGCCTTTGCAACCTGTTCCTGGGTGAGCCCGAATTTGGTGACCAGCTCTTCGAATCCCTTGGCCTTTTCGATAGGATTGAGGTCTTGTCTTTGGATGTTTTCTATTAAGGCGATTTCCAGGATGTTTGCGCCGTCGGTATGCCGGACGATTGCGGGAATCTCTTTTAAGCCAAGCTGCTTTGCCGCACGCCACCGTCGTTCGCCCGCAATGAGCATGTACCCGTGGGGGAGTGGCCTTACAATCACAGGTTGCAGGATTCCGTGTTTTTTGATGGATCCCACAAGCCCCTGCATTTCCTCTTCGTTGAAGAGGTCGCGTGGCTGGAGATCGTTTGGCTGAATATCCTCAGGATTAAGCCGCATGATTATGTCTTGTCCTGCCTCTGCTTCTATCCCGATAACGCCTCCAAGAAGCGACTGCAGGCCGCGGCTGAGTTTTTCTTTTTTCGACATGGTTTCGACTCCTTTTGGGTGGGTTTTCAATTGCATTTCCTGGTCAGGGATGCTAGTATTTAACGCACTATTTAAGGGAAAGAGACGTTTCACGTGAAACATCTCAATTTGGTGTATGTGCTTAGTGTATGAGATTTTTTTGAATTTGCAAGACTTTTTATGAACAGGTGTATATTTACCATTGCAGGAAATGCTGCCAGGGAAGTTACCAGGGAGCCTATATTTTATTTGGTTTCATGTGGAGGGGTGGCGCTTACACTCCTCTCCTTTTCCTTTACTTTGTTCGCCTTTGGAGAGGAATCGCGAATGATAAAGGAAATGGGCATATCAACGATTGCAATCTGCTGCCTGTGTCTTGCGTCTCTGGCCGCGGCAAATACGATATCCAAGGAAAGAGAAAAAGGCACGCTCGTGACGGTGTTATCCAAACCCGTTGATAAGGGTACGGTTCTTTTGGGTAAATTCTTCGGGATACTGATGGCTGTCTCATCGATATTCATGATACTGGGGTTTTTCCTGATTATTTCTCTGTGTTTGAAGGAGTCTCTCGATTATCACGTGGATTTACCTGCGGCATTTGATCGTATAGGATATCCGACAGTTTACCAACTGCTATTCGCGTTTTTATCGGTTGCCATAATGTGCGCCATTGCAACTGCCGGCTCTGTGTGCCTGCCCTTGATATCTAACCTGAGTTGTTGCATGGTTATTTACGTTATTGGGAATTTAATGAATTTTTTTCAGGACGGACTTCAAATGTATGAGATCGGTAACCAGTGGTACCTGGCGTTTTTTTTAATCCTTTTGCCAAATCTTGAGGAATTCAGCATAATTGGGTCAGAAAACAAGTTCGGGTCTTTGGGTGCAATTTACCCGGGACTGTTGATGGTATATGCTGTAGTGTATATTGCGTTTGTTATCGTACTGGCATGCGTGATTTTTGATCGTAAGGAATGCCGTTGAATATAAGCGTTTCTATTGCTGGAAAGGACTTATTGTTGATATATGGTGTAATAGGAGACATACACAGCAACTACGAGGCATTAACGGCAGTTGTTCGTGAACTGCAGGAGGAGCGTGTTGACAAGATACTGTGTACGGGGGATATTATCGGTTATGCCTCCGAACCAATACGGTGTATGGATCTCATTCGTGAATTAAACTGTATCGTTGTGGCGGGCAATCACGACTATGCTGCGGTGGGAAAATTCCCTGCAGATTATTTCAATGCCGATGCAAGGGCAGCAATCCTGTGGACGGCAAAACAGCTCTCGTCCGAATATAGGGATTTCTTGAAAAATCTACCTTTGGTTGTTGAGGTGAACGACATCACCCTCGTCCACGCCTCTTTGAATCACCCCGAATTTTTTGATTACATCACAACGGGGGCTGAGGCGCAGCTTAGTTTTGACATCCTGAAAACACGGATTTGTTTTTACGGCCATAGCCATGTGCCGCTGGCCATTTTTTTGGAAGGCGGAAACATGCGTATAGATAAAGGGGGTATTTTCGACTTACAGAACGTCGATAAGGCGCTTATCAATGTCGGGAGCGTAGGACAACCACGAGATTGGGACATCCGCGCTTCCTATGCTATTTATGATGCTGAAAAAAAGATCGTGCAGATTAAACGCGTAAAGTATAACATCCATGACGCCGTGAAAAAAATCTATAGCGCTGGCTTGCCGGAAATAAACGCCTTACGCCTTATGGGATAAACACGGTTAAAGATGTATGGAATAAACCGACTCTATGTGTTCAAGCTGTTCAATTTCCCTGATGCAGTCTTGAGGCATTGCGGCGTCTACGTTTATGATCGTAATCGCGTTGCCACCGCTCTCCTTCCTGCCGAACGTCATGTGGGCAATATTGATATTTTTGTTGCCGAGAACCCTGCCAATATTTCCAATTAAGCCGGGTTTATCCTTGCCAAAAAGAATAAGCATGTGTTCCTCGAGAACTGCCTCAACGCCGTAGCCATTAATATCAACGATACGGGGCTCGTTTTTTCCGAAGACCATGCCTGATATGAGTGTTTCACCGCTGGCGGTATGTACTTTTGCGGTAATAAGGCTCGTGAAATCGCTCACGCCGCTGCTGGTGGTAATATTGGTCTTGATGCCTCGTTCTGCTATGAGATGCGGTGCACTCACCAGGTTTACGCCGTTTTCAAGGGCCGGTTTGAGCAGCCCCACCATGAGGCTATCGGTAACGAGACAAATATTCCTCCGGGTGATTTCTCCCGTATAGATAATATCTACGGCTTGAATGCCTCCGGTGGCGATTTGGATAAGAAGCGACCCCATCTTTTCGGCCAGGGTTATGTAAGGTTTCAGGATGTTAAACTCTTCAATATTATAGGGAGGAAGGTTTACTGCATTCCGAAAACCCTTGCCGGTGAGTGCGTCGGCCATTTGTTCGGCTGCTTCTACAGCAACCGCAAATTGGGCCTCTTCCGTAGATGCTCCCAGGTGAGGCGTCGCAACAACCTGATCAAGTTCCAGGAGTTTATTGCCGGTGGGGGGTTCTACATCAAACACGTCAAGGGCAGCCCCGGCAACATGGCCGCTCTTTATGGCATTGTAAAGATCCTCCTCTGAAATAATCCCGCCCCGCGCACAGTTGACAATGCGAACTCCTGGTTTCATTATCGAAAATTCCCTTTGTGTGATAAGATTCTTTGTTTCGCTGTTAAACGGGACGTGAATTGTGATATAATCAGCCTGTGAGAACAAGTCTTCGAGGTTTTTCGCGATTTGTATGCTGTATTGAGAGGTTATTTCCGGGGAGATAAAAGGGTCATAGCCAATCACCTTCATCTCTAAGGCCGTCGCGCGTTTTGCAACCTGCCTTCCCACCCGTCCGAGACCGATGATGCCCAATGTTTTTCCGGCAATTTGAATGCCGGTGAACTTCTTCCTTTCCCATTTGCCGGCCCGTACGGATGCGCTGGCCTGGGGGACAAAACGTGAAAGGGAAAAGAGTAATGCCACCGTATGCTCTGCCGTGGAAGTGATATTTCCCTCCGGTGTATTCATGACCACAATGCCCTTTTTTGTGGCCGCCGGAACGTCTACATTGTCAACCCCGACACCCGCCCGGCAAATGGCCTTAAGCTTGTCAGCTTTCTCCAGCAAGGACGCCGTGATCTTTGTCCCGCTCCGGAGGATAATTCCGTCACAGGCAGTAATTTGGGACTTTAACTCATCTGCTTTTATTCCGGGTGTATTTAATGCTGTAATCCCCGCCTTTTCAAGTATTTCAATGCAAATGTCCGGAAGTTCGTCTGCAATCAAAACTTGCATAGTATCCTCTCTTGAAACAATTGTTTTTTACAGTTATCCCACAAGGTGCTCATTTACAAGTGTGAAGTAAATGGGCTAGCGTATCGTTCCATTAAAACAGTGGCATGACGCCGCCGTTAAATTCGTGATGTAACGCAGCCGTACTGCGTATACGGAAAAGTCATGCAGGTTTGTCTGTATTCATTAAAAAAATCAATCATAACAATTTTATACTTTAAAATCAATTTTAAACTCCGCGTTGCGCCGGATCAGATAAATATTTGCGATGGATGAGATTTTTTGCTAAACTACTTACCATGCTGTTTTAGAATAACACGTTTTTGAGATGGAGTGCCGTTCATGAAATGTATGCATTACGTTATTGTGAGCCTGTTTTTACTCTTTGCCCTTTTTGGCGCAAGGAACGCCAATGGCCAAGCCGGGGCGCAGGATGTTATGAAGGAGTTTGATGATTTTCAAAAGTCGCTTGCGAACTGGATGAAGAACCTGGACAACCTCGGTGCGCAATTTGCTGCGCTTCAAAAAAGTGTGGGTGACAGTATGACCCCTGTAAAGGAGTTTGAGAAGGTAATAAAGGGGAATGAAGAAAAATTAAACTCAATAGTCGCCCGGTTAGAGGCCGTCGAGAAATCTTCATCGGTGGCAGAGGTCAAAGGAGTGCTGGATTCTTTCAATAAAACCCTTGATGTCTTGAAAAAGCTCTTGGCAGATCTGACAAAACGGGTCGAGGATCAAGAAATAAAAACAGCCGTGCTCGAAAAGAGATACCATGAATCACAAAGGCCTTTAGAACCCATAAAAAAGGCTATTGATGATTTAAGCAAATTAGTGACAGATAAACTGGGTGAGCAGGAGAAAAAGATTGTTACTGCTGAAGACAGCATTAAAATGCGCGTGGCCTCTTTTGATTCCACGCTAAAAACCTTTGAAGGACAATTGAAGACAATTTCGGATTTGGATGCGCGGATGAAAAAGCTGGAAAAAGGCGGTATAGCAGTGACGGGGACTGTGACAGCCGCGGTGCCGCCGTCCGCGCCGACGCAAATGCCCTCCGGAACAGAAACCGTAAAGGTTGCAGAGGCCCCGGAAGCAGTGGAGGGAGAAGAGGAAGAAAAGGAATATGTGCCAACACCGGAGGAAGAGGGTTTTCAGGATGTGGGAGACGGGTTTTATGTGCGGAATGTAAGCCTTCTTCCCTTTGGGTCATCATCACAGATTAAAGGTGAAATAAAGAATCTGTCGGATAGAGATCGGAGTATAGCCGCATTCACAATTCGGATTTTTAACGCCTCTGATGCGCTCTTGTTTACGCAGGATTTTTCGATCAAGACCTTCAGGCAGGGCGACGTGAGAACTTTCAATGAAATCGTTTCCGGATATTCACCGCTGGAGATTGCCCGGTATGAAATTGTCACGAAGAGGAGATACTAAACGGTGGTTACAAAAAAAGGATTCTGGATTTTGTTTCTGCTATTTCGGGGTATTTTTTTCGCAGGCGAACTGAAGGCGCAGCAGGAGAGTTTTCCGGATATGGTCTATATACCTGCCGGCGAGTTTGTCATGGGTGATAACGCCCGTTATAACTGGACTTTTTTGCTTGCGTACAATATTTATGATGGTCCCGAGCATTTGGTGTATCTGGATGCCTTTTATATTGACAGATATGAGGTGACCAATGGGCAGTACAAAAAATTTGTTGAAGAAACGGGATACCGTTTGCCGCGCTGTTGGAACGACGCCAGATTTAATAGACCTGATCAGCCGGTTGTGGGAGTTACCTGGGACGATGCCGCTGCATATGCAAAATGGGCAGGAAAACGACTGCCAGCCGAAGCAGAATGGGAGAAGGCGGCGCGAGGTACGGACAGGCGTTTATGGCCGTGGGGAAATAAGTTTGACAAAGAAAAATGCAATGTATGGGAATCTTTGATTAAAGAAACAACGCCCGTCGGTAAGTACGAAAATGGCAAAAGTCCTTACGGGTGCTATGATATGGCAGGAAACGTTTGGGAATGGTGCTCAGACTATTACGATCAGAATTACTATTCTGTTTCTCCGCACAAAAATCCCGGAGGCCCGGAGTCCGGCTCACAAAGGGTTATTCGGGGAGGAGGTTTCCTGTATTTCGGTCATTACGCCCGGTGTGTCGCGCGCTATCGGGTGCCGTGGTACGCACAAAGTCCTCAAATCGGGTTTCGCTGCGCAAAATCAGCCGAAAAATAAATCAGACTCTCCACTCAGGGCGATGGAGGTCGGCATTCCGAAATTATAGGACCTTTTCAAAATGAACCTTTGTCTCCCCCCCTTCCTGCACGAGGGATTCTAAAAATAAGTCAATTTGAAGGGTGGGATATTTTTCCAGTAATAGCGCCCTTGCCTTTCTTAAATCTGCCGTTTGTGTTTCATATTCAGCGATTTCCGATCCAAAAGCTGTCGAACCCCCGTAACCCCCACAATCCCTATGGCTGATAATCACCACACGGTTTATGAGATGGAGCCTTACCGAAAGGGCGAATTTGCTAAAAAGCAGCGCCCGTGTTTCAGGGTTTACCAGGTTATAGATACTTCCTGGTATAGAAATATGATCGTAATTGTCTTTCAGCCCTAAAGTTTCATTGATAAACTCCTGGTTGGCAATGGCAAAGCGATAGTCAATACAGGTAATTACAACGGTATCGCAATCAGTCCGTGCCGTCTCCGGCTGGACGGTTATGGCTATTTGCTGATTGTCCACCAAAAGCTCCGGTGAAGATGTCTTATTGTAGGCACAACCACTTGGAATTGCAAAAAACGGGATAAGAATGAGATAAGGTACCATACATTTTTTTTTCATAGCGAGGCTTTCGTGTTGTATTTGTGTGCTGACTGAGAAAAATAAAAAAGTGATTATTTTTCCTTACGGTAATTTCATGCCTATAATATTTGCTTAAAGTTATATATGCGTTGATGGTCTTTTGACAACACCGTAGCATAGTATAAATATATTTTTAAATGGGGAAACCTTAACCGCATAAGCCTTCGAGCCTTTTTTAGATCCCTGCATATCGTTTTATACTCGACAATGGGTTCCGGAAAATTGTTAGATCCTCCATAGCCAATACTGCAGTCTTGATGTCCGAGAATAACCACGCGCTTTACGTGGTGTAATCGGACAGAAACGCCAAAGGTATTCAGGACGAGGCCTCTCGTTTTGGAATCCAGAAGATTGCGTATAGAACCGGGGATAGATATGTAGTCGTAATTACCTTTTAACCCTAACCTGTTATTGATAAATTCCTGCGTGGCTGTCGTGAACCGAAAGTCGGTGCATGTTATAACCAGCGCGTCACACCAATGGGTTTTTTTATCAAAAAAGGTTGAATACTTAATGGTTTTTTGTGTTTTTGTCTCATCAGCCGTACGGGAAGATGCCAGAGAGACGTTTGTTGCTGAGAGACTCTTTGTAAACACTATGAGTAGCACGGTGATAATACATCGGTTCTTTAAGATATTTCTTATGTGTTGCATCATACGGCCTTCTCTTGAAAAATATGGTTAGTGTGGAAAGTGAAGTTTAATAAAATTAATTAATTTGCTGTATGTGAAACTTCTAGCAAAATTCATTCCACTTTTATGCTAAGTTGTAAGTGTTTAATTTGCAAAATAATAAATGTAGAGATGTGCTTTAATAATTGTGGCGCATTGGAAGGAAAGTCTCAAATGAACCACTTTTGTGCTGCCAAGGTTGAGTATAAAAATGTTAAAGCTATTTAGGCCTTGCGGTGTCTGTGCCTTTCGGCTGGTTTAGCATCTCCTGGATTTGCATAAATGTCTTTGGGTCCACACGTAGCCTTCCCTTGGTATCAGAAACACCCAAACGGGTGGCCATGTCATCGACATCGAGAAGGTTGATATCCAGACTTGAAATATTTACGTCTGCTAGATTGACGTTGCGGGCCGCTTCCAGCGCTACAATAATGTCTCCCCCCATGCCTGCGATAGCCTCTCTGCGTAACCGCTCTCCTTCCGCCAGTGACTGCTTGATCAGAAGATTTCCCTCTGCCTTCCTCTGCTGTTTGTAAAGATCGCCTTCCGCTTTTCTCTGTATGAGATATTTATCAGCCTCGGCGAGAAGCTCGATCGTCGCTTTTGTGGTTTCTGCATCGAGTACAGTAATTGCACGTTCCTTGTCTCCGGTAATTTTTTGCGCGATGGCCTCTGTGTCCGCATCAATAGTCTGGGTAATACCCCTTTGTTCGGCGGCAAGGGCTTTAGATTTATTGAGTACGTTATCAAGTTCCGCCAATTTGATGTTTTTAATCTTCCTTTCCAACTGCGGATCAAATCTCAATTCTAAAATGAGCACATCTATGATATCCACGTGCCGGGGGGCAAGCCTTTCCATGAGTTGCGCTTTAAATTCTGCCTGCCTCGTTCGCTTTTCTTCCGGATTGTATAAATCCCGTTCAACCATCCTGCCCAGTACGCTTCTGGCTATGTCACGTGTCTCGTTTTCCACAATAATCTTATACCGCTCTCCTACACCAATATCCTGCCGGAGTCTCCACGCCCCCCCCTTTTTGATTTGATATTTGATGATTATATCTGCTGAGACATCATAGTCGTCTGCAGTCCTGATAGCGGCTTCCTTTCGTTCGTCGTGTCCCATCCGAGAAGGTTCTTTTGCAAGTTCGAGTGTCTGTACCGTGCTGTCATAAAGATCCCATTGATCAATAGCTGTAATCGCCCTATGCCAACCGGGGCCGTAGTCCCTTTGCACGATACCCCTCTTAACTCCCCAAATGATCGTTCTGACACCCACCTGGTCAACGCCTACTTTTATAACAAAGAATTTTATCCCGATGACAAATGCGGCTATAAGTGATACGATTCCGATAGGAATAATATATTTTGCTGTAATCTTGCCTATGTGCATTGTTACCTCTTTATAAAACGATGGTGGTTGAAAATAGTACGGTTTATTATGGAGATTTATCCGGTCCTGGTTTTAATGGACTCACCAGCGCAGCGTCCGGAGGTTCCGGGAACATGTAATCGATCTTGGGTGCATCCTCTATATACTTAAATCTTTGTATGCTTTGTGGGGTCTCCACACCCTGCCGGATAATTGGCGTACTTCTGATAATGGCCTGTTTTAAGCGTTTGGCATATTCCAGCCTCACCAAATTACGGCCACCGTCACCTTCCAGTGCGTTACGCAATAGCCTCACGCCTTCGGCCTCTGTTTTTAACGTGGCGAGAATTGCTTCTGCGTCTTTTGCAAGCCTTTCGTATTCGGCGTCAGCCTCGAACCTTGCCCGGATAAGATATGCATCGGCATCCTGTTTTTTCGCTTCAGCACTTCCTCGTGCGTCCATAATGCGTTTATCGCATTCACCACGAAATCTTGCTACTTCCACCTCCAGCTTTTTCGTTTCCTCGACGACAACCTTCCGCTGATTTTCCCGCGCAGCGGATGCCCTCGTTTTTTGTTCCTCAACCTCTTTGTCGGCCAATCTTCGCTCTTGTATCTTTTCGGCATATTCACGATAATACCGGTAATCACTTAAGTTTATGGATGTAACAAAAAAACCGTGAGGTTCCAGCATCTTGTTGATCTCGTCCCGCGCTTTTTGTGCCTTAATGTCACGTTTGGAAGCTATCGGAAACTCGTCTAACGTCAATTCTCCATAGCAGAAATAACAAATAGTTCGCGCGTAATCATACAGCCATTTTTGTTTGAAGATGTCCCCGACTCCAGTGTTTTGAACAACATGAACGGCGTATTCGGGATTTAACATGTATTGTATTTGCAAATCTAGAACCACATCGCCACCGTCAATTGATTTAACCGTCAGCGGGTTGCCCTGCGGATGTTTTTCGTCAATTTCTGCGGAGGTCATCTTCAGTACCTGTTCGCGTTTATCAAGCACATAAATATCCTGTATAAAGGGGTAATAAAGAACGGCCCCGGCCCTATTTATCAGTTTAATGCCACCGGTCAGATTATTTACAATTACCGCTACTTCGTCGGCGGCAATCTCTTTCCAGCTTAACTCCCTTCCACCATATATACCACCAATTATTATCCCAATGATCACAACGGTTACGATTGCTTTTCTGTAAATATGGTAATGCTTGGTTTTTGGTTGAAAATGCTTATCCATAATTACCCTTCTCTGCTTAAGAGTTTTATTAACGAAGTTTTAGGGGCTTCATTGCTTTGCAAAAATTAGCTCAGTATTATAAAAACATGTCTTCCAGACGTCAATAAAAAAGTAAAAAAGTATGGTCGCCTCTGCTGTGAAGACCCTCTGCTTTAGTATTTATAAATTTAATTGTAATAAACTTCCTAACTGGTTTCATGTGTTTCTTTTGTGGCATGTGTTTCTCTGAATACATTAGTTCCCTTGGCTTGCAAAGACGATGCAAAGTGTAAGCCTGATTTCATTTGTGTAATGCCGGGGAGTGTTCGGGCGGTGTTGGGTTTTTGTTGTGCGGATGTAGTGTTGTATCCTAAATGTAGGTTATCATAATACTAATGCGGGTTTTTCCCATATCTGGTGTTTTATGGAATGATATTTGATTATTCGATCATTAATAATGCAATTGTTAGGGTTGTGACATACAGGCTGGTTGTGCGATTTTTGGTCGGTTAGAATAAAACAGCGGAGGCAATAATTATAAGGTTTGAGTTATAAGGACAGGCAAGATATATTTTCTTGACTTTATTTGTTGCGGCTTATATAATACTTTGCTCGAATGTTTTGCGATTTGAGCGTTTTTTTGTAAAAACCAGGAGGAGGAGAAAGGAGGCCGATTCCCTTAAGGTTACGTTTAGCAGGTGATTGGGTTTTTAGGGTTGTGTTCATTTACACGTTGGGGTCCGATGTATTGATAAAAATGGGAGGTATATAAAATGAGACATAAAGTGTGGAAGATCTGTACAGGCGGGCTGGTTGCTGCCGTCTTCTGCGTTGTGACTGGCGCCCAGTCGTTTGGGGGGAGCACGAAGTCTTTGGAGGAAATGGAAAAGGAATTAAATACGTTAAGGGACACTGTTTCTGCCCTGACGGAACAGATCGAGGCCGTGAAGCAGGAAAAGATGGTGACCGCTGCGTCTTCCGATACCAAAAAAGATGTTGAGGAGTTGAGGAGTGAAGTTAGCACGCTGAAGGAAGAGATGAAGACTGCTGCCCAGGCAGAGCAAGCGGTGAAGGCTGAGGACATCGCCGGAAACGTTTATTCTGAATTTGCCAAAAAGGTGAAATTGGGCGGTCAGATCAGAACGAGGGCTGAATATGCCAATGGTTTTTATCAGGTTCCGACGGGTAATGCGACCTTGGGTGGTGCAACGGGTATTGCCGGACGTGTGAAATCTACCGATGACGATTATGTCTTGAACCAAACAAGGCTCTGGGCGGATGCCGATGTCAATGAGCACTTGAGGGTGTTTATCCAGCTCCAGGACGCAAGGGCGTTTGGCGCTGAAGGTAGCACCGTCGGTTCTGCAATGCCAGGTGCGGAAAATAGCGTTTTTGATCTTCATCAGGGTTATTTTGATATAAAAAAGCTCTTTGATCTCCCTTTAACCGTGAGGGTAGGCCGTCAGGAAATCGTCTGGGGTGATCACAGGGTTATCGGTAACTTTGTATGGTCAAACGTAGGTCGTGTTTTCGATGGCGGCAGGATTATGTGGGACACCGATGCCATTCACGCTGAAACATTTGCAGTGAAAGTGGATGAGGACGGGCTTTTCGCAACAGATGGAGACGATGATTCGGATGAAACAGCGTATGCTGCCCAGTTGGCATTTAAAAAGCTGGTTCCCGGTGCGTTGTTAGAGCTGATGTATATCCATAAAAATGATCAGGATTCCTTGGCGAATGTCGCAACGGCAAATGGTTATGCCGCCCCTGGTGACGGCCCCATTGAGATCCATGATATGGGCATAAGGATTGACGGTAAAGTTCCCAATCTGGATGCTATCGATTATACCGTGGAATCCCATTACCAGGTTGGCGACTATGGTGATCAGAATCAAAAGGCCTGGGCGTTTGCCGGCAGGGTAGGATATACCTTCCGGGAATTGGCTTGGACGCCGCGTTTTGGGTTCGAATATGATTTCGCATCGGGTGATGATGATGTAACCGATAACGACCACAAAACGTTTGACAACTTGTATCCCACAAACCACTGGCAGGGCAACTATGGATTTATTGATTTGCTTTCGTGGCAGAATATGCATGATTTCAGGTGGAATGTTAAGGTTGTGCCGACTAATAAGTTGACCGTGCAGGTAGATTACCACTACTATTTGCTTGCTCAGGAGGAAGACGGCTGGTATCTTGCAAGTGGGGCCTTGGCCGTTCCCAGGCCTGGTATAGGCTTTGATGATGACGAAAATGATTTGGCTCAGGAAATTGATCTGACGGTAAGCTATCAATTATATAAAAATATAGGTATCCTTGCCGGTTATTCATTCTTCAAGGCCGAGGACTGGATAGATAACAACATTAGTGACATCGATACAAGCTGGGGATACCTGCAAACCACGGTTACGTTTTAAGGTTTGAGAGATTACACGGCTTTTTTAGCCGCATAATTGGTTTAGTGTTTCCGTTTGATGTAAATGGGTGTTGCATGCGCAACACCCATTTTTTTTCTTGTCTTCTGAAAGAAATTATTCTAAATTCTTATAGTGTATGACCACGTATTATCCCTCTTTTGATGAGTTTAAAAAATTAGCCTTAAACGGGAATCTTGTGCCCGTTTATCGCCAGTTGTTCGCAGACACCCTTACTCCTGTTTCGGCATTTCAAAAGATTTCTGATTCTGATTGTGCCTTTCTTCTTGAAAGCGCTGCGGGCGGAGAAAAGATTTCCCGTTATTCCCTTCTTGGAGCCGATCCATTTATTGAATTTGTATCTTCCGGACACAGGGTAAAAATAAAACGGGGAAATAAAGGGGAGGAAATGGTACAGGCGCAAGACCCTTTAGAGGTTTTGAATCAGGAGATGAAGTCTTTTACTCCCGTTCCGGTGGATGGTTTGCCTAAATTTTTTTGCTGCGGGGTAGGGTATATTGGATACGATGCCATACGTTATTATGAGTCATTGCCCAACATACCAAGGGATGACTTAATTCTTCCTGACATTCAGGTGATGTTTTATGACTGCGTCATCATCTTTGATCATTTGACAAAAACCATGAAGGCCGTTTGTGCTGCGAGAATTACCGGAGATTCTCTGGAAAATGTATATAACAAGGCACTCAGGAAAATTGACCGCATTGTTGAAAAATTACGAACTCCAGTCACGTCCTTAAGTGGCGATATACCGACAGGGAACGAAATACGTATTGAATTTTCTTCCAATTTTGCAAAAAACGATTTTCTCAGGGCGGTAGAGCACTGCAAGGAATATATTCGTGCGGGAGATATATTCCAGGTGGTAATTTCCCAGCGCTTTAAGACGGAAACGCATGCAGACCCCTTCAATATTTATCGCGTTTTGCGTGTGATCAATCCTTCTCCCTACATGTTTTATCTGAAAATGAAAGACCTGAAGCTTATTGGGTCGTCTCCCGAAGTTATGGTGAGGGTAGATGGGAAGAAGATTGTCGTGAGACCTATTGCCGGCACAAGGAAAAGGGGAAAAGATGACGCTGAGGATACACATTTTGCGGAGGAATTGATTGCCGACCCCAAAGAGAGGGCAGAGCATATCATGCTTTTAGATCTGGGAAGGAATGACGTGGGCCGGGTGTCTCGTTTTGGCAGCGTGCATATTGACGAAAAGATGGTAATCGAGAAATATTCACACGTGATGCATATAACCTCGAGCGTCTGTGGTGAATTGGCTGAGGATAAAAGCGCCTTTGATTCATTAAAGGCCTGCTTGCCGGCCGGCACCCTCTCCGGTGCGCCGAAAATAAGGGCGATGCAGATCATTGATGAAATCGAGCCTACGAAACGGGGCCCTTACGGGGGAGCAGTTGGATATTTCGATTTTTTTGGCAACATAAACACCTGCATAACAATCAGAACGATTTTGTTAAAGGGCTCCGATGCATACATTCAGGCAGGCGCAGGAATTGTGGCGGATTCACTACCGGAGCGGGAATATGAAGAAACGGTGAATAAGGCAAAAGGATTGTTAAAGGCAATAGAAATTGCCGAGGGGATGAGATGACAGGGGAACCCGCGGTATCGGGCATTCTGGGCGAAGTCTGACGCAGTTTTCAGGATTTCAGTCCTTTCGTCTTTTTTATGCGTTCTCTTCGTGAACGGTGTAAAGCGCTTAAATAATTTTAGAAAGACCTTGAGATGAGCCTTGCTAAAATTTTACAAATCATCGGAATAATTGTGGTGCTTGATGCCCTTTACTTCGGCATTGTAAAGGACTCCATGAAGCTGGAAGTCCTGCTTTTGTTCGTTGGTGGTGTGATTTTTTATGTCGGGCGTATGGTCGAAAAAAAAGGGAAGTAAAGATTACGCCTTCCCTTTGATTATCTCCGTTGTAAAGACATAAATTTCCACGTCTTTGTGTCTCCACGCAGTGGCAGGCAGACCTGCCTTGCTTGCGCAACAATGGGACAGAAATTCTTCTTTGCTCCAGCCGGTTTCGGTTGCCACCTGAGGCAGGAAACAACCTACCTGTACACCCTTTTTAATGTATACACCATGTTTCCCGAGTTCAAAGTCGAGTGGGTTTTCGAGAGGTTTCAATAGAGACAGTACGGAGATCTCGATTTCCAGGTGGCTTAATTCCGCTGGCGTGATCCTGTTGTATTCGAACCGCGGATCCTCCACTGCCGAGGAAATTGCTATCTCCGAAACCGATTGATAGAGTGGTACGTCGGAAATGAAACGGCCAATGCAGCCGCGGAGTTGCCCCTGAATTTTCAGGGTGACAAAAACACCCTCTTTTCCCTGGAGGTTCGGATGTTTACAGGGAAAAAATGGCCTTGGTTCTCGTTTTATGGCAGCCTCAACACTCCTTCGGGCAATGTCTAAAAGGATTTTTTTTGTTTGTTCATCCAATGGAGATAAGTATTTCAGTAATGAAAACGCGATGGAATACGAAAAATCAAATTTTACGAAGAGGGTTTTTCAGGATTTCTCACCTTCGCGAAATATGTCCGCGGTAAAAATATAAAATTCCATACCGTCACCTTTCCATTCATCCGTTGATAATCCGGCCTTTTGGCAAAGGTGACGCAATGTTTCTGTTTTATCCCACCCTTGTTCGGCTGCGACTTGGGGGAGAAAAATAGCGCTCGCAGGTCCTTTGCGGATAATAATCCCTTCCTTGCCTACCATGAATTTTTCCGGCCCAGGGATCTTTTCCGGGTGACTCAAAACCGAAATCTCGATGGTGATATCAGAGACTTCGCCGGCGTTCACAGGGTTGAATCGCCGGTCATTCGAAGAAGAGTGGATCGTGGTTTCAACTACTCCCTGAATGAGGGATGTCCTGGGCATTATGTGCCCGGTACAGCCGCGTAGTTTGCCGTGTTTTTTTAGGGTTACAAAAACCCCGTATTTTTCTTTCAATCTCCAGGTCAATTTATCGTCTCTATAATCAACTTTTGGAAAAACGCCTGTTTTTGTATAGGTTTCCAAGGTGTTTCGGGCCAGAGATAGTAAAAGCGTCTTTTCTTCGCCGGTCAACAAAAAATGTTGCTTGTCGGGTGTTTTTCCCTTTGGTATGTGCAGCCCGGATTTGTCTTCGGCGGGTTTTGTAAACAGAATGGATGCATAACTCACGGAAAAAGAAAAGTCTCCGGATTGGCGGCCGGAGGTATCGTAGCTGAGAATCTCCCCCGACGCATTACCGGGCAATAATTTTAAAAGTAATTCGAGAGGCATGATTCCGCAAACATTTATTCCCGTTTCTTTCCGGTAGGTCTTAAGCCCCTCAAAATCCTTGTTCAAAATTCTTTCAAATACGCCGTAGTCTAAGGCCTTGATGTTTTTTTCAATTTCTTTTCTGAAGGGCACGTAACCATATCCTTCGCCATAATGGGTAAAATCGGAACTTACAACCACGAGGGTTTTGTCATTCATCAATGGCCGTAGGGCACCTGCAATCCGCTCAAAATCATCGTCTATCAGTATGCCTATCATGAGGGGGACGACGGTAAAGTTTTTTAGGGAGGCCTGCAAGAAAGGTAGTTGGGTTTCTAAGGAATGTTCTCCTTCGTAGGCGCCCTCATAAGTTCCAAAAAGTGCTGTTTTGTGAGAAGCGTTGGGTGGCACGTCGTTCGCTGTCTCGATAAGTTGGTTGCATGCACCCTGATCTACAGGAATAAGTCCTAAGGGTGTTTTGAAGTTCTTTACATTAAGGACGGAGGCGCCCCGAAACCTCTTGCCGCTTCTAAAATGGCTGGGAGAAAGGATGATAACCCGTGTAAAGCCGCCCTCTTTGATTGCGTGATAGCCGTAAGCTGCCACCTGGCCGGAGTATTGATATCCCGCATGTGGTGAAATGAGGGCAATGGGTTTTCCTTTCAAAGCGTGTCTGGGGACGTTTTTAAAAAAGCTACTTATTTGATCTCTCAGGGCATTCTCGCTGCCGGGATAAAAGCGTCCCGCTACCTGCGGTTCCCACGCCTCATCGGGTTCCGTTTGGGCGAGCGCCGCAAAAGAGGTTGATACGGCAATGAAGAGAATGACGATCAGGTGTGGTGTTTTCATAAGATATTTCCTCATTTGAATAACTTGATGACGAAAAAGCCCGCAATCAGCAATACGACAAAGGCAACGGAGATAATGTTGAAGTACTTGTCGATAAAATTCTTGATTTTTGGTCCAAAAAGATAAACAAGGCCTGCCACGGCAAAAAATCTCCCCGATCGGCTGACTGCCGAGGCTATGATGAATGTCCATAGATTAATCTTGCATACGCCTGCAGCAATGGTAAAGATTTTGTAGGGGATGGGTGTGAATCCTGCAACGGCAATGGCGGCAAAGGCGTTGGCATTGTATTTCTCTTTGACGAAGTTGAATTTGTCCATTATGCCGTAAAAATGAAGAATGGGAAGTCCTACGAATTCAAAGAACTGATATCCGATAAAATAACCAAAGCAGCCGCCCAAAACGGAGCCTCCCGAACAGATTGCTGCGTATTTGAAAGATTTCTTGGGAATCGAGAACGCAAGCGCCATCAAGAGGACGTCCGGCGGTATGGGGAAAAAAGATGATTCACAAAAAGCTAACACAAAAAGAGCTATAGATCCATAAGGGGTATGAGCCCAGTGCAACGTCCAGTCGTAAAGCCTTCTGTGCAGCCCGGCTTTTTTTGCCGGAGATAATTCTATTTGTTCCGTTCGATTCATAAAAACTCCTTATATCTTTCCCAGACCGTGATAGAATGCAGACCCAACACTTCAAATTGCAACATAATTACCCGGTTGAAAAGGGGGCAATGCGCTAATTTCATCACATAATCATGTAATCATTTTACTATAATAGCACGAATAGCCTTCCCAGTCACTAAATTTTCTCCATTATAGCCGTTGGATGTCAAGGGAAATCTAACCGGCGATATGAGAGTTTTGATTTGACAATACAAAGCTTTTCGCTATAATGAAAAGGCTTAGTATTATACATTGATAGCTGGTTACATTTCATTTGAAAGGTGCATAATATAACTTGCGAAGTGATAAAATTACACAGGGACTTGAACGTGTTCCGGCACGGGCGCTTTTGTATGCAACAGGTTTAAGCAGAGAAGATTTAGGCAAGCCGTTTATTGGAATTGCGAGCAGTTTTACCGATCTTATTCCGGGTCATGTGCACATGAGGTCGCTTGAAAGGGCAATCGAAAAAGGTATACATGCAGGCGGCGGCGTCAGTTTTATCTTTGGTGTTCCGGGCATTTGTGATGGGATTGCAATGGGACATGCGGGTATGCGCTATTCGCTTGCTTCACGGGACCTTATTGCTGATATTATTGAGTGTGTGGTAAGCGCCCATTGTTTGGATGGGCTGGTAATGCTGACCAACTGCGACAAGATTACACCGGGGATGTTGATGGGGGCTGCAAGGCTGGATATTCCTGGGATCGTTGTGACGGCGGGTCCGATGCTTGCCGGGCGCTATGGCAAACAAAAGTTGTCACTGGTGAAGGACACATTTGAGGCTGTTGGAAGAAGGCGCAAAGGGGAGATCAGCGATGAAGAATTGTCTTGCCTGGAAATGGATGCGTGTCCCGGTCCTGGCTCGTGTCAGGGGCTGTATACAGCCAATACTATGGCCTGTGTTTCTGAGGCGTTAGGAATGTCACTGCCGCGGTGTGCAGCGTCGTTGGCGATTTCTTCCGAGAAGGAACGAATTGCTTATAAGAGCGGGCAGCGGTCGGTTGAGTTGGCGAAAAAAGGCATTACCGCTAGGAAGATTATGACGCGGAAGGCGTTTGAGAATGCCATAATGGTTGACATGGCGCTCGGAGGGTCTACAAATTCCTGTTTACATATCCCGGCCATTGCAAAAGAGGCAGGGGTGGAAGTCGATCTTAAGTTGTGTGATGCAATTAGCGCAAGGACGCCACATATAACGAGCTTACAGCCCGGCGGTGAATACCTATTGGAAGATCTGTATTATGCGGGGGGTATTCCTGCTGTCATGAAACGTTTGTGTGATGATCTGAACGACTGTGACACTGTTAGCGGTTTGAGTATAAAAGAAATTGCAAAGGCAGCGGAAGTTTATGATGAAGATGTTATCAGAACAAAAGAAGGGGCATACCACAAGGAAGGCGGAATTGCCGTCTTGTACGGAAGCTTATCCCCTCAGGGCTCCGTGGTTAAGCAGACAGCGGTATCCGGGAAGATGATGAGGTTTAAGGGTGTGGCAAAGGTGTTCGATAGTGAAGAAACGGCGATGGCGGCTATTATGGGTTCGCAGATCGGAAAAGATATGGTTGTGGTGATACGCTATGAAGGGCCGCGGGGAGGACCGGGAATGAGGGAGATGTTGTCCCCTACTGCCGCACTCGTGGGTATGGGTTTGGGTGAATCTGTGGCGTTAATTACAGACGGACGTTTTTCCGGTGGCACTCAGGGGCCGTGTATTGGGCATGTATCCCCTGAAGCGATGGTCGGTGGTCCCATTGCGTTGGTAGAGGATGGGGATGAAATAATCATAGACATTCCCAATCGAAGATTGGATCTCAATGTTGCGGAAGACGTGCTTGCAAAGCGTAAGGCAGGGTGGACGCCGCCCAGGCCGAAGGTGATGCAGGGTCTGTTGTCTCGATATGCAAAATGCGTAACCTCTGCTGACAAAGGGGCGGTATTGTCGGTGGAATAAAAAAAGATTATACAGGAGCGTTGTATAACGAGATCTCCTGAAGCGGATGCTACCCGGTGGTGTAATGGTAACACTAGAGATTTTGGTTCTCTCATTGGAGGTTCGAGTCCTCCCCGGGTAGCCATTGTATTTTATATAGGGAAAATAATGTCCGGCGGTGTTTGTGTTTTCTCTTGAATCACGGAAAAAATGGAAGAAAACCACTGCGGTTATTTTTGCTGCAGGAAAGGGAACGCGTATGCGCTCCCCGTTCCAAAGGTGCTGCGCGAAGCGTGTGGAACCACCCTTTCGGAATGTGTCATTGAATCTGTGCAAGAGTAGGGCTCACGCAGATAATAGTGGTGGGAAGTTGAGATTGGGGAGGGAACGACGGTGTATTCCTTCACCTCTATTTGCAAAATGCAGTTGTTGGTCGGCGGTGTTGTATTAGGCCTTTTGCATATTTAGAGTCTGGTATAAGGATAGGCGATGAGACAGATGTCCAAAGTATGCTGGAGAAAGGTAAGGTTTTTTTTCTGTGAGAGATAGAAAGATAAAATGGATACAAAAAGAAGACTGGAAGAGATAAACCATCTAAAGATTTTTTCGGGAAATGCAAATCCTGCTCTGGCAAGGAAAATATGCGATCACCTGTCGATTCCCCTGGGAAATGCTTACGTTGGCCGTTTTCCGGACGGGGAAATCGACCTGAAAGTAAATGAGGATGTCCGTGGTGCAGATGTGTTTTTAGTGCAACCCACATGTCCTCCTGTTAATGAAAATTTGACGGAATTGCTTGTATTTATCGACTGTCTTAAAAGGGCATCGGCTGCGCGCATTACAGCCGTATTGCCCTATTATGGATACGCAAGAAAAGATAGAAAGGACGAGGGGCGTGTACCCATAACGGCAAAATTGGTGGCGAATCTTATTACCGAAGCAGGCGCCGACCGCGTGCTGACGGTGGATTTGCATGCGGCTCAGATTCAGGGGTTCTTTGATATTCCGGTTGATCATTTACTGGCCTTTCCTGTGCTTTCAAATTATTTTGAAAGGTTGAAATCACAGGATTTGGTGGTAGTGACGCCTGACGTTGGAGGGATAAAGCTGGCCAGAAATTATTCCAAGAAATTAGAAATCAAGATGGCGATTGTAGATAAGAGAAGGGTGGGGCCGGATGAAACCGAGATCGGGTTTGTCATAGGTGACGTGGCTGATAAAAATGTTGTGATGATCGATGATTTGATAGCTACGGGAGGATCGATTGCCCAGGCGTCGAACGTCCTGAAAGAAAAGGGTGCCAAAGATATATACGTGGGTGCCACTCATCCTGTGTTCTGCGGCTCTGCGGTGGAAAAATTATCGGCTGCGCCGATTAAGGAAATTGTCGTGACAGATACGATACCCCTTAATGAAAAAGCGAAAGGATTGGATAATAAAATAAAAGTATTGTCTATTTCCGGGCTTTTGGGGGATGCTATTATGAGGATTCACCGCCACGAATCTGTGAGTTCTCTCTTTGTTTATTAATTTATCTTTTTGGAGTGTGACAGATGGAGATTTTAGACTTAAAGGCAGAAACAAGGACGACCAAGGGAAGTAAGCGGGCTAAAAAACTAAGAATGTCGGGACAAATTCCGGCTATGTTATACGGTCATAAGCAGGCCAATGTAATGCTTTGCCTGAAGGAGAGTGAGTTTGCGCGGATCTTGCAGACCGGGGCAAGGATGATTCGTCTGGCATTCGATAAGAACAAGGAATCTGCGCTTATAAAAGAGGTGCAATATGACAATCTCGAAGACCGCGTTCTTCACGTGGATTTCTCCCGCATTGATCTGAATGAAAGAGTAAAGCTGCGGGTGCCGGTTGAGTTGGCGGGGGAATCAATTGGCGTGAAAGAAGGTGGGGTTCTGACCCACGTCATGAAAGACGTAGAAATAGAATGTCTTCCCGTTGCAATACCCGAAAAGATAAAAGTTAACATTTCGGAGCTGGCTTTGGGCAAGGCAATCCATGTTAAGGAATTACCGGTGCTGGAAGGTATTCAGTATACATCGGATGCCGAGTCGGTTGTTGTATCTGTGCACCAGATCATGGAGAAAAAAGCGGTGCCCGAAGAAGAATTGCTGGCCGAGCCTGAGGTTATTGTCAGGAAACCGAAGGAAGGTGAAGAGGCGGCAGAATTGGAGAAGAAGGCCTAGTGCGGTATGTATGAATGAAGATGATTGTTGGGCTGGGCAATCCGGGGGGAAAGTATTTGAAGACAAGACACAATTTTGGTTTTATGGCAATTGACCGACTTGCACAGCACCTTGAAATGGAGTGTAATCGAAAAAAATTCCAGTCCCTTCTTTGCAAGAAAACCATTGGACAGGAAGAAGTTATATTGTTAAAGCCACAGACATTTATGAACCTGAGCGGGGCTGCGGTGCGGGAAGCTGTGAATATGTATAAATGTGCCTTGCAAGATCTCATGGTTGTGTGCGATGATCTGGATTTGCCTCTGGGAAAAATACGTATCAGGCGCGGCGGTGGCTGCGGGGGGCACCGGGGTCTGGAGTCCATTGCGGACGGGTTGGGATCCACAGATTTTCCCCGGTTAAAGTTAGGGGTAGGGCGCCCTGCCGTGGGGGATCCGGGTGATTATGTGCTTTCCCCGTTTTCCAGGGAAGAGGAAGCCATGGCATCGGAGGCCGCCGAAAAGGCCTGTCAAGCCCTGAAAACCTGGATTTTTGAAGGGATCGATGTATGTATGAACGAGTTTAATTAAAGGAATCTTTTGTTAACTATATACAAAGGTATGGCGGAGTGTTGTGTTTCTCATAAAAAATATTAAAGGTAGGAGGATAGGAATTTGAGGATGTACGAAGGATTATTTTTAATCGATAATGCGCATGCAAGCATGGAGTGGGACACCGTGGTCAAGCATATCCATGATGTCCTGCAAAAAAATGGCGCTGAGATACTGAAAACGGAAAAATGGGGTGAAAAGAAGCTCGCATACAAGATCAAGGGGCATAAGCGAGGAACGTACCTGTTGATTCATTTTAATGCAAAGAATACAGCCGTTGCGACGATCAAAAGAGATTTTCAGCTTTCCGACTATATTGTCCGTTCTCTTGTTGTAAAAGATGATAAGATTGAGGAATTGTCTCAGATAGGTGTAACCGAGTCGGCCGGTGATAAGGATGTCGGAAAAACGCCTGAACCCGGAATAGAAGGAGTTGCAGTGCCGGTGGAGACAAATGTGTCTGTTAAGGTTGCGGAGGAAGGATAGGGTTTCAAAGACGCAGGCCGTACTTATAGGTTCATAAAAGCTGCATGATGGTTTATCGTACATCATAAAAATCAGTTGTTGATAAGTTTTTTCAAAAGGAGCAGAGTATGGCAAGCCTTAATAAAGTGTTTCTTATGGGAAATCTTACCCGGGACCCTGAACTGAGATATACGCCGGCTGGACTGGCGGTTGCAAGTTTTGGTATTGCAATCAACAGGGCGTGGACCGCCAAAACCGGAGAACAAAAAGAAGAGGTGTGTTATGTTGACATCAATATCTTCGGGCGGAGGGCTGAGGTTATAGGCGAGTATTTCAGCAAGGGAAATCCGATTTTTATTGAGGGGCGCCTGCAGTTTAATCAATGGGAAACGAAAGACGGACAGAAGCGGAGTACCCTTCGTGTGGTTGCGGATAATTTCCAATTCATCGGCGGAACGGCGAAGCGTCCAGCAGAAGGGGTAGGCGCATTATCAAAAGAAGGAAAACTTCCGGAGGGAATGCCGGAGGATGTTAATCTCGACATTGGTAGTGAAGAAATTCCATTTTAAAATTGTTTTGCAGAATTTTTGATAGGATAAAAACGATGACGAAAAAAAGGTTTAATAAAACAAGCAAATGCCGGTTTTGCAGGATGGGAATCGACGAAGTAGATTACAAAGATATACAAAATTTACAAAAACTTACCACAACGCAGGGGAAACTTTTTTCACGAAAGCGTTCCGGGAATTGTGCCCACCATCAGCACTCGGTAAAGGCTTCTATTAAAAGGGCGAGATTCATGGCATTGCTTCCATATGTGACTTAGGAGGGGATAATCATGGAATTGTTGTTGAAAAAAAATGTAGATAAGCTGGGGAGGATTGGTGATGTTGTAAAGGTGAAGGATGGGTATGCAAGGAATTATTTGTTGCCAAAAGGTTTGGCAACGACTGTTTCTCCTGCCAATCTAAAACAGATAGAAAAAGAAAAGATAAAGATGGAGTTGCAGTTAAAGGAAGAAAGAGAGCGTCTGCAGGGGATATTAGAGAAAATTTCTACGGCCTCGTGCTCGATTTCCGCAAGGGCAAATGAGGAAGGCAGGCTCTTTGGTTCCGTTACCGCGGCTCAGATTGCTGACGCTTTAGCCAAAGAAGGATACCCGGTGGACAAGGAGATGGTAAAGCTTGATGGCCCCATAAAGGCCTGCGGTGTGTTTGATGTCACAATTTCCCTGAATATGGAATTGCAAACAAGGTGTAAAGTGTCGGTGGTGAAAGAGGATATGGGTCAGCCAGAACAGGCATAGTTTCCTATTTTAAGGAAGTGACGATGGTTGTCGAGTCTTTACTTGAGCGCACGCTGCCTCACAGCATCGAGGCAGAGATGAGCGTTCTGGGCGCGATGCTGCTGGATAATGAGGTCATTAGCCTGATTATACCCATCTTGCACAAGAATAGCTTTTATAAAACGGCTCATCAGGAATTATATCAGACAATAGTGGAGGTTTATGACAAGGGGCAGGCGGTCGATCTGGTCGTTCTCCGGGAAGAGTTGAAAAAACATTCATTGTTGGAGAAGGTTGGCGGCATAGAATATTTAATGGAACTGGAGGAGGCCGTCCCCACAATAGGAAATGTAGAGTTTTATGCGAATATAGTTCGCGAAAAAGCCATTAAAAGGAATCTCATCGAAGTTGCTGCAACTATCCAGAAACAGTCCTTTGATGAGTCTTGCGATACCGAACACCTGCTCGACAATTCAGAAAGAGCCATCTTTGATATCACCCAGAAGAAGTTTAATACCGCGTCCACGAAACTAAACGAGATCCTCAAAGAAACATTTAGCCGCATTGAAAATCTCCATGATAGACAGAGCAGATTAACGGGATTATCGACCGGTTTCTACGATCTGGACGATCTTACGTGCGGCTTGCAGGCATCGGAACTCATCATTGTTGCAGCAAGGCCAAGTATGGGCAAGACAAGTCTTGCGCTGAATATTATCGAACACGTGGGGGTCGTAGATAAGAAACCCGCCGTGCTGTTTTCCCTGGAAATGTCGGCGCAACAGGTAGCGCAAAACATGCTTTGTTCCCATGCCCGGATAGACGCGCACAAGCTGAGAAAGGGTTTTTTGGAGGACAAGCAATGGAGCGACCTTTCATATGGCCTGGGGTCTCTTTCCGAGTCTCCAATTTTTATTGATGATACGCCTGGCCTTACTGTGTTGGAATTGCGCGCAAAGGCGCGCAGATTGAAAGCTCAATATAATATCCAACTGGTTGCGGTGGATTATTTGCAGTTAATGGAGTCTTCGCGCGCGGAAAATCGGCAGCAAGAAATCTCCATAATATCCCGTGGGTTGAAGTCGCTTGCCAGGGAATTGTCGATACCGGTAATCGTTGTATCACAGTTAAACAGATCTGTAGAGTCGCGCGAGGGTCACAGGCCGCGGATGTCCGATCTGCGCGAATCGGGATCAATAGAGCAGGATGCGGACGTTGTTATTCTGCTGCATCGGGAGGATTATTACGATCCCGACAAAAAGGATGGCACTGCTGAACTTATTATCGCCAAACAACGTAACGGACCTATCGGGGTGGTAAAGTTGGCGTTTCTTTCCCAGTTTATGCGTTTTGAGAATTTAGCCTCCATGGGTAACAAATGAATTTTCACAAGGTGTTATTGCAGGCTGCGAGCTTAGTCGCAGTGCTTGTTATGACCTTGTGTTTTGGGTGTTCGGGAGTTCTCGGTGCCTCAATTCAAGACAATACAACCGGGATTATTAAAAAGATCGAAATCAAGGGAAACCATCGAATCAGTACCGCCGCAATAAAAAGCAGTATCCGGGTAAAAGAAGGTGATCCTTATGATCCGCAGTTGGTAAGTCAGGATGTAGATGCAATCTGGTCGTTAGGGTTCTTTGATAACCTAGAAGTAGAGCTTGAGGAGGTACCGGCGGGATTAAAGCTGATATTTCTTGTAACCGAGCGGGCGGTAATTGACGAGATACAGTTTCAGGGCAATACGAAGATCAAGACCAAAAAACTGAAAAGGCAGATTGAGATAAAGCAGGGAGATTATTTAAAGCAGTATCTTCTGAAACTGGACGAAGATAAAATAAAGGAACTTTACATCAAGAAATGCTTCAACCGGGTGAAGGTGCGTGCAGAAAGTAAGGTTGTGGAGGGGAAAACGGTGGTGATTTTTACTATTGACGAAGGCCCCAAGGTTCGTATTGCCAGGATCGCGTTTAAGGGAAATAAAGGTTTCAAGCGGAGAAAACTCTTGAAACAAATGGAAACCAGACAAAAACGTTTTCCAACGTTTATCTTTCCCGGCCGGTTTGATCAACGAAAGTTCCAGTCCGATATTGAGAAGGTAAAAGAATTTTACATGAACAATGGATGGTTAGATGTGGATGTGGGGTGGGAAATAACATACAGCGATGACAGCAAGATGTACATTACCATTCATATAAAAGAGGGCGAAAGGTATTATGTGGAAAGCTTGCAGATATATGGAGCAAGCCTTTTTACAGAAGAGGAATTGAAGGAAAAGTTGAAATTGAAAACCGACGGCCCTTTCTTTCTTGATGCTGTTGAAAAAGATACCTATCAGATCCGTTTGACTTATGGGGAACAGGGGTACATAACGGCCGTTGTGAAAGAGAAACATACCTTTAGTTCTGAAGGCGCACGGGTAAATGTTTCGTTTACAATAGATGAAAAGGACAGGCATTATATTGAAAAGATTAAAATAATCGGAAATGATAAGACGAGAGACAATGTCATCCGGCGGCAGTTGACGTTTTATCCCGGAGAAAAGTTAGATACGGAGAAGATACGTGATAGCCAGAGACGTTTGGCCAATACGGGGTACTTTGACATGGAGTCGGGCATGCCTGCGGGGATAAATTTTGAACAAGGTTCTGAACCGAATAAGCAAAATATTCTGGTAGAGGTAAAAGAAGGAAGGACGGGGATGTTGCGGTTTGGCGGGGGTTATGGAGCAAACGTGGGGGCATTCGGTGATATTTCATATACGGACAGGAATTTTGATGTTACAGATCTGCCGAAGAGTCTGAACGACTTTTTGCAGGGTAATGCCTTCCGTGGGGCCGGTGAGATATTAACTTTGCGGTTTAGTCCCGGTTTTCAGAGGACGGAAATTCTGGCGTCTCTGACCAACCCCTCCGTTTTTGACTCTCCCTATAGCGCGGGAATAAGCCTCTTTAATTACCTGAGATGGTATCGCGAATATCAGCAACAAATGATCGGTTCGCGAGTTTCCATAGGAAGGGAAATACAGAGAGATTTTTTTGTAAGATTGAGTCCGGAATTTGATATTATAGATATTGACAGACGGGATAATAGGGAAGATACTCCACAGGATGTCCTGGAGGTTGAGGGGAGTCATCTGAAGGCGGGTATTACGCTGTCTGCAAATATGATGAGAACAGATAATATATTTATGCCATCGAAAGGATATGAAGGGGAATCTTCTTTGGAATTTGCCGGACTGGATGTGGACATAGCAAAATATAAATTTCAGGCAACGAAATACAATACGCTCTTTGAAATTCCCAAATGGGGAAAACACGTTATTGCCTACAGCGGCACTTTTGGGGTTGTAGAATCAACTTCCGGGGCGGAAGTCCCGATCTTTGAAAGATTTTTTGCCGGTGGTTATGGCTCTATCAGAGGATTTGAATATAGAGGTGTTTCCCCGATTGACGAAAAGACCGGTGATCAAATTGGGGGTAATATACTGGTGTTGTTGAATACGGAATATCTTATACCTATCTATCGAGATATTATCCGCGCGGCTGTTTTCGTTGACAGTGGAAAGACCGATGAAAAAGTCAGTGATATTAATTTTGACCGCTTCAGGCTATCCACGGGTCTCGGTCTGAGGCTGAGTATTCCTTTTCTTGGGCGTTCTACTATTTCGATTGACTACGGTATACCTGTCATAAAAGAGGAAGGGGATGAAACCCAGTCGTTTTCATTTAATTTCGGAGGAGGCAGTAGCTTTTAACTATGAAGTTAGAAAAACCAGCAGAGAAGAATGGCAAAAGAGGAAGAATGATTTTTGCTGTGGCATGTCTTGCATATTTGTGCCTGTTTTCGTCGGGAGGTATACAGGCAAAGGAACCCGCCACAGCCGGTTCTTCTTCAAAAGGGCTAAAAATCGGAGTCGTGGATTTGAATACGGTGTTTGAGAAGTATGAAAAAAGGAAGATGTTTGATGTCCAGCTCAAAGAGCAGGAAAAGCAGTACCAGAAGATTGTCAATGATAAAAAGAAAGAGCTGGTGAGCTTGGGCGAGAAAATACAGCTATTGGATCTCGGAAGTGAGGCCAGGAAAAAAGACGAGGAAGTCTTTGAAAAAAAGAATATGGAATTGGAGTCCTATGCAAAGTTTGCGGAAAAGAGCCTCATGAAAAAGTACAAGGACTATTTCGAAAGTCTCTACACGGAAGTTTGCAGGGAAGTGGAAGATATAGGCAGTCGCGAACAATATGATTTAATCATTAAAAAGGAGGAGCCGGAACTGCAGAGCGGGGGAATCACTGAATTGCAGTTTAAAGTCGGAATAAAAACCGTCTTGTACCATTCCGGTTCTGTAGACATTACCGATCAGGTGATTGATAACCTGAATAAAAAGCATTCAGCGGCAAGCAAGGGAAAGTAGCTTGTGAACAGCACACAAAAAACCATTGGGCAAGAGTTCGAGTGTACGGGAGTGGGGATGTTTCGGGGGGGGACTACAAGGCTCCGTTTTAAACCGGCGCCGCTAAATTCGGGCATCTTTTTTGTTCGCGTGGATTTGCCTCACCAACCGAAGGTGCCGGCTCACGTTCATGCCTTGTCAAGCAATTATAAACGCATATTCTTGAAAAACAAAGGAGCAGAGGTCGAAAGTGTCGAACATTTAATGGCTGCTTTGGCTGGATTGGGGATCGACAATATTGAAATCGAAATAAACGGCCAGGAAATTCCTGCTGGTGATGGAAGCGCCAAAATGTTTGTGGATGCTCTCAAAAAGGCGGGTATCGTTGAACTGGGTGGGGAAAAAAGGGTTTTTGTCGTAAAATCCCCGATAATCGTGAGTAGTGGCGACGCCCGTGTTATGGCGATGCCTTATGAAAAAGGGCTGCTGTTTTCGTATACCCTGGATTTTAACGGTTCTTTCATCAAACAGCAAACCTATGACATCGAGTTTACGGAAGAAAATTTCTGCAAAGAGATCGCGCCGGCAAGGACATTTGGCCTGAGTACCTATGTTGAAGAGTTCAAGAAGCTTGGTTTGGGAAAAGGGGTTACCGACGATAATAGTATTATCGTGCATGAAGACGGAAGATTAACAAAGCCGATTTCCATGAAGCCCGCCGAATTGAGGTTCCCCGATGAATTTGTAAGACATAAAATCTTAGACCTCGTAGGAGACCTTTACCTGGCAAATGTATTAATTCAAGGGCGTATTGTTGCAAGCAGATCCGGTCATTCTCTGAATGTTCAACTGGCAGAGAAAATTGCTAGGGTTGTGTGACCTGGCCGGGCAGGGTTATAGTGGCAGTATCGCTGAAAGAGAGGAAACATGCAAAGAAAAGGGAAAACGAGATGAAAATTCACAAGTCGGCAATCGTGCACCCCCGTGCCGTTTTGGGCAAAGGGGTCGAAATTGGCCCTTTTTCTATAATAGGCGCAGACGTTACGATCGGTGATGGTACCGTTATAAAAAATCATGTTACGGTGACGGGAAATACAATCCTGGGAAAAAATAATGTTGTTTATCCCAATTCCGTTTTGGGTGCCGAGCCGCAGGACCTTAAATATCGCGGCGAGCTCACCTCTCTTGTGATGGGTGATTGCAACGTCGTGCGGGAAGGGGTAACCATTAATATAGGTACGGCCGGTGGGGGAGAAAAAACGGTGATAGGCGATAATAATTTTTTCATGGCCTGTGCACATATTGCCCATGATTGTATTATCGAGGATAATGTTCTTCTGGCGAATGGGGTGTTGCTGGGTGGCCATGTTGCGGTGGAGAGGGGTGCAAAGCTCATGGGGCTTGTTGGTATTCAGCCTTTTGTAACCATCGGGAGGTATGCGTACGTGGGGGGGCATACCAGGATTGTTCAAGATGTTCCCCCCTATGTGATTATAGAAGGCCATCCGGCAAAGATACGCCAGGTGAATATCGTTGGATTGGAGAGAGAAGGTTTTTCAAAAGAGCGGATTGACGAAATCAAAGAGGCCTTTCAGGCATTGTTTCGTTCCAAAGAATTGAATAAAAGCAAGGCGCTGGAAGAATTGGAAAGGAAAGAAGATATTTCTCCTGAGGTCAGGTATCTTATTGCATTTCTGAGAAAGATTGATAAGGGTAAGTTCGGAAGGTACCGGGAGTCTTTTCGATATTCGGCGGTGGCGGCAACGTAAATATGTCAAAAATAAAGGTTGCGGTGGTTGGTGTCGGTCACCTTGGAAAGGAACATGCAAGGGTCTATACAGAGCTGCCGGGAGTAGAGTTGGTCGGCGTAGTGGATGTGCAGCGTAACCAGGCGGAAAAAATTGCCCGGCAGTATCATACGCAGTCCTTC
Organism: Candidatus Brocadia sp.; assembly: GCA_011525665.1. Taxonomy (GTDB): domain Bacteria; phylum Planctomycetota; class Brocadiia; order Brocadiales; family Brocadiaceae; genus Brocadia. The sequence goes on from WYAU01000088.1 coordinate 102,020, forward strand.
TCAAATTATAAGGAAATAATCGGAAAAGTTACGGCAGTAAGCATTGCAGTGCCCACAAAGTCGCATTACGCCATAGCAAAGGAATTCCTGAATCATGGAGTTCACGTTATGATCGAAAAACCCATGACGGGCACGGTATCCGAGGCAAGAGAATTGATCGGTATTAGCAAAGCGAATGGGTTGGTGCTTCAGGCAGGGTATATAGAACGATTTAACCCTGCGATAGCTGCAATTAAGAAACTTTCCATTAATCCGCGGTTTATCGAGTGCCACCGGTTGAGCCCCTTTACATTTCGCTCCGCGGATATTGGAGTTGTTCTGGATTTGATGATACATGACCTCGACATAATCCTGCACATCACGGGTTCGAAGGTTAAAAAATTCGATGCCGTGGGGGTAAACGTTATTTCGGATAAAGAGGATATTGCGAACGTCCGCATTCAATTTCAGAACGGATGTGTGGCAAATGTAACTGCAAGCCGTGTGTCCCTTGCCTCCATGCGAAAGATGAGGTTGTTTTCGCAGGATTCATATATTTCCATTGATTATCTGAAAAAGGATGCGTTAATATACAAAAAATCACCGGCGCTGACTCTGAAGGCGTTGAATATCTCCGAAATGGATGTTTCCACTATCGCGGATTTGAAAAGTTACGTGTTTGGCGACCTGTTAAAGATAGAGCATATAAAGATGGATGACTGTGAACCACTCAGAAAAGAACTGGAGTCTTTTGTGAATTGCATTGTGGATCGGAAAGAGCCGGTTGTTTCCGGCGAGGAAGGCTTAAAGGCCATTGAGGTTGCAAATGATATTTTGTGCGAGATAGAGAAAAATCTTAAACTCGCTTACCATGTGGATAAGGAGGATAAAATATGACAGCATTTGATTTTTTACATATCGATGCCGAAATTGTTCATGGGAAGGTTGCAGGTAAGGCAGGTGGGGTGCTCGGCAAGATGTTGCAACCCTACGTTGACCAGTTTTTTGAAAAGATTAATTCCCTGAAGGTGATTGCCAAAGTTAACGGTATGAACGTATACAACCTTTATAATCCTCCTTTCCCCAGCCAGGCGGGCATGCGGTTTCTCGAAAGAAAATTGAGAATGATGTTATACAAGATGGCATTTCCCGTTACGGCGAATCTGGCCATTACACATAAATGCCAGTGTCAATGTATCCATTGTAGCGCCGACCCCTTCATAGACCCTGCCAAAAAAGAGCTTACCGTGCAGGAAATAAAAAACGTGGTGGATGGGGCATTGGACCTAGGAGCCAGTCTGATTATCTATGTGGGTGGAGAACCGATGCTGCGGGAAGAACTCTATGATCTCATTGGCTATGTGGATAAAACCAAAGCCATCCCGATGATATTTACCAATGGATTGCTCCTGACAGAAGAAAACGTTCGGAAACTTGCCAGGGCGGGTTTGTTCTCTTTAAACATCTCTATAGATAGCAGTGAGCCGGAATTGCACAACGAGTTCCGGGCAGTGCCGGGTTGTTATCAGAAAGCATTTGAAGGCGCCGAACGTTGCAGGAAGGCTGGTATCCTGACGGGGATCTCCACGTATGCAACCAGCGAGAGTATCAAGACCGGAAAGGTTGAAAAGCTCTTGAAGATTGCGCAGGAACAGGGGTTTTCCGAGGTTACGGTCTTTGACTGCATACCATCGGGTAGATTCTTAAAAGATACGTCAAAAATACTAACTGCAGAAGACCGGAAACAATTGATTGCCCTTACAAAGAAATATCACGAGATGGACCATCCTATGGGGATAAATTGTATGTCCATCATCAATTCGCCGAGGGGCGTAGGATGCTATGGTGCCCAGTCGCAATTCTATATGACCGCTTATGGTGACATCAACCCCTGCGATTTTAACCCTATTAACTTTGGAAATGTCCGCGAGATGTCCATCCAGGAGATATGGAAGAAGATGGTAACGCATCCGGATTTTAGCAAGCGATACCCCACCTGCCGTATGCAGAGCAAGGCATACAGGAAGAAATACATTGATCCACTTCCCAAAAATGTGCGGCTTCCTGTAAAAATAGAGGATATTGCACCGGTTGAATTGGTTGACCAGGAGACTACCCTTGCAGGGGTACGCTAGTTTTTGGGTTGCGGGCAGAGAAAATATTGTGAAAAATTTCTGTCCCCATACCATCAGAGGGAGATGTTGCCCCCGCAAAATTTTTATTGTTTCTGCATCTTTAATCTTTATGGGAGAGAAATTATGGGCAGTGAGGTTCTCATAACGAAGAAAATGAGCACGGGAGAAGTAACAAAGAAATATCCTGCGACAAAGGCGGTATTTACGAAATATTTTGGAAAGGGATGTTTCGATTGTCCCTCCTTCGGCACGGAGGATATAAATCTTGCATGCATGATGCATAATACCGACGTCGATAAGTTCGTGAATGAATTGAATGCAGTGGCCAGTCAGGAGGCAAAAAAGACAATATAAAAGGCAGACCGTTCCGCATGTGATTTGACATTGTTGATGTATAACTACAGAACAATAACCCCTTTTTAAGATATCTCAGGAGGCTTTGTATAAATTTGGAACCTATTTTTTTAGAAGAAAAAATAACTTTTAATAAAGATCGCTTTATCCCAAATATTCTTTACGCTTCATCAAAGGTGAAGATGCCTCTTATTTGCATGGAACCCGGACAAGAGATCCCGCCCCATGAAGGACATAGTGTGGGTATTTTCTACGTAAAAGAAGGTAAAGGAGTTTTTACTCTTGACAACAAAAAGATCGATATGAAAAAGGACATGATTTTTGTCGCCCCAGAGGGGTCTTCCCGGGGGATGAAATGCACGGAAAGAATGGTTGTTTTGGCTATCAGTGTGGGATAGATATAAAGCGAAAGACAAGGAAAAGGGAGAGATATGGACAAGATACAGCCTGTCGTACTGGATGTGAGAAATATTGTGCCGCGGGAAAGACACCCAAAGATATTTAATACCTTTGACGGTCTGAAAAAGGGGGAAATGATGGTCCTGATAAACGATCATGACCCCAAACCCTTAAAATATCAATTAGATGCAGAACGGGGCGGACAATTGGACTGGAAATACGTTGAACAAGGGCCTGACGTCTGGAAGGTAGAAATAACAAAAAAATGAAACGGCCGATACGGGTTATTGCAGGAGAGATTTTCGTGTATTCTGTATCAGTTAATGATTGTTAAAAAAGGAGAGAAGGATATGGGCAAAGGGATAAAATTGTCGATCTCTGTGGGTGTATTCGCCTTGTTTGGTTGTATCCAGCTTGGGTGTGAACAGGCGGCTGTGAAAAAAGCAGAAGTCGTAACAATCGAAAAGGAAGTTCCTGCTAAAGCAAAGGAAGAGGCAAGGATAGAGGCTCCTGAAGTACAAAAGGAAGAGAAAGTTCCCTCCCCTGTGAAAAAGAAGGCAGAGTTTGCGTCCCGCCCAAAGGATGAGAGGACAATTCAACAAATTATCTCCGAGATAACAGGGGAAAAGATCGGTCCTGACAACTCAGGAGATCTCTACCACGGCGGTTTAACGGCAACATACACAGAACCGGAAGAACTGTTGCCGGGTGAGGGAAAATTTGGGAAGTTGTTTGGTTTTTTACCCCTTATTCGGTGGTACGACCCTGATCACTACTACACGCCAAATTTGAATGTGTCCGGAGAATTTAAACATGAAGAATGTATTATGTGTCACACGATACAGACGCCGGGTATCGTTGCACAATGGAAAAAGAGCAAACATGCATCTACGGAAAAGGGTGTTGTGGGGTGTGACAAATGTCATGGGAATAATCACCAGCAACTGTACATGCCTTCCTGGAAGCATTGCGGTGAGTGTCATCCGGACCAGAAGAATGGTCACCGTGCTGGCAAGATTGGGTCCCACACTTACGCATTCCATGTAAGCGTAATAGAAACTCCGTGGCAGATAGCAAAGCCGGCGGCGGAGGTGACGGCATGCGCCACATGTCATGGTATAGCCGAGAACAGATGTGATGGGTGCCACACAAGACATGACTTTTCTATGGCTGAGGCAAGAAAACCCAATAACTGCGGTATCTGCCATATGGGTTTGGATCACTACGAGTATGAAATGTACAAAGAATCATACCACGGTATGATTTATGAATCTGAGCAGCATACATGGGACTGGACAAAACCCATGAAACCTGCAAATTATAAAACCCCCACCTGTGCATATTGTCATATGAAAGACGGCGAGCACAATGCACAAAAGGCATCTACCATAAACAGCCATATGGGTACATCGCTCGTAAACAGGGGGGCACCGAAATTTAAAGAATCCAGGCAGAATTGGATTAATACCTGCAAGGGGTGCCATTCGCCCAGATTTGCCGCTGACCAGTTTGAAGCTATGGACGAGGCCGTAAAGGTCAGCTTTACCAAGTGGCGTGAGGCCATGAAGATCGTAGTTGACCTTTACAACGAGGGGTTGCTGGATCCCATGCCGGGTGACCTGGCCCCGGACTACGCCGGTCACTATACCTTTAGTCTGCTCGGTGGTGAGGGCAGGATGTACAACGTTTCCGATATCGAGCGCACCGCCTTTGAAATGCTGGTCTATATAACTAATGCGGTGTATAAGGCCATGGCACACGGGGCTATGTACGGTGCAACGTACGGGAAAGGCGCTTTCTTGCAGGATCGCTGGCTTGTGCAGATCAAGGCCGAGGCCAGCCGTCTAAGGAGGATAAAGGCGCTGGAGAATCAGGCAGGAATAGAGCATAAGGCATACGACTTCTGGAAGCACGGTGAGTATACGGATTTGCTCCTGGGGTGGAAGCGAAAGCCGGGTGACGTAGACAAATCAGCATGTATGCATGAGGGAGAAAACTGCCTGGTTGAATAAGTTTTAAAGAAAGCAAGTTTTGGAAAGTAAACAAAAAGGCTTAATCCGTTTTTTGGATTAAGCCTTTTTGTTTTTTAATGAATGATTAAAACAAAAGCAAAGTCCTTTTTAAATCAAGAGACGGTAAGTTCTCTAACATGTGTAATGTCCCTTTTACTAACTGCTCGTATTTGAGATGAAAGCAAAGTTACAACAGCAACTGTTCCGCCGTCAAGTGTCATAAATTCGACTTCAAATGCTTCGCCTTGACGATAAATATGAACAACCGTACCGACGTCGCCAGCCTGTAAACCATCCTCCGGTAAATCTTTCAACAAAACAATTCGATCATGTTCTTTTATCATGGTTTCCTCCTATTTTGGGTGTGCAGTAATCAATCTTGGTGTTGTAGACTGTTTTTCTATTATCCAATGACTAACCCGCATTTCTCACAGAGGGTAATTTGTGATATCAAAAGGTTTCAAAATACATAATGAGTTTGGTATCCAAGACTGATTTTTCTGCTTTTATGCATCAACATTGAATATCCTGATCGTTTTA